>CAJTTC010000010.1 GCA_910579295.1 uncultured Christensenella sp. | reverse complement strand
TAACCGGCAAGGACAAAAACGCCCGTATAGAGAGGGTTCACCCTCTCTATACGGGTATAATTTAACTACAATTTCCTTGACAATAAAAATTTTTAAAACTTTTTGACAAAATTAACTTGACAATTCACCTTTTTGAAAATAATAATTTTTGCCCGGGCGACATTCCGACGTTCCGGCGAAGAGAAATTTTTACCCACACGTCGATTTACCGGGCTTTAAACGCCCGATTTCAAATATGCGCCCGTGTCGCAATAAGCATTTATCAGCACCCCAAAAACTCAACGCCCTTTAACATAACGTCGTTTACTGTGTCGTTTACAAGCGAATAGGTGATTATTTTGCCCATACGCTCGCACTTGACTATACCCAAATTCTTTAACAGCCGCAATTGATGAGATACGGTGGTCTGATTGATTTCGAGCACCCGCGACAAATCGGTTACGCACATTTCGGAAATGGCGAGCGCGGACAGCATTCTGACGCGCGTGGGGTCGGCAAACACTGCAAAAAAGCAGGTTATGCTGTCCAAAACGTCGCCCTCGGGCACGTACTCCCTCACCAATTCCGTCATTCGTCTGTCAAGTAACATCATATCCTGCATAATTAAACCTCCTTACAACGCAATTATACAGGGTGATATGAGCTACCGTCAATATGACTTTTTAGCTTATCTTGTCACAATGGCAAAAGATTTGTCATTTCGTTTCTATACCCGCTACCTTATAGCCCGCCTCTTCTATAACGCGAGTTATCTGACCGTCGTCAATCTCCTCGCGGCTGCGCACAACCGCCAGATTTTTTTTGAGCTTTACGTCCGCGGAGACCACGCCGCCCAATGCGGAAAGAGCTTTTTCCACTCTCGCCGCGCAGTGCTCGCAACACATTCCCTCTACCTTAATCAGCTTTTTCATTTCATTATCTCCTTCGGTTTTTATTATTTCTTTTTCTTCGACAACGGGCGCGCCGTTATCTTCGCCGCCCGCCGCGATATTTTTAATCTTTAACCTTTTATTTTTATAGTACAGCAATCTGAGCGCGTTGCCCACCACGAAGAGCGAGCTAAGACTCATACACAGCGCCGCCCACATAGGGTTGAAGCGCAAGCCCGTCCACACGAACGCGCCCGCCGCCACGGGAATCATAACCGCGTTGTAGAAGAACGCCCAGAACAGGTTTTGCTTTATGTTGCGCACGGTTGCGCGGCTTAGGTCTATGGCGGTGTCGAGAGCGCGCAAATCGCCGCCGACAAGCACTACGCCCGCGCTGTCGATAGCCACGTCCGTGCCGTCGCCTATGGCTATGCCGACGTCCGCCGCTTTGAGTGCGGGGCTGTCGTTTATGCCGTCGCCGACCATTGCCACTACCGCGCCCGCCTTCTGCATATTCTCAACGGCTTTCAGCTTATCCTCGGGCAACACCTCGGACAGATAGTCGTCGATGCCGACGCTGTGCGCAACCGCCGAAGCCGCAACCTTGCCGTCGCCCGTCAGCATCGCCAGCTTTACGCCGCGGCTCTTCAACATCTCAACCGCCTCCGCGCTCGTTTCCTTAATCTTATCAATAACCGCCAACAGCGCAACGACGTTTTTGTCGTCGGCAAGGTACATAACCGTCTTACCCTGACCGGCAAGCCGCTTCGCCTCTTCCTCGACGTTTTTGCGTATTTTAATTCCGCCCGCGTTTATCAGAGCGGCGTTACCTAAGCGATACTTTACCCCGTTGTACACGGCAACCGCGCCCTTACCAACTACGTACTCGAAATCCGTGACGGGAACGCCCGCTCCGCAGTATTCGGCGATGCACTTTGCAAGCGGGTGGTTGGAACAGCTTTCAATTCCTCCCGCTATATCCCTAACAGCCGCTTCGTCCATACCGAAAGTCAGCAAGTCGGACACCTGCGGCTTGCCCTCTGTTATTGTTGCGGTCTTGTCGAGAAGCACGCAATTTATCTCTCTTGTGCGCTGTAAGCTGTCCGCGTCCTTGTAAAGCACTCCGAGCGACGCCGCCTTGCCCGTAGCCGTCATTATAGCGACGGGAGTTGCCAAGCCCAAAGCGCAGGGGCAGGACACGACGAGCACCGATATCGAGTAGGTTACGCAGTGCTCGGGCACGAACGCGCCGTCAATCAACAGCCAGACGACGAACGTTATGAGCGCGATAGCCGTAACCAAGGGGACGAATATGCCCGCAACCTTGTCGGCAAACTTCTGTATCGGAGCTTTCGACGCGCCCGCCTGCCTCACCATTTTTATAATCTGCGCAAGCGTCGTCTGCCCGCCGACCTTCTCTGCCCGCACCTTAATTACGCCGCCCGTGTTTACAGAAGCCGTAGTCACCCTGTCGCCGACGGTCACTTCAACGGGCATACTCTCGCCCGTAATAGCCGACTTATCGACAAAGCCGTGCCCCTCCGTAACAATGCCGTCCACGGGGATATAGTCGCCCTGCATTACAACGGCGATATCCCCCGCCTTAACGCTCTTTACGGGCACGCTGCGCCGCTCGCCGTCGACCTCTATGGTCACCGAGTCGGGGGCGAGGCGCAACAGCTTTTCAATCTCGTTGCCCGTCTTTTTCTTTGACTTCTCTTCAAGCCACTTGCCCACCGTGACAAGCGTAAGTATCGTCGCCGCGCTCTCGAAATGCAAATCCATATGCATACCGTGCCACGCTTGGTTGCCGTTGTAAGCGCCTATAAAGACGAGCACCGTAAGCACAAGAGAGTAGACGAACGACACGCCCGCGCCAAGCGCAACCAGCGTATCCATATTGGGCACGCGCTTGATAAGAGCCATAAAGCCCTTTGAGAAAAATTTGTAGTTTACGCCGATTACCGCCGCCGTAAGCACGCACTGCCAGAGCGCGAACCACTGCGCGTAACCCTTGGTCGGGTCAATGAAAAACGGAATGGGCAACCCCACCATATGTCCCATCGAAACGTACAACAGCGGCACGAGTAAGCACACCGAAATTATAAAGCGGATAAACAGCTTTTTATCGTCGTTTTTTTCCGTTTCGGCAGGAGCTTCTCCCTCGTCGAAAATGCCGTAACCGAGGGATACTACGCAGTCAATTATTGTTTCCTGCAATTTTTCGCCGTCCGTTTTGCTTTCGTCAAACTCCACGCGCATACTCTTGCCCATGAGGCTGACTTCCGCCTTTTCAACGCCTTCAAGCTTGCATACGGCGCGCTCTATTCCCGACGAACACGCCGAACAAGTCATTCCCGTTATATCAAAATTCTTATCCAAATCCAATCTCCCTAGTTACAGGTATTTTACCATACTTTCGAGAGGCTTATTCGCGTAATGACCGCTTGCGGGCTTACTGTCGTCCGCGGGATATCCGAGCGGCAGAAGCGCGATTATCTTTTCATCTTCGGGTAGCCCCAACGCAAGGCGCACCTTGTCGGGGTCGAAGTACCCCACCCAGCACGAGCCTATGCCCAACTCCCAAGCCTGCAACATAGCGTGCGTGCACACAATCGAAACGTCTATTTCACACGTGTGATACTCCTCGGTAAACGGGTTTTTCCACTCCTCGCCGACCTTGGACGTAAACACGATCACCGTGCCCGCTCCGAAAGTAAAGCGCGTAACGCCGCTCAACCTTGCGATAGCCTCCGCACTGCGCACGACATAGAGCCGCTGAGGCTGCCTGTTGCACGCCGTGGGCGCAACCCGAGCCGCCTGTAAAATTATTTGCAGCTTGTCGTCCTCCACCGCTTTATCCTTAAACGCCCGCACCGAATAGCGGGATTCTGCCAAATTACTGAAATTCAAATTATCCTCCGTTCGGAATTTTGCTCCGAATTTTTTATTTTATCTTGACAAATTTATCAACTTGACTATATAATACCATAAGCTTTAAAAATGTCAAGAACGCACTTTAAAGTGCAATACTATCCTTTTTGAAAGTTAATAACCCGCGGGAGATTTACGCGCTATGGACGAGGAAATTTTAAAATCGTGCAGTTGTCCTCTGGACGCAACGCTCGCCGTTATCGGCGGCAAATACAAATTAGATATTGTCTATTATCTGGTCGGGCGAACTCTGCGTTACAATCAGCTTGCAAAGTTGGTTGCCGCCACGCCGAAAATGCTCTCGGAACAGCTTAAAGAGCTTGAACGCGACGGCATAGTCAACCGCGTTTTATACCCCGTCGTGCCGCCGAAGACCGAATATTCCCTCACCCCTCTCGGCGAAAAGCTGTGCGCTACCGTGTACGAAATGTACAGATTCGGGCAGGAGCTTTACTCCGTCAACAAGGTTTTGCCGCGTTGCGGGTGCAATGAAGAGCTTTCCAGGTTGCAGGAAAAACTGCTTACTGCGCCTAAACCTTAAATTTATAGACAGTGACTTTAAGCCTTTACAAATTATAGCAGTTAATTCCTACCCTGTCAATAGGAATTAAGCGGCTGAACGGCAAATACGACCTTGGCTATTGACAAATAAGCGCGTTTATTATACAATCAATCAAAGGAGATACTGATGAAAATCGATTGCGGACTTAAAAGAGAGCACGTTGCAAAGGAGCAGTTCGACGCGCTGATAGAGATACCCAAGGGGTGCAAAGCCAAATATGAAATCGACAAGGAAACGGGGCTGTTGCGACTTGACAGAATACTGTACACCTCGACGGTTTATCCCGCTAACTACGGGTTTATTCCGCTGACGCTCGCCGACGACGGCGACCCGTTGGACGTTTTAGTGCTGTGCGGGGATTCCATTTATCCTATGACGCTTGTCAAGTGCCGTCCCATAGGAATTATAACTATGGTTGACGGCGGTAAGAGCGACGAGAAAGTCATTGCCGTACCCGTAAACGATCCCACCTATAATAATTATTACGACGTTAAGGAGCTGCCCGCGCACATTTACGAAGAGATGATGCACTTCTTCGAGGTGTACAAGGCTCTTGAACACAAGGTTACTACGGTTCACGAGGTGTTGAGCCGCGCGGAAGCCGAAATAATAATACAGAAATGTATAGACAATTACTACTCCGAATAAAGTTTTATTCGGGGCGTTTTTTTCTTGATATTTAATTGCTTGAGTGCTATACTTTAATGGTAAAAACTGTTATTTGACGGAGGTTGATTTTAATGAATCACGTAGATATTAAGGCGATTGCCCAAAAGCCCGAAGAATACTTCGACAAAAAAGTTACCGTTTGCGGCTGGATTAAGAGCTACCGCGACAGTAAAAATATGGCGTTTATCGCGCTGAACGACGGCACGACGCTCAACCACCTGCAAGTCGTCATCGACAAAAACGTGCTTACCGAAATTCCCGAGGGCGCAACGCGCGTCGGAAGCTCGGTTAAAATCGAAGGTACTGCCGTTAAGTCGTTCAACCAAAATCAGGCTATCGAAGTCAACGCGCAGAGCATTACGCTTTTAGGCGACTGCCCTCTCGATTACCCCATACAAAAGGCGAAAACCTCGCTCGACTATCTGCGTACTCTCCCCCACCTCCGCGTGCGCACAAATACGTTTAACGCCATATTCCGCGTGAGGAGCAAGCTCAGCTTTGCCATTCACAGATATTTTCAGGAGCGCGGATACCTCTACGTCCACACACCCATAATTACGGGCAGCGACTGCGAGGGCGCGGGTAAGATTTTTAAGGTTACTACGATAGGCTACGACGCTAAATACAAGTCGGAAGCCGAATATAACGCGGACGACTTCTTCGGTCAGAGCGCGGGACTTACCGTTTCGGGTCAGCTCGAAGGCGAAGTTATGGCGTTGGCGTTCGGCAAAATTTATACGTTCGGTCCTACTTTCAGAGCGGAAAACAGCAACACTACCCGTCACGCGGCTGAGTTCTGGCAAATCGAGCCCGAGGTTGCCTTTGCCGAGATCGACGATATTATTGCTATTGCAACCGAATTTATCAAATATATTATTAAAGCCGTTCTGGACGAGTGTCCCGACGAAATTGCTTTCCTTGAAAGGTTTTATGAAAAGGGGCTGAGAGCTAAGTTGCATAAGGTCGTCGACGACGAGTTTGTTAAGGTCGACTACACCGAAGCTATTGATATTTTGAAAAAGAGCGGAAAGAAATTCGTTTACCCCGTTGAATGGGGCAACGATTTGCAGACGGAGCACGAAAGATATCTCACCGACGAGGTTTACAACAAACCCGTGTTCGTCGTCAACTATCCGAAAGAGCAAAAATCATTCTATATGAAGCAAAACCCCGACGGAAAGACGGTTGCCGCCACCGACCTGTTAGTCCCCGGCGTCGGCGAGATTATCGGTTGCAGTGAGCGCGAAGCCGACTACAACAAGCTTATGCAAGCCATTAAAGACCGCGGTATGAAGATGAGCGATTACGACAATTATATGGATTTGCGCAAGTTCGGCTCTGTTCCACATAGCGGCTTCGGACTTGGACTTGAAAGAATACTGATGTATGCTACGGGTATGGGAAATATCCGCGACACTATTATCTTCCCCCGCGCTAAGGGCGAACTCAGATAATAACTTTAAACGCAATTATATATAGAGCGCCCCACCACTGAGAAGGCGCTCTATTATGTTTTTTAATAAAAAATTTAAAATGCCGCTTAAATGGCTTGCCTTTTTTATCTACTTTAAGTAAAATAATATAGCAATGCAGAGATGGCTGAGCGGTTTAAGGCGCACGATTGGAAATCGTGTGACGGCTAACCCCGTCCGGAGGTTCAAATCCTCTTCTCTGCGCCAAAAAGAGCGTAAGTTGAACACTTACGCCCTTATTTTTAAATTAAAAAAGCAATAAACCGAACAGTGCCTATTTAGATTAAATAGCTTTGGCAATTAGTCTGGAATTTTTTATCTGAAAGCGAAAGCGGACTTAAAAAAGTAAAAGCGGACGCTATGTCCGCTTTTTTTGTTATCTGTTGTCGATTTTTTCGGGATACATATCGTGGTGCGAAAGCCTGTCCCAAGCTACCTGTTCCCATTTTGTTCCCTTTTTGCCGTAATTGCAATAGGGATCTATTGAAATTCCGCCGCGGGGCAAAAACTTGCCCCATACTTCGATGTATGCGGGGTCCATCAAATCAATAAGGTCGTTCATAATAATGTTTACGCAATCTTCGTGGAAATCACCGCGGTTTCTGAACCCGAAAAGATACAGCTTTAAAGACTTGCTTTCTACCATCTTTTCGCGAGGAACGTATGAAATATAGACCGTAGCGAAATCGGGCTGACCCGTAATGGGGCAAAGGCTTGTAAATTCCGGACAGTTAAATTTTACGAAATAGTCCCTTCCGGGGTGTTTGTTTACAAACGTCTCCAAAACGGACGGGTCGTACGTCTGCGGATATTTCGTATTGCTGTCACCGAGCAGGGTAATATTTTCATTCTGCTTTTCTCTTGGCATATTATTCTCCTTTTATTGCAGGATCTTCTATTCCGTTGGCTTTGAATGCAGCGGCGCGGTCGCGGCAGGTAGCACATATGCCGCAAGGTTTTTCGCCGCCCGAATAACAGCTCCAGGTATACTTATACGGAACGCCGAGTTCAAGCCCCTTTTTTACAACCTGATATTTGTTCAAGCTTATAAATGGCGCAAGAATTTTAAGCTGTCCGCCGCTGCCCGTATAAATAGCTTCGCCCATCGCGGAATTGAATTTTTCGCTGCAATCGGGATAGGCGTTGCCCGCCGCATCGTCGCTGTGCGCGCCGTAATATATAACCTCGCAACCGTGAGAAAGCGCTACGCTTGCCGCCGCCGAAAGAAACAGCCCGTTCCTGAAAGGAACGTAGGTTGAAACGGGTTTGCCGCCCGTTTCGGAAAGCTGTTCGGCATAACTTTGCAAAGGGATATCTTTGGGAGAATCCGCCAAAAGCGAACAATCCGAACCTTCGAATATGACCGAAAGGTCAAGCCGCTTTAAATCTATGCCGTAAAAGTCGGCTACCTTTTGCGCGGCGTCGAGTTCTTTCTTGTGGGTCTGACCGTAGTAAACGGAAAGGGCGGAAACTTCCGCCGCGCCGTATTTTTGAACCGCCAGACCGAGACAGGTTGCGCTATCCACGCCGCCGCTTAATAAAACAAGTGCTTTCATATTTTGTCCCCCAAAAGATTTTGCAGGGAAACGTCGTCTTTGAATGCGCCGAAGTAAGTTTTGGTAACCGTTTTTGACGATACGTTTTTTATCCCGCGTGAAGTCATACAACTGTGACAGCCTTCTATCCGAACGCCGACGTCGGGCGATAAAGACGCAAGCGAAATGATCTCGGCAATGTCCCGTCCCAGACGCTCCTGCAATTGTAACCGCTTTGCCGCCATATCGCAGATGCGCGCGATTTTGCTGAGCCCCAGAACTCTTCCGCGCGGAACGTATGCCACGTCGACTTTCATATCGTACATAAGCGCCATATGATGCTCGCAATAGCTGAACACGCTTATATCCTTTATGACCACTGAGCCATCGGAATTCGGGTCGGACGGGACTTCGAAAGTTTTTCCGAACATTTCCGCAATTTCGCGGTTGGAATATTTAATTCCTTCAAACGCTTCTTCGTACATTCTCGCCACGCGGGCGGGCGTGTCGCGCAGACCTTCCCTGTCGGGGTCTTCGCCTATGGCGACCAATAATCCGCGGATATGTTTTTCGATTGCTTTAATATCCATACTTTCTCCTATACCCCGCGCATATCGGGGTTCCAGATAATTTTATGCAACTGTAATTGCAGGCGTACGCCGTTAAGCTTACGCTCTTTCATAAACTCCACTATTTCTACGGGCTTTATTGTTCCGAACACGGGGCTGAAATAAACGCGGCACCTGTTTATAAGTTCGTAGCCGTTTATAATCTCTTCCGCACGCAACAAATCGCACTTATCCCCGACCACAAACTTAACCGCGTCTTGTAACGTAAGGTAAGAAAAGTTTTCGGTCAGCATATATTTTTCCATTCCGCTTGAAGGAAGCTTATAATCGGCGGTAACGGCGGGACGGGGCGATAGGGCAATGATATCTTTCAACGGCACGCTTCCGTTTGTTTCTATTTCAACTTCTGCGCCCACAGCGCCCAGCAGCTCTATAAGACGCGCAATATCCGCCTGCAAAAGCGGTTCGCCGCCCGTCAGGGTAACGTTTTTTATGCCCGTCGATTTCACGTATGCAACAAGCTCTTCCGTAGTGGCGAGCTCATATTTCACATCGGCGGTATTTGCCCAGCGCGTGTCGCAATATTCGCAATTAAGATTGCAGCCGCAAAACCGCAGAAACACGGCAAGCTCGCCCGCACGCGGGCCTTCGCCGTTTATGCTTATAAACTTTTCGGCAACTCTAAAACAACACATATTACTCACCGTACACCGCGCAGTTTTCGGGCGATTCGTACACTGTCACGCTGAAAACAGGCATACCCTTTTTGCTAAGATCGGCGTATATGTGCGCGGCAAAATTTTCGGCAGTAGGTCTGAAATCCGTTTCAACCAACGAAAACCCTTCTTCTTTGAGCACGGCAACGGTTGCGGGCTTAAGTGTGTCTTTTTCGTAAATAAGCGTATGGTCAAATCCTGCCGCAATCTCTTTTACCGCCTTCTTAAAATCGCCGAAGTCCAGAAGCATATCGCGCTTTTCACCGTTTCCTTGCAATTTGCCGCCGCTTATCTTTACTTCCACAATCCAGTGGTGTCCGTGGATATTTGAACACTTGCCGTTGTAACCGTGTAGAAAGTGCGCGCTGTCAAAGCAAGCCGAAGTTTTCAAGTAATACATATCTCTCCTTTTGCACAAAAAAATACAGCCGCGGCAAAACGACTGCACCTAAAAAGACTATACCCATTCAGATGCCCTGGTTTTGTTTAACGACAGGATGGCGCAAACGAACTGTCTATTATATTTTCTATATTATATCACGCCGCAACGCGTATGTCAACTCAACCGAAGTGTTTATACTCTAATTATTTTTACTTGGGGCGGAGGAGCCGTCATTGACAATAAGAGCGTAAGTTGAACACTATCGGCTTACATCTATATTTTTTTCATAAACTTTTGAATAAGCCTATTTAAGATTAAATCTATATATTGAAGCGGGAAGCCGTACGGCTTCCCGCTTTTTTAAATTTGTTGTAATTATTTTTTACCGCTTTCGCCCTTTTTATCGGAGCCTGCGGCGATTTTGCCGCCGACTACTCCCGCAAGCAGCGAAGTGATATCTATGCCCGTGGACTCCTTAACGCCCTCCATTATCTGGTTCGCGCTACCCATAACGTCCTTGACAAGTTTGGTCGAGTTGCCGTCGCCGTACATAACGATTTTGTCCGTTCTGCTTAAAGGCTCCGCCGCGTTTCTTACCACCTCGGGCAATGCCGAAAGGTACATTTCGAGTACGGAAGCCTCGCCCATCTTCTTCTGCGCTTCGGCTTTCTTTTCGATTGCCTCCGCCTCGGCAAGACCCTTCGCGCGGATACCTTCCGCCTCCTGCTCCATTGCAAACCTTACCGCTTCCGCCTGAGCTTTCTGCGCCTCCGCCTTTTTAACCGCCTCGTACGCCATAGCTTCGGCTTCTCTCTGGCGCTTTATAAGCTCCGCCTCTGCTTCCTTTGCCATTTTATAGTTCATTGCGTCCGCCTGCTTTCTGATATCGGCGTCGAGCTGGCGCTCCTTTATCGCAATTTCCTTTTCGGCAAGCTCGGCTTCCTTTTCCCTTCTGGCAATGTCGGCGTTAGCCTTTGTAATTTCGATTGTCTTACGCTGATTTTCCTGCTGAATTGCGTACGCCGCGTCCGCTTCCGCGCGCTTCGTGTCCGCCTTGACCTTCATATCTGCTTCCTGCACGGCAAGAGCGGCGTTTTGCTCGGCAATCTGCTTCTGGCTCTCAACCTTTACGGCGTTTGCCTCCTGCTCGGCGTTTGCCGTAGCAATAGCGATGTCGCGTTGAGCGTTCGCCTTTGCAATCTGCGCGTTTTTGCGGATTTGCTCGACGTTGTCGATACCCATATTTTCAATCGTGCCCGCATTGTCCTTGAAGTTCTGAATATTGAAGTTTACCACCTCTATACCCAACTTTTCCATATCGGGAACGACGTTTTCGGTTATCTTTTTGGCTACGCCCTGTCTGTCCTGTACCATTTCCTTTAAACCGACCGAGCCGACAATCTCACGCATATTGCCCTCGAGCACCTGCGTAACCAAGCTTATAAGCTCGGCTTGCTTCATTCCGAGGAGCGACTCCGCCGCCTTTTTCAACAGTTCGGGGTCGGACGATACCTTGATGTTGGCAACGCCGTCTACGTTTACGTTGATAAATTCGTTAGTGGGAACGGCTTCGCTCGTCTTAACGTCCACCTGCATTACGCGCAGAGAAATTTTATCCACGCGCTCGAAGAACGGTATACGGAAGCCCGCGTGGCCGATTAATATTTTGCGGCGGAACGGACCTGAAATAATGTACGCCGTATCGGGCGGAGCTTTCATATAGCCCAACGCGAAAAACAGCACCAAAATGAGCACTAAAACTACTGCACCTATTATTAAACCCGTTGCAAGGGGTGACATAAAAATACCTCCTGAATATTTTTGTATTTTATGACTGTATTTTAACACAATCGACATATTTCGTCAAGAATTGTAAAGCAAAATACCGCTCAGCCGTTTACAGCCTTTCTGCAACCGTTTACAGAGAAAATGCAAAAATTACAGCTTTTATAATTATATTGCCGGACGCATAAAAATAGCCCCTTTTTAAGGGGCTGAATTACATATAAAATTTTATTATTTCAGTTTGCGCTTTTAGTTATGTGCATCGCGTAAGCTTTGGCGACGTTTACGCCGCATACCCGTTCAGCCGCGGAAAAAAAGGCGTTTGAATTGACTTCGCAGACGTAATACCTGCCGTCCCTGCCCAAGAGGATATCCACGCCGCAATAGTCAAGCCCGAGCGTTTCCGCAACCTCTACGCAAAGTTTTTCAAGCCCGCCGTCGACCCCGTACTTTTCGCCCGTGCCGCCAAGCTCTATATTCGACCTGAAATCGTTTTCGTTGCGCCGCTTCATTGCGCATACGACTTTTCCGCCGACGACAATCACCCTGATATCCTGCCCGCAACCGCAGTCGATAAACCTCTGATAAAAGTGCGGCAAGGTTAAATTTTGCGCCTCGTACGCGGCAAGCTCTTCGGCGTCTTTTATGAGCGACACGCCCGCGCCGAGAGAGCCGTAATTAATCTTCGCAACAAGCGGATAGCCGAGCGTTTCCCCGACCACTTCGAGAAACTGCGCGTTTATCAGACTGTCAGAGTTATAACATAGCGGCGCGTAAATACAGTCGGGAACGTTAAAGCCCGCGCCTGCAAGAGCCGTATTCGTCAGCATTTTGTCGTCGCACACCTCTATTGCGGAGGCTCGGTTGTAAAGGCGCATACCGCTCTTTTCGAGCAACCGCGCGGCAACTCTGTCTTTATCGAGAAATACGCAACAGCCGTACTTCTCCGCCGCAATCGCGTTCCCCTCGATTTTGGCTAGGTTGAAATTTTTTTTGATATCGACCGCCGCGCCCAGATTTTCAAGCTCGTCGGATATTCTCTGCGCCTGCGAAAGCTGAGAGCGGTGTTTGATATAGGCGTTTACAGCTATTAAAACTTTCATAATTATAAACTTACGCCGCCCGCGCACTTAAACGCAGGCGGCGTTTTCAATCAACTCACTACCCTTATAACCGCCGCAACCTTTGCGATTTCGGGAATGGCTTTAAGCTCCTCGACAGCCTTATTCACGCTGTGCTCTTTCGTCTTGTGAGTGACGAAGATTACGGGAACAGCCGCGCTGTCGCTTCCGTCCTCCTGAACCATCTTAGCAACGTTTATGCCGCAACGCGAGAATATGGAGGTTATCTTTGCAAGCACGCCCGTACGGTTGCTTGCGTTCACCCTTATATAGTACGCGCTCTCGAAATTTTCGATAAACTTAGTGCCGGGAGCGGCGTCCTTGGTATTTTCAAAGGTCGAATATCTGTAATTTGAGTGCGTAGCGCAGTAAATAACGTCGCCGACAATCGCGCTGCCCGTGGGAAGCGCGCCCGCGCCCCTGCCGTACAGCATAACGTCCTCCACGCTGTCGCCCGTAATATACACGGCGTTATAGCTGTCGTTTACGCTTGCAAGCGGGTGCTCGACGGGTATGAACGCGGGGTGCACGCGTACCTCTATGCCGTTATCGCCGTTTTTTCCTATGGCAAGCAACTTAATGGCGTAGCCCATCTGCTTGCCGTATTGTATGTCCTTTACCGTTATGCCCGTAATGCCCTCGCGATAGATTTTCGTATAGGGTATTTTTGTATGAAACGCAAGGCTTGAAAGAATGGAGAGCTTATAGGTAGCGTCGAAGCCCTCGACGTCCGCCGTGGGATCGGCTTCCGCATAGCCGAGCTTCTGCGCCTCCTTTAAAACTTCCGCGTAAGAAGCGCCCTCGTGCGACATCTTCGTGAGAATATAGTTCGTCGTGCCGTTGATTATGCCTAATAAGGACAGAATTTTGTTGCCCTGCAAATTGTCGAGCAACGCGCGGATAACGGGCACGCCGCCTACGCAGCTCGCCTCGTAAAACAGTCCGCAGTGGTTCTTGATAGCCGTCTTTTCCAGCTCGTGCGAGTACTTGCAGTAGAGCTCTTTATTTGAGGTGACTACCGACTTGCCCGCATTGAGAGCGGCAAGCACGAAGGTCTTAGCGGGCTCTACACCGCCCATAACCTCTATTACGATATCGACCTCGGGGTTGGAGCAGATTACGGCTATATTGTCGGCAATCTTGCTTTCCTCTACGCCGAGAGCAAGAGCGCGCTCCTTTCTGAGTTCGAGCACGTTTTCGACAACCAAGTCGATTTTGTGAGTGCGCTTGTATTCTTCCCTGTGTTCGGTAAGTATCTTATACGTACCGCCGCCAACCACGCCGAGTCCCAATATGGCTACGCCGACCTTTTTCATAATACCGTCCTCCTTACGCTCTTTCCGATTGCAACAACTTACTTATTCGTATCCGCATTCAGATTATACAGATATTTCAAGCCCTCTAACGTGAGAAGCTTGTCAACCTTGTCTATGCAGGATATCTCCTCGGCAATCACCTCGGAAAAGCCGCCTGTCGCTATGGTTTTGACGTTTTCGGTCTTCATTTCCTTTTTAATCTTTTTAACGATATACTCGACAAGCCCCGCAAAGCCGAAAACAATTCCCGACTGCATATTCGTGACTGTGTTTGTACCTATAACCCTTTGCGGACGCTCTATCTCCACCCGCGGCAATTTAGCCGTGCCGTTTACAAGACTTTCAAGCGAGCCCTTTATGCCGGGAGCGATTACACCGCCGATAAACTCGCCCCTTTCGTTAACGGCGTTGAAAGTCGTCGCCGTGCCGAAATCTATGACGATGAGCGGAGCTCCGTATTTTTTGACTGCCGCAACGTTGTTTACAACCCTGTCGGCGCCGACCTCGCGCGCGTTATCCACCTTTAAATTCAGCCCCGTCTTTAAGCCCGCGCCGAGCATAAGCGGCTTTATTTTAAGATAGATTTTGCACATTCTTTCAAGAGTATAGTCGAGGGGCGGCACAACGGAGGAAATTATTCCGCCGTCGATTTCAGAAGCCGCTATCCCCTTGTTTGAAAGGATGTTGAGCAGTTGACCGCCGTACTCGTCCGAGGTCTTTTTGTGCTCGGTTGCCACGCGAAACGAAAGCTTTAATTCGTCGCCGTCGAACAGAGCGTACTTAATATTCGTATTACCAACGTCAAGACAGATTATCATAAATTATTCCGCGTTATCACCGTCGCCGTCCGCAACGTTTTTATCCTCCGCTTCGTCAACGGCATTCTCCGCGCGCTTGTTAAGCGTTATCTGCTTTTCGACTACGCGCGTTACGGTCGCCACTGCGGGCGCAAGAAGCAAGCTTGTCAGAAGCTCTATAAAGAAGTTCCAGGTAATTACTACGACGAAAACTACGTACGCCGCAGACATTCCCGACATATCCAGCCCCGCGCTTTGAAGAAAAGCCAGAATATCGTCGTATACAATAAAACAGCCTATCGAAAAAATACCCGTATTTACTATGGGGACGAGCGCAGAAGCAACGAAAACCGCGGCAATCTTGCTCTTTTTGGCTATAAGACGGTATATCCAGCCTGCAACCGCACCCGCCGCCGTCGTTTTAACAAGGCAGAGTAAAACGGTAATTACGGGGCTTTGCCCGAACAGGAAGAACGTAAACGGCTCGCTTCCGCTTACACCGTAAATCGTTACTATCAGCCCGCAGATAAATCCGAGAATCGAGCCGACTAACGGGCCGAACAAAATCGCCCCGAGAGCTATCGGCACGAGAGCCAGATTTAAGCTGAGCCCTGCAATTTTGATATTGCCGCCGAAACACTGAAGCACTGCAACGAGCGCCACCAACACCGCCAGATACGAAATGTTTTTAGCGGTAAAGAACGACCTCTTGGTCTTTTCCATAAATACCTCCGTCGGATTTCCGTTTGGGAATATCCGCGACAAAAAATTTATTATACTTATGTACGGTCGGGCTTGCCGTGCAATACCCGCCGAAAAGTACCGAAATAAGATAAAAATCTATACAAATTTAATCTAATTATAGCATTATACCGCAAAGTTGGCAAGTAAATTGAGCTGTAACATTTTTTTGCGCCGATAAATATTATTTAGTATAAAGCATAACGAAAGTGGCTAACCTGCAAGGACCTCACAAAAATTTACATAACGCCTTGCAGAGTCTATTACAGGAGGAAAACCATGAACATTTTTGCTAATAGCGGCTGCAACAGCTGCCTCTGGATACTCATTCTGTTACTTATCGCGTCCGGCTGTAGCGGCAACGGACTTGAAGGCGTTCTTGCCGGTAGCTGTACTCCCATACTCATAGCTCTTATTTACAGTATGTGGAAAAACGGCACTCTGAACAACCTGTTCTGCGGCGGCAACAGCTGCGGCTGCGGTTGCAACTGATTAATTTACCGCTATTAAACTTAAAGGGGTCTTTACGACCCCTTTTATTATTTTATGATTTGTAAAAATCAAACAGGTTTTTCGGCTTTTTCCGCAACGTATTTATATATTGCCGCCACGGTTTTGGCGTCGCAGATTTCGCCTCGCGATATCATTGCGACAACCTCGCTAAGAGGCACGAATAGACAGCTTAAAAACTCTCCGTCGTCGGTGTGCGCGCCGATAAACTCAGCGTTTTGCGCCAAATATATGTGAATTATTTCGTCGGTGTAACCGGGCGACGGATAAATATCCAGAAAATGCCCGCACTCGGCACGGTAGCCCGTTTCCTCCTCGCATTCGCGTTCGGCGGCTGACTTCGGGTCTTCGCCCTCCTCCATTTTTCCCGCGGGTATTTCGTAAATATCCTTGCCGTAGAGATAGCGGTGCTGTCTGACGAGCGCAACCTTTTCGTCCTTGATAAGCAGAACTGCCGCGCCGCCGCAATGACGTACGCACTCGCGCGTGGACTGCGTTTTATCGGGCAACTCGACCTTATCTACGCTCAGCTTTAAAATTTTGCCGTCGTATATCAGCTCGGAAGATAATTGCTTTTCGGTGAAATTCATATTGCTCCCAAATATTCGCTTACGGCTTCGAATAACTCGGATACGCTGTCGCTGACGAATTGAGTGTTCATTACTAAATAATTATATCCGCAGGTGAGCGATTTTATGAGCGCTCCGTCGCCCGCGCGTACCGCCGCCGCAAGACTGTCCAACAACATTAACGCCGCCTCTTTATCGTCGTCTTTGAGCGTTGACGAACAGACCGTTTCTTTCTCGCTGTCTATAAGCATACAAACCATATTGATCAACGCCGCAGACTGAGCGTTGAAAGCTATGCGCGGCTCGGGTTGCGCCTGTTCGGGTTGTGCGACAGGCTGTTCGGCGGACTGACCGTTATACGTTATCCGAGCGGGCTGTTGCATTGCCTGTAAAGCCTGCTCCGCACCCAATTCCTGCGCAAACACGTCGCATATTATGCTCTCCAAGCTGCCGATAACCTCGTCGCAGAACAAGTGATAGCTTGCGTAATAACTGCCGTCCTTGGGGTAATATTTCTGTAAAAACGCGTTAAAATTGATATCGTTGCGGTCGAACTCAACCAAGAGGCAGAAAATAAACGCCAACCTGTCGCCTATCGTATCGGGCAACAAAACCTTGCTGTGACCGAAAGCGGGGTCGTCGACTAAGCACTTTTGCTTGGCGGCGGTATAGTCGAAGTTGGCGGCTACGGTATTGAAAAGCTCGTACAGTTCCGCGCTGTTGACTATGGATTTAAGCAAATCCTTAATTCTGGTTGTAGCCATTATGAATTTGCAGTTTTTAACCTCTTCACACTTACTTAAAAAGTCCTTAATCTGAGTAATCGTCGTTTCCACTTATTCACCGTATGTTCATTTTAGCGGTGTTTTTTGCCACCGCAAACGCATTATATCACAAATTAAAACAAAATAAAATATTTTTCGCATAAATATCTTGATTTTAATTGCAATATTAGTTATAATTAATAAGCATTTTATTACAAGGGCAATTTTTTGCGGCGCGTTATGATTAAATCTGCGGAAACATCTACCAACAAATTAATAATTTTATTCGTTTTCGACAAGATGGAAAGCGCGCTTTCGGAGCGGACTATCGTCGATATGTGCTCCACGTCCAACGATTGGATGGGGTATATGGACTGCGTAAACGTCATACACAAACTCATTGACGATAATTTTATTTACGTTGTGAGCAGCGACGAAGACCCCCTCTATTCGATTACTACCGACGGCAGAGAGACGCTTGCCAACTTTTACATAAATATTCCCAAGAGCATGCGCGAGGAAATTTCACGGTTCGTTAAGATGAACAGCGCGAAATATAAGAACAGGCAGGAATGTCAATCGGATTACTACCTGAACAAGGACGGCACGTATACGGTTTTTTTGAAAATTCTTGCGCCCGTTCAGCCTATGCTTGAGCTTAAATTTGTCGTTCCCGACAGAAAGACCGCCAACAAGATTTATAAGAAGTGGGAAGAAAAAGCCGCCGACGTCTATTCGGTTATTTACGAAAATCTGTGCGATTAAAGGTGAAATATGTTTACTTATAAGACAAGCGGAACGTGCTCGCGCACAATCCAATTCGAGGTTGACGAAAACAACAGAATGCACTCCCTCAGCTTCGAGGGCGGTTGCCGCGGCAATTTACAGGGCGTTGCCAAGCTGTGCGAGGGCAGAGATATTGACGAGATTGCCTCGGTTTTAAAGGGCACGCTGTGCAAAAACGGCACTTCCTGTCCCGACCAACTTTCAAAAGCTATCGAAGCATATAAAAATTCAATTTGAAACAATAATTCCCGCGCACTGCGTGCGCGGGAATTTTATTTTTTTTGGAATAATACTAACCCTTGCTTTCCCATTTGGAAGGGGGAAGCCAAGGTTGCGGGTATTAATCTTCTAATCCTAATAAATAGTCTGCGCTTACGCCAAAAAATTTAGCCAAAGTTACAACAGCCTCCGCATTGGGCACTCGGCTTTCGTTCTCCCACTGCTTTATTGCAGACGGACTAATTTGCGTTTGCGCCGCTAACCCTCTTTGACTAAGCTTTTTTGCTATTCTCAATTCTTTTAATCTTTCTGCAAAAATTTTCATTTAATAATATTGTTCGTTTAAATCTCAAACAATTCATTCGCTTCAATTTCAAAAATTTCTATAATTTTATAAATCTCATAAACATTAGGGCATCTTCTACCTTGTTCCCAATTTGCATACGTGCTTAAAGCTACCCCTAATTTTTGTGCAACCTCGTCCCTGCTTAACTTAGCTTCATTTCTCAATTCTTTTAAACGATTTGCAAAAATCATTATATAATTTTTTTCGTTTCCATTTGATTGCATACTCTAATTTTAACAATAGCTAGTCAATTTGACTTGACATGAGTCAAATTGACCCATATAATATAGTCATAATGACTAACAAGGAAGGACTTTATGGAAAATTCAACTATTTTTGGCTTGATTGAGGGCGCGTATTTTGAAAAATGGCAAGACGAAATAAGAAAAGCTGATGAAGTCGGCTATCTTAAAACAATGCTGGAAAGCAGAAAAAACTTAAAGGAAAAATTTTCGGAAGAGCAATTTAAAATTATCGACGAATACGCCGTTAAAGTGGAAAATTATTACGAGGATAAATTTTACGAAATGTGTTTGAAAATGCTTAACCTATGCATAAGAATAGGAATTGACGTACAAAAAATTATAAGCGAAGACTAATAAGGCGCGGTTGAAAACCGCGCCTTTGGTTATTTAATTATTGTATTGTAAAAATCGGACATATTTTTGCCGACCAAATCGTAATAGAAGCACCTGCCGTCATAGCCGCGCTCGGCGGTGTACCTTACAATATTAAAGCCGCACCAATCGGGCTTAACGCTTACAAGCAATTTTTCGTAAGGCATTCCGTTTGACCAATATTCCTGTCCGAAAACAAACTCCGCCCAAACGCCGCGCTTCAACTCCTTTACCGTTTGCGCGTGCAGACTTACACCGAACGCGGGCATTATGTGCGCGCCGTCAAGCATTGCGTTCCACCTTGCGCAAATTTCGTTGAATTTATCTTCGCCTACCGTATAAACCGAATGCTCACCTTCGTTATAAACGTTTACGCTCTGCGCGTAGTCCGTCAGTTTTTCAAGCTCTACTTCCATAATCATACCTTTAATATGCCTATTTTTTGCAAAGATATTCGTCGATTGCCTTTGCCGCAGTTTTGCCTGCTCCCATTGCAAGTATAACCGTAGCCGCGCCCGTAACGGCGTCGCCGCCCGCATACACGCCGTCCTTAGAGGTCTTGCCCGTTTCCTCCTCGACGATTATGCCGCCGTGCCTGTTGACTTCCAAGCCCGCCGTTGTGTTTTTAATGAGCGGGTTGGGGCTCGTGCCGATAGACATAATCACGCAGTCGACGTCGATTACGTACTCGCTCCCTTTTACCTCTACGGGTCTGCGCCTGCCCTTTTCGTCGGGCTCGCCCAGCTCGCACTTGATAACTTTCATTCCGACTACGCTTCCGTTTTTGGGGTCGCGCCTGTCCGCGGGATTGTTATAGCCGATGAGCTCTACGGGGTTGCGCAAAATTTCAAACTTGATGCCCTCTTCCCGAGCGTGCTCAACCTCTTCTTTTCTTGCGGGAAGCTCGTCCATAGAGCGGCGGTAAACTATGTATACGTTGTCCGCGCCCAACCTCAACGCCGTGCGCGCCGCGTCCATTGCGACGTTGCCGCCGCCTACAACCGCCACGTTTCTGCCGCGAAGTATGGGCGTACGGCTGTCCTCCTTATACGCCTTCATCAGATTGCTTCGGGTCAGAAATTCGTTAGCCGAATATACGCCCTTTAAGCTTTCGCCGGGGATACCCATAAATCGGGGCAAGCCCGCGCCGCTTCCGACAAACACCGCCTCATAGCCGTCCTCGAACAGCTCGTCAATGGTGATAGTCTTGCCGACGACGACGTTTGTTTCGACGTCCACGCCGTATTTTTTCAGCGTTTCCACCTCTTTCTGCACTATGGACTTCGGCAATCTGAATTCGGGTATGCCGTACACAAGCACGCCGCCCGCAAGGTGGAGCGCCTCGAATACGGTTACTTTATAGCCCTTTTTGGCAAGGTCGCCCGCGCAAGTCAAACCCGAAGGTCCGGAGCCGACTACCGCCACCCTGTGACCGTTTGACGCGGGTAAGGCAATTTCGCCGTGACTGTGCCCGTTATGATAGTCCGCGACGAACCTTTCAAGCCTGCCTATGCCGACGGGCTCGAACTTAATTCCGAGCGTGCACTTACTTTCGCACTGGGTTTCCTGCGGGCACACTCTGCCGCACACCGCGGGAAGCGAAGAGCTTTGGGAGATAATCGCATACGCGCCCTCAAAATCGCCCTCCTTAACCTTTGTTATGAACGACGGGATTTCGACATTAACGGGGCAACCGCTCACGCACGGCTTATTTTTACAGTTTAAACATCTGTCAGCCTCGGCAACGGCAATTTCGGGAGTGTAGCCGAGCGCAACCTCTTTAAAATTGCGGGCGCGCGTCTTTGCCTCCTGCACGGGCATTTCGTTTTTCTTAGGATTGATTGCCATTTACTTTATCTCCTTGTTCAAAAGGTTACAGCACGCCTCTCTCTCGCGGCGCTCGAAATCTGCATATGCGGAAGCGCGGGTCATCGCCTCGTCGAAGTCCACCTCGAAGCCGTTGAAGTCAGGCCCGTCGACGCATGCAAACTTTGTCTGCCCGCCGACGGTCAACCGACAGCCGCCGCACATTCCCGTGCCGTCTATCATTATGGGGTTCATAGATACGGTCGTGGGTATGCCGTAGGGCTTTGTCGTAGCGACAACGAATTTCATCATTATGAGCGGCCCTATGGTTATAACCTCGTCGAACTTCTCGCCCGCCTCTATCTCTTCCTTTAAAGGAACGGTGACTACGCCCTGTCTGCCGTAGCTGCCGTCGTCCGTCATTACCGTCAGCTTGTCGGAGCACGCCTTAAACTCGTCCTCCAATATAAGTAAATCCTTATTTCTGAAACCTATTATGGAGTGTACCTCGCACCCGAGCTCCTTAAAGCGCTGAGCCACGGGAAGGGCAATAGCGCAACCCACGCCGCCGCCGACTATACACACCTTTTTAATGCCGTCCGTCCTCGTGGCGCAGCCCAAAGGCCCTACGAAATCACATATATATTCACCCTCGTTTTTGGCGTTTAAACGCATAGTCGTGCCGCCGACAATCTGAAAAATTATCTTGACCGTGCCCATCTCTCTGTCATATCCCGCCACGGTAAGCGGTATTCTCTCGCCGTTTTCGTCTACTCTCAAAATAATGAACTGCCCCGCCTGAGCCTTTTTTGCTACCATAGGCGCGAGAATATCCATCATCGTAACGGTGGGATTTAAGACGCGTTTTTTAACGATTTTATACATTTTTATACACTCCTTTATTCTATATTATATCATTGGCTGCCGCGATTGTAAAGAAATTGTTAAGACAAATAGCGGTAAATAAAGGTAAGCGCGCCCTACGCATAAAAATATCCCGCAACCGACTAAGTGTTACGGAATTAATTTAAATTTTCTACTGATTTTATGAGAGAAGCGATATATACAAACCTGCGGTTGCGTTATGTAATTTTAATTTTCAATATCGCTTTAACTACAAAAAGGCGGGCAAAAGCCCGCCTTTTGTTAAATTTAGAGTTCAAAACTACGGACAGCCGATAAAAGCCGCCCTGTTGTTAAAGACTGATTATTTCTTAGCGTCTGCCTGAGCAACGACTTCGACTTTATCGTAGTAGCCGCAGTTGCCGCAAACACGGTGCGCCTGCATAAGCTCGTGACAATGAGGGCACTCTACAAGCGTAGGAGCCGTAGCCTTGTAGTTTGCAAATCTCTTATTCGTCCTGCTCTTTGACTGTTTTCCCTTGGGTACTGCCATTATCTTTCACCTCTCAATATTTTCTTAAATCTCTATTAGCCTTTACAGTCCTCTTTGCAAAGCAAAACGCCGGGTTGACTGAAAAGCACAAGGTCGTTTACTGCCGCTGATAGATCAAGGCGGTTGCCGTCGTACACGTAGTTATCTCTATCGTCTTTATCCGTTACGTACAGCACCTCTGCGGAACTCTCTATTGATTTTTCCGCGTCCGCAAGGCAATAACTGCACTGACCGACTATTACGTAAGCGACGGCGAGCTTTACCTCTACCTCGTCATCCTCGAATATTTCGTAGCTTCCGCTCACCTTTACGCCGCCCTTAAAGCGACAAAGCGGAATGAGCATACTGTCCTGCGGCGGCTGATACTCAAACGAAAACTCGCCTGTATACGCAGCCCTTGCCATTAGCTTTTTTATCTCTAAAATCATATCCTAAGCCGACTATAAGATTATAGTATACCTTATTGCTGTTTGTCAACTCATTTTATGAGCAATTAACGGAAAAATTATATCGTGCTCCGCCCTGTTTCAGGACTTTCTTCCCTTATTACGGGCTAAAAATCAATTTTATAAGAGAGCGGCGGTTTCGCGCGCGATTACAAGCTCTTCATTGGTGGGTATTACAAGCACTTTTACCTTACTGCCCTTAGCGGAGACGTCGTGAATGCCGTCAACCCTCTTTGCGTTTTCCGCCTTGTCAAGCTGTACGCCGAGGAATTCGAGCCCCTCGCACACACCCTCGCGAATGTGGGGAGTGTTTTCGCCGATGCCTGCGGTGAACACTATGCAGTCGAGCCCGCCCATAGCAGCGGCATACGCGCCGACGAACTTCTTGGTCTGATAGTTGAACATATCGAGAGCGAGCGCGCACCTTGCGTTGCCCTCCTTAGCTCCGTTGTCCAAATCTCTGAAATCGGAGGAAACGCCCGAAATGCCCGCGACGCCGCACTGCTTGTTGAGATAGGTAACGGCGTCGGCGTGGCTGAGCCCCTTCTTCCTTGCAAGGAACTCCACCGCAGACGCGTCGATACAGCCCGAACGCGTACCCATAAGCACGCCGTCAAGCGGGGTAAATCCCATTGAAGTATCTACGCATATACCGCCGTCGACAGCCGAAATCGACGAGCCGTTGCCGAGGTGGCAGGTAACTATTTTAAGCTGCTCGGGCTTTTTGCCGAGGTATTTAGCCGCTTCCGCCGACACGAACTTGTGACTTGTGCCGTGCGCGCCGTACTTTCTTACGCCGTATTCCTTATAGTCCTCGTATCTGATGCCGAACATATACGCCTTTTCGGGCATTGTCTGATGGAAAGACGTGTCGAACACGAGAGCCATGGGAGTTTTGGGCATAACCTCAAT
Organism: uncultured Christensenella sp.; assembly: GCA_910579295.1. GTDB lineage: Bacteria > Bacillota > Clostridia > Christensenellales > Borkfalkiaceae > Coproplasma. Next base: position 43,830 of record CAJTTC010000010.1, on the reverse strand, counting down.
GCACGCCTTTAAGCCCGTCGCCGCCGCGGGATTGTGCAGGGGAGCAAGCTCGAAGGTCTTTTCCAGCGTCTTTAAAACTTCGGGAGTTACAAGCGTGGGCTTTTTGAAGTACTCGCCGCTCGCAACGACCCTGTGACCGACAGCGCCTATCTCGTTCATTGACTTGATTACGCCTATCTCGCCGTCCTGTAATGCGGAGAGCACAAGCTCGATTGCCACCTTGTGGTTGGGCATATCCTGCGTGTACACCTTTTCCTTGCCGTTGCCCTTTGCCTTTAACAGCGAGCCCGGTATGCCTATTCTTTCAACGCCGCCCTTTGCAAGCACGGCTTCTGTTTCCATATCTATAAGCTGATATTTAAGCGAGGAGCTTCCCGCATTGACTACTAAAATTTTCATTATTTCTCACCTTTATACCTGTATTTTTTTAAATGCGTAATTCGATATTGAGGTTATCCTTACTCCGCTTGCAGAGCGGTAACGGCAACCGTTGCTACGATATCCTCGACGTTGCAACCTCTCGAAAGGTCGTTCAAGGGTCTTGCAAAGCCCTGACATACAGGGCCGATCGCCATATAGCCGCCGAAACGCTGGGCTATCTTATATCCGATATTGCCCGCGTTTATGTTGGGGAATACGAATACGTTTGCATGCCCCGCAACCTTGGAGCCGGGAGCTTTAAGCTGTCCGACCTCGGGCGCGACCGCCGCGTCAAACTGGAACTCGCCGTCCAGAGCGAGGTCGGGGGACATAACCTTCGCAAGCGCCGTCGCCTCCTGCATCTTGGGAACGGACTTGAAAAATTTGTCGTCGTTGCCGCTACCCTTGGTTGAGAAAGAGAGCATTGCAACGCGCGGCTCTATACCTGCGATTTCCTTTGCCGTCTTTGCCGAGGACACCGCAATGTCGGCAAGCTGTTGAGCGTCGGGCTCGATATTTATAGCGCAGTCGGCAAATACCGCCACGCCGTCGGGATTGTATTTGTTTTCGCCCGCGGGCGCAATCATTATGAAACAACTCGAAACGGTTTTAATGCCGGGGGCGGTTTTAACTACCTGCAAGCCGGGGCGAAGCGTGTTTGCCGTCGAATGGCACGCGCCCGACACGTAGCCGTCTACGTCGCCCGCCTTTAACATAAGCGCGCCGAACATTGTCCTGTCCTTTGCCTGTTCCTTTGCCTGCTCCTCCGTCATACCCTTAGCCTTTCTCGCCTGATAAAGTATGTCGGCATATACGGCTGTCTTTTCGGACGTGAGAGGGTCGATGAGCGTTACTCCCGTCAGATCGACGTCGGGTGCAACCTTTGCGCACTCCTCCCTGTTGCCGATAAGAACTATCTTGGCAATGCCCTCTTTGGTGATTTTAGCCGCCGCCTCTACGACGCGCTTGTCCTCTCCCTCGCAAAGCACTATGGTCTTTTTGCGTGCCGCCGCCTTTGCCAAAATCTCTTCAAGTAATCCCATATCAAAACTCCTTAAAAATGCTTTATTTATCCGCGCCTTTGGTCTATAATGGTTACGGGCACGGATTTACAACGCTACCATTATATACCAAATTTTTCGCATTGTAAAGGTTTAAAATGAAAATTTGTACGATTATTTGCGAGCTAAACCCACTGCATAACGGACATAAATATTTAATTGAACGCGCGCGTTCTTTGAGCGGGTGCGATTTTACGGTGTGCGTAATGAGCGGGTGTTTTACTCAGCGCGGAGAAATGTGCCGAAACGATAAATTTGTCAGAGCCGCACACGCCGTATTAAGCGGAGCGGACGCCGTTATAGAGCTTCCCGCCCCCTTCGCCGTTGCTCCCGCCGAAATCTTTGCACGCGGCGCTGTCGCTCAACTTAAAGGCTTAGACGCCGATTTAACCCTTGCGTTCGGTTGCGAAAGCGGTTGCGCGGAAGAATTTAAAGAGGCGGCTTACATTCTTAACGCGGAGAGCCGACTGTTTAAACGCACGCTTGCCGATTGGTCGGAGCGGGGCGAAAGCTATATAAAGAGCTATTCGGCGGCGTTTACGGCTTGCGGCGGGAACGCAGAGCTTATATCCTCACCCAACAACATACTCGGCGTGGAATACGCAAAAGCGGCGCTGCAGGCGGGGCTTGACCTTACCTTTCTGCCCGTAAAGCGCATTGGCGCGGGATACCGCGACGACGGGCTTGCCGATAACTTTTCGTCTGCAAGCGGCATACGCGCAAACGCCGATAACCCTGCCGTAAGAAGAAATATGCCCGACTTTTCCTATGCTGATTTTATAGCCGCGCGCAACTGCGATATGCGATTTGAAACGCTTGCGACCGACTTCCTGTACCTGTGCGACAGGGAGAATTTAAAGCGCGTTTACGGGTGCACGGAGGGGCTTGAAAACAGGCTGAAAAAGCTTGCGTTCGGCAATACGTATGACGAAATCATTGAAAAAGCTTCCTCGAAGCGCTACTCCAAATCGAGAATACGCCGCATTTTGACGGCGAATTTATTGGGACTGTACGCCGACGAAACGCAGGAATTTCTGCTCTCCCCCCAACCCTTGAAGGTGCTTGCGGTAAAAAAGGACGCCGCCGACAAAATACTCCCCTTACTGTCGTCAAAGGCGGGTGAAGAAAAAAGCCCGACTGTAAGCAAGTGCGAAGAAATAAACTCGCGGGCGTACGCGCTGTGGCGGTATTTAAACGCGCCGCTCAGCTACGACAATCCCAACGAAAAGATGATTTTGATATAAATTCTACTTTAATTCGACTATATTCTATTGCAAAACGTTCCGTATTATTTTAAAATTAACTCACAAAAAGAAACTACGGAGAGACGATATGAACAATTTCGGAGATTTTTTATACTCCTTACGCAAGCAAAAGGGAATGACGCAAGCCGAGCTTGCCGAAGCGTTGGGCGTCACAAACAAAGCCGTATCCAAATGGGAAACGGGCGAAGCTATGCCCGAAACCGCTCTGCTGTTGCCCATTGCGCGGATATTCGCCGTAACCGTGGACGAATTGCTTGACGGCAAGCGCGCGGATACGGACGCGGACAATACGGAGTTTGAAAAACAGACGGCTTTCGACCCTGCGAAGCACCTGTTTACAAGAGGCAAGGACGATCCGCCTAAAAAATTTTCGGAAGCATTATGCGGCATTATCTGCGCGGCGGTATTTCTGTTGGGCGTTGCGGCGTATCTATTTATCGGAGCGCTGTTCGGGCTGTGGAATCCCCATTGGGTGATTATTCCCGTATGCGCCCTGCTCTGCGGCATTATCGGCATTATTTTCGACCTGTGCGACAGAGATAAGCGCAGACAAAAAACCGAGAAGGGCGAAAATCCTTACGTCGGAGCAATATGCGGATTTATTATGCTCACCTGCATTATCGTATACCTGTTGATCGGCGCGCTGCTTGGATTATGGCACCCCTATTGGATTATCGTTGCGGGCGGCGCGATAGTATGCGGACTGCTAGGCTCTACCAACGCTTTCTACAACTATAAAAAGAATAAAAAATAACTATTATTACAAACCGCGGCGCATATCTTTGCGCCGCGGCTGTTTTGTTTAAAATAAATCCGAGATTAATCTGTAAGCCGAGTTCTGTCGTGTACGGTCATCTATCTAAGCCCTCCGTCGCCGAAGGGTTTTAGCGATATTAACGGATAACGCCGAACGGGCAGCTCCTACATCTAAGTAAGACGTTATCCCAATCTTGCATCGGGTGGGGTTTGACTGGCTACCCGCGTTACCGCGGATACGGTGAGCTCTTACCTCGCCATTCCAACCTTACAGACGGTACGTCTGCGGTATATTTCTGTTCACTTTCCTTGAAGTCGCCTTCACCTGCCGTTAACAGGCACCCTTGCCCTGTGATGCTCGGACTTTCCTCACGCAAATTTCTTTGCCCGCGACCGTATAATTAACTCGGATTTTGCTATATTCTAACACGTTTTAAATTTTTACACAACTAAATTTTTATATCTGTTGCATTTTACCGCTTTTTATTTTACAATATATTAAGTAATCATTTTTATCGGAGATACTTTTATGAAGAAAACAAAAATAATCTGTACGCTTGGCCCTGCAAGCGACAGCGAAGAGATTTTATCAAAGATGATTGACGCGGGAATGAACGTTGCGCGCCTCAACTTTTCGCACGGCACACACGAGGAACACGCTAAAAAAATTGCTCTTATCAAGAGCGTGCGCGAAAAGAAAAAAGTGCCCCTGCCCATTATTTTGGATACGAAAGGTCCTGAATTCCGCATTAAAACCTTCGCTAAGGGCAAGGTTAATCTTAAAGAGGGAGATACGTTCACATTTACCACCGAGGACATAGAGGGCGACAAAACGCGGGTTGCCGTTTCGTTTGCGGGCATATGCGAGCAGATGAACCCCGGCGATAAAATTCTTCTGAATAACGGTCTTATTATATTCGAAGTTGTTAGAGTAGAAGCGCCAAACGTTGTATGCAAGGTTTTGGTCGGCGGCGAGCTCTCCAACCGCAAGTCGATGTTTTTCCCCGACAAGGAGCTTAAAATGGAGTACCTCTCCGAACAGGACAAGTCAGACCTTAAATTCGGCGTTGAGCAGGGCGTTGACTTCGTTGCCTGCTCGTTCGTGTCCAAGGCTGACGACCTCGTCGCCGTCAGGGATTGGCTGAGAGAGTGCGGCGATACGGACGACCAAATCGAGCTGATTGCAAAAATCGAGAGCCGCGCGGGCGTAAACAATCTCGAAAAAATAGTTTCAGTCTGCAACGGCGTAATGGTTGCGCGCGGCGACCTCGGCGTAGAAGTGCCCTTCGAGGAGCTTCCCGCCATTCAGAAAACAATTATCAACAAGTGCCGCATATTCGGCAAGCGTTCGATTACGGCTACCGAAATGCTCGAATCTATGATTAAACAGCCGCGCCCCACGAGAGCCGAAATTTCCGACGTCGCCAACGCCGTATACGACGGCTCTTCAGCCATTATGCTTTCGGGCGAAACGGCGGCGGGCGCGTACCCCGTGGAAGCCGTACGCGCTATGGCGAAGATTGCAGAACAGGCGGAAGCCAACACGGAATACATTGCATACATAAAGGACAGCGACTATCACGTTAGAAATCTTGCGGAAGCGCTCTCGCATTCGGCTTGTACGCTCGCACAGGACATAGGAGCTAAGGTTATCGTCGTCTGTACGCGTACGGGCGGCACGGCAAGAACAGTTTCGCGTTTCAGACCTATGATAGATATTGTAGGTATGACCACGGATGACAGAGCTTACAGAAAGCTTGCGCTCAGCTGGGGCGTAATACCCGTTATGAGCGAGGAGTTTTATTCGGTTGACGTCCTCTTCCACTACGCAAAGCGCGCCGCCATTGATACGGGACTTGTTTCCAAGGGCGACAAGATTGTCCTGACGGGCGGCACTCCCAACGGAAAGAGCGGCAACTCCAACCTGATAAACGTTGAAACTATCGGTTAAGAAGTAGCCGCTTGAAAGCTGAAAAATAATGGGAATTACGCCATAGTCGGCGCCATATCTTAATTTTATCTTAACTTAATCGGCAATAGAATATGCACCTCCGAAAACGACTTCGGGGGTGCATATAAAATTTATGAATAAATTATTTTGTGCTATATCTGATAATTTTTAAGGTGAAACGCGGTTTATGTCGCGGGGGAACATCGCCGCATTGCGCACGTTCTTGAAGCCCAAAAGGTGCATTGTGAGCCTTTCAAGTCCCAAGCCCAAACCTCCGTGAGGGGGCGCGCCGTACTTGTGCAACATAAGATAGGTTTCAAACTCCTCGGGGTTCATACCGAGCTTCTTCATCTTTTCCACCTGCTCGTTATAATCGTGCACACGCTGTCCGCCGCTGGTTATCTCTATACCTCTGAACAACAAGTCGAACGAGAGCGTAACCTCGGGGTCGGCGGGGTCGTCCATAGTGTAGAACGGGCGTTTCTTGGAAAGGTAATGCGTTACGAACAGGAAGTCGGAATTAAACTGCTGTTTTGCCCACTTGCCGAGGAACGCCTCCTCTTCGGGCTCGAAGTCCTTCATATCGGTTATGTTTTTAAGCTTCTTTACGCACATTTCCTTTGCGTCCTTGAAACGGATACAGGGAATTGTCTTGATTTCGGGCACGTCCACCTTTAACAGCTCGATTTCGGGCGCGTACTCCTTTTTGAGCAATTCCATAATGTAACGGAGCACTCCCGTTTCCATATTCATTATGTCGGTAAAGCTGTCGATGAAGCCCATTTCGAAGTCCATTGAAATGTACTCGTTTAAATGCCTTGACGTATCGTGATGCTCGGCTCTGAACACGGGCGCGATTTCAAACACCCTCTCGTATACGGGTACAAGCGCCTGTTTGTAGAGCTGAGGGCTCTGCGCGAGATATACCTGCTTGCCGAAATAATCGAGCTTGAACACGTTAGTGCCGCCCTCCGCTCCCGCAAAATTAATCTTGGGCGTGTGCACTTCGGTAAAGCCCTGCTGAGTTAAATACTCGCGGAAACCTCTTTGAATACCCTCCTGAATTTTGAAGATTGCGCGCTCCTTGGGGTTGCGCAACGTTACGGGACGATAGTCGAGGTTTACGCTCAAATCGGCGTTAATCTGCTTTTTCGATATAACTACGGGCGGGATTGCCGCAGGCGTTGAGAGTATTTCTATGCCGTGTATCTGCAACTCGTACCTCTCGCTTCCGTCGCGCGTTTCGCTCTTTACAACCTTGCCCCAGAGCTTAACCGAGCACTGCTCCATAAGCTTGCCGTCAAGACGGTAGTCCGAGAAATCGGGACAGTATACGCACTGTATAAGCTCGCGCGAAGTCCTTATAATAATGAACGCGAAGTCGGACATATCCCTTATGTTGTGCACTGCGCCCTTTATCGTTACAACCTCGCCGACGTGATTTCTAAACTCGCCGTAGGGCGTCGTGGTCTGCGGGATAACTCCTGTCATATCTTCCATAATTCACCTCTGTTTTCCTTTGATTTGTTTTATTTTTGTGAGCGGCAATCCGCCTTTTTTATACCAAAAAATAGTAGACGTGCAATCTGCTCTTTCACTTGCTTTTCATATACGCCTATGCTATAATGCTAACAGATAAGTCTGCTGTGCGCGTGACGTGAGAAATTCGTAATCCACATTATTTTAACGGGAGCGGAACGTTCGCTGAAATAGGCAAGGTCTGTTTAAGTTGTCGGCGGCTTTTAACTTGTTCGCCATTTCTTCAACTTAGTCAACGGAAAGTCCGATTAGTTTTTTGCTTCGCCGCACCCACCTGCGAGAAGCGGGTTAATACTTTTTCACGCACGGCATAAGCGGATTTATTATTTTTTTGCTCCTGTTTGACGGAGCTTTTTTTATCTTATAAAATTGGTTTTTACCTTGTCGATTATTACGGGCTTTTCGAGCGGCGTGCCCTTAGCGCTATCCAAGAGCTTTAAAAGCCACGCCATATTCGAGCCTATCGCCCGCATAACCGTCGCGCCCTCCAAATCCTGCTTTGTATCCCCGGCATTTGCGCCGAACACCATATTCCAATACGTTGACGGCGCTTGTATCATACTGTTTATCTGTATGTACTTATTCAATACGTCGTACGAGGCGGTCGTGCCTGCGCGCCTTGCCGCAACAACGCTTGCCGCGGGCTTGAACTTCATATACTTGCCGTGCGAATAGAACAGTCTGTCCAGAAACGCAATGACTGCTCCTGCGGGCGACGCGTAGTGAACGGGCGCGGCGAAAATATATCCGTCTGCCTCCTTTACCTTTGCGCCCACCGCGTTTACGGGGTCGTCGCCGAACACGCACTTGCCGAGCTTCTGACAGCCCATACAGCCCGTGCAGGAATGAATTGCCGCCGTACCTATACAGACGGTTTCGCTGTCAATCCCCTGCGCTTTAAGCTCCTCCGCAATAATTTTGAGAGCCGCGGCAGTCGTGCCGTTTTCGTGCGTACTGCCGTTTATCATCAACACCTTCATAGAGTTTATCTCCCCAATACTGTCGCCGAACACCGCAACGCTCTTTCCGTCTAAGTTCATCTGAGCCTGTGCAACCTCCCGCCGTTACGCATTGAATAACAGGCGGTGACAGTTTTCGCACTCCACAACCTTACCCGTTGCAACCTCTTCTTTATCTGCAATCGACAGCTCTATTCCGCACTTGGAACACCTGTCGTGTTTTATTTCGCAAATGATAGGGAAGATACGCTCCGAACGCTTTGTCTGATATTTGCGCAATACTTCGGGGTCAATTCCCTTTGCAATCTCTTCGAGCTCGGCGGTGATTTTGTCCGTCTGCTCCTGCTTGGACTGCTTAAATTGCCTGTAAGCCGCCTGAACCTCGGGATACTGCTTCTGCGCGGCTATGACGTTCTTCTTTAAATTTTTGTATTCCTCTGCAATCTCCTTAGCGCTTGCGATTAAGTTGGCAATCTCGCTCTTCAACGCCTTTATCTTTTCGACAATCTGCGCGGCGTTGCGCTGATAGAATGATAAGTCTGCGCCGCTCTCCACAAGCTCGTCGAGGTGCTCGAAATCCTTTAACGTTTCGGTTATCTCGCCGTAACTCTCTTTCAATGCGTCGAGGTGCGTGGTTACTCCCTGCGCCTGCGCGTCGAGCTTGTCAAGCTTGTCGGAAGCCTTTTTGATATAGCTCTGGGTCTGTATAAACTTTTTACGCTCTTCCGAATTGGATATTTCCTGTTCAATCTTTAAAAGTTCGGAATCCTTTTGCTGATACTCTATGAGCCGTGCTATCTGTGACATGTTTATCTCCTTTGAAAACTGCTTTTTCTTACTGATTTTATATTTTTATCAAATCACGCCAGACGATCGTCGAAAAAGAAGAACGAGTCTACGGGCAACTTGTCGTTAAGTTTAAAATAAATTTCCTGAAAGCCGTACGCCTCCGCACTGTAATGCGTGAGCTGAACGACGGCTATACCACTCTCGACAAGCTGCGCAATCTGATGGTGCTTGATATCGGACGAAACGAAGATATCCGCGCCGCCCTCTATCGCAAAAGTTATCGTATTATCGTCGCAACCCGCGCCGCAGAACGAAGCGACCGTCTCTATCCTGTCCTTTAAAACGCCGAAGCACTCGAAGCGGTTAGTCTTGAAGAAGTCGGCGACGCGGCGCACAAGCCCGTCGGGCGTTATGGGCATAATTTTGTATAATCTGCCGTAACCGCCGCCCTCTATATTGCATAAAACGCGAGGATTTGTCCCGCCAAAGGCTTCCATTAAATAATGGTCTATTCCGAGAGGGGCTACGTCCGAATTGAGGTGCATCGAAATAACCGAAACGTCGTTTTTAAGACACTTGGCGATTGCGCGTGCCTGCGGGTTTTTTATTACGTCCAGCCGCGATATGCCCCCGTAAATGGCGGGATGATGCGTAATTATAAGATTACAGCCGTCACTCACGGCAAGGTCTACCGCCTTCTCCGAAAAGTCGAGAGAAAAGAGAACGCTCTCAACGGGCTTGCCGCAATTTATTATGATGCCGCTGTTGTCGTACATCTTATACTTTGCGCAAAAGTCGTCGGACAGCTTTACGGGCGCTATCTCCCTTTCGTAGATTTCAAGTACCTCTTCAACAGTCATTCTATTGCCTCCGCAATGAAGCGCATTTCGCGCATAATTTTGTCCGTGCCCGAGCCGCCGCACGTCTTCAAAAGCTCGTTCCGCTTTCGCAGTTCCTCGGCGGCGTACTCCCTGAACACGGGATTTTTAAGGCTGTCGCGCCCGAAAGCCAACTGTTGCGCGGTGTAGCTAGCGCAACCGCCCGAACGCTCGCCCTTTATTATAAAGTAAAACTTATCGTCTTTGAAAATATCGTCCGCAATAATTTTACAGCCGCGGTCAATAAGATATCGCCTCAGCTTGTCGGCATTCTTCATAGGTTGCAGAATAAATTTCCGCGGTATGAAGCCCTCCGATAGAATCTTAATTATCTCTTCGCCGCCCATACCCGCAATAAGTACCTGCTCCGCGTCCTCGGGAATTTCCCGCAGTCCGTCGCAACACACAGCGCGGCATACTCCCTTTTCAATAAAGGGGGCGAGCAACTTTTCCGCCTTGTTCAGGCTCTTTGCGCTGACGTCGGAAATAATCGCGCCGTCGCACAGTCGGTTTTTCAGAACGTACTGCGTACAATAGCCATGGTCGCAACCTATATCGGCAAACGTACGGCATCTGTCGATATAAGCGCAAATCATATTTATTCTGTCCATTTTTTAAGTGTCGAGGAAATCCTTTAAGTGCTTTGAGCGCGAGGGGTGGCGCAGCTTTCTTAAAGCCTTTGCCTCTATCTGCCTTATTCTTTCACGGGTGACGTTAAATTCTTTACCCACCTCTTCAAGCGTTCTAGGTCTGCCGTCGTCCACGCCGTAGCGCAATCTGAGAACCTTTTCTTCACGCGGGGTGAGGCTGTTGAGTACGGACAGGAGCGTTTCTTTGAGCATTGTTGTGGAAACGCTGTCCGACGGAGTTACCGCTCTGTCGTCCTCGATAAAATCGCCCAAATGACTGTCCTCTTCCTCGCCGATAGGCGTTTCGAGCGATACGGGGTCTTGCGCTATCTTCTGAATTTCACGGACGCGCTCCTCCGATACCGCCATTTCAGCGGCTATCTCCGCGGGGGTGGGCTCTCTTCCCAACGTCTGCAACAAGATACGCGAAACTCGGGTGAGCTTGTTGATTGTTTCCACCATATGCACGGGGATACGGATTGTACGCGCCTGATCGGCTATGGCTCTCGTAATGGCTTGTCTTATCCACCACGTTGCGTACGTAGAGAACTTGAAGCCCTTCTGATAGTCGAATTTTTCAACCGCCTTCATAAGTCCGATATTGCCCTCCTGAATTAAATCGAGAAAGAGCATTCCGCGCCCGACGTACCGCTTTGCAATCGAAACGACAAGTCTTAAATTGGCTTCGGACAGACGCTTTTTCGCCTCCTCGTCGCCCTCCTGTATCCTGCGGGCAAGCTCGATTTCGTCGTCTGCGGAGAGCAGAGGCACTTCGCCTATGTCCTTTAAATACATCTTTACGGGGTCGTCGAGACTGACGTCGGAGAGCGCCTGCTCGTACAGCTCCTTGTCGCGCTCCGCCTCGTCGATAATCTGTATGCCGACCTCCGCAATCGATTTGTATACGTAATCGACTTGCGCGGGAGTCGTTTCATACTTTTCGAGCATATCGCACAGAGTGTTTGTCGATATTGCGCCCTTGTACGAATAACCGTCGATAATCTGCTTTAAAATTTCGTTGAGTTTCTGTTCAGTCAAATTCATAATTCACCGCCTTCCTTTGCAAACCGATTTGTCAATCTCTTGCTCCGTTCTTTATTTTTTCCTTTTGTTTGGCAAGCTCGTAAATCTTCTGAGCTATGCCCGCCCTCTGCCTGACGTCCGTAACGCCGCTCAGCCGCTTCGTTTCTTCGGCAATCTTTTCGTCAACGTCGTCAAGCTTCATCTTTACAAGACAGTCGAAAAAGTATTTTTCGGCAACCTCGCCCGTCAGTCCGCCGCCCTCGGAATAGTCCAGAATGCGTGTAAGCTCGTCATACTCGGGGGTCTTTTCGTCAAAGAACTCAAAAATTTCGCTCAGACGAATCTGCTCCTCCATAAGCTTTTTAGACCGTATGTATTTGGCGATTATTATGTGCACCTCGTCCTTAAACGGTACGGTCGCAACGTCCAACCCCTCGGTATAGTCCGCGCCGAAGAGAAATCCCGACAGCACGTACCGCGAAGCTTTTTTTGACGCGTCGGCGTTGTCGCTCCTCACCTCGGCAATCTCTTTTTTTGTCTCGACAGGCTTCGGCTTCGCCTCCAAATCGCGCTTTAACGCCTCGAACGATATGCCCGTATCGTCGCGCAACCTCTTTAAAAGCTCCTCCTTTACAGCCGAGCTTTCAGCCGTGCGGATTACGTCGAGCGCCTCCGTAACGTACCGACGCTTGTCCTCCGTGCGTTGCAGGTCAAAGCCCTTTTTCAGCACGAAAAGCTTGTAATCAATCAGCGGCATCGCGGCGTCAAGACACGCCTGATACCCCTCGTTGCCGCGCTGTTTTATCACGTCGTCGGGATCTAACCCCTCGGGGAGAGGGACAACCTTTACGTTCAGCCCCTCTTCTTTCAGAATGTCGAGCCCGCGTAAATTCGCCTTTTGCCCCGCGCCGTCGCCGTCGTAACTGATAAGCACGGTGTCGGCGTAACGCTTTAAAAGCCGCGCCTGATCCTGCGTGAGCGACGTGCCCATACTTGCAACGACGTTTTTAAAGCCCGCCTGATAGAGCGAAACGGTGTCCATATATCCCTCTACCATTATGACCTCTTTAACAGTTTGGCTCTTTTTCAGCTTTTTAAGAAGATTTATATTGTAGAGGTTTTTTCTCTTGTTGAATATGAGCGTGTCGCGCGTGTTGACGTACTTTCCGAAATCGACCTTTTTTAAAGCTCTGCCGCCAAACGCGATAACCTCGTTATAGGAATTGATTATGGGAAAAACGAGCCGCCCGCCCTGCGCGTCGGTAAGTCTGCCGTTGGCGTCGTTTACCGTGCCGCTGTCTACTATATCCTGCCGCGAATAGCCCTTCGACAGCAGATATTTGGGCAAGTCGTTATAGTTTAAGCTTGCGCCCAGACCGAACGCGCGTACCATACCCGACGGTATCTGCCTCTTTAAAATATAATCTATATGCTCGTCGGCTTTGCCCGAATTGAGATTGTCAAGATAGAAATGCGCGCAGTCGTTTAAAATCTTTAAAAGCGCGTCGCGCTTGCGTTTGAGTTCAGCCGTCTTGCCGTTGTCGTTTACCGTTTCGGGCATCGGCATTTTGGCGCGCTGAGCAAGGAGCTTTACCGCGTCCATAAAGTCGAGGGATTCAAGCTCCGACACGAAGCGTATAACGTCGCCCGATTCGCCGCAACCGAAGCAGTGATAGTACTGCCCCGCCTCGTTTATGGCAAAGGACGGAGTTTTTTCGTGGTGAAACGGGCAGCACGCCCAATAGCTTGCGCCCCGCTTTTCAAGTGTGATATAGCCCTCGGCTACTTCCACGATATTGACCTTTTCTTTCAAGGTCCTTATAAAATCCTGATCTACCCCTGCCATATTTCAAGTGAGAATTAAAACAAAATTACCTGTAAACCGAACGCCGCGTAAAGCCGCCCGTTGATTTTCAGTTTACTTCGTCGACGAAAGTCCAACCGCGCGGAACGAAAATTTTATTGAATATGTATATTGCGTACCTGTCGGTCATAGACGATATATAGTCGCATACTACCTGTTCGACGGGATAGCTCCCGGCAAGCTTTATAAACGTCGGCGGCAAGTCCTGCGGGTGCGAAGTGAAGTAATCGTACAGAGCGCTTATCATTCTCTCCGCCTTTTCCTCTTCGCCGCGGGCAAATTTAGTAAGGTACACTCTCTCGAACATAAAAGCGCGCAGCTCGTCGCTCGCCTCCAACACGTCGCTCCCAAGCTCAACTTCCGCCTTGCCCGCGCTGTTGGCGTACACGGAAGATACCGCGGTGTTTATCCTCTCACGCGAGGTAGAGCCTAAAACTTCCCTTATGTGGGCAGGTACGTCTTCCAGCTTTAATATACCGGCCCGTATCGCGTCGTTCAAATCGTGATTTATGTAAGCTATGCGGTCGGCAATGTTAACGCACTTGCCCTCTAACGTGGCAGGCTTTAACTGCTTTTTGTGGTTGAGTATTCCGTCGCGAACCTCGAAAGTCAGATTTAAGCCCTTGCCGTCCTTTTCCAACACGTCGACGACCCTGACCGACTGCTCGTTGTGCTTAAAGCCCGTGGGCGACAGCTTGTTCAGTATTCTTTCGCCGCTGTGACCGAACGGCGTGTGCCCCAAGTCGTGACCCAAAGCTATCGCCTCGGTTAAGTCCTCGTTCAGGGACAGGGCACGGGCGAGAGAACGGGCAATCTGCGACACGTCGAGCGTGTGCGTAAGCCGTGTTACGTAGTGGTCGCCCTCGGGTGAAAAAAACACCTGCGTCTTGTTTTTGAGCCTTATAAACGCCTTGCTGTAAATAATTCTGTCGCGGTCGCGCTGATAGTCCGTGCGCATTTCACACGGCTCTTCCTCACGCTGTCTGCCTCTCGTGTCCTTTGATTTCGCGGCATAGGGCGAAAGGAAGGCTTGCTCTATCGCATATGTTTTTTCCCTTATCGACTTAAAATTATCCATTTTGCATTCTTACACTTATTTTATACGAAAAAAAACTGTGATTTCCTTTATTTTTGCTCAATTTTTTTAAATTTTTAAGTATTTATTTAGCAAAGCCGCCGCCGACGGACAGCACTTCGCCCGTGACGTAGCCGTTTTCGGCAAGGTATATGCACGCCTTGGCGACGTCCTCGCCCGTGCCGAGCCTGCCCAAAGGAATCTGATTGATTAAATCCTCCATTTCGACCTCGGATAAATGCTCGTTCATCTGAGTGTCGATTACGCCGGGGGATACGCAGTTCACGCGCACAAACGACGGAGCTAATTCCTTGGCAAGCGCCTTAGTAAGCGCTATGACCGCGCCCTTGGAAGCCGAATAAGCCACCTCGCAGCTTGCGCCGACCTCGCCCCATATCGAAGCGACGTTGATTATACAGCCGCCGCCCGAAAAAATCATATTCTCGGCAACCTCGCGACAGCATAGGAAAACGCCGCGGACGTTTACGCCGAACACCTCCTCCCAATCGTAAAGCGAGGTGTCCTGAATGACCTGCACTTTGGATATGCCCGCGTTGTTTACCAGCACGTCAATCTTGCCGTAGATGCGGAAAACCTCCTTGAACATATCCTTGACCTGCTCTTCGTCGGAAACGTCGGCGCGCATAAGCACGGGACAGAAGCCGAGCATGTTAAACTCCGACTGAGTTGACAGCGCCGCCTCGTCGTCGTGAAAATAATTGAGAATAACCTCGTAGCCCTGCTGTAAAAATTCCTGCGCAACCGCCTTGCCTATTCCCTTTGTGCCGCCCGTAATCAACACGGTTTTCATAATATTTCTTCCTCTATTTTCTGCGCTATCTGCAACGGAGTAAGTCCGTCGGTGTCTATAATAAAATCGGAGACGCTCTCGTATACGTGCGCGCGCTCTGATAATATGGTGTGAACGCGCTCCTCCAAACCGCCCTGCAACAGCGGACGCGTGTTATCGCCGCGCAACCTGTCGATAAGCGTTCGGGGCTGAGCCCGCAGGTAAATAATTTTACCCGTCGCCTTTAAATTGTTGACGTTTTGTTGCCGCAATACGCAACCGCCGCCAAGCGATATCACGGCGTTCGTGTATTTTTTTGCTGTTTCCGCCGTAATCTCCGTTTCGATATCGCGGAAACGCTCTTCTCCGTACCCGGCGAAAATAGCGTTTATACTGCCGTAACGCTCCTCGATAAGCTTATCAATATCAACCGACTGTACGCCGAGCAATTCGGACAGCTGAGCCGCAACCGTCGTTTTGCCGCAGCCCATCATTCCGCACAAAACCGCGTTCACAGCTTGAAGCTCTCTGCGGCGAGAATATAGCTGTTTTTGCCGAAGCCGAGGACAACGCCCTTGCACACCGCGGAGAGCACCGACTTGCTTCTGAACTCTTCGCGTGCGTGAACGTTGGACATATGCACCTCTACTACGGGAACTTTAACCGAAGCGATTGCGTCGCGGATTGCGTAGCTGTAATGAGTGAACGCGCCTGCGTTTAAAATTATGCCGTCCGCCTGCGCCGCCTGTATAGCCGTGCAAATTTCGCCCTCTATATTGCTTTGAAAAAACTCGCAATCGTCGCCGTCGAAGTGCGCGGCAATCTGCCTGTTTATATCGTCAAGCGTTTCCGTGCCGTATACGCCCTTCTCGCGTACGCCCGTCATATTGAGATTTACTCCGTTGATAAATAAAAATTTCATTTTACCACTTCCTTTAAATATTTTGCGAACAGCCCCGTTGCAACTTCGGGCGAGGGCGTCAGATTGAAATAAATGCAATCGGCATAATACGCCTGATAAAAGAGCATTGCCCTGCCGTTTATAATCTTTTTGCCCTGCGCCTCGGCTATCCTCAAAAACTCGCTCTTTTCGGGCACGTAGATTAAATCGACGGCAACCTCGCAGCCCGCGATTATATCCTCCGTTATCGGCGATATACCCACGCTCTTGTGCATACCTACACCCGTCGCGTTGACTATCAGATAACGATTTCCGACCGTAACGCCGTCAACCGCCTCAACGCCATTGAACTCCGCTGAAACTCTTTTAGCGTTCTGCGCGTTGCGGTCGTAAATTCTGACCTTAGCTCCGCCGTCGGCAAGCTTCTTCGCCACGCTTCTGCCCGCGCCGCCCGCGCCGAGCACAAGCACGTCTTTACCCGCCGCGTCCACGCCCTCAGCTTTAAGCATCTGCATAAAGCCCAGCCCGTCGGTATTGTGGCCCGTGCGCGTTGAGGTCAGCACCGTGTTTACCGCGCCGAACGCCGCCGCGTCGCCCTCCACGCCTTTAAGGTGGGGGATTACCGACAGCTTGTAAGGAATGGTTACGTTTAAGCCGTCGTATTCTGACAGCAGCTCTTCTATTCTGTCCTCGAACGCGCTCTCCTCGATAGATATGCGCCCGTAAGTCATTTCCAGCCCCAATTCTCTCGCGATGAAGTTGTGAATTTGCGGGCTTGTGGATTGCGACACGTCCTTTCCGATAACGGCAAGCTTAACCATTTTGCTTTAACTCCTTTGCGCAGTCGCCTATCATCTGCATATATTCCGCGATCGGCAATTTTATTTCCGCACTTTCACCCTCGCGCTTTGGTACGATTACGGATACGGTCGACTGCTCTTCGTTCTTTTTATCGTACTTAGCGCCTGCCGCCGCCGACTGCGCGTCTGAATAGGACGGGATTTTTTTTAGTACTTTTTTGATGAGCGCGCGCAGGCTTTCGGCGTAATGCCCCCCGCATATGCCACAACGAACGGCAATATACAGCTCGTAATACATTCCTATAAGCACGAATTCGCCGTGCGATTTGCGCTTATAATACAGCTCGAACGCGTGCCCCGTAGTGTGCCCCAGATTGAGCGTTTTTCTCGCTCCGCTGACGTCGCGCTCGTCCTCCGCAACGACTTTTGCCTTGTGACTGATACAGTCGAACGTTACGTTTTCGAGAAAGGCGTAGTCGGATAAATCGTGCTGATTTTGCGATAGAGCGGCATATATGCCGCAATCAAGCGCGCCGTACTTGATAATCTCACCCAAGCCGCAACGCAGTTCGCGCGCGGGCAATGTACGCAGGAAGAGCGGGTCGACGATAACCTGCGACGGCTGATAGAACGCGCCCACGGCGTTTTTAACTCCGCAGAAATCTATCGCCGTTTTGCCGCCCACCGAGCTGTCCACCTGCGCCAACAGCGTAGTCGGAATTTGTACGATACCCGTGCCGCGCATATAAAGGCTTGCGGCAAGCCCCGCGATATCGCCTACAACTCCGCCGCCGAAAGCTATTACGGTCGACGAACGGGTTACGCCGCTCTCCGTCATCGCCTTTAAAATATTTTTAAGGCTGTTGTAATTCTTGCTCTTTTCGCCCGCGGGCAAAACAAACACGGGACAATCGCCGAACGTTTGCGCAATAAGTTTGCCGTACAGCCTGTAAACGTTGCTGTCCGTAACAATAAATTTTTTGCCCGCAATTTGGGGAGCGTATTCGTCGAACGCGCCCGCGCCGCAATGAATGACGCTGTTCCCGCCCGCAGAAGAGGTTAAAATTTCGATATCCTGCATAAGTTACGGCAGAAGCGCATAGCGCCCCTTTACCTCCTCGATATTGTCGCCGCCGAGCCTTTCCGATACGACTTCGGCAAGCGTTAAGCTTATCACGCTTTCAAGTATAATCTCGAATGCGCATATCGCCGCCACGTCGCTGCGCTCGCTTGCCGCAACCGCGGGCTGACCGTTAGCCGTATCCACCGTCCTGAGCCCGCGCATAAGCGTGGGTATGGGCTTCATAGCGGCGCGTAAAACTATCTCCTCGCCGTTGGACATACCGCCCTCTATTCCGCCCGCGTTGTTTGTACGTCTGCAATATTTACCGTCGTTTAAAAATATTTCGTCATGGACCTTGCTCCCCGCAAGATTTGCCGCGGCAAAGCCCAAACCTATCTCAACGCCCTTTACCGCCTGCACGCTCATAACCGCGCCGCACAGCCTTGCGTCAAGCTTGTCGGCATAGCGCATACAACTGCCGAAGCCGCTCTTTAAGCCCTTTACGCGTATCTCGGCAACGCCGCCCGCCGTGTCGCCCTCGGCTTTAAGTTTGTCGATAAGCGCCATTGCTCTCTTCTGCGCCTCGCCGTCAAGCATAAACAGAGGCTGTTCCTTTGCGCCGTTAAGCTCCTCGAATTGGTGAAAAGCCGCGTCCTCTACGCCGCAAACGCTCTTTACATATCCGCCGACGCTTACGCCGAGCGCGGTTAAATACTGTCGGGCAATTTCGCCGCCCGCAACGCGCACCGCAGTTTCTCTCGCGCTTGCCCGCTCCAATATATTTCGAGCGTCGGTCTGCGCGTACTTTATCATACCCGTAAGATCGGCGTGTCCGGGGCGAACGCGCGTCAACACTTTCTGTGTAACGTCCGCTCCCTCCGCCGCCATATACGCCTGCCAGTTGGCATAGTCGTTATTCTTTACGCAGAACGCAAGCGGACTGCCGAGCGTAAGTCGGTTGCGAACGCCCGACAGAATTTCCACTCTGTCCTTTTCAATCTTTTGCCTGCCGCCTCTGCCGTACCCGCTCTGACGGAGGGCAAGACTGCGGTCTACCGCCTCTATGTCGACGGGCAGATTGGAGGGCAAGCCCTCTAAAATACCCACTAACATTTTGCCGTGCGATTCGCCTGCGGTCGTAAATTTTATCATATGGTCTGCGCCTCCGTTTGGCTATTTGCTTTTTGTTACGGCGTATCCGTCGCCGTTCACACTTATCGTAATGTTGCCGTCGTACATCGTGTAAAGCGGCTGACAGTAGTTGCATATATCCGACAAAGCTTTAAGCGAGGGATAATCGGAATAGTTTTTGCCGACGCTTATTACCGCCTGTTCGGGTTTTGTCAAATCGTACCACGGCGCGTACGTGCCGTTTGCTCCCGCATGGCACGGAGCGGTGACGACCGTGCAGTTTTCCAAGTTCACGCTCTTGCCGCGGAACATAGAATAGGGCTGACCGAGCGCCGCGCACGCCCTGTATTCGCCGACTATGCGTTTAAGCCCGTCGGCGCGTATATCCGAGGTGAGCGCAAAGCAGACGCCCGCATACTCCAACCAACACACGACCGAAGCGCCGTCGATATTCGCGGCTGTCGGGTCGCTGTTCATTGCGTAGTACTGCGATTGGGGATTTTGATAATCGGTAGGCGAAAGGAACGTCAGAAAATAACTGCCCTTGCCGTCTATTATTCCCTCGCCCGCGCATGCGTAACCGTATGAAATATTACGTTTATTCAATTGGCTTATAAACGCGTGGTACTCTGCGGTTATGCGGGTGTTCAGGCAATAAGGGATATATGCGAATCCGACTTCTTTGTATTTAATAATATCGGCAAGTCCGCCGCAGTGCTCCTTTTTGACCGACGTACAGATTAAGTAGTCTATTGTATCCACTCCCGCGGCGTTTAAATACGCAAGCAGATTAAGATTATTGCCGTACGCTCCGTCGCCGCCGTCAATAAGTACGGTTTTTCCGTCGGGAAGCTCGACAAGAGTGCTGTCGCCGAAGCCGACGTCGATAAAACCGACGCGCATAACGCCCTTTGAATTGGGGTTGCGCTTTACGCAATACGCGGTGAAATATTTTATTGGAATGAAAATGTTGGTTATGAGTATTGCCGCCAGCAAGACAGCGGCAACCGCCGCCGTACAGATTGCGGCAATAACCTTTCCGGACAATTTCCGTCTTCTTTTGCTCTTCATTATCGTACCGTTGTCCGTATGAAAATATTATTATACATAATAATTATACAATAAACAGCCGTCATTGTAAAATAAAAAGCCCGTATATTTAAAACGGCATTTAAAAATATTTTGACTGAAACGGCAGGTCGGCTTCGATTACTCCGCTTATTTAACGCAAAAAAGCAAGCTCCCCATTAAAAATAATAGAGAAGCTTGCTTTGATTTTATTTAAAGTTACAGCAATTAAATTACAAATGCTCGTGTATGGTACGCGAAATAACGTCGTCCTGCTGTTCCTTTGTCAGCTTGTTGAAGTTGACGGCGTAGCCCGATACCCTGATTGTAAGCTGAGGATACTTTTCGGGGTGAGCCTGCGCGTCTAACAGCGTTTCGCGGCTGAACACGTTTACGTTTAAATGATATCCGCCGTCCGCTACGTACGCGTCCAGCATATTTACTAAATTGTCCGCTCTTGACATAATAAATTCTCCTTTTATAATTTTTATATTAATCTTCGTCCTTGCCGAGCGACGCGGGCGTTACAGAAAACGTGTTGGATATGCCGTCGCGCGAGTACTCGTAGGGAAGCTTTGCAACAGATTCAAGCGAGGCTAACGCGCCGTTCTTGTCCCTGCCGTGCATGGGGTTTGCACCGGGAGCAAGCGGCGTTCCCGCTCTTCTTCCGTCGGGAGTGTTGCCCGTCTTTTTGCCGTACACTACGTTGGAAGTAATAGTAAGAATTGACGTAGTGGGCACGCTTCCGCGATAGGTGTAATGGCTCTTCACCTTGTTCATAAACGTCTTTACAAGCCATACGGCGATTTGGTCTACCCTGTCGTCGTTGTTGCCGTACTGCGGA
The DNA here is from genome assembly GCA_910579295.1 of uncultured Christensenella sp. GTDB lineage: Bacteria > Bacillota > Clostridia > Christensenellales > Borkfalkiaceae > Coproplasma. The sequence continues at coordinate 23,024 of CAJTTC010000010.1, read as the reverse complement.
TACTCTCCCTCGATTTTAAAGTCGACCACAATCCCCTCTTCGTTGCGGACGGGATAGACTTTTGCGTACTTGATTGCCGAAAGGCTGTCCACCGCGCACGAAAGTCCCGCTATGCCAGTAGCGAAGAAACGCCTTACGTCGGTGTCGTGCAACGCCATTTCAAGCGCCTCGTACGAATATTTGTCGTGCATATAGTGAATGAGGTTGAGCGTGTTTACGTACAGTCCCGCAAGCCAGTCCATCATCTGCTCATACTTGCACGTAACGTCGGCGTAGTCCAAAGCACCGTCGCCCAGAATAGGCGAATACATAGGCGACACTTGAAGGTGTTTGCCCGTCTTTTTGTCCAGCGTAAGCTCGTCCTTGCCGCCGTTGATTGCGTAAAGAAGGCACTTTGCAAGATTTGCCCTTGCTCCGAAGAACTGCATATCCTTGCCGACGCGCATACAGCTTACGCAACAAGCTATGCAGTAGTCGTCGCCCATTTCGGGGCGCATTAAATCGTCGCTTTCGTACTGAATTGCCGATGTAGCAATGGACGTTTCCGCGCAGAACTTTTTAAAGCCCGCGGGGAGATTGCGCGACCAGAGCACCGTAAGATTGGGCTCGGGCGCAGGTCCGAGATTGGTAAGCGTATGCAGTATTCTGAAAGAATTTTTCGTGACAAGCGTTCTGCCGTCGACGCCCATACCGCCTATCGACTCCGTTACCCAGGTGGGATCGCCCGAAAACAGCTCGTTATAGTCCTTTATGCGCATAAACTTGACGATACGCAACTTCATTACAAAGTGGTCTATAAGCTCCTGCGCTTCTTTCTCCGTGATTATTCCCCTCTCCAAATCGCGCTCGATATAAACGTCGAGGAATGTGGAGTTTCTGCCTATCGACATTGCCGCGCCGTTCTGATCCTTGACCGCCGCGAGATAGCCGAAGTACAGCCACTGTATAGCCTCCTGCGCGGTCTGCGCGGGCTTGGAAATATCGAAGCCGTAGAGCGCCGCCATTTCTTTGAGCGCGCCGAGAGCCTTTATCTGCTCGGACAGCTCTTCCCTGTCGCGCACCTTGTCGGGCAACATATCGCCGTCGATCATATCCTTGTCGCGCTTTTTGTGCTCGATAAGATAGTCTACGCCGTACAGAGCAACCCTGCGGTAATCGCCGACAATTCTGCCCCTGCCGTAGGTATCGGGCAAGCCCGTGAGAATATGAGCCGTACGCGCGCGGCGCATTTCGGGAGTGTACGCGTCGTACACGCCGTCGTTATGCGTCTTGCGGTAGTGAGTGAATATATATTTTATCTGCGGGTCGAGCTCGTAACCGTACATATTGAGAGCCTGCTCGCTCATCTTAATGCCGCCGAAGGGTTGCAGAGAGCGCTTAAACGGCTCGTCCGTCTGCAATCCGACTATCTTTTCAAGCGGCTTGTCGATATAGCCCGCGGGGTGACTTGTCAGCGTGGACACAACGCTTGTATCCGCCTTCAATACGCCGCCTGCCTTTCTCTCCTCCGCGGACAGCTTTAATATCTCCTTCCAGAGCTTAGTTGTCGCCTCCGTAGGTCCTTCGAGGAATTTACCGTCGCCCTCGTACGGCTTGTAATTGTGCTGAATGAAATCGCGCACGTTTACCTCGTCGTCGCTCCATTTTCCTGCGGTAAAGCCCTCCCACTGTTTAAACATCATAATTATATTTTCTCCTGTTATGTAAACCTGTTTTATATTGTTCCGTATCTATTATCCGTTGATTTTGGCTTCCACCCAAAGTTCAAGGATTTCGAGAGGCTGATATCCCGAGCACTTGGCTATTTCTCTGCCGTCCTCGGCTATTATGATAGAGGGTATGCGTTCAAGCCTGAACTCCTCTACAACCTCGGGGTTATCCTCCACGCTTATCTTGACGAATTTTAAGCCGGACGACCGCGCAACCTCGGCGCAATTGGGCATTACGGCAAGGCACGCCGCGCACGCCTCTCCGCTCACCTCTATAAGACATTTCCCGCTCAGATCAACGTTCATTTTATTATCCCCAAAATGCGCTTTGCGTTCTGCACCCGCCCTCTTGCAGGCGGCTCGACGCCTTCGAGCGCGTACTCCATACCTAAATTTTTATATTTGACCGCGCCCATTGTGTGATAGGGTAAAACCTCTATCCTCTCGACCGTTTTAAGCCCGTCTATGAACTGCGCCAGATTCTTCAAATATTCGTCGTTATCGGTTATATCGGGCACTAAAACGTGCCTTATCCACATAGGCTTGCCTGTATCCGACAGATATTCGGCAAAGGCGAGCACGTTACCGTTTGAATGCCCCGTCAGCTTTTTGTGCTCCGCCCCGTCGATATGCTTTAAGTCCAGAAGCACGAGGTCGCACACTTCGAGCAACGCGTCGAATTTGTGCTTGTCCGCGGGATTGAAGAGTATGCCCGAGGTGTCGAGCGCGGTGTTAATCCCCTTAGCCTTTAAAAGAGTAAACAGCTCGCGCACGAAATCCGCCTGCATAAGCGGTTCGCCGCCCGATACGGTAACTCCGCCCCCGCCCGAGAAATAGCTTTTGTACTTCGCGGCGTTTGCGGCAACCTCCTCAGCCGTGTAAGTCTTGCCCGCGCCCGCGCGCCACGTGTCGGGGTTATGGCAGTACAGACAGCGCATAGGACAACCCTGCATAAACACGACAAAGCGAATACCCGGTCCGTCCACCGTGCCGAAACTTTCAAAAGAATGGATATAACCGTCCATAAGCCGCAACCTCTCAAAAAAAACAGGGCAATCTACCCGACAGAGTAAATTTGCCCAGACGAACGGCTTTACGGGCGAGCGCCGCTCCCTTGCGGTTATCCGCAATTACCCTCGTCAGTTACGGCGCGCCCCTGTGTTGTGCTTGAATTATAACATAACGCTTTCGGCTTGTCAATAGGTTTAAATCAAAATGTTGAATTTTTTATAAGCAGTAAACACAATATGTTGTGGTGATTACACTGAAAAGCACTATTTAATCAAATAATCGAGTAAATCAGACCGACGAGCACGCCCGAGAACACGCCGAAAACGATGATAGGTCCTGCGACGGTGAACATTTTCTGCGCCATACCGTATATCCACCCCTCCGTCTTGAACTCTATTGCGGGCGAAGCTACCGAATTGGCAAATCCCGTTATGGGCACGATCGAGCCCGCACCCGCGCGTCTGCCTATTCTGTCGTACACTCCGAAGCCCGTCAATAGACAGCCGAGGAAGATGAGGATTATGGACACCGCGCCCGCAAGCACGTCCCCCGACAGCCCCGCATATTCGAGCATAAATCTGAAAAATTGCCCGATACAGCAGATAAGTCCGCCCACGCCGAACGCCGCAAGGCAGTTTTTAAAGTGCTTTGTGCGCGGCTCTTGCGTCTTTACGTATCGGAGATAATTGGCGTTGTAATTCTCCTTATGCTTTCCTGTCATTTTTTATTCCGCTCTCCTTTGCTCCCCTGTACAGAGTTTCCCGCTCGTCGCGGCGTGATAAGTCGTATTCCTTTCTCATTGCTTGTACATTCTCCCGTTGAGATATTCCGTTACCCTTTCGGGCATTACGCGGCTAGCCATACGCTTTGCGTTGTTTTTAAATCCGCAGGTCTTGATTATGGGCGGCTTTTCGGCGGTGAGAATTTTGTAAATGTCCTCCGCCACGCGAGAGGGCTTCATTCCGCTCTGCTCCATATTGGCAAGCGCCGCAACCGCCCTGTTGAGCGATTTGCCGTAAGTGCCGTTCTCCTCCTCGGGATAGACCTTGCGCTTGTACGTAAAGTTCGTAGCCGTGCCGCCGGGGAGAACAGCCGTTACGGTTATTCCGTAGGCGTTGAGCTCGGTATTTGCCTCTCTCGCAAGCATTTCGAGCGCGGCTTTGGAGCACGAATAAAAGCTGTCGTAGATGACGGGAATGTCGCCGCCGAGCGAACCGACAAGCACAATCTTACCGCCCTTTTTTTTCATAAGCGGTATAGCCGCCTGCATAGCCTTTAACGCGCCGAAGAAATTGACCTCGAACAGGTATTTGTAGTCCGTTTCCTTTGCGTACTCTATCGGCGCCGCCATTGAAAAGCCGGCGCAATAAACAAGCGCGTTCAGCCCCAGCCTGTCGGCGGCGGTTGCAATTGCGGCGTACGCTTCGCTTCCGCACGACACGTCGGCGCAGATATTGTGTACCTTTGCGTTGTTGCAGGGCGTGCGGGAAATATTCGTCACCGCCCAGCCGCGGTTGACAAGGCGTATGCCCGTTTCGTAGCCTATGCCCGAGCTGCCGCCTATTATCACCGCCGAGGGGTGCGACGATTTTGACTTAACCGAATTACTTTCCATACAACCATTTTGCGGCAAAAGGCTAAAATTATGCGCAAACAAATACGCGCCCCGCGGAAATTTTTCCGCGGGGCGCAGCGTCTTAAAGTTGAATTATTCCAAACCCCAGCTTCTGAAAGGTTTTTCGCCGCTGTAATCCGAGGCATAATCGACCGTACGCGAAGAGCCGTCTCTCAGCCAGCCCACCGTTTCAACCTTTTCGCCGCGTTCGTTAAGAATTTCCGTTCCCTTCACGGTAAAACCCGTGCGCGCGCCGAACTTGCATATTTCGCCATAGTCGTTAGTTTCATACCTCTCGTTGCCGCCGCCGTACAGGACGACGCGCGCATTTCTGCGCTCGGTATTGCCCGAAGAATGAGCGACCGCCGTTCCCTTATTGCCGTATATCACAGATATAACCAGCGCGACGATATACACTATAACAATGACGTAGACAGCCATACCGCCGAGCAGGACGGCAGTGACGGGCTCGGAAAAGATGTAGGGTACAATGCCTTTCTGCCCCGCGCTCTGCATTTTAGTTGCGCGTGCGGACAGCTTTTCGTCGCCGCCGATATAGTTCATAAACGCTTCGTCAAATTCGTAGTCGTCAGAGTTGAGCTGTTCGGCTGTCATTTTTACGGCATAGCGTTTATAGGCATTGCGTCTGTGGCTTACCACAAGAAAATAGAATACGAAAGCAAACCAGCAAATCATTGCGGCAAGCGCGAATATAATTGCAATAGCTCCGTCGGCGGCAATTCCGCTCTTGCTTGCGTCGTCAGCCATACCCGAATAGCCTATAATGCAGACGGGCACTGCGAGCAGACTTACAATAAACGGATAAAACAGATAATTCGTGCACTTTTTATACATCGAAATCACCTTCCCCTTGCGCTCGTAAAAGCAGGAATTTACTTTCAGATAGTCGTTTACCATAGACCTGTAATACTTGCCGTTAGCCGCAAGATAACCGTCCTCTTCGTATTCGCTTCTGTGCTCCGTAAAATATTTGTAGGCTTCCTCCTTACGCTTTTTGCTCAGCACGCTGAAAACAAAGAAACACACCGCGCAGATAATGCACGCAAGCATACATACAAGCTGCAATGCCGGATAGGGATTAGGCATACCGTAGTCCACGTTTTGTTGCAGCTGGTCTATAAACATAAACGGACCGTCGTAATAACCGTGCCCTGCTTCTCTGTATCTCGGGCAGCTCAGCCAGCCGCATAAAAACGCCCCCGCCGCCGCGCCGAACGCAAGTTGCAATATCGTAAATAAATTAAGTTTCATTTGCTTTAAAGCGTCATATTTTTTGTCTTTCATAAATTTTATATCTCCTTATAAATCCGACGTTAACCCATTATCTGACCGTATGAGGGAATAGGCGTATTCCTTACCGTATTGAAATACTTGAAAGTACCTTCAATCTGATTCCACCTGCCGTTAGGTATATTGCCCTCGCAGTACACGGTGAGCGTGCTTTGAAGCGCCTTAGGGAACAGGAAATCGCCTAAGCCGTCCTTTGCCGAATAGGGAATATACACCTCCGTCATCTGCGCGCAACCCGTAAACAACTCTCTTGTGAGCGACGTAAATCCGCTCCCGAACACTACTTTTTCAAGGCTGTTGCTATATCCGAGCGTGTTAGGCGTGAGCAATACGGGGTCGTTATTGCCGAAATTTGACGGCACATAAACTTCCTTTTTTGCATAGTCGGAGCGCAGAGATAACGTCCAATAAGACGGCATACCGTTATCGCCCCACATAAATTTGCAGTTGAACGCAGAATCGTATTTTTCAAAATCCGCTTTGATATAGTTTTCCAGCGTAGAGTTTTCGATCACGTAATAATTATAGGTCTTACCCTGACATACGGGCAATATACAGTCGTCGTACATGTCCTGCCGATTCTGTCCGCGCGTCTTTCTGTATGCGTTGAAATCCGCGTCGACGACGACAAGACTTGACGAGGATATTTTCGAATAGAACATTTCTATATCTATATAGTCGTTTTCCAATATCGTCAATCCGCTTAGCAGGGTGGTAAAATTGTATCCCGAAGCAAGCTTTTCCGCTTTAATAAGCTTTACTTCCACGGGCTTTACGGCGAGCACGCGCACGGTATACACCTTATTAACCGCGCCCGTTGCCTTTATATAGTAGTCCGCCGCGCCCGCAGGGGTCGACCAAAACTGCCATTCCGTAGACGATATAGACTGAGTGCACTCACTATCCTTATAATAGCTTAGCGAAACGCCCTGAGCCGCCGTTATTTTACGGCTCAAATTGAACTTTACGCTCTGTTTATCGGCGTCTATCTGCTGTTCGAGCAGGATATATTCCTTGTCGCCGTCCGTGCGGACGTCGGAATACGCGCCGTTTATCGTTATGTACTCGTCTGCGTAAGTAAGCTGCGTAAACGTATAGCCGCTGTTCTGTTTGATTGCTATGAAGTCGGCTTTACTTTCGGATATGGGGATATCGTCGGCTATCGTTTCGCCGTCTATATTTTCGGAATAGGGCTTATACGCGGTAATCGAAGCGTAGTTTTTGCCGTAAGCAAGCTCGTACCCGTCGGACAAATCCGTCAAATCAAGCGCGGCGTCCTCGCTGTCGGTGATATCGTAAACGTGCTTTACGTTCTCGTCGTCGGTGATTTCCACGCGGTATTTGCTTGCCGATTTTATGCCGCCCCAAGTGAATACGCCTTCGGCGGATATCGCAAGGTCGGGAATTTGAAGCGTATCGGGGAGAAGCTCGGGGTCGGTTTTTCCGCAACGCGAGCATTTGCCGCCCTGAAAGTCGTGATTGAGAGCAGGAATTTTCATTTGCTCAGGCGTAACTTCTTTTCCGCGTTTATGGGGTGCCAGCCAATACTTTTTGCACGTCGGGCAATAGTCGTAGCTTTCGTTGCCCGCTTTTGTACAAGTCGGCGCTTTGTACGCTATATGCTCCATTTCCCCCCATTCCGTTTTGCAACCTGTTTCGTTACTGCAAGCCGTAATTCCGATTGTACAACAAACGACAGCCGCTACGCCAAGAAGCAGCGCCAATAGTTTTTTTCTCATAAGATACTCCTTTTCGCGGGCAAAAAAATAAGGCGATCCCGTTTAAGGACCGCCCGCAATGCGTACCCTAAACAGTCGCCAGACAGTTGTTATTCGAATGGAGTATCGAATGAGTCGGATAAATTCCGAAAAACGCATTACTTAAAAGCAACGCTAAAATAAGGGTGACACTACTGCGCATATAGTGTGCCCATTCGATAACTTCCTATTCAACTGATCTGGCAACTGTATTCTATCATACACAATAATTTTTGGCAAGTGTTTTTTTATTTTTGTTACGCATTTATATATTGATTAATTAGTTTCGTCCTCAATCAGCCGAACGCGATATCCAAAATCATCATCAACGCAAAGCCGAGTATCACACCTATCGTCGCCTTTAACTTATCGGTTGCAAAGCTTTCGGGAACGAGCTCCGAACACACAACCGCCACCATAGCGCCCGCCGAAAACGCCAACGCAAAGGGAAGAATGCCGCTCACCCACGTTACCGCAAGCGCACCGATTACACCCGCCACAATCTCGACTGCTCCAGAGAGCTGTCCGAGAAAAAAGCTCTTTGTCCGCGAATGACCGTTTGCGCGCAGAGGAAACGCCACGCACATTCCCTCGGGAAAATTCTGAATGCCTATTCCGACGGCAAGCATTATCGCCGCAACCGCGCCGACGCCGCTCCCCTGCGACAGCGCGCCGAACGCCACGCCCACCGCTAATCCCTCGGGTATGTTATGTATGGTTACGGCTATGCACATTACCGCGCACGAATTGTTTTTGCTCTCGTTGTGCTTATTGATTTTGTTCATTATCAGGTCTGTCAGGATAATCAGAAACCCGCCGAGAATGAACCCCGAGGTGAGCACGATATACGAATAGTCGCCGCCCTGCTCCAACGCGGGCAGTAACAGCGAAAAGAAAGAGGACGCAAGCATTATTCCCGCCGCGCCTGACAGCATAAGGCAGAATGCGGTTTTGCCTACGTTTTTATAAAAGAATACAAACGCCGCTCCGAGCGCCGTAAGCGCCCAAGTAAACAGCGTAGCCAACAGGGCTTGTAGCCAGCCCGAAAGTCCTATAAACCACTCCAAGACGTTTTTCTCCCGTAAATATGTTTAATACAGTTTATGCGGAAGAAGTCAATTATGTAGAATATCGCGATACATAATTTCCAATTCGCCTTTTGCGCGATCGAGTTGGGTGGGGTTGCTTTTAACAATAAAAACGCCTTCCCGCTTGAATGTAAAGGGGAAGGCAAAATTTATTAATAATATTATTTAATTTACTGTTCGTTTAAACGGCGCGCCGATTATAATTTCTCCAATACAGCCACGATTTCGCCGACTGTCTTTATCTTTGACACCTCGTCGTCGGGAATAGTCTTACCCGTTTCGTCCTCGAGCGTCATCAACAGTTCAACAACGTCGAGAGAGTCTGCGCCGAGGTCGTCTACAATCCTGCTTTCGGGCGTGATTTTGGACTGAGGTATGCCGAGCTGTTCGGCAAGCATCTTTGCAATTTTATCGAACATAATACTTTCTCCTGAATTTTTTAATTATATATCATAATTATATATTACAAACGTCTGAATGTCAAGAAAAATTATTTCGCCTCTTTTTTGGCAAGCTGTTTTATGGACAAGCCTATGCGCTGTTTCTTGATATCCAGATTTATTATCACCGCCTTTACCTTCTGCCCGACTTTCAGCACGTCCGACGGGTGCTTGATATAGCGGTCGGTTATCTCGGATACGTGCACAAGTCCGTCCTGATGCACGCCGATATCTATGAACGCGCCAAAGTCGATAACGTTGCGCACACTGCCCTCTACGACCATACCGACGGACAAGTCCTCGATACTCATTATATCCCGCCTCAACACGGGCGCAGGCAGACTGTCGCGTATATCGCGCCCGGGCTTCATTAACTCGGATACGATATCGTTCATAGTAGCGACGTCGAGCTCCGCATACTGAGCCGCACGCTCCGAACCGAACTCCTTTATCTTTGCCGGCAATTCTTTGAGGTTGCCCGACTTGACGTCATCGGCTGTATATCCGAACAGGCTCAGAAGCTTTTCCGCCCTCTCATAGCTTTCGGGGTGAACGGCGGTATTATCGAATATGTTCTTTCCGTTGGGAATACGCAAAAAGCCCGCGCACTGCTCGTAAGCCTTTGCGCCCAGCTTAGGCACTTTAAGAAGCTGCTTTCTTTCGGTGAACTTGCCGTTCTGCTCGCGATAGGCAACGACGCTCTTCGCCACGCCCGCGTTCAAGCCCGCAACGTAGCGCAAAAGATATGCGCTTGCCGTGTTGAGGTCTACGCCGACGCTGTTTACGCAGTCTTCGAGCACTCCGCCCAAAACAGCGTCCAGCCGCTTCTTATCCATATCGTGCTGATACTGCCCTACGCCTATTGACTTGGGGTCTATTTTTATGAGCTCGGCAAGCGGATCCTGCAAACGCCTTGCAATGGATATCGCCGAACGCAGAGTCAAATCGTAATCGGGAAATTCCTCGACAGCCAACGGACTAGCCGAATAGACGGAAGCGCCCGCCTCGTTTACCACCGCATACGACACGTCGCGGTCAATCTCCTTTAACAGCTCCGCCACGAAAATTTCCGTTTCCTTGCCCGCCGTGCCGTTACCTATGGAGATAACGTCGACGTTGTGCTTGGCAATAAGATCCTTAATAATGCGTTTGCTTTCCTCTATCTTGCTGTGCGGGGGTACGGGATAGATTACGGACGTTGCAAGCACCTTGCCCGTATCGTCGACCACCGCAACCTTACAGCCCGTACGGTAGCCGGGGTCTAAGCCCAAAGTCACTTTGCCCTTTACGGGAGGCTGTAAGAGAAGGGGGCGCAGGTTTACCTCGAACATATGAATTGCCTGTTCGCTTGCCCTGTCTGTCAATATGGAACGCACCTCGCGCTCAACCGAGGGCTGAATGAGCCTGTCGTACCCGTCTGATACGGCTTGCTTTATGAGCTCCGCACACTCGCCCTTGCTCTTCACGTATTTCGCCGCGCACACGCGCTTAGCCATATCGGGGTCGAACGCGATTTTGACGCGCAGACACTCCTCCTTTTCGCCGCGGTTGATTGCAAGTATTCTGTGATTTTTTATTTCGGGGATAAGCTCGGCGTAGTCGGCGTACATATCGTATGTGCCCTTGCCGTCGTCCTTGACAAGCTTTACCTGAATTTCGCCGTGATTTTCCATGAGAGCGCGCAATTTCTTTCTAAGCTCCGCGTTGTCGGATACCGTTTCGGCGATTATATCCTTAGCTCCGTCGATTGCCTGCTGAGCGTTCCCGACGCCGTTTTCCTCGCTTATGTACTTCTCCGCCTCAGCCCAAGGGTCGCCCTCCTGCGCCAGAATGAAGTCGGCAAGCGGCTGTAATCCCTTAGCGATTGCAACCGAGGCGCGCGTCTTTTTCTTCTGTTTATACGGGCGATAGACGTCCTCTATCTCCGTCATAGTCGCGCAAGCGTCGATAGCCGCAGTCAGCTCGTCCGTCATTTTGCCCTGCTCGGTTATAGCCGCGGCAACCTCGCCTTTACGCTTTTCGAGGTTTTGCAGATACTCGTACCTGTCGGCAAACTGCCTTAAAACCTGATCGTCTATCGCGCCCGTCATTTCCTTGCGGTAACGCGCGATAAAGGGGATCGTGTTGCCCTCGTCCAGAAGCTTGACCACGTTTTCGGCATGGTCGGGTCTGAGTTTAAATTCCTCTGTGAGTTGTTTTACGATTTCCATAGTCCTCTTTAAAACCTTTTTTATCTCTTTAAACTTTTTAAAAAGTTTTTTTGCTCATTGGTTAACCGGTAGCTTTCGCACGCCTTCTGTATGGCTTTATTGTGCGTTTTTATATCGAAAAAAGCACTGCCGTCCCTGTCATAACTTTCGACATTGTCTGTCAGATAGCCTACGCCGGCGTCATAAAATCTGACGAGCACTTCGGCAATCAACCACGCCGCCGCCATATGTACGTAGTATAAATCGAGGCGGGCGTCCTCGCGTATTCTGTCGAAAATATACGGCAGCTCGTATTCACCGTCAAGGTAAAAATGTAAAAGAGTAGTCAATGCGAAGCGTTGGGAAAATTCGGTCGCTTCAAAGTCCGTTCCCTGCCGCAGATACTTGCAAATATACGGCGCAAATTCGTCCCTGTGCGTTGCAATACATTTTGGCGCGAAACAGTCGCACGTCGCCCAATTGTCGATAAGCGTTACGCATTTATCAACGTATTTTATAAACTCCTCCCACGGCAACAGTGCAACCGCCTGCAACTTGATAAAAGTCACCTCGTAACAGTCGTCGTTGCAGCATAGTAGGGGGTCAATTTGATTTCTATACTTTTTTGCGAGCTTTCTCAATATTGGAACGCGCACGCCCAAAACTTTTATGCTTTCGTTCTTTAACAGCCTTTTATGGAACGCCGCATAATCGGGCTCGGCGTAACTTTTAAGTTCTGTCAAAAGCTCTTCGCAGAGCTGCGTACCATTCGTCATCGTTTCTTCTCGCATTGGCGGGGCTTGTCGACGGCAGTTTGAAATAAGGTGTATCTATCCCGCCGTAATGCTTGCAAAATATCGAATAAGCGCGTCCGCCGTTTACAAGTATACACGAAACGCTTGAATTTTGCAATACTTCTTGCAAATTTGCCACCTTAAAATTTTTTATCGTTTCGTCGCGGCTGCCGACTATTTCGCACTCGGTTACTATATCCCATAGCGCAATTCCGTGCTTTTTTAAAAATGCCTTCTTCTCCTCCGAAGTCAATGGCTTGTCCTCTTTAAAAAAGATTGAAAGTATGCGCCAGAATGCGTTTTGCGGATTGCCGTAATAAAAGCTTTGCGCGCGGCTCTTAACAGACGGAAAACTGCCTAAGATAAGGACTTTGCTCTCCCCGTCGAAGAAGGGCGGAAAACCTGTTATTTTATCTGCCATAACCATACAATCGCGATCAGTTCAGCCCCTTGTCCACCTTGCCGACTATGGAAGTTGCGCGGTACGTATCGTCGAAGTTGTACTCGATAGCCTCGCATACGTCGTCAAGCGTTACGGCGTTCAGCTTGTTTACCCTGTCCTCGAAGTCGTACAGCTTGTCCGAATAAATGAGCTCCTTGCCGTACAGCAACATCTGCGAGCTCGTACTCTCCTGCGCGAAGATGAGCGAGGACAAAAGCTGCTCCTTGCCCCTCCTGAACTCCTCTTCGGAAAGATTTTTCTTCTTTATATCGGCAATGCAATTCCGGATTGCCTCCACCGACTGCATATAGCTGTCGGCGTTCACGCCCGCATACACGGTGAGCGAGCCGCTCTTTTCATATGCCGTCACATACGAATATACGGTATAGGCAAGTCCCAACTTTTCGCGCACGGTCTGAAACAGGCGCGACGACATACTGCCGCCTAGAACGGCGTTCATAATCTGCGTTGCGTCGCACAGGCGCTCGTATCTCTTCATAGACGGATAGGCGATAGCTACGTGCACCTGCTCGATATCCTTATATTTATAAAGATTTTGCGCCTTTAAGCTGACGTTGAGCGGGCGCTTCTCCGCCTTTGCGGGGGTGAGGTGCGAAAAGTACCTGACAGCCAATTCCTCGGCAAGCTCGACGGAAATGTTGCCAGCCATAGAAATAATTACGTTGTCGGCGGTGTAGCGGCTGTGCATATAGGCGGCGATATCGTCACGCGTGAAGCCGCGCACGTTGCTCTTACTGCCTAAAATATTTCTGCCGTAGTTCTCCTTGCCGAAAAACGCCAGCGAGAGCCTGTCCAGACACAGGTCGTCGGGCGTGTCCTCGCACATACTAATCTCCTCGACGACGACGCCCTTTTCGCGCTCCATTTCGTCCTCGGGGAACACACTGTTTAAAAACAGATCGGACAGCACTTCGAACGCCTCTGCCGCGTGACCGGACGTTGATTTTGCATAGTAGCACGTTATATCTTTGCCCGTAAAGGCGTTGACCTGCGCGCCTATCGCGTCCATTCGGTCGGAAATCTGAAACGCCGTTCGCTTTTCCGTGCCCTTGAACATCATATGCTCGATGAAGTGCGAAATGCCGTCCTCCTTGTCGCTCTCCACGCACGCGCCCGTGCCCACGATTATGCCCATCGATACGGACATAAGCCCGCTCATCTGCTTTACTATGAGCCTTACACCATTGTCAAGCTGTTTGAAATGTACCATTATTCTCCTATATTATAAGAGACGGTAACGGCGGTTAAGCCGTTTTCTCTTATGTAAGTTAATATTTGCGGAAGAGCCTTGACCGATACGTCCATAGGGTGCATCAGTACGAACTCGCCGTTTTCCAGATTTTTCGTTGCGCGACCGTAGATTAACTGCACGTCGCCGTCGCGCCAGTCTATGGTGTCCCTCGACCACATAACGGTCTTCAACCCGAGGGAAGCCGCCGCCGTAACCGTACTGTCGTTGAACGCCCCCGAAGGAGGCGCGAAGAGCGTTATCTCCCGCCCGAGCATTGCGTTTACAAGCTTGACTGCGGGGCGTATTTCCGCGAGGTTCTGCTCGTAGGTCATCTTGGAATGGTCCTTATGAAAATAGCCGTGAGAGCCGACCTCGTGTCCGCGCGCCGCTATCTCTCTCACGCAGTCTATATTGTCGTCCGCCCAACTGCCGCCGAGAAAGAACGTCGCCTTTGCCGAATATTCGTCGAGAATATCCATTATTTTATACACGTTATCCGTGTTCTGATAGACGTTGAACATAAGGCTTACGCCCCGCGCCTTCTCGGAACGGTAATACAGATTTTCGCCGTCGGACGTGACGGGCGCGGCGTCGCCGCCGATAAAGCCGACCGCGCACACTGTTGCAATCACCGCGCACAACGCAATATTAACTATAACAGAAATGATTTTATTTTTCAATAGTTTGCCCCTAAATTTAAATACTATTATTATTTTATTTAGGAAAGCTTGCTATATTGACAATAAATTTTAATCCTTTCCGCCGAGCGTCACTATGGTTACGCCGATTTCGCCCTCGCCGTAGGCTCCCGCACGGAACGACTTGACCCCGCGGTGTCTTTTTAACCTTTCGGATATCGCCGCGCGCAATCTGCCCGTGCCCACTCCGTGTATGATTTTAACCTGCTCCAAATTGTCCGTCAGCGCCTTGTCGAGAAAATTTTCCACCTCTTCGAGCGCCTCCTCCACGTTCATTCCTATAACGTTTATTTCAAACAGCGGTTGGGACGGCGTAAACTTTTTTACCACCTTTACTCTGTCCTGCCGCCGTTCCGCTTTCTTCTTAGGCGGCGCAGAGGGGATTGTCCGCAACGCCGAAAGTCCGACGCGCAGTCTGATACTTCCGCACGCAACTTCGGCTTCGCCCTTTGCCGCGTTGAACGACAGCACTACCCCGCGGCTTTGCAGGCTCTCCACAAACACCTCGTCGCCCGCCTTTAAGCTCTGCGGCGTAACCTGCTTATAGTCCTCAACCGAAACGCTCTCCTCCTGCTCGTACGCCTCGTCCTTCAATTTATTTTTGAGAGTGCGGGCACGGATTAAATCGCTCTGCGAAATCTCTTCCCTCGAAAATATTTCCTCTATCTCCGACAGTAGCTCCTCGGCGCGCGCCGTACGCTCGTTTATTATGCGCCTGCTCTCCGCACGCGCCCCCGCGCCTAACCGCGCCTTTTCCCTTTCGAGGTCGGCGGCAAGCTTCTTTGCCTGAGCCGTACGCTCGCCCCACTCCGCTTCGAGCTTAGCCGCACGCTCCAACGCCGCCTGCGCCTCCACCCTGCTGTCCTCGGCGCGCTTTAAAAGATTGTCGTAGGTGCGCCCCTCGTCAGAAAGATAAGCTTCGGCGTTCTTTAATATTTCCGCTTTCATTCCGAGACGGCGGGATACGGCAAGAGCGTTGCTCGCTCCCGCAAGACCAATCTTTATACTGTAAAGCGGCTTTAACGTTGCGCTGTCGAACTGCATCGAAGCGTTTTCTATGCCCTTTAAGGAGTAAGCGATTTCTTTGAGCGCGGTGAAGTGCGTCGTTATAATGCCCTTTGCCCCCGCGTTTAAAAGATATTCGGTGACCGCACGCGCAAGAGCCTGTCCCTCGTCGGGATTGGTGCCGCCGCCGAGCTCGTCAATCAGCACAAGGCTGTCGCCGTCCGCGCCGTCGCAGATTGCCGCAACCTCCGTTATATGACTTGAAAAGGTCGAGAGGCTGTCCTCTATGCTCTGACTGTCGCCCACGTCGCAGAATACGTTTTCGAAGGCGCACACCTCGCTCCCCGCCGCCGCGGGAATAAACAGACCGCACTCAGCCATAAGACAGAACAGTCCCGTCATTTTCAACGTTACCGTTTTGCCGCCCGTATTTGCGCCGCTTAAAAGCAGAAATGCGTAATCCCTGCCCAGCTCGACGGATACGGGCACTACCTTGTCCCTGTCTATGAGCGGGTGCCGTCCCTTGATTATACCGACAATGCCGCGCTTGTTTACCTGCGGACAGATTGCCTTTATCGAATAGGCGTACTCCGCGCGCGCAAAACAGCCGTCAAGCTCGCACAGCGCGTCCACGTCGTTCTCCAATCTTTCGCGCATTGCGCCCACCCTCGCGGAGAGAGCTTTGAGTATGCGCTCGACCTCCTCTTTCTCGTCTATCGTCAGCGATATCAATTCATTGTTGAGGTTTAATACGTACTCGGGCTCTATAAAAAACGTTGCGCCCGACTGCGAACGGTCGTGCACGAAGCCCTTGACGCGCGATTTGTATTCCGCCTTGACGGGGATTACGTATCTGTCGTTCCTTATGGTGACTATGCTGTCCTGCAAGTACGCCGTGTTGCCGCCCGACACGTACTCGGTGAGCGAACTGCGGATTTTTTCGTTAAGGCTCTTGATTTTACTGCGTATGGAATAGAGCGCGTCGCTTGCGTAGTCACTGACTTGCTCGGGCGAAAGAATTTTTTCGGTCACGTCGTTTTCCATATTTTCGTCGAAGTACAGACGGGCGGCGATTTGCTTTACAAGCGTTATCCCGCCGTCGTCGACGGAATTAACCGAACGGTAGGAGGTGCGAGCCGAGCGCAAAAGAGCATTGACTTCCAACAGCTCGCCGCAGGAGAGCGCCGACCCTTTCTGCGCCCGCACAATCAGCGAAGACACTTCGGGCGAAAAATATTCCACCTTACCCGCGCCGTAGCGGAACAACAGCCTGTCGCATTCTGCCGTGAGCGCAAGGCGGCGACGAACCTCGGCAAGATCGCCCGTGGGTTGTGTCCGAATAATTTCCGTCCTCGTACGGTCAAGATTTGCGAAGTTTGCGCAAGCCGATAAAATTTTATCAAGTTCGAGTTTGTTTAAGCTCTGTCTGTTCATAGCTGACCTGTCAATTTAAAATACCGATTTTTCGCTGTGCCCGCCCGTGTGCTCAGGCAAATCCTTTTTAAGCTGTTCGGGGCTCTTTCCTTCGGGCGAAGCGGCGCGGGTCGGCGGCGTTATTTCCGAGTAAAGCGCGCCCGTAAAATCGTTGCGGGCAACCAGACGGGCGCAGTTGTAAATTTCAAACCTGCACTCCCCCGCTTCGTACCTGCGCAGCGTAAACTCTCTGCCGTCCTCGTCCGTGAGCGTATAGAATTGCCGCCTGTCGCAATCGCGGCACGTTTTGCCGAACGGACAGTAAATCAAGTCCATTACGCCTATATCGCCCGCCGTAAGATAGAATGTGTTATTGCGGGCGAGCGGCTTAGCCTCGGCAACGGTAAGCTCCTGCGAGAGTGCCTTATAGTCGGCGGGGCACGCGTCTGTCGAAATGCGGTTGAAAAGATTGAACCCCGTGCCCGCAAACAGCTTTAAATTATGCGCCCGCGCAAGGGGCACGGCGTAATTGCCCCCGCAATATATGCCGTCGAATTGATTTAAAAGCGGCTCTGTACGGCGCAAATCCCCGCCCGTCATATAGGGCGGAAGAAACAAAAACTTTTCGCCGCGGAAGCCCTCTGTAAGTTTCGACAGGTCGCTCGCGTAAGAGGCGGGCTTCAATATGCCTACGTCCGCATTTACCCCACTTAAATCGGTAGCGATAACCGCCGTTTTGCCGTTGCGCTCACGCGGAGTTTGGGGCGGTAAGGGCTCGATTATATCAATAATAGGACGACCGTTGCGTGTATAATCGTTATAAAAGCGCGAATATACGTCCCTGCGGAAGGCATTTAAAAGCGAGGCGGGCACAAAGACGTCGCCCTCGGTTTCTATATTTTCATAGATGATTTTAAACGGATACAGGTCGACCTTATCAAAGCAACGCTTAAAGTCGTCTGCTGTCAGCGGTCTGCCCTGCGCCGCTTCGGGAATAAATTCTGCGGTAAAAGCGCGTTCGTTGAGGCATACTACGGGGGCAATTCCCGCTTTAAAGCGCGCCGACAGCTTGATTTCAAGCGTGCGCTTGCCCGATATCAGGCGCGAATTGAGATTGACGTCCGTAGTAATAAACACCTTGTCGCCGTTTTTAAGCCGAGTTGAGCTCCTTAAACAGAAGCCGCCCTTGACGGGAGATTGATACGAAGCGCCGCAAAGCTCCTTGCCTCCGCGCAAAATCTTAAAGCCGTCGCCCGCCGAACACTTTACGGAAGTGCGGCAGATAAACTTGCCGTTCTCCACGCCGACCGTGCCGACGTACTCGCCGATATGTCCCTGAACGGCTGAGGATATGAGCGACTTATCCTGCCCGAAAGCAAGCCCTTTTGTATAATTGCCCCTGTTATATGTGCGTTTTAACGCAGAAAGGTCGGTTGCCGTCACGCCGCCGCCCAACGCCTTTTTATAGTATTGCACCGCGGCTGAAACGTATTCGGGGCGGCGCATTCTGCCCTCTATCTTAAAAGACGACACGCCCGCTTCCGTCAGTTTTTGTATGTCCTCCCCTACGCACAAATCGGAGAGGGAAATGCGGTAGGCGTATTCGTCGAAGCCCGCGCGGTCTATCTTGTAGCGCTTTCGGCAGGGCTGTTTGCACTTGCCGCGGTTGCCGCTGTTGCCGCCCGCGAACGACGACAGATAGCACTGCCCCGAAAAGCACGTGCACAGCGCGCCCTGCACAAACGCCTCGGTTTCTATTATTTTGGCAATCTCAACAATATCGGCAAGCCTTGTTTCCCTTGCTAAAATTACGCGCGAAAAGCCGAGCTCTTTTGCATATTTTGCGCCGAGCGCGTTGCACACTCCCGCTTGCGTAGATAAGTGCAGACACATCTGCGGGTAAGTCTTTTTGAGATACGCCCCGAGATAAATATCCTGTACTATCAGCGCGTCCGCGCCGAGGTTGTGCGCCTTCACCGCCGCGGATACGAAATCTTCAAGCTCAGCGTCCTTGACAAGCGTGTTGAGCGCGACGTAGATTTTTACGCCGAAAAGGTGTGCGCGGGCTATTAAGGAAGACAGCGCCTCCTCGCTGAAATTGCCTGCGCTACTCCTCGCGGAAAAGCTTTGCAACCCGAGATATATGGCGTCCGCCCCCGCATTGATAGCCGCGTAAGCGCTCTCTTCATTCCCCGCAGGAGCTAAAATTTCAGTCATAATTTTTGTACCCGAAGCTCTCTATAACTCTTGCAACCGCGCCCTCGTCGTTGGTTACGGTTATGTACGCGGCTCTTCTTTTAAGCCCCTGCGCCGCATTGCCGACCGCAACGCCGTAGCCCGCCGCCTCCACCATACTCAGGTCGTTTAAGTTGTCGCCCACCGCGCAAGTCCTTTCGATCGGCACGCCGTAATGACGGGCTAAATATTTGAGCGCCGCGCCCTTGGTTTCGCCGTAGGGGGATATTTCGACAAGCACGCTCGCACTGCACGTTACGTCATACTTTTGCGAAAAACGACTGCTCAGAGCGTTATAAATCCCCTCCTGCTCCTCGGGGCGACAGAGCGTAGCCACTTTGTTGAACCTCTCCGCGCTGTGCAAAACGTAACGCGAAAGCCGCTCGTCGGAATGCCGCGCCGTTCTGCCTATAATGCTTTCGTATAGGCTTAAATGCTTTTCGCCGTCGGGCAAATCGGAGTACAAGCCGTCGTTGTCATACACCTGCACGTTGGCGTTCATTTCTTCGAGAGCGGCGCAGATTTCGGAGACCTGTTCGCCCGTAAACCGCACGTTGCGCACAAGCTTTCCGCTCTCTATATCGGCGATTACAGAGCCCTGACAGGCTACGACCAGCCCTTTAAGCCCCAACCGCCTTACTATGGGCATTATCGATGACAGAATACGCCCCGTACACACGGCAAAAATACCGCCGTCGGCAACGTATGCGTTAACGGCTTTTATTACCTCCTCGGGCACGTCGTTTGCGGAATTGGCGAGCGTGCCGTCAAAATCCGACAGAATAAGTTTACAGTTGAGTTCTCTCATAAATTCTCGTTTAAATACGCCTTTATCTTTTTTGCCAGCACAGGTCCGATACCCTCGGTCTGAGCAAGCTCCTCTTCCGTTGCGTTCATAATCCTTTCGATATTGGAAAACTTTTGCATAAGCGCAACCGACTTGCGTTTACCCACGCCCCCGATGCCGTCAAGCACGCTCTTCAAACTGTTTTTTGAATGCAGATTGCGGAAGTAGGTAACGGCGAAGCGGTGCGCCTCGTCCCTTATGCGCTGTACCATTCTCAACGAATAGTCGCTGCGCGGTATTTTAACGCTCTCGGGCGAGTTGAGCGTAAATATCTCCTCGTCCTGCTTGGCTATCGACGCAAGGTCTATATCGTCTATGCCCATACTGTCGAATATGCTCTTTACCGCCGAAAGCTGACCCTTGCCGCCGTCTATTATAATCAGGTCGGGCTTGGGGAAGCGCTCCTCCTCTTCCGTACCGAGCTTTGCAAGTCTGCGCGAGAGCACTTCTTTGAGCGAAGCGAAATCGTCCGCGCCCTCCACCGTCTTTACGGCAAACCGCCTATACGAAGTCTTGTCCGCCTCTCCGTCGATAAACACCACCATAGAGCCGACCTTGTCCACGCCCGACACGTTGGATATATCGTAACACTCCATTCTGCGGGGATAACGGCTGAGGGCGAGCTGTTCCATAAGCCGACTGCACGCGTTTACCGTCATATCGTCCTTGTGTTTAATTTTATCTACCGACTTTTCGAGATAGTCGACAGCGTTCTCACGCGCCATATCCAACAGCCGCGCCTTTACGCCCTGTTTTGCGAGCGTGACGGTGACGTTCTTGCCAAGCTTCTCCTTGAAAAACGCTTCGACAAATTCCTTTTCGCAATAGTCCTCGGCTATGATTTCCGCAGGCGGCTCGTGCGAGGAATAGTATTGGGTGATGAAAGACGTCAGCGCTTCCGCCTCCGACGCGTGCGCTTCGTCGAGAGCAAAGCTCGCCCCGCCCTGCATTATACCCTTGCGCGTGACTAACAGATTGACCGCCGAATACAGACCGTTGGCGGCATAAGCTATTATGTCGGCGTCTATCGGCTTGTTTATTGACGTTATTCTCTTGTTCTCTAATTTGGAGAGCATAGAGAGCTTGTTTTTATAGTCGAGAGCAAGCTCAAAAGCTTCGTTTTCGGCGGCGGACAGCATTTTCTGCGTGAGTATTTCACTCGCCTTAGCATAATTTCCGTTAAGAAAATCGAGCGCAAGCCTTACCTTTTCGGTGTATTCTTCCTTGCTTATCTTATGAGCGCACGGCGCACAGCACTTCTGAATATGGTAGTTGAGGCACTCCCTTTTCGGCGTCGCACCTATGGGCGTGCGGCACAGCCTTACCGCAAAGAGCAGTTGGCACGTTTCCAATATATCCCTGTAATTTATGCCGCCCATAAACGGACCGAAATATTTACAGCCGTCTTTTTTAATTCTGCGCGTGACGTAAAAGTTTGGAAACTCCTCACGCAAGTCAACCTTGATATACGGATAAGTCTTATCGTCCTTTAACAGAATGTTGTATTTGGGCTTGTACTTCTTTATAAGGTTGTTTTCAAGCGCGAGCGCGTCAATCTCGGTTGCCGTAATTATATAATTGAAATCGGCTATGTTTTCCACCATTCGCATAACCTTTTCGGGCTTTGGTGACGAATGGAAATACTGCCGCACTCTGTTTTTGAGCACGCGCGCCTTGCCGACGTAAATTACGTTACCGTACTTGTCGAGCATTATATATACGCCCGCCGTATCGGGCAAAAGCTTTAATTTTTCCTTTATTACGTCCATATGCAATACGTATTTATTATACCACTTGTTAACGCTTTTTGCAATATTCTTTCGCATAAAAAATTGTTAATTTGTCAAGCGTTTGCAAGTAACTTTCTTGAATTTTTTTAGAAAATTTTTATAAAACTTCTTGAAGGGCATAAAAAACACCGCCCAACGCATTGATGACGGTGATGAGTATAGCAAATTTTGAAGCAAAAGTCAAGAAAACGGCAGACTACGGCATAGTGAATCCGTCCTCAATATTGAGGACTTCGATGAAGAGGCTTTATGCTATGCTGCTTTCTTCAAAAATCTTATATGATATAATTCCTTATGCTCTCTAATCTCTTCGAGGAGTTCCTCTCTCTTTTGTAGGGGAGATTGCCAAGCCCTCTTCCCATTCTTATCTCTCAATGAAGAGTGAGGGCGGTTGTTATATCGAATCAACCAATCCTTCATCTTCTCTCGGAGTTCCTCAAAAGAGTAGAATGTCAAAGAATTATAAAAACTTTCTTGGTCGGAACGATGACTTCTCTCAACCTTGCCATTATGCCTCGGAGTATAGGCGCGAATGAGTTGGTGCTTGATTCCGAGTTTATTGAGAAGTTTGTCTACTGTGTGAACCTTGCCCTCTCCCGTTCCTTTGGGATTCGTGAACTCCGTGCCATTGTCCGTCTGGACTATCTCCGGGAGATAACCGAAGTAAACAAAGGCTCTTTTGAGGAAGTCTACCGTGGAGAATCCGCAATGTTCTTTGTAGGGATAGATGAACCTCTCTCTCGTTGCCTCATCAATCGCCGTGTATTGAAATAGCCACTCTTCCGGGAACTCGCCTTTGTTACATTCTCTCGGAACATATTTCACGTCAACTTGCATTTTCTTTCCGAGCATAAGAGGAGTGTCGTATGGAAGCGGAACATACTTTTCTTTTTCTTGCACGGGGCGAAGGTTATGCTTCACTATGTATTGATAAAATCCGAAGTAAGTCCTACTATATGCTTTTTCGGCTCTCAATCTCCCATAAGCCTCGGAATAACTTATATTAGGATTCTCTTTGAGAATAGCCTCAATCCACTCCACTTCCTTCTCGGTATGAGAATTAGGGTGCGGAGTATGAGGACGAGACGAAGCATTTTCGAGACTTGCAAGTGTGCCATCGTACTTCGCCTTCCAACGGAACAAAGTGCTTACATTGCACTTTGTCTTGTGTGCAACCCAATCTATATCGCGTCTTTCAACGAGCCATAAATTGAGGGCTTTTTGCTTCTCTCTTGCGCTATATTTTTTACCTCTCATAACCCTTCACCTCCTACTCTTATTATACCATATTATAATAGAAAATTCAAGACCTTTACTTGAAAACTTCAAGTAAAAGATTGCTTTTTCGACCTCGCCATGGTATAATGATTATGCACATTTTTTGAGGTAAAATTATGGAAAAACGAATCACTAAAAAACTACCCCCCC
>CAJTTC010000009.1 GCA_910579295.1 uncultured Christensenella sp. | reverse complement strand
TTATATTAAGAGCTGACGCTTAATAGCAGAGCGACGTTTCCCACCAAAACCGTCTGTTGCGTGTTCGAGTCGCGTCTCCCCTGCCAAAGCTTCCGCACTTTTACCGTGCGGGAGTTTTTATATTAAGAGCTGACGCTTAATGGCAGAACAACGTTTCCCACCAAAACCGTCTGTTGTTTGTTCGAGTCGCGTCTCCCCTGCCAGAACTTCCGCGCTTTTAAGGTGCGGGAGTTTCTTATATTTAGAGCTGACGCTTAATGGCAGAACAACGTTTCCCACCAAAACCGTCTGTTGCGTGTTCATTTACTGCGGAAATCTCTCGCAAAAAATTTTTACTTCCACCCGTATTCAACATAGTGTTCGCCGTTCCGATAAGCCGTCAATGCCTGTTTGCGGTCGTCCATTAAATCGTCGGGCAGATTATCAATATCAAACCATTTTATCTCCGAGCATTTTTCAGGTTCGGCAACGCACGGAATACCCGCGAAATGACGACAGATAAAATAGGCATTATAATAAATTAGGTTAAAGGGCTTGTCGCACTTGTGAATTAACACCGCAAACTGCACTTTATCCGAAGATAAACTTATTCCAAGCTCTTCTTTCGCCTCGCGCACGGCGGCACGGGTCATAGTTTCGCCCTCTTCCACCTTGCCCGAACACGAAAAATCCCACAGTCCGTCGGCAAACCCTGTGTTTTTCCTGCGCTGTAAAAGCACCTCAGTCTCGCCGTTCCTCTCGCGCATAAGCATTAAAATCACAGCCGACGGAGTTAAATAATAGCTGCTCATTAAACCTTAACGTCGCCCTTCAAACCCAAATCGCCGCGGTTGGCGTTCAATATGGGGTCGATCTCGTTCTGAATAAATTCAACCGTCTGCGAAGGCGCGCGACCGATAAATTTCTTGGCGTCAAGTATGTCGTCCAACTTATCGTGCACGGGAGCAAACATTTTATCTGCCTTTATAAGGTCGATAAGATTATTATCAAGCCCGTTCACCTTGACGTTTTTGCCCGCCTCCATAGAAAGAACTCTTATTCTCTCGTGAAGCTCCTGCCTGTTTCCTCCCGCCTTAACGCACTCCATCATAATGTTTTCGGTAGCCATAAAGGGAAGTTCTGCGGCTATGTGCTTTGCTATAACCTTATCGTAGACGACAAGATTTTCGCTGACGTTCATATAGATATTGAGCACGCCGTCAAGCGCAAGGAATGCCTGCGCGATGACTATTCTGCGGTTTGCCGAGTCGTCAAGCGTTCTTTCAAACCACTGCGTGCTTGCCGTAATTGCCGTATTCATAGGCAGAGAAACTACGTACCTTGCAAGCGAGCCCATTCTCTCACTGCGCATAGGGTTGCGCTTGTAAGCCATTGCCGAAGAACCTATCTGAGACTTTTCAAACGGCTCTTCTATCTCCTTCATATTCTGTAAAATTCTTATATCGTTGGAGAATTTGTATGCACTCTGGGCAATCTGCGACAATACGCACAGCACGTTATAGTCGAATTTCCTGGGATACGTCTGCCCCGTAACGCCGTAAACTTTATCGTAACCGAGCTTATTTACAACCCTCTTTTCAAGCTCCTTTATCTTGGCTTCGTCGCCGTTGAACAGCTCCATAAAGCTCGCCTGAGTACCCGTCGTACCCTTAACGCCTCTAAGCTTGAAGCAATTTTCAAGGTTGACAAGATTGTTGTAGTCCATTTCCAAATCCTGCAACCAAAGTGTTGCACGCTTGCCAACCGTCGTAAGCTGAGCGGGTTGAAGATGAGTAAACCCGAGCGCAGGAACGTCCTTGTATTTAAGCGCGAAGCTCTTCAACTTATCCATTACGTTTACAAGCTTCTTCTTGATAATCGCAATTGCGTCGGACATTATTATGAGCTCTGAATTGCAGTCTACGAAACAGCTCGTCGCGCCGAGGTGAATTATAGGCATTGCCGACTGCGCCAACGCGCCGAACGCCTTTACGTGCGCCATAACGTCGTGCCTTACCTCTCTCTCGTACTTCTCCGCAAGCTCGTAGTTAATTTCTTCGGCATACTTCTTCATCTCGTCAATCTGCCCTTGCGTTATGTTGAGCCCAAGCTCCATTTCGGACTCGGCGAGAGCAATCCAAAGCTTTCTCCAAAGCTTAAAACGCTTATCGTCGGAAAAAGCCTGAGCCATTTCCTTACTTGCATAGCGGGTAATCAAAGGGTTGACGTATACGCTGTTATCTGTCATAAATTTCTCCGTAAATTTTAATCTTTTTTATTTTTTTGTATCGCGTTTATTATTACAATAATTATAAGAATTAACGCCGCAACCGCCGACATAACGCCTCCGATTGCAATGGTAAACATTCCCACAATAACGGAAATAGCGTTACCGCGCGCCGTAAAATAGACCGTCAGCCCAACCGCAAGACAAATCAGTCCCGCAGAGAGCACGCCTATCATTAACGCTAAAATTGTATTTTTGTTCATATTTTTTTAGGCGCGGGGTAGTTAACCCCGAAAGTTTCCACCCGTACCGACTTCATAGTCTGATCGGTTACAGGCTTCTCGCGGTAAACGGGGGTATTGGCGATTTCGTCAACCGTGTCCATTCCCTCAACCACCTTGCCGAACGCTGCGTACTGTCCGTCGAGATAGGAAGCGTTGGCATGCATTATAAAAAATTGCGAGCCCGCGCTGTTGGGATTTTGGGCGCGCGCCATAGAAATTACGCCGCGCTCGTGTTTTACGTCGTTTTCCTTAAATCCGTTTAAAGCAAACTCGCCCTTGATACAATAGCCGGGGCCGCCCGTGCCTATACCCGCGGGATCGCCGCCCTGAATCATAAATCCCTTTATTACGCGGTGAAATATTATGCCGTCGTAAAAACCGCTGTTTGCAAGCGCAATAAAGTTATTTACGGTGTTGGGAGCTTTATCGGGGTAAAGCTCGACCTTAATCGAATGTCCGTTTTCCATTGTTATAGTAGCTATAGGATTGCTCATTGTAATCTCCTTATCAGATATATTTTTACAGGCGGGAAAAATGCAACAACAAGCCAAAATGAGAATCGCCGCCGCTACAACCCGCAGTTTTCTAATCATATTCATAATTATTCTTCGTACTTCTCTATCTTTACGCCCGCCTCTTCAAAGAGCCGCATAGAAAAATCGTCCGGATAGCCTTCCCTGTACACCACGCGTGAAATTCCCGAATTTATTATTATCTTCGCGCAGATTACGCACGGCTGATGCGTACAGTAAAGAGTACACCCCTCTACGCTGCACCCAACTCTCGCCGCCTGAATTATGGCGTTCTGTTCGGCATGAACGGCATAGCACAGCTCGTGCCGCGTACCGCTCTCCACGCCCTGCTCCTGACGCATACACACACCCTTATCTGCACAGCTCTTAATGCCTTGGGGCGCTCCGTTATATCCCGTTGCAATGACGCGCTTGTTCTTTACGATTATAGCGCCGACGTGGCGATTTTGTTTAAAGCAACTAGACCAGCCGCCGATTTGCACCGCCATATCCATAAACCGCTTGTCCCACTTATCCATAAAACACCCGTAAAACTTTTTTGTCACGGGTATTTTACCATATTATAACTCAAATTGCAATTTTTTGATTGCGGGCTGTTTGATTTTATTTTGATTAGTTTATAAAATATCTGTAAAAAAATTTTTTCAGAGGAGATTATTTCTATGAGCATTAAACCTTTATTCGATAAAGTAGTCGTTGAAGCTGTAAAAGCCGAAGAAAAGTCGAAGGGCGGAATTATCTTAACCGCCGCCGCACAGGAAAAGCCCGCTACCTGTCTTGTCGTTGCGGTAGGTCCCGGAGGCGTTGCCGACGGCAAGGAAATAACTATGCAGGTTAAAGTGGGCGATAAGGTTCTGCTTTCCAAGTACAGCGGTACGGAAGTTAAGCTTGACGGCAAGGAATACACCATTATCCGTCAGAGCGACATTCTCGCAATCGTTGAATAATAAAAAAATTAAGCGTTAATAAGGAGATTTTATTATGGCTAAACAGATTAAATACGGCGACGAAGCCAGAAAATTACTTGAAAACGGCGTGAACGTAATCGCCGACACAGTTAAAATCACACTCGGCCCTAAGGGCAGGAACGTCGTTCTCGACAAAAAATACGGCGCTCCCCTCATCACCAACGACGGCGTGACGATAGCTAAGGAAATAGAGCTCGAAGACCCGTTCGAGAATATGGGCGCTCAGCTCGTAAAAGAGGTTTCAACCAAGACGAACGACGTTGCGGGCGACGGCACGACTACCGCTATGGTTCTTGCTCAGGCAATAATCCGCGAAGGACTGAAAAATCTTGCCGCCGGCGCTAACCCCATAATACTTAAAAAGGGTATCTCCGCCGCGGTCGATACGGCTGTAGAAAAAATCAGGTCCATTTCTAAGCCCGTTGAAAGCAAGCTTGCCATTTCGCAGGTTGCTTCAATTTCCGCAGGCGACGAAAAAATCGGCGAGCTGATTGCCAACGCTATGGAAATTGTCGGCAAAGACGGCGTTATCACCGTTGAAGAGGGCAAATCTATGACAACCGAGCTCACCACTGTTGACGGAATGCAGTTCGACAGAGGTTACGCTTCCGCTTATATGGTAACCAACACCGAGAAAATGGAAGCCGTTCTCGACACTCCCTACATTCTCATTACAGATAAAAAGATTTCGGCATTGCAGGAGATTTTGCCCATAATCGAGCCCATCGCTCAGCAGGGCGCAAGACTTCTTATTATCGCAGAGGACGTCGAGGGCGACGCGCTTGCCGCTTTAATAGTAAACAAGTTAAAGGGCGTGCTTAACTGCGTTGCCGTTAAAGCTCCCGGCTTCGGTGACAGAAGAAAGGCTATGCTTGAAGATATCGCAATCTTAACGGGCGGCACTGTCATATCCTCCGACCTCGGTTACGAATTTAAGGACGTTACGTTGGATATGCTTGGCAGAGCGGCACAGGTTAAAGTCGATAAAGACAACACCACCATTATCGACGGACGCGGCGCAGACGAAGCCATTAAGGCTCGCGTCGCTTCGATTAAGGCACAGATCGAGGAAACGACCTCCGATTACGACAAGGAAAAATTACAGGAAAGACTTGCAAAGCTTGCGGGCGGCGTTGCGGTTATAAACGTCGGCGCGGCGACCGAAGTCGAAATGAAAGAAAAGAAATTGCGCATAGAGGACGCGCTTGCGGCTACTCGCGCGGCAGTCGAAGAAGGTATTGTTCCCGGAGGCGGCGTTGCTCTTCTCTCCGCTACTCCCGAGCTCAACAGGCTTGTTAAAACGCTCTCGGGCGACGAAAAAACGGGCGCAAGTATCGTATTGAAGGCTATCGAAGAGCCCATTCGTCAGATTGCCGTTAACGCCGGCGTTGACGGTTCGGTTATAGTCAATACCATTAAGAACTCCAAAAAGCCCAACTTCGGTTACGACGCGCTTAAAAACGAGTACACCGACATGGTAGTGAGCGGCATTATCGACCCGACCAAGGTTGCGCGTTCGGTATTGCAGAATGCTGCTTCGGTTGCGGCAACGCTTTTGACTACGGAAAGTATCGTTACCGATATTCCTACTCCCCCCGTAGCTCCTGCGGCAGGCGGCGCACCCGATATGGGCGGTATGTACTAAAAAATCCACTACGAAATTTTATAAATTTAATCAATAAAAAACACTCTCGGACAATAAGTCCGAGAGATTTTTTATGAGTAATTAAGTATGATAAATTGATGTCTCTCGATTACTGTTTGTTTTTAAGATTGTCCAACGCTTCGTCATTATTCGATATTACCATACCGACAGTCTGACAGCCGTTAAACGTCAAACAGTCGCCGCAGGTGTCGCACCTTTTATTAATCGCACATTGTCTTATAGGGCATAGACTATCACAATACGGTGTTTTTACTCCGTCTACCCGACAACCTTCGCAGTTTATCATTTCGGGTGTGATTTCTACGCCGTTTAATTCCGACCAAAGCTTCGCAACCTTTTCGCGTAAAGCATTATCGTTATTAAGCGTAGCAATTCTCGCGTCACATTTTTCACAATCAAGTCCGCAATATGCAATGAGTTTTTTCATCGTTTGTATTTCCTTTCCTCCGCCAAATTAAAATTTACCGTTCAATCACTATTACTTGTAGTTGACAAACTTACATTGTTCGTACACGTGTTTACCTATAATCGTAATCGCTTGTTTCGGGCAATTTGCAAAACAACGATAACACATAGTACATTTATCTCTATAAACTACCGTATCCGCTATCACTATGTTCGACATCGGGCATAACGATGCGCACAACCCGCATTTTACGCATTTACTCTCATCCGTTCTGATTTTGGTAAAATAACGCTTTGTTTTTCCGCTGAAATATAATCTCTGACCGAACACACCTGCAATACGGTAAAAAAAATTCAATCCTTCTTGCGGAAATTTGCCGTTATTAATCCTATTGATAGCCAAGTCCATTTTGTGTTCAGCTTCTAATATTGTTTTGCGATTTTCGGCGAGTGATTTTTTCAATAATTTAACGTCCCCTATACAATCAGGCATTTTTAGATGTAAGCCACCTAAAATTTCCGCACCATACTTTTTGAATAAACGTGCTGAACAACCTGCGCCGTCGCCGCTGAATAAGCCCATAGTAGCAATTACAAATATTTTCTTGCCGCGCCATAACTCGGCATTGCTTACAATAAACTCTCTAACAATCTTCGGCAAATTAGAATAATATACGGGATAGCCAAAAACAATTTCATCGCTTGATTTTGCGGCGGCTATTACTTCCTCGCTCTCAATCGCATAGGAAGCGCCGTTACTGCCAACCTGATTTAATACATATTCAACACAATATTTCGTGTTGCCCGTTCCACTAAAATAAACGCCTATCATATAAATCTTTGTCCTTCGAATCACTGTTTATTATCAAAAAAATCAATCGATTGATAATTTGCGATAATACCGCGGGCTTTTATTATTATAATTAATTTTTAATTAATGAATTTATCTATGTATTGTTCAGTGTCAGATTGAAACAATCCGCAATGCCTATACCCTTTTATTTTTACAAAATTAGCCATTTTGTACTTCCTTACCCGAAGTAAACACAACCTCGCCTCGTCCTTACTGCCGTAAACAAAGGTGATCGCCCGCTGTTTTTCGTCAGTTAATTTCGGGACGCTTATACCGAAACAACTGTCGATAAGATTTTTTAAGCTTTCAAACGAAACAGTCGGAGCTACCTCTTTCTGCACCTCACCCATTCCGTTGAAGCATTTATTCAATTCTCTCGCAACGTCAACGCCGCCGGATTTGATTTTTTTAAGACACCGCTCATACTTATTGTAAAAATGTTTTTGAATAAATTCAGGGAAGTCAAACAAAGGAGCGCTGTCGATTATAACCTTATCTGCCTCTACAAGATTTTTTGCGTACAAATCAAAAGCCGTATTCCCGCCGAGAGAAAATCCGAGCAACACGGACACTTTATCAATTGCATTCGATTTCAAAAATCCGATTATTGCCTTTTCTTCTTCCGCCATCGAAACATATTCAGAGTTTGCGTAATGCCCGCTCATAGTAGGTATTATAAAATAATATTTATCTTTACAAATTTCAATGAGCTTCCCAAGGAAAAATCCGCCCGTAAACATTGGGTGAATAGCTAAAAATACAGGATTGTTTTTATCTCCGAATGTTTCAATTTTCATATCTTATTCCTTAACCAACGAATACATCTTCATATCGCGGAACGCTCCGTTTTTGTAAGCGTTTTTACGCAAAATCCCCTCTAAAACAAAGCCGTTCTTTTCCAACACGCGGCAACTTGCAATATTTTCAGCGAAAGGCTCTGCGTAAATTCTTACGATATCCGTGTTATTAAAAACGTGTTCACTCGCAAGGCGCACAGCCTCAGTGCAGATCCCTGCGCCCCAATAATCCACGCCGACATAATAGCCCAATTCCGCCGTTCTGAAATGTATATTACCCTGTCTGAAAATGCCGATAGAGCCCACAACTTTGCCATTATAAACTATTGCAAAGCAAAATTCGTTATTTTTATCAGCAGAAAGACAGGAATTAATATAAAAGAGCGCGTCGTCTTGCGTATACGGATAAGGCAATCCGTCGCGTAAATTGTCAAGTATTCGTCTGTCGTTCAAAAGTTCTGCGAGCATTTCAGCGTCGCTTTGGCTCCACTCTTTCAACTTCACCATTCGTTCGTCACCTCAGTTTCTCCAAAATCCTTTCCAAAGCGTATTTGCCGTGTTCGTAGGTAAGACCGCCTTGAAAATATACGACGTACGGCGGTTTTACAGGTCCGTCCGCCGATAGCTCAATCGACGCGCCCGACACAAACGTACCCGCCGCCATAATAATTTTATCTTCATAACCCGGCATATCCCACGGCTCGCAGGTGACATAGCTGTCCACGGGCGACGCATACTGAACTTCTCTGATAAAGTCAATCATTTTATCGGCGTCGCCGAACTGTATACAGCGGGTTATGTCGTGCGGAATTTTATCAATTTCGGGATAATTTTTAAACCCGAGCTCCGTCATTGCCTTGCCTATGAGCAAAGAACACTTCAACGCCTGCGCGACAGTATGAGGAGCTAAAAACAACCCTTGGTAAAAATACTGATATCCAAACACATACGATCCGACTTCAAGCCCGATCGACGGCGCGGTAAATCTTCGCCCGATTTTATCAATCAGGTCGGCGTTTCCTACTATATAACCACCCGTGGGAGCTACGCCGCCGCCCGCGTTTTTTATGAGCGAGCCGACGCAAACGTCCGCGCCGACCTCCGTGGGTTCTTGCTTGTCGACAAATTCGCCGTAGCAATTATCTACAAAAATTATGCCGTTAAAGCCATTTTTACGCAAAAATTGACAAATATCCCCTATCTGACTGCACGAAAGCGCGTCGCGAAGTTCGTATCCTCGAGAACGCTGAATATACACAAGGCTTACCTTATCGTTCATCAACCCAGCAATTCTCTCTCGGTCAAAATCACCGCGTTCGGTTAAGTCGCAACAAATAAATTCAACGCCGATATCTTTAAGCGAGCCTATCCCGTCACCGCTGATTACAGGACGAATAGTATCGTAGGGCATACCGCTTATACATAACATTCTGTCTCCACGCTTCAAAAGTCCGAAGAGCGCAACCGAAAGCGAATGCGTACCCGAAAGCAAGTGCGGCGAAACTATTCCCGCCTCTGCTCCGAAAACCTCCGCATACAGCTTACCCAGCGTATCTCGCCCCTCGTCACCGTAACCGTAACCCGTAGTACCCGCAAAATGGCGCACAGCTACGCAATTGTTTCTGAAAGCCTGTATCACCTTGCGTTGATTGTAATAACTGACTTCGTCAATATATTTAAAACTTGTGATTAATTCGTTTTCACACTGTTCGATAAATTGTTTGTTATCTGTCATTTAATAACTCCATAATTCTTTCAGCTGTTGCTTCTTCGGGTTTTAGCCACACAATTCCATTAAGTTTTTTAAAGAAAGTTTTCTGACGCTTTGCATAATGCCGCGTATTTTTCTTAATTATGTCACGCATAGTACTATCGTTATACCCAAATTTTAAACCTTCGAGCACTTCTTTATAACCTATGGCAGACATAGATTGACAATTTTCGTCAATTCCTCGCGCTTTTAAGCCTTTAACCTCATCAATCAAGCCGGAATTGAACATTACGTCCACCCTGCAATTAATGCGTTGATAGAGCGCCTCGCGCGGGTAATCTATCGCAACGGCAAGATAGTCGTAGCGCGGTTTCAGTTTATCGTCGTTTAGTTCCGACTTCCTCTTCCCGCTTATTTCGTATATTTCAAGCGCACGGATTACCCTTTTCGTGTCGTTCGGGTGCAGTTTTACAGCCGTTTCCGGGTCGACCTGTTCAAGAAGAGAAAACAGATATTCCTTTCCGCGCTCAGCTAAAACAGCTTCGTACTTTGCACGCTTATTTGCGTCCGCCTTTGCATTGCCGTAGCTAAGACTGTACAAAATCGAATTTATATAAAATCCCGTGCCGCCGCAGACTATTGGAGTTTTCCCTTCTTCAAGCAACCTATTTATAATAGGTATAGCACGCTCCTCGTAGTCTGATACCGTAAACGGCTCTCTGCAATCGACAACATCGATCAAATGATGCCGTATACCCTGCATTTCGGCATACGTAGGTTTTGCAGTTCCTATGTTCAATCCTCTGTATACAAGCTGCGAATCAGCCGAAATAATTTCCGTATTCATTGCCTTGGCGCAGTCTACCGCAAGCGACGTCTTTCCCGTTGCCGTTGCACCGCAAATTATCAATACACGGTTCAACGCGCTATACCTTCCTCTTGAACATCTTCTCGATTTCGTATTTAGTCAGCTTCACGCAGACGGGGCGACCGTGCGGACACTTTAATCCGACGTTACCTTTAATCATAGCAAAAAGCTCGTCGCGCTCCTGCTCGTTTAAAACGTCGCCGCCCTTTATCGCCGCCTTACACGCCGACTGCGCAATCTTGTCTTTGAGCATATCGACAAGGGTTATCGACTTCAATTCGTGAATATTGGCAAGAAAATCGTCAAAAAACGTCTTAGCGTCAAGGTTAGGCAAGTCGGCGGGGATTTCGTTCACTCTGTAAGAGTTCGATCCAAACGGCTCAACGCTAAATCCCATTTGCCATATGACTTTCATATTGTCTTCGATAAACTGCTTTTCTTCGGGGTTGACGACAAAAATATAGGGAACAAGCAAGCTCTGCTTCGCAAGACGGCGCTCTCCGAATTTAGCGCGATACGCGTCATAAATTAACCTCTCATGCGCCGCATGCTGGTCAATCATATATACGTCGTCCTCATGCTCGTACATCAAGTATGTGTTAAATAACACGCCTCTGTACTTGCACTGCGTATACTGTATTCTCTCCTGCTCTAAGCGCGCCTTTTCTTCCTTTTCACGTCTTTGAGCCGGCGATAAATTATCATCCTTGCCGCTACACAACGTAAACGTATCGTTCAATTTTTCATTGCTTCTTGTCGCGTAGTATTTATATAAGGGCAAATCTTTTTCGGGATTGACGTCCAAATTGGGAGCTTCGTAATTTTCATACGGCGAAGTATCAACGACTGTACTCTCCGCCTCTTGCTTTTCCCTTTTCTTTTCTTTAACGTATTGCTCGATGCCTACAACGTCCGAAAAGTCCTTGTCGTATATCTTTTCCGTGCTTGTAAATTCCGCGGCGTAGGGCACAGGTTGCGACGGCGGTGCTACAACGGGTACTTCCAAAGGATCGTCACTAACCTTCTCCTGCTGCAAATCGAACTGCTTGCCGTCGCTTACTACAAAGTCGGCAGCCTTTACCGTACCGTCAAGTATTGAAGAAATTATTTTATAGACCGTCCCGTAAATCAGCGAATTGTCTATAAATCTGACGTCCGCTTTATTGGGGTGCACGTTGACGTCTACAATTTCGTCGGACATTTCAATAAACAGCACGTAAAACGGATACTGCCGCTTCATTGCGTAAGCCGAATAAGCGTTGGTTATCGCTCCCGATATTACAGGGTTTGTAATGTGTCTGCCGTTCAGAAAAACGTTCTGATACGTTTTATTTGACTTAAAAAAGTTCTGATTACTGATAAAACCGCGCAATTTAATGTCGTTGCGCTCCGCACTTATCTTAAAACAGTTGGGCAAAACGTTTGCGCCGTAAACCTGCGTTATCGCCTCTTCCAGCCCTCCGCCATATGACTGCATGCTGAGCTTGCCGTCGATATAATACTTAAACGATATATCGGGATATCCCAAAATATAGTGCGTTATAAAGGTAGTTATGTCCGCCTCTTCCTTCTTGTCCGACTTCATAAACTTGAAGCGCACGGGAGTATTGAAGAAAAATTTCGTTATGGATATCTGAGTACCGTGCGACGGAACGGCGGCGGGCTCAACCTTTCCTATATATTCGCCGTCGCATTCGACCTTGTTGCCTTCCTTGCCCTCGACCGCGCTTATGAGCTCGACGCACGCAATCGAAGAAATTGTCGCAAGAGCCTCGCCA
The DNA here is from genome assembly GCA_910579295.1 of uncultured Christensenella sp. Lineage (GTDB taxonomy): Bacteria > Bacillota > Clostridia > Christensenellales > Borkfalkiaceae > Coproplasma. The sequence continues at coordinate 60,620 of CAJTTC010000009.1, read as the reverse complement.
CGGAAACCGAGCGTATGAATGTGGTCAATATCGTCAAGATTGCTGATTTTACTTGTGGCGTGCGCAACAAACGCCGCGCACATATCTTCCTTTTCAATACCGCACCCGTTATCAACGACCTTTATGAGATCCTTGCCGCCGCGCTCTATATAAATTTCAATTTCGGTAGCGCCCGCGTCGATACTGTTTTCGATTAATTCCTTAACGGCGGAATACGGTCTGTCAATGACCTCGCCCGCCGCTATTCTGTTGCATAATTCCTCTGAAAGTAAATTTATTTTTCCCATTTATTTCACCTTCTCCACTAAATCGCCCAAAATCAGAAACGCCTGCATTGGCGACATATTGTTCATATCAATACCGGTTAAAATCTTCTCGACCTCGGAGGGCTCGCGCACTTGCTCTTCGTCATTCTGCGAAAAATCGTCCGAAGCCGTCAGGTCGCCGTTTTCGACAGCTTTTAAAATTTTCTTTGCCCTGTCGGTAACGCACGAAGGCACGCCCGCAAGCGAGGCAACCTCTATGCCAAAGCTACGGTTTGCTCCCCCGCGCATAATCTTGCGCAGAAAAACTATGCTCCCGTTGAAATCTTTGACGGCAATCTTATAATTTTTAATTCCCTTAATCTTGTCTTCAAGCTGTAAAAGCTCGTGATAATGAGTTGCAAACAGCGTCTTTGCTCCGATTTTTTCAGTTATATGCTCTATCACCGCCCAAGCAATGCTCAGCCCGTCGTACGTGCTCGTGCCTCTCCCCACCTCGTCAAGAATGAGCAAGCTGTCCTTTGTTGCGTTTTGCAGTATCGAGGCAACCTCTATCATCTCAACCATAAAAGTCGATTGATCGTAAATCAGATTATCGCTTGCTCCTATCCTCGTAAAAATTCTGTCGATTACGGGAATCTGCGCGCTCCTGGCAGGCACAAAACAGCCCAATTGCGCCATTATCGCAATAATTGCGTTTTGACGCATATACGTGCTCTTACCCGCCATATTCGGACCTGTTATAATCAACGTTCTGTTTTCGTCCTCGTCAATCAGAGTATCGTTCGCAACAAATTTCTCCTTGGAAATCACCTCCACGACGGGGTGTCTGCCCTCTTTTATAATCATAGGCTGACTGCTTTCGACTATTTTAGGTCGGACGTAGTTGTTGCTCTTGGAAACTTCGGCAAAGGCTATGAGCACGTCAAGGCGCGCTATGTTTTCGGCTATACTTTTCAGAGCGCCGATTTCACCCAAAAGCTTGTCCTTTAATTCCTGATAGAGCGCCGCCTCTAACTTTAACGCTCCATCCTCGCTCGTAAGGATTTTTTCCTCCAACTGTTTTAAGCGGTCCGTCGTGTACCTCTCCGCATTGGAGAGCGTCTGCTTGCGGTGATAGGTCGTCGGCACTTTATCCTTAAACGACTTCGACACTTCTATGTAATAGCCGAAAACTCTGTTGTAACCGACCTTTAAGGTACGTATACCCGTCGTATCGCGCTCGTTGGTTTCAAGCTCGTATAGCAGTCCAGCCGCAGAGTTTTTCAGATTGCGCAATTCGTCAAGCCGCGCGTTGTAGCCGCTTTTGATATAGCCGCCGTCCGCAAGCTTTGTAGGAGTCTTTTCGCTCTCTATGGCGGCGTTGATATTGTTGGCAATAGCGCTTAAATCAATCAGATTTTTTGAAATATCGCAAATAATCTTTGAAGTAAAGCCTGCAAGCCTGAATTTTATGTTGGGTATGACCAACAGCGACTGGGCAAGCGCAAGGCAATCAACCGGCATAATGTTTCCGTTTGAAATTTTGCCCGACAAGCGCTCCACGTCCTTAACCTGCTTCAAAAGCTCGATCAAGCCGACGCGCACAACCGTCGCGTTGAACAACTCCTCTACGCCGTCAAGTCTGTAATTAATCGCGTCGATATTGTTCAGTGGCGATACAATGGCATTACAGAGCTTTCGTGCGCCTATCGACGTGCTCGTCTTGTCAAGCACCCATAAGAGCGAGCCGTACTTTTTGCCCTCGCCGAGATTCTTTACAATTTCAAGATTTCTTAGTGCGGATATGTCGAGCTGCATTCCGCTTGCCGACGATATGTACTTAATATTGTCTATATTTGCAAGCGCGTGCTTCTGAGTTTCTTTCAGATACTCGATAAGAGCTCCCGCCGCGCAGATTGCACTCTTCTTCCCGCCTATGGAAAACGCATTGAGCGACTGCGCGTTCAATTGCGCAAGAACACTCTTCTCCGCCGCCGCGTAGTTATACGCCCAGCCTAAATAAGACGAAAAACACGGCAAAATACCCCTCATAACCTCGGGAATATTGCGGGAAGCAAACAACATTTCGTCGTTTGAAATAATTTCTTTAACGTTAAGTTTGACCAATTTAACAATAGCGCTTCTTACACAGTCCTTACCGGCAAACTCCGTTGCGCACATTTCGCCCGTCGTAATGTCCGCCCAGCTTATGGCAACGTTATCGCCGTTTTTGTATACCGAGCAAAGATAATTGTTGACCTTTTCGTCAAGGCTGCCGTCGTCCGTAACCGTGCCCGCCGTGACCACCCTGATTACGTCGCGCTTTACCATTTCCTTCGTCTTTGACGGCTCTTCAAGCTGTTCGCAAATGGCAACCTTCTCGCCGTGAGCTATCAGCTTGGCAATGTACGAATCGGCGGCGTGATAGGGCACTCCACACATAGGCGCGCGCTCTTCCAATCCGCAGTCGCGCCCCGTCAACGTCAACCCGAGGATTTCGGAAGCCCGCACAGCGTCGTCAAAAAACATTTCATAAAAATCGCCCAAACGATAAAAAATAATGCAATCTTTGTACTTCTCCTTTATCCCGAGAAAGTGACTCATCATCTGTGTAAGCGGCATTTTTCTATTCCTCCGTAATTTCGCCGATAAGCGATATTCCGTTCGCTTCGTTTATCTTAACGTTAACAAATTGACCTTTTTTGTCGTCAATACTGTCAAAATATACCATTCTTCCGTGCTCGCTCCTGCCCAAATAGAGAGAACGCTTATCGTCGTAGCCCTCGCACAGCACCTCAACGGTCTGCCCGACAAACCTCGCCGAATGACTGCGCGTGTGTTCGTTTACCAAATCAACGAGCTCCATAATCCTGCGCTTGCTCACGTCCTCGGGAATTTGGTTGGGCATAAGCGCCGCCTTTGTCCCCTCCCGCTTGGAGTAAACAAACGTGAACGCCGAAGCAAAATCGACCTTATTGACAAGCTCGAGCGTAGCCTTGAAGTCCTCCTCCGTTTCGCCCGGAAAACCGACTATAATATCCGTAGTAATGGCGCAATCGGGAACGTGCTTGCGCAAAATTTCTACCTTATTCAGATAATCCCGCGCCGTATAGCGCCTGTTCATTGCAGATAAAATGCTGTCCGAACCGCTCTGAACGGGCAAATGCAGGCAATTGCAAATCTTTTTATTGCGACCGATAACCTTAGCCAGCTCTTCCGAAAAATCTTTGGGGTGACTTGTCATAAAGCGCACCCTGAAATTTCCGTCAATATTGGCAACCCGCTCCAACAGCTCGTAAAAAGGAATATCTGCGCCGCCGTTGCCGTACGAATTGACGTTCTGACCAAGTAATGTTATCTCCTTATACCCCTCGGCTACAAGCTTCCCGACTTCCGCAAGAATATTTTCCGATTTTCTGCTGCGTTCCCTGCCGCGCACATAGGGAACTATGCAGTAAGTACAAAAATTGTTGCAGCCGTATGTAATGTTGACCCACGCGTTAGGATAACTCGTTCTCAGCGGCACGTCGCCCTCGAACACCGAGCCGTCGCACTGCTCGATTTCTATAATCGGCTTTTTCCTGCCGCGCTTCTCGATTATGTACTCCTTTAACTTGTTTAAATTGTGAGTACCGAAAATGATGTCAACGTAAGGAAATTTCTCGTGCAAGCTGTCCGCTTTATTTATTTGCTGAGTAAGACAACCGCCGACCGCAATAATCATGTCACGTTTAGCGGCTTTAAGCTTTTTCAGCATACCGATATTTCCGTAAGCGTGATTTTCCGCGTTTTCTCTTATACAGCAAGTATTAAAAACCACAACGTCGGCCTGCTCCATCTTGTCGCATGCAATATAACCCAACCCGCTCAATATTCCGGCTATCTTCTCAGATTCGTGAACGTTCATCTGACAGCCGTATGTAACTATATGATAAAACTTATCCATAGTATCCATTATAGCTTTTTTTGCTTTAATTTTCAATTAAATTGCAATAAATATTTTAAATTATGGATACTAAATATAATGAATAAAGTTTTAAAGATTATCGCTATTACATTAATTGCCTTACTTTCGGCTTTTATTATCGTTCTCACAACGCTCTTCGCCATTACTGCGGGCACAAATCTTCAACCCGAAAAGCTTGTCGATTACAGCAAGACCATATCTGTTTTCGACGACCAATCAAATAAAATTGACGACACTTCGCTCGAAACAAAAAAGAAAAGCGTAAAAATCGGCAATCTGAAAAGTCATACAATCAACGCATTTATTGCCTCCGAGGACAGAACTTTTTACCGCCACAACGGGCTTAACTACAAGCGTATGCTCAAAGCCTTTTACACGAACGCAATATCTCGCTCGTTCAAGCAGGGCGCTTCGACAATAAGCCAACAGCTCATTAAAAACACTCACCTGAACAGCGACAAGACAATAATAAGAAAATTAAAGGAAATCAAACTGACAAGACAGCTTGAAAGACGGTATTCAAAGGACGAAATTCTTGAAATGTATCTGAATACCATATATTTCGGACACAACTGCTTCGGCTTGCAGAACGCGGCGGAATTTTATTTCGGCTGCCCCGCGGAAGAGCTCAGCCTTGAACAGTCGGCAACCTTGGTCGGACTTCTCACCTCTCCGAATAACTATTCGCCGTTCAAAAATCCGCAAAAGAGCATTACAAGGCGAAATACGGTCCTTAAAAATATGCTTGATTGCAATTTTATCGACAGCCAAACCTACGACAGCACAATAAACGAACCGCTAAGCGCAAAGCAAGACAACTCGAGAAGTAATGGCAACAGTGGATTTTTAAACTGTGTGTTCGAGGAATTTGAAGAGCTCGACATAGACCCGTACGGACTAAACAATCAGCTGAAAATAATGACGTATCTGAACAAAGACGTACAAAAAAGCTTAGAAAATTGTCAAACACAGAGCGATTATTCGTTTATTGTAACAAACAACAGTGGCGGCGTAGTCGGTTTCAGGTCAACAATCGGCAACGTGAAGCGGCAGATAGGCTCAACGGCTAAACCGCTGTTCGTATACGCTCCCGCCATAGATCAGAAAGCGCTGGATTTATTTACGAAAATTAACGACGAGCCGATAAATTACGGTGGGTATGCGCCCGAAAACTACGACAAAAAATATCACGGCAAAGTTACCGTAGAAGAATGTATAATGTATAGCTATAATGTACCCGCAGTTAAAACACTGAACACGCTGAATATGGACCAAATAGAAAAATTCGCAAAAAATATGGGCGTAACACTTGCGGACGACGATAAAAATTTAGCACTTGCGCTTGGCGGAATGAGCGAGGGACTGACGCTTAAACAGTTATGCGACTGTTATTCGACGTTTGCCAATTCGGGCAAATACACCCCTTCGCGCTTTATCAAAGAAATTTGCGACGAAAACGGCAACGTTCTATACAAAAACGAACCCGTCAGCAACCCCGTATTCTCCGAGGGAACCTGCTCGCTTATCAACGACGTGCTGACCAAGACGGCGCAAAGCGGCACGGCAAAAAAATTAAAGGACTTAAATCTTGACGTTGCCTGCAAAACGGGAACTTGCGGAAATAAAGACGGAAATACGGACGCTTACTCTATCGCCTATACGTCGGAATACTGCGTCGGCGTTTGGCTTGGCGACAGAAACAATAATCGTCTGGACGTCACGGGAGGAAGAGATTGTTGCAACATAACAAAAGAAATAATCTCCTCCGCTTACACAGACAAATCGTGCGCGCCTCTGGACAAAACGTCGGGTACGCAGACTATTGAAATCGACAGAGAAGAATATGAAAATAACGACAAAATTATGCTTTGCGACGATAATTCGCCCAAACTTAACAGATTGAGCGTAAAATGCCTTACAAACAACGCTCCTAAGGCAAAATCAACAAAATTTACACAACCCACTATCAAAAAACCGACAATTAGCGTCACAAATAACAACGTTTGTATAGTATTATGTCAGACAAAGTACTATTCATATTCTGTAAAACGCGCAAATAAAAATGAAAAAACAGAGATATATAACGGTGTGTGGAAAGAAAAAATTTGCGACGCGCCGACCGACGGCGAATATGAGTATACAGTCACTCCCTTCTATGAAAAAGACGGGAAGAAATTTTACGGACAGGAAATCATACTGCCGCGCGTTATTATTCGCAGTGAAAAATCAGATTATAAAATCCCCGATATAGCATATAAAGATTGGTACAATCAATAAAATCAATCCCAACAAAAATGCGCACTCATCTGTTTTATATTTTTATTGTTTCAAGAGTTGAAAAGGCTTCGTCAAGCAGAGCTTGAACGTCGAGTTTGCTTTCTTCTTCAAGGACATCTGCCATTTTAGGGTGAATTACGGGGTGTCTGGGAAGAAATACCGTACAGCAATCCTCATATGGTCTGATTGAAATATCGTATGCGCCCATCGCTCTGCTTCTTGCGATAATTTCGTTTTTATCAAAGCCGCAAAGCGGTCTGAGTATAGGAAGATTTTCAACCACACTTCCCGAGGACGTCATTCCCTCTATCGTTTGGCTGGCAACTTGCCCTAAGCTTTCGCCAGTAATAAGGCATTGCGCTCCGCATTTTTTTGCAAGTCTTTCGGCAATTCGCATCATAAATCGGCGAAGAAGCGTTACCATATAGTCGCCGTTGCATTTCTTATGAATTTCTTCCTGAATATGCGTGACCTTAACTACGTGCAATACTGTTCCGCAGGAGTATTCGGCTAAAACCTTGGCAAGCTCCTCAACCTTTTCCCTTGCCTGCATATTCGTATACGGATAGCTGTGAAAATGTATACATTCGAGCTTCATACCGCGTTTTGCCATCATATATCCGGCTACAGGACTGTCAATGCCGCCCGAAATGAGCAACATTCCCTTACCCGCCGTACCAACAGGCATACCGCCGACGCCGTTTATGAGGTTGCCAAACACAAGAGACGTACCGTTTTCCCTTAAATCAATTCCGATAATTGACTGCGGAGTATGCACGTCCACTGTCAGCGCATTATTTAAATCAAGCAATCTTCCGCCTATTTCGGCATTTATCTGCATTGAATTAAGCGGAAACTTTTTATCGGCGCGATGTGTATCGACTTTAAACGTGCCGCTTAACGGCGCAACCAACTTAACGGCTTCAAAAATTTCGTCAAGCGAGCTGTTAACCTTCATAGCAACGCTCAACGTATGCACCCCGAACACGTTTTTAAGCTTGCCAACCATAAGATCGGTATTTTGACTGTTAAACCCTTCTATGACGTATCTGCCGCTCTGCTTTCTGATTTCGTGTTTCAATCCCTTTAAAGCTTTTTCCATATTTTCAACGAATACACGCTCGAAAAACCCGCGGTTGTTGCCCTTTAAATGAATTTCACAGTACCTTACAATAATTACGTTTTCCATTTTTATTCCATTATTTTCCTTCTATGCTCAACGGTTTCGTTTAAAATTTTAACGGCTTCCTTTACCTCGTCAACAGAAGTTTCGGCAGAGAAGCTCAGTCTTAGTACGCCGTCCGCACTTTTTTCGTCAACGCCGCACGCAAAAATTACGCGCGAATACCTCATTTTGTCATTGGACGAGCACGCCGACCCCGTTCCTATAATCAGTCCCTTGTCGTCTGCCTCGTGCAATATAATCTCACCGCGAACGCCGTGAGCTACCACCGATAATATATACGGCGACGCGTTTGGCGCGGACAATACCGTAAACAGTTCACGGTCAATATTCTCGCGTATATAATTATTCAACTGTCTTACGTGCGCTAAATTTCTTTCAAGCGAAGAATATTTTTTTACCGCCGCACACTCAAACATCTTTATCCCGAATACGTTTTCCGTTCCGCTTCTCAAACCGTTTTCCTGTCCGCCGCCGCAAATCAACGGTCTGATTGCCAAGCTTTTACGTTTAATCAAAGCTCCCGTACCTTTCAGTCCGCCTATCTTATGTGCAGATATACTGTACATATCAATATTTTTATCCATTCTGAAAGGAATTTTGCCGTACGCCTGTACGCCGTCGGAATGAAAGAGCGTGCGGCAATTCTTCGCTTTAACAGCTCTTGCAATGCCGTTGACGTCGTTAATCGCTCCCGTTTCATTATTTACGTGAATAATGGTTACGAGCGAAGTTTTTTCGTCGATTAAGCTTATCAGGCTGTCAACGTTTACACTGCCGTCCGCGTTTAACTTCGCAAACCTGACTTCAACGCCCCGCTCTTTGAGCTCATTAACCGAAGAAAAAATCGCGGAATGTTCCCCGTAAGTAGTTACAACGTTACCCCTTCTGCCGCCGCCGAAAACAGCCATATTGTCAGCCTCAGTGCCGCAGGAGGTAAAAATAAGTTGAAAATCTTTGTCGTTGGCAATTGTATTGAGTATTTCGCTACGCGCCTTTGTTATTTCTTTATGCAAAGTATAACCTTCCGCATATAACGCGGAAGGATTATAGAAGTATTCGGTAAGATATTGTTCGGCAGAACGCAAACACTCCTCGTCGGGCTTTGTCGTTGCCGCATTATCAAGATAAATCATTAAATTTCAATAATTCCCTTAAATGACTGTTTTACCGAGCCGTCAAGCTCAACGTCGCCGTTCTCGTCGAGTTTAACAAACAGATCGCCACCCTTTAACTTGACTGTAATAGTTTCGCCTTTCAGGCACTTACCGTTTATAATCGCCGCGGTTGCCGCCGCTACCGCCGCAGTACCGCACGCCCACGTTTCGCCGTTAGCTCTCTCCCAAACGCGCATTTTTAAGGTAACGTTATTTACAACGCGCACACATTCGAGGAATACGCCCTGCGGGAACAATCCGGAGTACGCAAACGCCTGACCTAAGCCCTCCAAGTCAATATCTTCAACTCTGTCAACAAAGATTACGCAGTGAGGATTGCCCACGTTTACGCACGTAATCTTGTATTCCTTGCCGTCAATAGTAACGCTTCTGTCTATAACCTCGCCGTCGAGAGCGCAGGGAATAGTCTTTCCGTCAAATTCAGGCTTACCGAGATTGACCGCTACCGAACTTGCAACTCCGTTAAAGCTGTTCACGGTGAGCTTTCTCACAAGCCCACAGCTCTCGATAGTTACAGTATCGCTATTGACTAAACGGTTGTCGAAGAGATATTTCGCAACGCATCTTATGGGGTTTGCCGCGAGCCCGCCGTCACTGCCATCACGGTTGAACACGCGCATTTTTGCGTCGGCAATATCCGATTTTTCAATCATAACGACGCCGTCCGAGCCTATGGCGTAATGTCTGTCGGAAAAGTTGATTGCCAAGCTCTCGGGACAGGTTATAGCGCCGTCCATATTGTTGAAGACAATATAGTCGTTGCCGCAGCTCTGCATTTTACAGAAATCGAGCTTCATTTTCTCCGTTCTCAGCCTTGCGATATCGACAAGCTCAGTATTGAACTGATTGTACCTTCCCGCGATAACGTCGGCAAGCGCGTTCGTTGTATCGAGCGACGTAAGCACGGTGATGCCTAGCAGAATTGCGTGATGATGAAGCGAAATATAATTTGTAATAGACTCCATATCCGTCTTACCGGTGTAAACGATATAGTCGATTTTGCCCTCGTCCATAAGCTTGAAAATCTCGTCGTTGGTCGAGAGACGCGCAACCTCGGTGCAGTCAAGTCCAAGGCTACGGATAACCTCCGCCGTTCCCTTTGTCGCATAGAGCGTCAAACCGAGATCGGAAAACTTTTTAACGATATTGATTATTTCGAATTTATCCTGATCGTTAATCGTAAAATAAATTCCCGAAGGGCGCATCTTTGTGGGGTGCTTCATATTGAAGCCCGCGGACACCAAGCCCTTGAAGAGAGCCTCTTCAATAGTCTTGCCGATGCCGAGTACCTCGCCCGTAGATTTCATTTCGGGTCCGAGCTGTGAGTTTACGTCGTTGAGCTTTTCAAACGAGAATACGGGCACTTTAACGGCAACATAAGGCGAATTTTTATAGAGCCCCGTACCGTAACCGAGTTTTTTCAGCTTAGCGCCAACCATTATCTTGGTAGCAAGATCGACCATGGGCACGCCCGTAACCTTTGAAATATAAGGAACGGTTCTCGAAGCTCTGGGATTGACCTCTATGACGTACAGCTCGTTATGATAAATGAGGAACTGAATATTGATTAAGCCCTTTGTCTTTAACGAAATTGCGAGGTTTGTAGAAACGTCTACAATTTTTCTGAGCATTGCATCGCTCAAATTGTAAGGAGGATAGACGGCAATCGAGTCACCGCTGTGTACGCCCGCCCTCTCGATATGCTGCATTATGCCGGGGATCAGGACGTCAACGCCGTCTGAAATAGCGTCAACTTCAAGCTCCGTTCCCATTAAATACTTATCGCACAGCACGGGATTTTCTATCTTCTGCGCCAATATAACGTCCATATACCTTTCGATATCGTTCTGCGTAAAGGCGATAGTCATATTCTGACCGCCTATGACGTACGAAGGGCGCAACAATACGGGATATCCGAGAATGTCTGCGGCACGGAGCGCCTCGTCCTTGGTCATTACCGTAAGTCCCTTGGGGCGAGCTATACTGAATTGCTCCAAAAGCGCGTCGAAACGCTCCCTGTCCTCGGCAAGGTCGACGCTGTCTGCGGGCGTTCCGAGAATACGTACTCCTTTTTTATCGAGGTACGCGCAAAGCTTGATTGCCGTCTGTCCGCCGAAGGTTATTACAACGCCGTAAGGCTTTTCAACGTCGATTACGTTCTGCACGTCTTCGGGCGTAAGGCTCTCGAAATACAGTCTGTCGGCAGTGTCGAAGTCGGTCGAAACGGTTTCGGGGTTATTGTTTATAATAATCACCTCGTAACCCAACCTCTTCAACGCCCAGACGCAGTGAACGGATGAATAGTCGAACTCTATGCCCTGACCGATTCGTATAGGACCCGAGCCGATAACTATAATTCTCTTCTTCTTGTTCTCTCTGCTTCTGACGACATAAGGAGCGGCTTCGTCGTGCTCGTTCTCGTCGTAAGTCGAATAGAAATAGGGCGTCTGAGCCGCGAACTCCGCTCCGCATGTATCAACCATTTTAAAGGTTGACCGCATGTGCGTTGGCAACTTATTGCCGCTTAAACGTTCAAGCTCCTTATCGGGATAGCCGAGTTTCTTTGCGCGCATATACTGAGAGCGCGTTATTGTCTTGCCCGCAATCTCCTTTTCAAAATCAGACAAGTTCTTCATTTTATATAAGAACCATTCGTCGATTTTGGTTATATCGTAAATCGTACTTATCTCAACTCCGCGCTTAATCGCCTCGTATACGACAAACAGGCGTTCGTCGGTAAGCTCGTGCAGTCTTTCGACGATTTCTTCGTCGGACAGCTTAGCAAGCTTAGGCAGGTTAAGCGAGCTTACGGAGATTTCCGCGCCGCGCACCGCCTTCATAATTGCCATTTCAAAGCTCGTGCCGATTGCCATAACCTCGCCCGTAGCTTTCATACGCGTGCCGAGATTTCTCTTTGCGTACAGGAATTTGTCGAACGGCCATTTAGGCAGCTTGATAACAACGTAGTCGATAGTCGGCTCGAAGCAAGCGTAGGTCTTGCCCGTAACGTCGTTTTTGATTTCGTCAAGCGTATATCCAAGCGCAATTTTTGTTGCAACTTTTGCTATAGGATAGCCCGTCGCCTTAGAAGCCAACGCCGAGGAGCGCGAAACACGGGGATTAACCTCGATTACCGCATACTCGAAGCTGTCGGGATTGAGCGCAAACTGACAGTTACAGCCGCCTTCTATTCCCAACTCCGTTATAATGTCGAGCGAAGCCGTGCGGAGCATCTGATATTCTTTATCGGACAGCGTTACGGCGGGCGCAATGACTATACTGTCGCCAGTGTGTACGCCTACGGGGTCGAAGTTCTCCATAGAGCAGACGGTTAACACGTTGCCTTTGCTGTCGCGCAAAACTTCAAACTCAATCTCTTTCCAGCCGCCAATATACTTTTCAATTAAAACCTGCGTTATGGGCGAGAGCATAAGTCCGTTATGGGCAATTATGCGCAGCTCCTCCTCGCTATGAGCAACGCCGCCGCCCGCGCCGCCAAGCGTATATGCGGGTCTGACAATGACGGGATAACCGCCGATTTTTTCGGCTACGGCAATGCACTCTTCAACAGTATAAGCGATATCCGAGGGAACGACGGGCTGATTTATTTTCTCCATCGTTTCCTTAAAGAGCTCTCTGTCCTCAGCCCTGTCAATCGAATCGAGCTTAACGCCGATCAGCTTTACGCCGTACTTATCGAGGAAGCCCTCCTTTGCAAGCTGACAGCCGAGCGTTAATCCCGTCTGACCGCCGAGCGAAGCAAGCAGGCTGTCGGGGCGTTCTTTGACTATTATTCTCTTTAACGTATCGGTGGTGAGAGGTTCGAGATAAATCTCGTCAGCCAACGCCTTATCGGTCATTATGGTTGCGGGATTGGAGTTGCAGAGCACAACGTTTATGCCCGCGTCCTTCAACACTCTGCACGCCTGTGCACCCGCATAGTCAAATTCCGCCGCCTGTCCTATTACGATAGGTCCTGAACCTATAACCAAAACCTTTTTAATATCTTCTCTCTTAGGCATTGTACTTTCCCTCCGTAATATTCTTCAAAAATCTGTCGAAAAGGAACGAAGCGTCGCGAGGGCCGCCCCTTGCCTCGGGGTGGAACTGTACGGTAAACGCATTGTAATCGGGATAGTCAACGCCCTCGCAAGTGCCGTCGTTGGCGTTTATATAGCTCACACAGCCCACGCCCTGCACGCTTGAAGATATTACTTCATATCCGTGATTTTGGCTTGAAATATATACCCTGCCCGTGTTCAGACACTTGACGGGCTGATTTCCTCCCCTGTGTCCGTACTTCATTTTTTTGGTTGCGCCGCCCATTGCAAGAGCGAACAGCTGATGTCCGAGGCAAATACCGAATATCGGCAATTTGCCTACGAGCTTTCTCATAGTCTCTATTACTTCAACGTTTTCGGAAGGATCGCCCGGTCCGTTACTGAGCATTAATCCCTGCGGATTGAGCGCAAGTATCTGCTCAGCCGTATAAAACGACGGCACTTGAATACAATAACAGCCGCGCTTTACGAGCTCCTTTGCAATGTTATATTTTGCGCCGAAATCCCAAACGACAATTCTTATTCCGTTGGGATCGCCTATATACTTCGGCTGACTGCAAGTTACCTGCTTAACGGCGTCGGTAATGCGGTATTTCTCTATCTCCGAAAAGTCCTTGACGGGCTTCGTGGTAATAGCCGCATTCATTACGCCCGCCTCTCTTACTATCCTCGTAAGTTCACGCGTGTCGAGCCCGTAAATGCCGATTATGCCGTTATCCTCCAAATACTTTTCAATAGTGCCCTCGCACCTGAAATTCGAAGGGTTGTCGCACTTTTCTCTGACAATATACGCCGAAACGTGCGGCTTAGCGCTCTGCATATCGGGAGTTACGCCGTAGTTACCGATAAGCGGGAACGTCTGAATGACAATCTGTCCGTAATAGCTGGGGTCGGTAAGCGTTTCAATATATCCCGTCATACCCGTGGTAAAGACAAGCTCGCCAACGACGTCGCCGTCAGCGCCAAATCTGTAACCCGTAAACTGTTTTCCGTTTTGCAACGTTAAATATACTTTGCCGTCTTTCATAAATTATCTATCCCTGTAAAATTTATTTCGTACTATTATTTTAAAAGCTTGACCATAACCGCCTTCTGGGCGTGCAATCTGTTCTCCGCCTCGTCGAAAATCTCCTTAGAGTGCTCCTCGAAAACCTCTTCCGTGATTTCCTCGCCGCGGTGAGCGGGCAGACAGTGCAGACACATAACGTCGGATTTTGCGACTGACAGATTTTCGGAGTTTACCTGATAAGGAGCAAAAGCCTTTTGCCTTGCCGCCTTCTCGCTCTCCTGACCCATCGAAGCCCATACGTCCGTATATACGACGTCGGCGTCCTTGATTGCTTCTTTTACGTCGGTTGTTACAGTAAATTCGCCGTTTTCCTTAGCCCACTTCATAAGCTCGGCGTCGGGCTCGTACCCCTTTGGACAGGCGATTGCAAAGGACATACCCGTCTTGATAGCTCCCACCATAAGGCTGTTAGCCATATTATTGCCGTCGCCGACAAACGCCATTTTCAGTCCCTTGAAACTACCCTTGTACTCTCTGATAGTCATAAGGTCGGCGAGAACCTGACAGGGGTGAGCGTAGTCGGTAAGTCCGTTAATTACGGGTATTGAGCCGTACTTCGCCAAATCCTCGACCTCTTGCTGTTCAAAAGTCCTTATCATAATGCCGTCGAGGTAACGCGAAAGCACTCTTGCCGTATCCTGCACGGGCTCGCCCCTGCCTATCTGCAAGTCATTACTCGAAAGAAAAAGACCGTATCCGCCCAATTCGTATATGCCCGCCTCGAAAGACACTCTCGTACGGGTGGAAGCCTTCTGAAAAATAAGCCCCATCTTTTTGCCTTTAAGGTAGTCCTTTTGTATTCCGTTGCTCCTCTCGAACTTCAATTGATCGGCAAGATTTAATATTGACAAAATTTCTTCCCGCGTAAGATCGGACAGCTTTAATAGATGCTTCATTGCGAAATTACCTCGTTTAATATTTTTAATGATGTGTTTATCTCTTCTTTTGTTATCGTAAGCGGCGGCAACAACCTTACCTTGTCGTGAGCGGTGAGCACAACCAAGCCTTTTTCAAGACACTCCTGCGCTATTTCTCTGGCGGGCTTTGTCGTTCCTATTCCTATCATAAGCCCCATTCCGCTTACCGACGTAACGTTTTTAATGTGTTCCAGATTGAGCTTGAAGTACGCGCCTTTGCCCTGCACTTCCAACAAAAGCTGCGGAGTAAGCCTCTCGACTATACTCACCGCACCCGCACACGCCACGGGATTGCCGCCGAACGTCGTACCGTGATCTCCCCGCCCGAATATTCCGCCGCACTTACCGAAAAACATACACGCGCCTATCGGCAATCCGCCGCCAAGCCCCTTTGCCGTAGTTACGATATCGGGCGAAATTCCCGCCGCCTCATACGCGTACAGATAGCCCGACCTTCCGTTACCGCACTGCACCTCGTCGCATATGAGCAGAATGTCGCGCTCTTTACAGAATTTTTCAAGTTCTTTTAAAAATGTGAAATCGAGAACGTTTACGCCGCTCTCACCTTGAATTACTTCAACCATTACCGCGCACGTCTTGTCCGTATAGCACGAGAATATGCCGTCCATTGTAGGCTCTGCATACTTAAAACCGTCTAAAAAAGGCTCGAAATACTTATGAAACCCGTCCTGTCCCGTTGCCGTAATCGTAGCTATCGTTCTGCCGTGAAAGGAATTTTTGAGAGTTATTATCTCGTTGCGGTTGCCGTAACGCGTATTCCCGTACTTTCTCGCCGCCTTAATAGCGCACTCGTTCGCCTCTGCGCCGCTGTTACCGAAAAACACTTTGCTTGCGCCCGTCTTTTGGCAGAGCAGCTTGGCAAGCTCGATCTGAGGCAGTGAATAATAGAGGTTGCAAACATGCTGAACGCTGTCCAACTGAGCCTTTACGGCTTGCTTCCACTCCTCGTCGTTGACCCCGAAAATATTTACTCCGATACCCGTAGCGCAATCAATATACTCCTTACCGTTAAAATCGTATAATTTAGCGCCCTTGCCGTCCTTAAAAGCTACGCGATAACGCGCATAAGTATCAGCAATATACAGGCTATCGTCTTCATAAATACCGTTCTTATCCATCAAAGCAATTCCTCTACTAAAATAAAGACTGATTTAACAAATAAATCAGCCGTTATACAAACATTGTTCCGCTACCCTCGTCGGACAACAACTCTATTAAAATCGAATGAGAAACCCGTCCGTCGGTAATAAACACTTTCTTTACTCCGCGACGGATAGCATCTTTACAACACTCTATCTTCGGTATCATTCCACCCGAAATTATACCCTGTTTAATCAATGCAGGCACGTCGGACACGTACACCTTTTTAATAAGACTGTCGGGATCGTCCTTGTTTTCGAGAAGTCCGCGAATATCGGTCATAAGAATAAGACTTTCGGCTTTAAGCGCACCAGCAATAGCCGCCGCCGCCGTGTCCGCATTGACGTTATAGACGTTACCGCAGTCGTCATATCCTACCGTGGAAATGACGGGAACGTAACCCAAACCAAGTAAATCGGTGATAAGCTCGGTATTAATTTCGGTAATTTTACCGACAAATCCGAGGTTTTCGTCCTGTTTTTCACATTTGAGCATATGCCCGTCCTGTCCGCATATGCCAATAGCCTTACCGCCGTGCCTGCCTATGAGGTCGGCGAGCGATTTATTTACCTTGCCCGCAAGCACCATGCGTACAACCTCGGCAGTTTTCTCGTCGGTGTAGCGCAAGCCGTTAACGAACCGTGTTTCCATACCCATTTTATTTATGGTATCGGAAATCTCAGGACCGCCGCCGTGAACAAGCACAACTTTAATACCGAGTAAATTGAGAACGACAAGATCGCGCATGACTGACGATTTCAAATTCTCGTCTATCATCGCGTTGCCGCCGTACTTTACAACAAGTACCTTATTAAAATATTTTTTAATATAAGGCATAGCCTCAATTAAAAATTCGGCTTGTTCCTGTTTATCCATATCAAGTCCTGTAATCGCCGTTTATTTTTACGTAGTCATACGTCAGGTCGCAACCCCAAGCCGTAGCCTTGGAAGAGCCTGAATTTAAATTGATATTTATAATTACTTCGTCCTGCGAAAGGATTTCTTTGGCAAGCTCTTCGGAAAATTCTATACCGAAGCCGTCTTTACATACGGGTAATTCACCTTTTGACGAGGCAAAGGACACGTCGATTGCGTTTACGTTTACCTTAACGCCCGCATAACCAACCGCGCACAGCACTCTGCCCCAATTGGCGTCAGCGCCGAACATTGCCGCCTTGACCAGCGACGACTTAATCACCGAACGCGCAACCGCCTTAGCCGTACACTTTCTGTCCGCGCCGTAAACCCGACACTCTATCAGCTTAGTCGCTCCCTCGCCGTCCTTGGCAAGCATACGGGAAAGCTTGACGGTACAGTAATTGAGCGCCTTGCAGAATGCTGTAAACGCCGCGCCCTTACTCGCGATAAGCTCATTGCCCGCAAGCCCGTTTGCCATTATGCAACAGGTATCGTTCGTCGATTGGTCACCGTCGACGCTTACCATATTAAATGAAGTTTTTACGTCTTCGGACAGTGCCTTTTGCAGCATCTCGGGCGTAATGGCAACGTCGCTCGTCAAAAAAATCAAATTAGTTGCCATATTGGGGCAAACCATACCGACGCCCTTTGCAATTGCACCTATCCTGCAAACCTTGCCGCCGCACTCAAATTCAACCGCAACCGTCTTTTTTACGGTATCGGTTGTCATAATAGCCTCCGCCGCAAAATCGCTGTTATCTCCAAGTCCGTTCCACAACTCGTCCATATGGCTGTCTATGGGCGCGATATCAAGCTTCTGTCCGATAACGCCCGTAGAAGCAACTATAACGTCGCGCCTGGCTATGCCGCCCGCGCTCTCAACAAGCGAACACATCGTTTCGGCAATTTCTAATCCGTCGGCATTGCATGTATTTGCGTTACCGCTATTACATATTATAGCTTGCGCAAAGCCGTCGGTCAAGTTATTTTTAGTAACAACAACGGGCGCGCCTTTGACAAGATTACTCGTATAAACGCCCGCCGCCGCGGCGCGAACGTCGCTGACTATAAGAGCAAGATCCCTCTTAAATTTATTTTTTCTTATACCGCAGTGTATGCCGTTAGCCTTAAAGCCCTTCGGTGCACATACGCCACCCTGTATTTCAAAAATTTTCATAGTACGATTCTTTCTTCTGAATTTTTTAAGCTTATATTTTTTTGCAACTATATAAGCGAGGTTGTTTCATCAAGCCCGAACATAATATTCATATTCTGCACAGCCGCACCGGACGCACCCTTTCCCAGGTTATCGAACACGCTCGCAAGCAAAATTTGTTCATCGCTTCCCGTGACGTAGATATTCAAATTATTTGTGTCGGCGAGTGAATTTGCCGCCAAAAACTGCGGAATTTTGTCGCTTTCAACAACTTTTATAAAGTTCTGTCTGGCATAGTACTCCGCAAAAAACTCTCTTACGTCATTTACTTTATATTTTTTATTCAAAAGCGAGGCATAGACAGGTACTGTAACGCACATACCGCAATAATAATCGCAGATAAACGGATTGAATATCGGTTTATGTTCCAATCCGCACTCCCTCACCATTTCGGGCAGGTGCTTGTGAGTTAAGCCCAACGCGTATTCGCGCGGAGACGACAGCGAAATATCTCTGTCAGCGCTCTCATATTGCGCAATAGCTTTTTTACCTGCGCCCGAATAACCGGAAATCGAATGAGCAACAAAAGGATAATCGGCAGAAACAATACCCGCCTTTACAAGCGGCGCAACAAGCGTTATAAATCCTGTTGCGTGACAGCCCGGATTTGCAACCCTCTTAGCATTTGCTATCTGTTCCCGCCTTTCATCTGAAAGCTCGGGGAGTCCGTATACCCATTCGGGATTCGTTCTGTGAGCCGTTGACGCGTCGATAATCTTTGCTTTGGGGTTATCCACTAACGCCACCGCTTCTATTGCCGCTGCGTCGGGCAAGCATAAAAAGCTTACGTCTGCACTGTTCAGACATTCTTTACGGGCATTGACGTCCTTTCTTAATTCTTCCGAAAGAGTTATGATCTTAACGTCGGCACGTTTTTCAAGCCTGTCATAGATTTGAAGACCCGTCGTACCCTCTTTGCCGTCAATAAAAACGTTAATCATTATTTAAGCTTCTTATTTTCGAGCAGAGCTTTTACCTTGATAGGTAATCCGAACAAGTTGATAAAGCCCTGAGAATCTATCTGGTCGTAGCAATCGTCCTCACCGAACGTTGCAATGTCCTCGCTGTAAAGCGAATGAGGCGAAGTTATTCCGGCGCACATTACGTTACCCTTATAAATTTTAAGCTTAACGTCGCCCGTAACGGTTTCCTGCGTCTTTGCAACAAATGCGTCAAGAGCCTCGCGCAAGGGTGTAAACCACTGTCCGTCGTATACCATTTCACCGTACTTAATTGCGATCAACTGCTTGTAGTGCTGAGTTGCCTTGTCAAGACAGATTGATTCAAGCATCTCGTGAGCCGTGTACAAAATCGTACCGCCGGGGGTTTCATACACGCCCCTCGACTTCATTCCGACAAGTCTGTTCTCTACCATGTCAACAAGCCCGACGCCGTTTTCGCCGCCGATTTTGTTGAGCTTTTCTATAAGCTCCACCGCGCCGAGTTTTTTGCCGTCAACCGCCACAGGCGTACCCTTCTCAAAGTGAATAGTTACGTAAGTAGCCTTATCGGGAGCTTTCCAAGGCGAAACGCCAAGCTCCAAAATCTTGTCATAATCGGGCTCGTTCGCAGGGTTTTCAAGATCCAAACCCTCATGCGACAAGTGCCACAAATTCTTATCTTTGGAGTAATTTGTCTCTCTGTTGATTTTTAGAGGAATATTGTGCGCCTCGGCGTAATCGATCTCCTCGTCGCGGCTCTTGATGTCCCAGATACGCCAAGGGGCGATTATTTTCATATCGGGAGCAAACGCCTTAATGGTAAGCTCGAAACGAACTTGATCGTTGCCCTTGCCCGTACAGCCGTGACAAATAGCGTCCGCGCCCTCATTCTTGGCAATTTCGACTATTCTCTTTGCTATTATGGGGCGAGCAAACGACGTTCCCAAAAGGTACTTATTTTCATATATAGCCCCCGCCATCATCGTTGGATAGATATAATCTTCTATAAATTCTTTCTTCAAATCCTCTATATAGAGCTTTGAAGCGCCCGTCTTTAAAGCCTTTTCTTCAAGACCGTCAAGCTCCGTAGTCTGACCGACGTCGCCCGAAACGGCAATAACTTCACAGTTATCATAGTTCTCTTTAAGCCAGGGGATTATAATGGACGTATCAAGTCCGCCCGAGTATGCAAGAACAACTTTTTTGATTTTCTTTTCCATAAAATTATATCTCTTTTATTAAAATTCAAGCCACCTTACGATAACCTGAAATATTATACAATACACTATTTTACAAGTCAAGCAAATTATCCGTATATTTATGAAAAACAAAAAATATAAATGAATAATCTTTCAGCAAAATCGGCACATAATTTATAATTATACAAATATTAATTATTTTATGAATATTTAGAAATTAGCGCAATTCTCAATACAGCTCCGTGATGCGGGAGTATTTTTTTAATTGACGGCGCAATGATTTGTAATCGGGCAGAAATACAGACATTAAAGAATAGAATTTATCCGAATGATTCATATAAACCGTATGACACAGCTCGTGCACCGCCACGTAAATCCAGAATTTTTCGGGAGTCATAAGCAACTTATAATTGAATAAAATATTTCCCGAACCGTCACAGCATCCCCATCGCGATTTGTAATCTTTAAAGCCGACGCTCTTATACTTTAAACCGGTTTTAGCGCATAATTCGTCAAGCAAGCGAATAAAGCGCTCACCCAAATTGTCAACAAACAGCTTCTTTAAATCTTTTAACGACTTAACGCTTACCTCCTCAGAAGTAAACATATTTCTGCCGCCGATCGTGAACGGAACCGGATTACCGACTACCAGCATATATTTGTAATCAATAATATCGGACAAAAAGCCATTTTTTGCATTGTTTTCGCTTATATGCTTTTCTATCCAAGCTTGTTTTGACTGAATAAAGCGATTAATTTCAGCCTTTGAACACCCCTTTGGCGCGCTCACAATCAAGCTGTTGTCGGCTTTGATTTTTATGCTTATACTGCGCCGCGAGGAAAACTTCAATTCATATTTCAATTCAGGCATCAAACTTTACCGAAAGCTGCACGCGCCTCTCTCCGTCAACTCTCCCCTCGACAGTCCAAGTGCCGTCCTCTTGTCTTTGTCTGTAAAACTCCAACTTTTCACCCTCTTTGCTCTGCTTCACGTATGTGACGCGAACCGTCGAGAGCGTACGCTCTTTCAGTTCGTCGACAGAAAACGCGTCCATAAGAAAATCGGCGTATTTGGTATTATTGGCATGGTAATAATGATCATAATCCGAATATGAAATTTTCTTAACGTAGCAGGGCTCAAACACATCAATCTCGGGAATCTTCAAATTAATATCGGCTACGGATCTGAAATCGTTGTACTGCATTTCAGGAGTAAACACGACCGAACTTGGCAGCATTGAAAAGCTGTTCAAGTCGATAAGACACCACCTGGACGTCGCAACACCTATTTTCTCTCCACCGACAAAGAGCTCAAAGTCTCTGAGTACAATAAGTCGCTTAGGTTTAACCGGCCAGGTGTGAATCTCTAAAATGTCGTTGAGTTTTATTGCTCTGAACAACTCTATATACCAATTAACGATTACAAAGCCGATTTTTTTAGGTTGCAAAACCGAGTAGCCGAAGCCAAGTTCTTCCGCGGAAAGACAAGCCGATTCCTCCATCAAAGAAAGAAGCGACGAAAGTTTTAGTTCGTCTTTAAAATCAACGTCCGTATATCTGATTTCGTATTTCTTACTGTGACAATACATTATTTTTATGTGTCCTTCTTTAAATTTTACAAAATAATATCACTTGCATTTAAAATTGTCTATTGTTTTTAAAAAAAATCACTAATTATGCGTGACATAGTACCTTTTATTTTGTCAAAACATTGACATTTATTGTGTAATATAGTATAATTTTTACAACATATGGAGTTTTAATATGAAAGACGACAATTTTAACAATATTGAAAATGACGATCCCTACGCCATCAGGGAAGACGATAATACCGCGCCTTACAGCGGTGAAAATCAACCCGACGCTCCCTCAGACAATGCCAATGCCGCGGAAGAAAGCAAGCCTGACGAGCCCCGCCAAAACGACGAACAGCAAGCCGAAGAGCCTGCGGACAGCTCGCGTAACGAGGAAGCAAATTCAATAGGCGCAGATATTATCCGCGGTCATATCAATACAATAATTCTACGCTCCCTCTATGAGAGAGATAAATACGGCTATGAAATAATGAACGATATTGACGTCAAGAGCCACGGTCAATATTCATTGAAACAGCCCACGCTTTACAGCGCGTTAAAGCGCCTTGAAAACCAAGGTTACATAAAGGCCTATTGGAAGACGGACGAGGTCACTTCGGGCGGCAGAAGAAAATATTTTACGTTAACAGAAAGCGGTAAGGATATTACCGAGAAAAATCTCGCCGAATGGGAATATTCGAGGACTATTATAGACAGCCTTATATCCGATAGGTCGTTTGATTTTTCGCAACCCGCCCCCACCCCCGTCGACTTCCATATCCTTAAAAATTCGGTTTCACGCGTTCCGATTGTAAGAAGCGACGAAGCGGACAGAGCGGCTCAAACAGGCGAGAGCGCCGTCGTGGCAAATCAGCAGAACAGCCAACAGAATGCGTCCGAACAGACACAAAATAACGTTGCAAGCGATACTACCCCGTCAACGCCACCTAAACCGTCAACCGAACAAACGCAAAACAACAACGTTTCTGAAGGCACTCAGACTCAACAGCAGTCGGGCGTAGAACAAAACACTACTCAGCAGACCAACCGACAACCTGATCCAATTACTGAACAGCTTGCGCAACAGCAGGCAATTATCGCTCAGCAACAGCAGACAATCGAGGCGCAACAACAGGCTCTTGCCGTTCAGCAACAGGCATTTGAGGCTCAGCAAATTGCACAGCAACAACAAGCTATCGAGGCGCAACAGCAGGTCCTTGCTGTTCAGCAACAGGCTTTGGAGGCTCAACAAGTTGCACAGCAACAACAAGCTATCGAGGCAAAACAGCAGCCGCCCGAACCGCAAATCAGCCCCGAACAGGCGGCACAGGCGGAAGCGCGCAGAGTTGCTCACGAAAATTATTTGCGACTTATTTCCGAGCCGGTACGCACGCCCGAGCCTCCCCGCGACGACGTCGTGCCCAATTCGGAAAACGTAAATACCGAGCGACTGATTTACAATAATCGCCCCGAAACGGAGCGCGACTATAAAAACCTCATAGACGGTGTCTACCGCAAAGCAGTGTCTAACGGCAGTGTGCAGACGTATACGCGCCCCGCTCCGAGATCACCCGAACAACAGGCGCGCGTGCGCTTGGTCGACCGCGGCAGAGCCGACGGCGTTGCAGTTGCCGCTTCAAGCACGCACGACGTTGAAACTTACGCAACAAAAACTACTTATAATAAGGGAGCAACACTTCTTAAATGCTCGTCTATTGTACTTGCAATCTGCGCAATTGAATTTATTTTCTGCTTTATCTTCTTAGGACAACTGAATACCAGCTGGATTTATCCCACCGTCATTCTGTTGCTTGGACTTATTCAGTTTATCGTATTCGGCGCAATGTTGCTCAGGGGCTACGGCAAGAACTGCGTTATACCTACGACTAACGGATACATAAGTTCAGCGCTTATAATTACGTTTATTGCCATTCTGATTATTTCTGCGGTATCGTTCCTGTTAAACGTAAACCCCAATTCGGCAAGCGACATAATGAAGATGATTGTCATTCCCTCCATTACGGCATTGAATATAACCGTGTTTGCAGTAAGCTTTAAACTCTTTATAAAATAAAGACCATTAAGCGTTTTTGATATGCACACCGAAAATTAAACCAACTTATGATTTAAAAATTTTCCCCTCCGAAGCGAAGCTTCGGAGGGGAATTTCTCTTTTGTATTTTATTATTTTGTCTTTTGTATATTATTTAGCATACTCAACGGCGCGCGATTCGCGTATAACGTTGACTTTTATCTGACCGGGGTATTCAAGCTCGGCTTCGATTTTCTTTGCAATATCCTTAGCAAGGAACATAGCCTGCGCGTCGTCAACCTGTTCGGGCTTAACCATTACGCGCACCTCTCTGCCTGCCTGTATGGCATAGCACTTGTCAACTCCGTTAAAGCTTGAAGCAATTCCCTCGAGCTTTTCAAGTCTTTTGACGTAATTCGTGCCCGTTTCCCTTCTTGCACCGGGGCGCGCGCCTGAAATGGCATCAGCCGCCGCCACAAGAACGGCTTCCATAGTCTTGGGCTCGCAATCGCCGTGATGCGCGGCAATCGCATTGATTACGTTAGCTTTTTCACCGTATTTCTTTGCAAGATCCGCGCCGAGCTGGACGTGAGTTCCCTCCTGCTCCTTATCGACCGCCTTGCCAATATCGTGAAGCAAGCCTGCGCGCTTTGCAAGCGTTACGTCAAGTCCAAGCTCGCTTGCCATTAATCCCGCAAGCTGAGCAACCTCTATCGAGTGCTTGTACACGTTCTGTCCGTAGCTTGTCCTGTATTTAAGTCTGCCTATAAGCTTAATCAATTCGGGGTGTAACCCATAGATGCCCACGTCAAACATTGCGCTCTCGCCCGCCGCCTTAATCTCCTGATCGAGCTCTTTGCGGACTTTTGCTACGGTTTCCTCTATGCGGGCGGGATGTATTCTGCCGTCTGTTATCAGTTTTTCAAGCGTCAGGCGGGCAACCTCACGTCTTACGGGGTCAAAGCCCGATAAAATAACGACCTCGGGGGTATCGTCGACTATCAGCTCAATACCCGTTGCATTTTCCAGCGCGCGGATATTTCTACCCTCTCTGCCTATAATTCTCGCTTTCATATCGTCGCTCGGGATAGGCACAACCGATACCGTTATCTCAGAAGCGTGGTCAGCCGCGCAACGCTGAACGGCAAGCGATATTATCTTCTTTGCTTCATTTGTAGCCTCGTCCTTTGCCGTCTGCTCGATATTTCTTACCTGCAAAGCGACGTCGTGACGGGCGTCGTCCAAAATCTCTTCGGAAAGGAGTTTCTTAGCCTCTTCCTTAGTAAGCTGAGAAACCTTTTCAAGCTCCTGAATCATAAGCTCATGCTGATGGTTGACTTTCTCTTGCGTCTTCTTGACTTCCTGTTCCTTTAAAACCAAGTCCTTCTTCTGCTTTTCAAGTTCCTCGTTTTTCCTATCCATTGCGGATTCTTTTTTGTCGAGGTTGTCCTCTTTCTGCATCAGACGCTGTTCAAGCTTATTCAGCTCGACCTTCTTTTCCTTTGTTTCCCTTTCGAAATCGTCCCTTAATTTGCGCTCCTGTTCCCTAGCCTCATAAATTGCATCTTTTTTAAGTCTTTTACTTTCAGCCGTCGCGTCGTCAAGTATCTTCTTCGAACGTGCTTCCGCGTCGTCAAGCATAGTTTTTGAACGCGCCTCGACGTCGCCGAGCTGACTGTCAATCTTCGATTTATACGATTTACGACTGAAAATCCAGCATAATACCGCCGCGGCGGGCACTGCTATAAGTGCTACAACTAATGTTACAATAAATCCGACCATCCAACCGTCGGCAAGGAACAGGGTGCTTATGCCTGCGTTATACATTATAAGCCTCCTGATTTGATTTTATATATATTAAAGCGCAACGCGCCTTTTTATATACCATAATTTATTTTACACCAACAGCGTATAAATGTCAATTTATTTGTCAAATTCCTTTAATTATTCTCAAAAAAAGACGCACAAAAAAAGACCGCGGCAAGCAAACCGCAGTCCGTTTAAATTTATTCAAGTGATTTCAGCCAAAGCGCGGCAACCGCGTCGGACGGCATACGCCAATCTCCGCGGGGCGATAACGCTACGCTTCCCACCTTTACGCCGTCGGGCACGCAGGAACGCTTGAATTGCTGGGAAAAGAAGCGCTTATAAAAGTTTTTAAGCCACTTATCTATATCCGCCTTGCCGAACATTCCCGCAAACGTGCGCTCTGCAATAAACTTTATTTTATCGGGAGCAAACCCGCATCTTATGATATAGTACAAGAAAAAGTCGTGAAGTATATACGGCCCTACTATGTCCTCGGTCTTTTGCGCAATATTGCCGCCCGCGTCGGGGGGAAGCAATTCGGGGCTTATTTCGGTATTCAAAATGTCGGTGAGCACAGCTTTTGCCGTACCGCCGAGCCTTTCCGCCTCATACTTAACCAAATGTCTGACAAGCGTCTTAGGCACTGACGAGTTAACCGCATACATAGACATATGGTCGCCGTTGTAAGTCGCCCAGCCGAGAGCCAACTCGCTTAAATCGCCCGTGCCGATAACCAAACCGCCGTTATCGTTGGCGATATCCATTAATATCATAGTGCGCATACGCGCCTGAGCATTTTCATAGGCAACGTTGCGATTTTCGGGATCGTGACCGATATCCTTAAAATGCTGAGTTACGCTGTCGGAAATGGGAATTGTTTTGGCAGTCGCGCCCAAAGCTTCTATAAGCTTTAACGAATTACCCTTTGTCTTGCCCGTCGTACCGAACCCCGGCATAGTTACGGCAATAATATCCCCCGTATCTTTGCCCAAGGCTTTAAACGCTCGACACGTGACAAGCAATGCAAGCGCGGAATCAAGCCCTCCGGATATGCCGATAACGGCATTGCGCGCATTGACGTGCTTTAAACGCTTTTCAAGCCCCTTTTGCTGAATAGTCAGAATGAGTTCGCTTCTGTCGCCCAAACCGTCCTCGGGAACAAAGGGCGTGCGCGGATAAAGTCTTGTAGGCTGACCGATTTCGTCAGAGCTAAAATCAATCACCGTATAGCAATTATCCCCGCACATATACGGAGTGTCGTTTACACCATAATATCCCGTAGCGCTCCTCATTCTCTCGGTGGCAAGATACTCAACGTCTATTTCACCGTAAACAAGTCCGTTTTGAAACAGCGCGCTTTCTGCAAGAACCGCTCCGTTTTCGCATATAAGATTATGACCGGCAAATACCATATCTGTCGAACTTTCGCCGTCACCCGCGTCACAGTAGATATATCCGCAGATGAGCTTAGCAGACTGCGTTTTTACAAGCATTCGCCTGTACTCGGCTTTGCCAACCGTTTCGTCGCTGCAAGAGAGGTTGACTATAATATTCGCCCCTGCCTTTGCATGCGCAAGCGACGGTGACTGTGCCGCCCATAAATCCTCGCAAATTTCTACGGCAACAGTAAATTTGTCGTTGTTCCGCGAAGAGAAAATAATTTCCGTTCCGAAATCCGCGTCGACGCCGCCGATTGACACGCTCCCCTCGCAACCTTCCGTAAGACAGGAAAAATAGCGTTTCTCGTAAAACTCACCGTAGTTTGGAATAAAGGTTTTTGGAACGACGCCAAGAATTTCCCCGTCGCTGATTCCCACGGCGCAGTTATACAGTCTGCCCGCGCACCTTATAGGCGCGCCGATAAAGACAAGCGTTTTAATACCCTCGGTCGCCTTTGCGATCTCAACAATCGCATTCTCAACCGCATCTAAAAGCGCGGGCTGGTTTAGCAGGTCGCCGCAAGTGTAACCGCAAACGCAGAGCTCGGGAAAAACCGTAAGCTGACTGCCGCTCTTTGCGCTCTCCTTTATCGCATCTATTATATTCCGAGAATTGAACTCCACGTCGGCAACCCGCATTTCGGGGGTCGCCGCGCAAACTCTTACATATCCGTACTTCATTAATCGTCCTGCTGTTTCTTGATTGACGCCTTGTGAGCCTCTCTTATTTTTGCCTCGATCTCGTCTTTAAGCGCGGGGTTAGCTCTCAGATGCTCCCTCATCTTCTCTCTGCCGTTTGCAACCTTATCCTCGTTATAGTTGAACCAAGCGCCGCTCTTTGTAAGAATGCCGTATTCAAGTCCCAAATCAATAAGGCAACCTTCCTGAGATACGCCTTCGCCGTAAATAATATCAAACTCGGCAACCTTGAAAGGAGGCGCAACCTTGTTTTTAACCACCTTGGCTTTTGCCCTGTTGCCTATGATGTCGCCCTCGCTTTTGAGAGAATCCGCCTTTCTGATATCGAGACGGATTGTCGCAAAGTATTTAAGCGCCTTGCCGCCTGGGGTCGTTTCGGGATTGCCGAACATTACGCCCACCTTTTCACGCAATTGGTTGATAAAGATTACGCACGTCTTGGAACGGTTGGTTATTGCCGTCAGTTTTCTGAGAGCCTGCGACATAAGTCTTGCAAGCAAGCCTACGTGAGTGTCGCCCATATCGCCCTCTATCTCCGCCTTAGGAGTAAGAGCCGCAACCGAGTCGACGACTATTACGTCAACCGCGCTCGAACGCACAAGAGATTCGCATATATCGAGAGCCTGCTCGCCCGTATCGGGCTGAGATATATACAGTTCGTCCGTCTTTACGCCGAGAGCTTTGGCATACACTGCGTCAAGTGCGTGCTCAGCGTCGATAAACGCCGCAACGCCGCCCATTTTCTGCGCCTGCGCAATTATATGGAGCGCGACGGTAGTTTTACCTGAGGACTCGGGTCCGTAAATCTCCATAATCCTGCCTCTGGGTACGCCGCCAACGCCCAACGCAAGGTCGAGAGAAAGACAGCCCGTGGATATAACCTCCAGCTCTGAGCTTACTTTTTCATCGCCGAGCTTCATTATTGCGCCCTTACCGTACTGCTTCTCAATCATTGCGATTGTAGAGTTTAATGCTTTTAGTTTTTCGTCGTTCATTTATGTTTCTCCTGTTAAATTATCCTTAATTACTTTAAGCTTTTGTAGGCAAGAAACAGAGCGTGATTGATACCCGCGTTTGTTATCCGTTCCCTGTCGCCATCAAAATTAAATTTATATACGGCTATATCGCTTTCAACTCCTATACCGATATACGCCAGCCCGACGGGCTTCAAGGTATTGTCCGACTTCGGTCCTGCTATGCCCGTAGTGGAAATCGCAACCTCGCACGTACCCGTCTTTAAAAGCCCTTCCGCCATCTGGTAAGCCGTTTCAGCCGACACAGCCCCCTGTTGGTTTAAGGTAAGCTCTTTAACGCCGAGCCGTTGCATTTTTGACTGATTTGAGTACGTGTTGAGCCCCTCGTAATATACTTCCGATATGCCGCCGACCTCCACAAGCCGCTTGCCAACGCCGCCGCCCGTAAACGATTCCGCAACGGCAATTTTCATTCTGCGCAGTTTAAGCAGACGGTACAGCTGCTCGGCGAGAGAAATATCCTCAAGCGCGTAGATATAATCGTTGAGCCGCCTGACCAATTCCCTGACTGCGCCGTCTATCGCCATTTTAGGCGTCTTAGAGGAATAGACTATTTCTATTCGGTAGTCCTCAAAGCTGTCGGTAACGTTGATAAGCACGCTTCCGTCGGGGAACATAGAACGCACAGCGCGCACGGCTTCGTCCAGCTTCTTTACAGGCGCTCCGACCAATCTTATAACAGTGCTGTCGTAGCTTACGCCATACTTTTTGTCCAATACGTCTTTGATATCAGCCGTTTGGAGTTTGCCGTTTCTGTCGCTGTACAGCAAAAATACCGTCGTCCCCGCGCTGTTCAGCACGTCGGAAATATCGAATTGAGCGCCCAACAAATACGAAACAAAATCCTTGAACGTCTGCCCCATTCTTGACGGACAGTATACTATAACGTTTTCGTAATTTTCCGTTCCCTCTTTTACGGCGCGCGTTATCTCCACCGAGCTGTCAAAAGCAATTCTGCTTATTTTATCGCAGTAGTAACCGAAGGTGGCTAATTCCGATAACAACCCCTCGACTTTACTCAAATCAGTTATCTTTTTATTTTCAAACGCCAACAGGCATATACTGCCGTGCCTGATTTGTCTTTCGTCTGCAATATTCATTTCTTTAAAACTTCTATATTTTTAACTATATAATTTATTCCCGAAATTATGGTAAGAATAACCGAGATTGCAAAGCACCCCAATCCGACGTAGTTGATAATTTTTGAGCACATTGTAAAAGCTGTGTTGACGACCGTAGGCACAAGCTCGGCAAAGCCCGCGCCGATAATTATGACAATAACTGCAATATCCTGCATAACCGTCTTGTACTTGCCTATAATGTCCGCCGCTATAACTATGCCCGAGTCCGCGGCAACCATACGAAAACCGCTGACAATAATCTCGCGCGCAAGAATTACCGCAACGCCGCACCCCGCAACAATTATCGCCCAGTCACCGAGGTTAGCGTTAAAAAGCGACGGCACGGTAAGAAATAATACAAGCGCGGAGAGCACTAGCACTTTGTCGGCAATCGGGTCGAGAAATTTGCCCAGATTGGTTACAAGATTGTATTTCCTCGCAATCTTCCCGTCGAACAAATCAGTCAAGCTCGCAACGCCGAAAACGGCAAGCGCAACAAAATAATGTCCGACAAAATTGAGGTAAAAGAAGAGAACAAACACGGGTATCATTACCATTCTGCTTATAGTAAGCTTGTTTGGTAAGTTCATTACCCCCTTACCCTTGGCAAATTTATAGAATTTGCTCTCTTTATCTTCTTCATTCATTATCATAGTCCTCCGTCTGACCGTACATATCGTAACTGTCGCAAGACGTAACTTTTACGTCGTAATAGCCGCCCTGTACGGCATTTGCCGAATTGAAGTACACCTTCCCGTCGATGTCGGGCGCGCTGAAATACGCTCTGCCGACAAAGCAACCCTTTTCGTAATCAATGCCGTCGCAGATAACTTTAACGGTCTTACCCACATACGAAGAGAGATATTTTGCCGAAATTTCACTCTGCACAGAGTAAAGCTTTTTCACCCTCCGCTTCTTCACGCCGTAAGGCACTTGCCCCGACATTTTGTATGCGGGAGTATCCGGCTCACGGGAATATGCGAAGAACCCGCAGTTGACAAGCCCCGCCTCGTTCAAAAAGTTGCACATACCCTCGAATTCTTCCTCCGTTTCCCCAGGGAAGCCGCTTATAAACGTTGACCTTATGGCAATTTCGGGTATCTGTTCCTTTAACTTTTTAATCAGCGACAAATACTCCGCGCGAGTGCCGCGCCTGTTCATAAGCTTTAATATTCTGTCCTCGCTGTGTTGAAGGGGAATATCTAGGTATTTGACAATCTTGGGGTTGTCCCTTATCTCGGCAATCAACTCGTCATCAATCATATCAGGATAACAGTAAAGTAATCTTACACTATTAATGTTGACAAGTGTTGTCAGCTTTTTTAAAAAATTTACTAAATATTTTTTCTTGTACAGGTCAATTCCGTATCGGGAGACGTCCTGCGCGACCAAAATCAGCTCCGACACGTCGCCCAAGCTTTCGGCTTCGGCAATTAGCTGTTCTACGGGATAACTTACGTATCTTCCGCGTATCTTCGGAATAAGGCAGTAAGTGCAGAAGTTGTTGCAACCGTCGGCTATCTTTAAATAAGCGTAATGACAGGGTGTTGTTACCACTCTGTCAATAGCATAAAGATTATCGCCCATACCGACAAAATTAACCCTTGCACCGTCGTAAGATTTTTCAAGAGCTTCAAAAAATTTGCCGTAATCCTGCGTTCCAAGGAACACGTCCGCTTCAATCAGCGACGAATACAACTCGCCTATGTACTTCTGCGGCAGACAACCGCACACTACAAGCTTTTCAAGCTTGCCGCACCTGTAAGCCGCGCAGTCAATTACGGTTTCAATGGCTTCCTTTCTCGATTCGTTTAAAAACGCGCAGGTATTTACGATTAGTATCTGCGCTTCGCCGATATCGTCGGTTACGGTACACCCCGCCGACCTTATAACAGCCAAAAGCTTTTCGGTATCAACTCTGTTTTTGTCGCAGCCAAGCGATATAACACCGAATTTTTTACGCGTAAAATCAATCATCAACGTCACCGTATTTCTGCGTAAATTCTTCGCGGGACAGCAGAACTTTTCTCGGCTTAGACCCCTCGGACTGAGTAATATAATTCATATTCTCCATCCAATCTATGATTTTGCAAGCCTTCATATAGCCGATAGGGAAACGGCGCTGAATCATCGAAACGGAAGCCTGATTACTGATAACGCAGAACTTTAACGCCTTAATAAAGGTGTCGTCTACCTTTGACGCGTCGCCGCTCATTTCCCCTTCGGGAGCAGTAGTTTCGGAAGCCTCTTCCTCTACGGTATTTATAAAGTCGCTTACGCTCTGATCGAAATACGTTTCGTTGTGTTCCTTAATAAAGTCTGTAACTCTCTGAACTTCGTGAGTATCAATAAAGCAACCCTGAATACGCGCAAGCTCGGGGCTCTCGGCTGAACGGAAATACAAGTCGCCCTTGCCGAGCAATTTTTCAGCGCCGCCGATATCGAAGATACACCTTGCGTCGTCAAACGAGTTTACCTTGAAACCGATACGCGTGGGCAGATTGGACTTGATAAGACCCGTAATGCAATCAACCGACGGACGCTGTGTGGCAAGAATAAGGTGAATGCCGCAAGCTCGCGCCTTTTGCACAAGTCTTATAATTCTGCTCTCGATATCCTTTTTAGCCTGCAACATCAAATCGCCGAACTCGTCGAGAATAACGACGATTTTGGGTAATTTCTCCTCGCCCTCCGGCAAATGCGCGTTATACTCGGTAAGATTCTTTGTGGCAACGCCCTTTTCGGTCATTTCCTTGAACAGCGCGTATCTCCTCTCCATCTCCTTAATAGCCCAATTCAGAGCCTTAATCGCCTTATCCACGTCGTAGATAATTTCGTTAATCATAAGGTGAGGAAGTTTGTCGTAGGATATGAACTCAACCTGTTTGGGGTCAACGAGAATAAAACGCAATTCTTCAGGTCCGTACTTGTACAGCAGGCTGACAATGAGCGTGCTCAAACATATACTTTTACCGCTGCCCGTAGTACCCGCAACAAGCAGATGGGGCATCTTGGTAATATCGGGGCATACAACCTGCCCTTCAACGTTTTTACCCAAAGTAAAGGTTAAACTGTTCGGCTTGGCGTTGAGAAACTGACTGCTCGCAAGCATTCCCTTTAACCCGACCACGCAGCGCGAGCTATTGGGCACTTCAATAGAAATAGCACCCTTGGAGTAGTTAAGATATGCGTTTACGTTCTCCTTCATAAGCGCCATAGCAATGGCTTCGCGGTATTTGAGAGCGTTTTTGATATTCGTTCTATCCTCGATTATCACGTCGTAACGCGTAATCGCGGGCCCGACGACAACGTTTTGTATTCTGCTGTCAATGCGGTAATCGGCGAGCGTTTCGCAAATTATCTGCTTGCTCTCTTCTATCTCCGCGGAATTGACGTTGTTATTCTCGGGGTAATCGTCGAGCAATTCCAGTGAAGGACGCACGTATTTTTTCCAGACGTGTTTGGGTTTTTCCTCCTGAACGGGAGCGGGCACAGGCGCGGGCTTTTCGGCGGGCACAGGCGCAACCGTGCGTGCGGAAGGAACAACCGAACGTACGGGAGGAACGACTGCGGGCTTCTCGCTTATCTCCGCAGATTTATCATCGTTATCGGACAACGCCGCGCCCCTGCCTCTTGCGGGCGGCTCAACCTTGGGCTTTTCCTCGCTCTGCGGCACAGACGTTCTCTCGGCAAACGGAGTTTCGTCCTCCGATTCGTCGAACAGATTTTCTCTGCTCCTCTCCCTTCGTGAAGATTGAAGAGCCGTAATGTCGGGCTCGATGCGACGTTCGCTCAATCGGGGATTCGAAGAGCTGAACAAATCGAAAAGCTTGCTTCCCCTCTCGCGCGGCTTGGGCTGTTCGGGTTCGGGCTGAGGTTTTTCTTCCTCAACAGGCGCGACAGGCTCTTGCTCTTTTTTATCTTCAACGTGAGCAATCGGCGCAACCTTAGGCTCGGAATAGAGCGGACGGCTCTCGTCGACGTCCGTGTCCAAATCATAGGGATTGGATTCGGGTTTATTGACGCGCACATTTTCTAATGGAGCGGGCTCTTCTATAACGTCGTTTTCAACAGGCGCAATACTATCGGGCTCTTCCTCATAATTTACCGAAGACTTTCCGTCTACCGTATAAGTGCTGTAATCGTTTTCACCAACGTTATTGACGGATGAAGTCAGACCGCCCAAATTGCTTACAGGCTCGTCGCCGTAGAGGTACGACGGCGTTCCGCTGTCCGCGGTACGGCTGTCCGCCTGTGCCGAAAAGTCCGAGGTGTATGTGGACTGCACGGGCGGCGTTGAGTTAGGCTTCGCCGAAGGATTGCTTGAAAAGCTTCTCATATAATCGTCCTCGTTTTGCACGGGGTGATTAAAATAAGAATCGTCGTTGTAAATCATATTGCGGCGATAGCTTTCCGCGGCAAATTCACCGGGCTGAAAGAGTATTCGTCTGCCGAGATTTTCCTGTGAAAATTTATCGTCCGTTTTATGTCCGCCATTAGCCGCCGAAGCTTTCGGCTGTTGAACAGGCTGTGAATACGCGCCTCCGTTCTGCCTTACGCGCGTGACGATTTCGTGATTTTCGTTAACTGAATAAAGATTATCGACCTTCTGCGAGGCAACCTCCGTCTGCTGAGTTTCCTCCTCTTCCTCCCCGCTCTTCGCCGTGGCGCGACTGCGCGCAACTACTTTCCCGAGGATAAGATTTCTGATAACTATTACAGAGAGCGCGGCAAAGGCAACGGCAAACAACGAGAAAATTACATAGGCGCCGATAAAGGTCGTGCCCTTAGCAATTGGATAGACCAGAAGTCCGCTCAATACGCCGCCGAACGAATAGCCGCCGTAACCGTTTGCCGCGTTTACATAGCAATGTTTAAGATATGCGCCGTAGCTCTCCATAGGATATTTTGCCGTCGTTACCGAATGAAACAACAGGAACAACATCAAGAGGGTTGCCGAAACGAGAAGCAATGCGCGCACGTTTACGCGTATTTTTTTCTCGAATACCAACCACTCGCCGAGATATGCCAGCAGCGCAACGATGAAATACGAAGCATAGCCGAACGTGCCGTACATAAAAGTACATACGGCTTTGCCAAAGCTCAGAAATATCAGATTGTTTGTAAGCAATATTATAGTGACGATAAGACAGAAGAGCAAAACCGTCATGCCCAGCGTTTCCCTCGTCAGTATATACGAATGTTTATCGCTTTTATTTTTCCTGTTCACTTTATCAATCTCCGATTGCATTATCCTGCATTCTTTATTATATCATTGACTGCCGAAAAACACAACAAAATGCGGCTCAAAAATTAAAAAACGCGCCTGCAAAAAAATACAGGCGCGCATAAAAAATATTTTATTTATTAAAGCTTGGACTTGCCTTCCTCCGCCGCTTCTACGTTATCGTTGTTCCAGGAGTACATACTGCGTATCTCTTTTCCGACCTCTTCAAGCTGATGCGACGCTTCGAGAGAGCGCTTTGCGTTGAAGTGAGCTCTGCCGTTGTTGTTTTCCGCAATCCACTTAGAAGCAAAAGTGCCGTCCTGAATTTCTTCAAGCACCTTCTTCATTTCCTTCTTGGTTTCGTCGGTAATAAGGCGCTTGCCCGTTTCGTAATCGCCATATTCTGCCGTATCGGAAACGGAATACCTCATAAGCGAGAAGCCGCCCTTATAAATCAGATCGACGATAAGCTTCATTTCGTGAATACATTCGAAGTACGCGTTTTTGGGGTCGTAGCCCGCCTCTACCAAAGTTTCAAAGCCTGCCTTCATAAGAGCCGTAACGCCGCCGCAGAGCACTGCCTGTTCGCCGAAAAGATCTGTTTCCGTTTCGCACTTGAAGGTCGTTTCGAGCACGCCCGCTCTCGCTCCGCCGATGCCTGCCGCATACGCAAGCGCAACGCTCAGAGCCTTACCCGTAAAATCCTGCTCTATCGCCACAAGACAGGGCACTCCCTTACCCTCCTGATACTCACTGCGCACAGTGTGTCCCGGACCCTTGGGTGCAATCATAAACACGTCCACGTCTGCGGGCGGAACAATCTGCTTGAAATGTATATTGAAGCCGTGCGCAAAGGCAAGAGCCGCTCCCTTTTTCAGATTGGCTTGTATGCTCTCCTTATACACCTTAGCCTGCACCTCGTCGTTAATGAGAATCATAACGATATCGGCGCGCTTTGTAGCTTCGGCAACGCTGTAAACCTCAAACCCCGCGGCAACGGCTTTCGCCCAGGACTTACCGCCCTCACGCAAACCGATAACAACCTTTACTCCGCTCTCGCGCAGGTTGAGCGCGTGTGCATGCCCCTGACTGCCGTAGCCTATAACGGCAACGGTCTTATTTTTTAACACATTAATATCGCAATCCGACTGATAATATATTTTTGACATAACGCAAAACCCTCCTCAAAATTTAAGTTCTGTATTATTATAGAATTTAAATATATCAAAGTCAAGCATTATTACTTTATTTTTGAATATATTCAGAATATTTTTGTATAATTTTTTAATTTTCTGAATATTACAGAGCTTAACAGCCAATTTATGCGCATAAATTATGCCTTGAAAAATAATCAGTTGACAATATTTATCACGTCTTTGGCAACGTCGTAAATGTCGCCCGCGCCAAGGAACAGCACGGTATCCCCCGCCGCCGCGGTGCGCAAAAAATTTTCAATATCAGTTTCGCACTCCCCGTAGCACGCTCGCTTAATTCCACCTGCGAGAGTGAGCGCACTGCCCGCGTCGTCATAGTATTCACGCGCGGCAAACGTCTTGTAAACCATAAGCTTTCTGAGCGGGGATAACGCCGACACAAACTGCTTGAAAAAGCTTTTAGTTCTGCTGTATGTATGCGGCTGAAAAACCACATAGAGCTCCCCGTCGGTTATCAGACGCGCCGTTTTAAGCGCCGCCCTGATTTCCGTGGGGTGGTGAGCGTAATCGGCAATACACGTCGCCCCGTTATACTTGCCTATACGCTCAAACCGCCTCTCCACGCCCGTAAAACTTGCAAGCCCCTCGGCAATTTTCCCGAAAGGCATACCGCCGACGCGCGTAGCCGCTATTGCCGCGAGCGCATTCAGCACGTTATGCTTTCCGCAAACGGAAAGCGATACGCCGCCCAACCTTTTACCCCGTTCGTACGCCGTAAAACAATATGAGCCGTTGACGTTTCTCATATTCTTGGCGTAGTAGTCCGCTCTGTCGTCAAACCCGAAAGTTATCCCATCGACCTCGTTTAAGTCGCCGTAGAGTTTTATTGTCTTGCCCGACTTTGCGGCAAACTCGACGTAAGCCCTGCGCAGGTTCTCCGCCGTACCGTAGCAGTCGAGATGATCGGCGTCGCTGTTTAAAATAACAGACACGTCCGGGTTAAGATACAGAAAATTCCTTTTATATTCGCAGGCTTCGGTTACAAATACGTCGTATCCCTTTAAACAGCAGTTGGAAAGCGACGCGTCTTTACCCCCGATATGCGAGGCAAACGGTATTTGTGCGTGATCGAGAATATGGGCAATCATCGAAGTGCACGTGGTTTTGCCGTGACAGCCCGCCACCGCAACGGTACTCTTAAACAAACGGCTCACCTCTACCAGCAATCTGCCGCGAGAGATAAGCACGCGCCGCATTCGCCGAGCCTGTATTATATAGGCGTTACTTTCGGGAAGCGCGTCCGTGTATACAATAACTTGACTGCCGCTCAGATCCGCACCGTAGTCCGACGTAACCTCTATCCCCATAGACTTCAATTCGTCCGTATATTCCCCCTCGCACCTGTCATAGCCCGCAACGCGCTTGCCCGTTTTAAATAACAGCTTGGCAAGGGCGCTCATACTGACCCCGCCGATACCTAAAAAGAAAAAACTATCATAATCCGTCAGAATATTTTCAGCCATAATAAATTTTATTATTTTACGACAAAAAATATCACGGAATTTAACATTTTATATCAAAAAAGCGCCCGTTCAGGGCGCTTAGATTATTTTAAATTATTCTCCGTCGTTACGCCTGTTAAAGCGATGCAAAAGCTGAGCAAACTTAGGCACGGTTTTGTCCGAAGGACGCTCAACCTGAGGCGGTTCTTGCGCGGCAGGTCTTACAGTCGGCTGCTCGGCGGGTTGTACGTACGGTTGCGACACAGGCTGCTGCGTTATCGGTTGCTGTTGGAAGGACGGATATCCGCGCGTAGGCTGCTGTAAAGGTTGCTGAGAAGCTACGCGTTGTTGCGGGTAATACGGCTCGTTCACCGACATTCTCTGCTGATTGTAAGCCTGCTGAGTGTACAGCTGACCGCTTGTGTAAGCGCGCTGTTGCTCCTCGCGCTGGGTATTTTCATAACCGGGGAAGCCCGTGGCAATGACGGTTATTTCAACTTCGTCCTGCACGTTGGGGTCTATGCGCGCGCCGAAAATAATGTTAGCCGAAGCGTCGACTACGCTGCGCACAAGCTCCGCCGCGTCTGCAACCTCCGCAAAAGTAAGGTCATTGCCGCCGACAACGTTGAGGATAACGCCCTGCGCTCCCTCGATAGTCGTTTCAAGCAGAGGGCAGTTTACGGCAACACGAACAGCCTCGATAATTCTGTTGTCGCCCTTGGCAACGCCGACGCCGAGGTGAGCAATGCCCCTGTCCTTCAAAATTGTCTTAACGTCCGCAAAGTCAAGATTGATGAGCGCGGGGTTGACAATAAGCTCAGCCAAGCCCTTTATACCCTGTTTGAGTATTTCGTCGGCAACCCTGAGCGCCTCTACCATAGTGGTATTTTTATCTACGACCGTCCTTATCTTGTCGTTAGGAATGACGATGAGCGTATCTACGTATTTTTTGAGATTGTCGAGACCCTTTACGGTGTTCTCCATTCTCTTCTTGCCCTCGAATGCAAACGGCTCGGTAACGACGGCAACCGTGAGTATTTTCATATCGCGGGCGATCTTAGCTATAACAGGAGCAGCGCCCGTACCCGTACCGCCACCCATACCCGCGGTGATAAACAACAGATCCGTGCCCTTGATTACCTCCGTAAGAACGTCCTTGCTCTCTTCCGCCGCCGCTCTGCCCACGTCGGGGTCTGCGCCTGCGCCCAAACCCTTAGTAAGCTGAGTGCCTATCTGTATTTTGTTTTCGCACGGAGAAAGGGCAAGTATCTGCGAGTCGGTATTGACGACAACGTACTCAGTGCAGGTTATGCGCGCCTCTATCATGCGGTTAATGGCATTGTTTCCCGCGCCGCCGACGCCGATGACCTTTATCCTTGCCTTACCCGAAATATTGGTATTTACCGTCGAATCATTGAACATAATGTATTCCTCCGAAATTGTAGAAAATTTATTGAGCCGCGTCGCCCAAAGAGGCGGACAAAAGGCTGAAAAGAGAAGAGAACCGAGGTTTGTCGTAATACGGGACTTTCGGCGCAATCACCTCCACGGGCGTTACCAACCGTGAAGAGAAATGCTCTATCGTACCACGGATAATTCCTACGCCCTCTCCCGTAACGTATATCGGCGCGCCCGTCAAATCTTTGGGAGCAAACGCCTGTATGCACGTTTCTATCATTGCGCACACGCCGTCGAGCCCTTCCCGCACAAGTTCGCGTAGCTCCGACGGGGAAAAGTTATAAATTTCGCCGCAGAGATTATACTCTTCCTTGACTGAAATCCCGTCGCGTGCATTTAAGTTTATCAGCTTTATCAGTTCCGAAGCCGCTTCATACGGTATGTCGAGCGCTTCCATAAGCAACACCGCAATATGTCCGACGCCAACCGAAAACGCTTCGCTGAACGCTATTCCGTCGCCGCAGACAACACTGAACGTCGATGAAATAAAGCCGAAATCAAACAGAATTTTATACCCGTCTCTGTCGTCCTGTCCGAAGAGATACAGTCCCTCGGCATAGTTCTGCGACAACCAGTTATAAGTTCTTATCGACGGGAATTGCGACAATGCGCGCTCAACCGTATCGGCAAACGACGATTTACATAAGAAAAAGCTGTATCGCGCCCGCAAACTGTCGCTCACCGTTCCTATCGGATTGAGAAGCCTACGCTTGTCCGATAAGACGTAATAAAGCGCGCCTTGCCCTATAATTTTTTTATCATCTTTACAGGCGGGTAAAGAGCTTGAGGTTAAATTTCTTATATGGCGCGGGCTGATTTTCTGTGCGGACTGAAAGCTTATGACCTTGTCCGTCTGCACGGTTTCGATAAACTCGCACGGAACGCCGATATAAATGCTTCTCACGGACGTGTCGGCAGAATTTAAAATACCCGAAACAACCTCGCGGACGGCGGCGATAAAATCGTTTACGTCGAGCAACTCGCCCTCCGCATACCCCTCGTAAGGCTGCGAATATTTACTTTTGATAATAAAAGTATTGTTTACGCCTCTTTCGGCTATCACAGCACATATTTCCGAGGAACGTATATCAAGTACCGCTACGCTTTTATTCCGCACTTATACTCACCGCCAGCCAATCGTAAGAATGGTTTTTTTACCTGTCTTTTATTATATAATAGTGAATAGATATTTGTCAAGGTAATAAGCAAAAAAAATTGTTAATTTGTCAAGCGTTTGCGAGTAGTTTTTTAGAATTTTTTTAGAATTTTTCTATAAGACTACTAAAAACACCTCTTGAAGAAGTGTTTTCGTGAGTTATCATATCAAATTGTTGGAGAAAAGTCAAGCAAATAGACCTTCAAGGCATAACAAAGCCGTCCTCTAACAAAGAGAACTTCTTCATAGATATTTGAGAGGTTATCGCTCATTCCCTCTCTTCTCGTCAAAGGGCTACCGTCATAATCGTACCCATAATTTTCCTTGAACATTTCAAGGAAGTCATTCGTGCCGTTATATGAGCCGGCGTCCGTCCTTCCTCCTTGGGTCTCGGTTTCCGTAGCAAGCGGAGCCGGATTGCTCGTAGGTTGTTGAATCGGGGGTTGCGGATTGCCCTTCGTTAATTGAAGGTACTTATCGAGCGGATTTGAAGAAGCGGTTGTTCCGCTCGGCTTGCTCGGAAGAATCGTAGGCATTTTTTCGAGGTTGCCGGAATTACCTCCAATGATTACCCCTCCTTTTGTTACACCGCCGGGAACGCCACCGCCTCCGATGACTCCGACCTTTGAACTATCGAGCATACCTTTTCTTATTGCCGAATTGTCAAAACTCGGTATCTTCCCAATGGAGGGATTCATAGCGGAAGCGTAATTGTTAAGCGAAGGCAATTTAGGAGAAACGCCCACCGCCGAAGTGGAGGCTTTCTTGGAATTGAGTGCTTGGATATACTCCGCTTGGCTCGAATATCCGAGTTGTTTCCACAAAGGAATTAAAGTGTTATTGCTCATCTTCGACCTCCGTCTTTACTTCCTCTTTGGGAAGCGATTGAATGTAGTTATGGAACATTTCGAGGTTGTTTGTTTTGTTGACTATCCTCGTCCGATATTCCCCGGTTACAAACATAAAAGAGTTATACATTTTAATACAACCCATAATGAGGAAAATTGCCACTTGCAAGCCATTCCAAATCAAGGTCGCATAATTGAAGTCTTGTATAAGTCTCACGCCGTAATACTTCGTTACGCTCTTTCGCCATTCCTAACACCTCCTTTTGAAAATAAAAAAATGGGCTTGCCCTTCAAAGGCAAACCCAAGCCATATTAAATTGAGATTATGGATAATAAAAAATAGGCTTGCTTTTGAATTGCAAACCTATCTTATAACAACAATAAGCAAAAAAAATACGACCCAATTTTTAAATTGAGCCGTACATATTGCCTAATTAACGTATTTTTTCAATTAAGCGGTGTATTTTGCCGTCGGCGCGGAGTTCTCTCTGCCGTTTATAACGCTTATCGTACCAGCCGTGCGCTGAACGTCGCTTAATCCCTCGTGCTCGTCGCGGGCGGCTTTTATCTTGCGCACGGAGTCGACCGTCCACTCGCTGAGGGATACGGTAATGCCGCTACGCAATTTGATAACGAGCATTTCGAGCTCTAGATATTTTTTTACAGACACGCTATCGACTATTCTGCGCAGACCGCCGAAGCTGTCTTTGAAATATCCGCAAACGGCGGCGACAGCCTCGATCTTTTCGGCGGTAGCCTCTACGATCACGTCGGGACAGCCGTCCAAAGCGTTCATCGGCGCGCTTTCGTCGGCGGTACTCTTAATCAGCTTGCCTGCGTCGTCATAGACGTCATATCCCGCCTCTGTCTTTACCGCAAAACACTCCACACGCTCCCGCACGATAATGTTAACAGTACACGGCATCTTCTTTTCATAGCTCTCGATAGCAAGCAACTGCGGGTCGCTCACCTTGCCGTAGACGTCGTCCCCGTTAATAAACAGCAAGCCCGAGCCTTTAAGCTTATTCAGATTTGCCCGCGTTTTGGCGTACGCCTCGTCGCACGCGTCCGAATAGCTTATAAAAGTAACGTTTACGTTGCGCACGGAAAATATTACGCCCGTGCCTATTACAAGCGCTATTAAAAATATCAACGCAAGTCCCGTTGCCATTACCTTTCTTATGTATTTCATATCCGTACTTCACACGGCTACGCGAACGATATCTCCTCCGATAGCCCTAAGCTTATATTCAAAATCCGAATATCCCCTGTCTATATGGGATATATCGAGAATTTCACTCTTTCCCTCAGCCGCGAGCGCCGCAATGACCAACGCCGCGCCGCCGCGCAAATCGTGCGCGATAACCTCCGCGCCTTTCAGCTTTTCCACGCCGTGCACGAAAGCGTTTCTGTCGATTACCGTAATATCCGCGCCCATTTTTTTCAGTTCGGGAACGTACTTGAACCGTGTTTCGAACAAGTTCTCGGTAACGATAGAATTTCCGCGGCACACGCAACAGAGCGCCGTCATCTGCGCCTGTAAGTCGGTGGGAAACCCGGGGTAGGGTTGCGTTTCTATACTCTTCACCGAACAGGGGCGCTTATCGCACCGCAAAGTTATTTTATCATCTTTTACCCGTATTTTGCAACCGTTTTCGCGAAGTTTATGTAAAAGAGAGCTCAACAATTCCGCGTTTACGCCGTTC
This sequence comes from uncultured Christensenella sp., assembly GCA_910579295.1. Lineage (GTDB taxonomy): Bacteria > Bacillota > Clostridia > Christensenellales > Borkfalkiaceae > Coproplasma. The sequence goes on along the minus strand of CAJTTC010000009.1, from coordinate 17,529 downwards.
AACTGTATCTCTCCGCCGCACATAGCCGTGCAAATAAGAAAAGTCCCCGCCTCTATCCTGTCGCAAATGGGCAGATACTCGCCGCCGCCCAGCTTATCCACGCCGTGTATAATCACCGTCCCGCTGCCCGCGCCGCTCACCTTAGCGCCTATGGTATTCAGAAATTTCTGCAAATCCTCGATTTCGGGCTCGCGCGCGGCGTTCTTTATTACCGTCGTACCCTCCGCCTTTACTGCGGCGAGCATTATATTTTCGGTCGCCCCAACGCTCGGACAGTCCAACATTATTTCGTCGCCCGTAAGTTTATCGCACTCGCACGATATATAGCCGTTAGCTTCGGTAATCCTGACGCCCAGCTTCTTCAAACCCGTAAGATGCAAATCGACGGGGCGCAGTCCAATGTCGCAACCGCCGGGGTAGGCGATTTTAGCTCTGCGAAACCTCGATATGACCGACCCCAGAAGAAAGACAGACGACCGCAATTCCCTTGCGAGCACGCTGGGTATTTTGTAACAGTCCGCATAGGAAGCGTCTATAATCACGTCGTTCCTGACAAACGTGCAACGGCAACCGAGACAACCGAGAATTTTGACCATATTATGCACGTCCGTAATCGACGGCACGTTGCGGATAACAATCTTTTCATCAGTTAAAACGCTTGCCGCCAATATGGGAAGTACCGAATTTTTTGCCGCCTGAACGTTCACCGAACCGAACAGTGCGTTACCGCCGTTGACAATGTACTTATCCATAACAACTCCCTGTATGTAAATAATAAAGAGCCCGCGAACGGAAACGGACGGACCACCCCTCCGTATCCTTTTCGCGCGCCGTGTCGGATAACGCGTATGTACTGAATGAAATTACACTATCCGCGTGGTTATCCTACTTTATTATATGGGTTTTTTACCGACCTTGTTAATTTGTACGGGACATCGAATAGAGCACGCCCATAGACGTCATCGTTATTATCAGCGAGGTGTTGCCGCTGCTTATGAGCGGAAGAGGCAATCCCGTAGGCGGTATCGTTCCGCTGACGACAAGCGCGTTGATTATTACCTGTATTCCGTACACGAGCGAAATGCCCGAAGCAAGAAGATAACCGAACCTGTCCTTACAGCGCGAAGCGATTGCAAAGCCGCGGTATACGATAAAGCCGCTGACGATAAAGAACACGGCAAGCCCGAAAAACCCCAGCTCCTCGCCCATAACCGACATTATGAAATCGCTTTCGGCAAAGGGAAGAAACCTGTATTTCTGCGTAGAGTTAAACAGCCCCACTCCGAACAATCCGCCGTTGCCGAGAGCGTACAGCGACTGTATCAGCTGATAACCGTCCCCCTTAGGCGAAGCCCACGGGTCTATAAACGCGCTCAGACGTTGCAGTCTGTACGGTTCGAGCAAAATGAGAACGGGCACCGCGACAACGAACGGTATTAAAACTATGGCAAACGTCTTTAAATTCGTGCCGCTGAGAAAAATCATAGCCAGCATCAGAAGCCCCACGCACATCGTAATGGACATATTGGGCTCGACTATAATCAGCAGACAGAAGAGTACGCCCACTATAAGGACGGGAAGCACGCCGCCAAAGGTCTTTACCTTTTCGTAATTCTTTGAGAAATGCGCGGCGGCGAACAGCACGAAGGCATACTTGGCAATCTCGGACGGTTGAAGCGTGAACGATCCGAACCCCACCCAACGCGTAGCGCCGTAATTTGTCACCCCCACCCCCGGAACGAAGACGAGCGCAAGCAGAATGACGGCAACGACAACGGCGGGGATTTTACATTTAATCAGCTTCCGATACGGAAGAAACTGCACGCCGACGAACGCCGCCGCACCGACGGCTACGCCTATGAGCTGTTTTTTTACGAAGAACAGACTGTCGCCGTACTGCACCTCGCCCACGTAGGAGCTTGCCGAATAAATCATAAGACAGCCGAATATTACCATAGCAAAAATACAAATTAAAAGCGGGATATCTCCCGCTTTTTTGTCTTTGCCAATACGATTAATTTTTATTGCGCCCGTCTTCATTGCGCCGCCCCGCCGAATTTTTTCTTCAACTCTTCAACCGCGCTTATAAAGGCGTCGCCGCGCTCTTCATAGCTGGAAAACTCGTCGAAGCTTGCGCTTGCAGGACTTAAAAGCACGCTCTGTCCCGTTTTTGCAATATAGGAAGCAAGGTGTACGGCGGTAGCAAAATCGGCGCACGCCGAATAACTTGTAAAGCCGCATTTCGAAGCGTTGTCAATCAGCTTGAAGCGGTTTTCGCCGTACAGCACGGCGTGCACCACCCGGCTGTTTGCAAGCCCCTCGAACAGCGGCGCGTAGTCATACCCCTTATCCTTACCGCCGAGAAGCAGAACCGTGGGACGGGCAACGCTCTCTACCGCCTTTAAAGTCGCGTCTACGTTAGTGCCCTTGCTGTCGTTTATGTACGTAACGCCGTTAACCTCGCCGACAAGCTGTATTCTGTGCTTGACCCCCCTGAACTTACATATAGCGTTTGCCGCCGTTTCCCTGTTAAGTCCGAGCAGAGCCGAAACCGCCACGCAAGCCAAAGCGTTATAAATGTTGTGCAATCCGCCGAGGGTCATATTTTCCACGCCGAAATATCTTTCACCACGGTAATAGACCGTTCCGCCGTCGACGTAAGCGCCCTCCACCTGTTGCAGAGCCGAAAACCAAACAACCTTGCCGCGCGTAACCTTCGCAAGCTGACGTACCCTTTCGTCGTCGTAATTGAGCACGGCGTACTCGCTCTCGCGCAGGTTGCGTATGAGCTTGCTTTTCAGAAAAACGTAGTTTTCCATATTGTAGTGACGGTTTAAGTGATCCTCGGTAATGTTGGTTATTACGGCTACGTGCGGGCGCAGGCTGAAAAGCGTTTCCAACTGAAAGGACGAAATTTCAAGAAGCGCAAAGCTGTCGAACCCCAAATCCTCGACAACGTTTACCAGAGGATTGCCGTAATTGCCGCACGGCACGGATTTTTTACCGCAAGCCTCCATAACGCTCTGCATCATAGAAACGGTAGTCGTTTTGCCGTTAGTGCCCGTAACCGCCACCGCGGCGGCGCGCAGATATGTAGCCGCCAGCTCTTCTTCGCCTATAATGGCTTTGCCAAGCTTACGGAACGCCACGGGCAACGCGTTGTCTATGGGTATTCCCGGGCTGAGCACAAGCACGTCGCAAGCCGAAACCGCATCGTTGAGATTTTCGGGAGTGACGGCTATCGCGCCCTTTGCCTGCAACGACTTGACGAGTTCCGAAATCTTATCGGTGACCACATCGTCGTAAATATATACGCTTGCTCCTCTGCGCAGAAGAAAATTCGCGCACCCCTCGCCCGAGCGTGACAGACCTGCAACTAAAAACTTTTGATTACCGTAATACATTTTACCTCACATAAAAATAATACAAATTATTCCGATTATGGCGGTTATAAGAGCGTACGCATAAGAAATTTTACATTCCGTATGCCCCTTCATCTGAAAATGATGATGAAGCGGCGCCATTAAAAACACTCTTCGCCCCGTCCGCTTATAATATATTACCTGTACTATTACGGATATTCCCGAAAACACAAAGGTTATTCCGATAATCGGCAGATATAGCGTATTGCCCGTAAACACGGTGACGCACGCTATAAGCCCGCCTAGCGCGAGCGAACCCGTGTCGCCCATAAAGATAGCCGCCCTGTTTACGTTGAACAGCAAAAACGCGGCGAGCGCTCCCACTCCTATAAAGCAGATTTTTGCCATAGGATTGCCGCCCGAAGCTAAAATTATGCCGACGGACAGCAGATACGCAACCGACGTTCCGCCCGCAAGCCCGTCCAGACCGTCGGTGAGATTTACGCAATTAACGCTTGCCAGAAAGACAAAAAGGACAAGAGGAATAATCCCCCAATAGATATCGAAGCTGAGCCCGCCGCCAAAGGGCACGTTTATGCGGGTTATTTGGTTTAAGTAGCAGTAAACCGCCGCGACAACGGCTATTGCAAGCTGAAAAATTATTTTCTGATACGGCTTCAAGCCCTCGTTTTCCTTTCGGTAAATCTTTAAAAAATCGTCGAGGAAACCGACAATCATAAATCCCGCCACAGTAATCAGCGTTAAATTTACCGTCTTATCGGAAAAACCGTAAAAGACAATCGACACAACTATTACGGACGTAATAAAAGCCAGCCCGCCCATAGTGGGCGTGCCGCTTTTACCCTTATGCTCTTTTACGTAACCGAGAATGTACTGCCCCGCTTTGAGCCGCCGCAGGAGCGGCATTAAACACGCCGTAAGCAACAGCGACGCAAAAAACGCGGCAAGAAGCGCAATCAAATATTCTTTCATAATTTATCAACTTATAAGTTTTTTTATTACCGTATTGTCGTTAAAACTGTGTTTTATACCCATAATTTCCTGATAATTTTCTCCGCCCTTGCCCGCAACCAGCAACACGTCGTCCTGCCCTATTAGGTTGAGCGCGTACTCTATGGCAATTTCCCTGTCGGTTACGGCAACGTATTTTTTGCCTTTCGACTTAACCCCCGCCTCTATCTGCGATATTATTTCATACGGGTCTTCGTATCGTGGATTGTCCGAGGTGATTATTACAAAGTCGGCGTACTTCGCGGCGACCTCGCCCATAATGGGTCTTTTTGTCTTATCCCTGTTGCCTCCGCAACCGAAAAGGCAGTACAGATTTCCCGCGCACAGCTTTTTCAATGACGAAAGCGATTTTTCAAGCCCGTCGGGAGTGTGCGCAAAATCGACGAACACCTCGCCGCCGTTATAACGGGCAACGCGCTCCAACCTGCCCGAAACCCTGTCCAAGCCTGCCAACCCCTCGGCTATAACCTCCGTTTTAACGCCGAGCAATTGCGCGCACGAAGCCGCCGCCAAAGCGTTGTAGACGTTGTGCAATGCGAGCAATTTCAGATTGATTTCATAAATTTCGTCGTTGAGATTTATGACGAACGTACTGCCGTCTATCCGTTCCTCAACGTCTATGGCGAAAGTGTCCGCGGGATTTTCCAGCCCGTAGCTCACACAGTCGGGCAACGCTTCAATGAGCTGTGCGCCGAGAGGGTCGTCGGAATTTACGACGGCATGCGTGCACCTGCCACGCTCGAAAAGTTTGCACTTACATTCCGCATAGCTCTGCATATCTTTAAAAAAATCGAGATGATCCTGCGTACAGTTGGTGAATATGCCCGCCTCGAAGTGCAGACCGTGAAGCTTATCGAAGTAAAGCGCGTGCGCGGAGGCTTCAATAAAGACGTACTCCACACCGCACTTTACCATATCGGCAAAAACGCTGTGAAGAAACAGCGGATCGGGAGTCGTGAGCTCGGGTGTAATAAATATATCGCCGTAAGCTATGCCCAATGTGCCGATTATGCCCGTTTTACAATTATTTTTGTCGAAAATGCTTTTCAGCATATACGTAGTGGTCGTCTTTCCGTTAGTGCCCGTCACGGCTATGAGCTTTAATTTCTTATCGGCATAGCCGTAAAACGTACGGGCAAGCACCGCCATTGCCGCGCGTCCATCGGCAACCACCGCGCACGGAAGCTGAGTTTTTATCTCCTTTTCGCACACAATCGCCGCCGCGCCGTTCGCCACAGCCTTGTCTATAAAGTCGTGCCCGTCGAAATTCATACCCGCATAGCAGATAAAGACGTCCCCGCGAACAACGGCGTCAGCGTCGGAGCACAGTCCGCTCACCTCCGTTTCTCCGCCCGTTACGCTTTCGCACTGTAAGTCGCTCAATAAATTACCGAATTTCATTTTATCCTCGCAATAGCCTCTTACTCAAAGGGCTGAATATTTTTAATTTTTATTATGTCCTCGAAAATCTCCTTCGCAACGGGCGCGGCAACCGCGCTGCCGTAGTATGTGCCCGTCGGCTCGTCAACGATTATCAACGCAAGATAGCGCGGACTGTCGCTGGGGAAGAAGCCGACGAACGATGAAACGTACTTGCCCGCGGCGATATGTCCGTCCTCGTATTTCTGAGCCGTACCCGTCTTGCCGCCCACCTTATAGCCCTCAATATAGGCTTTTTTGCCGCTACCCTCTTTGACTACGCCTTCCAACATAGCGGCGAGCTGACGGGAAGCCTGTTCGCTTATGGGTTTCTGCTTTAATACGGGCGAGTACTCTTCCACCGTTTTGCCGTCGGAAGACACGATACTTTTCAGCAGGTGAGGAGCATAGTAGTTGCCGCCGTTCACCGCCGCTGCCGCCGCGCACGCAAGCTGTAAGCCGCTGACGGCAATCGTCTGCCCGAAGCCTATTCTCGCCAAATCGCAGTCCCTAACGAGAGCCTGCGGCACAAGCATTCCCAAAGCCTCGCCGTTAAAGTCAATGCCCGTGACGTTGCCCAAGCCGAAAGCCGTAAGATATTCGTAAAACTTATCCTTGCCGAGAGCCAGCGCTATATCCGTAAAACAGGGGTTACAGCTGTTGTTGAGCGCCTCCGCAAGCGTCTGATTGGAATGTTTGCCGTTGGAATGGTCAGACCAGCACTTGATTTTCGTGCCGTCGACGGTACGGGTTCGGCTGCCGTTAAAGACGTAAGAGGGCGAAAATGCGCTCTTGTTGCCGCGGTAATACTCCTCTAAATCGGCGGCGGCGGTCAGAATTTTAAAAGTCGACCCCGGCTCGTATATGTCGCTCACCAGACTGTTGCGCGAAAGCGCGTTGAGAGTCTGAGCGTCGTCGCGCGGAACGTCGTTTAAATCGTACGACGGATAATTGACCATAGCCAGAACGTCGAAATTGTTGGGGTCAAGCACTATACACGAAACCTTTTTCGCACCCGCAGACTGATAGACGGAACGCATAGCCTGCTCTGCGGCGAGCTGAATATCCATATCGATAGTCAGTCTTACGCCGTCGCCCGCCACCGCCTCACGGTATACAATCTTCGAATTTTCCGTTTCAACCCCGACAATATCCGTACTGTAAGCTATCTCGCCGTTGACTCCGCACAGAATATCTTCATAATACTTTTCTATGCCCGATAACCCCGTGCCGTCGTTCGCGGTAAACCCCAGCACCTGACAGAGGGCGTCGTTATACGTATACGTTCGCGTATTGTCTCGCGAGTAATACACACCCGCAAGCCCGTAAGCCGTAAGCTTTTCTATATTTTCCTTTTCGACCTGCCGCGCGACGGTTATTTCAGACACCTTACCTGCCTGCAACTTTTCAAGCAATGCGTTGGGCTCTACGCCGAGCGTTCCGCTCAAAACCGTTGCGGCATACTGCGCGTTCGCAACCGCGTTCGGGCGGACGAAAACGCTGTACGTCGTTCTGTTGCCCGCAATCAGCTGTCCGTTTCTGTCGGTGATTTGCCCGCGTGAAGCGACTACGGGTATTTCCCTGTTCCATTGGTCGGTTGCGCGGTAGACCAGCTCGCTGCCCCAAACCGCCTGTATATAGAAGAACCGAGCGAAAATTATGCAAAAAATAAAGGCTATTGCCAATATTGCTGACAATAACCTCTTTTGTAAAACAGTTACGGAAAAACCTTGATTTTTTATAGTACTATTCTCCGAATAAGTTTTATTATTATTTAATTTTCTATCAATTTATTAAATTTTCAATCAATGACCCACCGTATTACGGATAACCTCTTCAACCGTGGAGTTAACGCCTGCAAGCGCGCCCCTTACCGTCGTTATGCTGTCCTGAACGTGAGCTATTTCGGTATTGAGGTTAGCTATAATGGAAGCGTTTACGACAACGAGCACGAGCAGAGCTACAACGACTGCCACGAACACCGCGACGATTATCTTCTCCCTCTTGCCGAACACGCGCCCCTTGGAATCGGAGGCAAAGCTGACCTTTTGCTGCTCGTTCTCCGCGCCGACAGTCTGATACTGAATTGTCGTAGGCGTAGGACGGAGATCCTCGCTTTCCTCTTCGACGGGAGCTACGTCAACGTCAGGCTGAGCAACGCTCAACTCCGCACCCTTGTTGTTTACCAAGCTGTCCGCACGGAAGATAACGGAATCTGCCCTTGCGTTTTCAACTCTGTATATACTGCTGCTGACGGACTCGTACTGCGCGGGCGTTTGCATTGCGGGCGCTACGGTTAACTGCTCGTAAGCGACGGGCGCTTCCTGACGGCCGAATACGTCCTCTATTTTATTTTCGGGGTTGATTAACCTTCTGTATCTGTCTTTAATGCGAGCGTTGTGCTCCTCTTCCGCTAAAATATCTAAGCGCGAAGGTACGGAGCAAACTCTCGCCCTGTTCTCTACTGTAATTCTCTCTAACTCGGGGGTATCGACTGCCATTTCCTTTCTCCTTATCGAATATCACGTTGGTATTTTTTCGGCTATTCTGAGTTTGGCGCATTTTGAACGGGAATTTATCGCCATTTCTCTCAACGAAGCCACTGTTGGTTTTTTCGTTATAATTTCTATTTCCTTTTTCTTTCCGCAGACGCATACTGGCAAGCTCTTGTCGCATACGCAATCTGTTTCCAAATCCTTAAACGCCCTTTTGACTATTCTGTCCTCAAGCGAATGGAACGTAATTACCGCTATCCTTCCTCCGACTTTCAACCTGCGCGTCAAGCCGACCACGCATTCGTAAAGTCCGTCAAGTTCGCCGTTTACCGCAATTCTGATTGCCTGAAAGCTCTTTCTTGCGGCAGGTCCGTTTTGCTGAAATTTTTTCGGTATACTGCTCTCTATTATCTCTACGAACTGTCCGCACGTCGTCAACCGACGCTTTTCTCTCGCCTTAATTATATTTGAAGCGATTGAACTTGCAAACCGCTCTTCGCCGTATTCCTTTAAAATAAAGGTAAGCTCTTTGAAGTCGTATTCGTTTAATATCTTTTCCGCCGTCAGGGGCGAAGTCGCGTCCATTCTCATATCGAGCGGCGCGCTCGGTTTCATATAGGAAAAACCGCGTTCCTCGCAATCCAATTGATAACTCGACACGCCGAGGTCTATCAGAACTCCGTCGACTTTATCAATACCCGCCTCTTCGAATACGTTTGCATAATCCTTATAATTGGATTTGAAGATGCGAAATCTGCCGTCGAACTCCTTTAACCTTTCCGTCGCCGCCGCTATCGCCTCGTCGTCAAGGTCGGTAGCAATCAGTCTGCCCGTCGGCGCGCTCCGTTTAAGAATTTCGTACGAATGACCGCCGCCGCCCTCCGTAGCGTCGTAGTAAACGCCGCCTTCCTTGACGTTGAGCCCTTGCATACATTCTTCCAACATTACGGGTATGTGAGAGAATGCCGTCATTCTTCGTCTCCGCAGAGCATTTCGAGCATATCGTCGTAGGACAACTCCTCGTCGCCTTCGTCCTCTGCTTCGTCGTTTTCGTCCTCGCCGCAGTGGAAGTATTTGTCGTGAACCTTCTTCGACCAGATTTCAACCCTGTTGATCGCACCGCAGATATACAGTTCTCTGTCATCCCTGTCCATAAGCAGGTGCTTGCGCATTTCGGGGGAAAGAATTATTCTTCCCTGCGAATCCTCTTTAACTTCCTCGAACCCTCTTGCAAAATTTCTTACACTGCGCTGTTTCTTTCTGTCGTAAATGCTTATCTTAGCTAATCTCGCCAACTCCTTATCCGCCTGCTCCTTTGATAATACGAATACGCAGTTATCCGAGCCGCGCGCAAACATAAATCCGTCGCCAAGTCCTTTTCTCAGCTTGGACGGTATTCTGAACCTATATTTCGCGTCGAGTTGGTGATTGAACTCACCGAGCAGATTAGCCATAATTTTTAACCTTTTGCAATTGGTGTAATTATCATATCATACTCAATTGTCCACTGTCAACCACCAAACGCAAAAAATTTAAAATTTTTTTGGGAATTTTTATTTTTTGTTTTGCGATTTATTAAACAAATATTCAAAAATTTGCTTATTTTTAACACAATCCCCCCTCAAATAGGTTATTTTAAACTTTTTAACTGTTTGGTGGTCAAAAATCCCTGTCTGGGGATAAAAGTGGACATTTTTCCCTAAAATGTCATAAAAATGCCTTGCCGTTCCCTCAATTCCGTCGAATACGGGACAGTTATAACGCCGCTTGATTTGCTCTGACGAAAAAGCGTAATGTGTACAGCCCAATACAACGCAATCGGCTGTTTCGTCGGGTAAGAGCCCTTGCGGCAATTCTTCGGGCAACGCATATATATTTTGCTCCAAATACTCCGCCAATCCCACGCAACCTACGGCAACGGTATCGGGAGGAGCAAAGCGCGCAAGTAAATTTTTAAACGCCTCGCTGTTCACCGTGCTTTCGGTGGCAAGAACCAGACATCTCCCCCCTGTCTTAGCCGCCTGTTTGACTGCGGGCTGTATTCCGATTACGGGAAAAGAGTACCTTGCTCTCAGTCTGTCTATACACTGCGCCGTTACAGTGTTGCACGCCACGACAAGAGCAGACGGGTCGAGCGCTTCAATGCCGTCAAGCGCTTTAATGACCAATTCGAAAATTTCATCGCCGCTCCTGTTACCGTAAGGAACGTTAGTATTGTCGGATACGTAATAATAGTGCACGTCGGGTCGGAGACCAGCGCAGGCACAGAGCAGATTGAGCCCGCCTATACCGCTATCGAAAACAATCGCCGAAATTTCGCGCCGACCGTTAATCTTTTCCATATAATATAAATATTAAAGCCGATAAAATAATATTAAAAAAAATGTAAAAGACGATTAAAAACAGTTTACAAGCGCATATTTTTATGATAAAATTACACAAGATTTAAGTTGAATATATCCAAAAAAGGAGAGACAGACGTGCCTAATATAAAATCAGCAAAGAAGCGCACCTTAGTTACAGAAAAGAAAACCGAGCAGAACAAGATTGTCAAAACTCAGGTAAAGAACCAGATCAAGAAATTCCTTGCAGTTGTTCAGAGCGGAGATAAGGCGGCTGCCACGGCTCTCTTCCCCGAAGTATGCTCCACCATCGACGGCGCAGTAACAAAGGGCGTTTTAAAGAAGAATACTGCGGCTAACAAGAAGTCGGGGCTTGCCAAAAAGCTCAACGCTATGGCGTAAAATATCGCAATAAGAAATTAATTTACACGGACGTTTTGCGCGCCCGTGTTTTTTCTTTTTCGGAGGGATTGGCACCCCTCCTTTTTTGTTATTTCCTTTCATTTTCAGCGCTAAAAATTAAAAATATTAACACTTTCAATAGTAGCGAAAATTTATTGACATTATATGTGCATATATATATAATTTTTAGCGTCGTTTATTTTTACTAAACTTTTAGTTTATTTTTAATAATCGTTTAGTAAAATTAAACAAAAAACTTAATTAAGATGGTAATTTATGGAAATCGGTTCAAAAATCAAACGCTTACGGCAACAGTTAAACCTGTCGCAATCGGAGCTTGCGGACCGCTGCGAGCTGACTAAGGGATACATCTCTCAGCTCGAAAACGATTTGACTTCCCCCTCGATTGCAACTTTGATGGACATATTGTCCGCGCTTGGCACAAGCCCGTCGGAATTTTTCAAAAAAGACGACGACGCGCGAGTCACCTTTTCGGAAAACGACTTTATAGAAAAGCACGACGACGGAATGGTCTTCAAGTGGATTATACCCAACGCGCAGAAAAACGAAATGGAGCCCGTTCTGGTAGAACTGCTTCCCGCGGCGTCCACCCCTCTCGATTTCCCTCACGAGGGCGAGGAGTTCGGCTACGTGTTGGAGGGCAGAATCTGCATAACGCTGGGTGAGAGCAAGTACAACTGCAAAAAGGGCGAAACCTTTTATTACACGGCAAACAAATCACACAATATCAAGAACACAGGCAAAACGTTAGCCAGATTTATCTGGATTTCCACGCCGCCCAATTTTTAAGGAGAAACACAAATGAACTCAGACAACATCATTGAGCTGATTGACGTAAAGAAGGTATTCGACGACGAAACGATTGCCGTAGACAACTTCAATCTCGAAGTAAAAAAAGGTGAATTTGTTACTTTTTTAGGTCCGTCGGGTTGCGGTAAGACCACGACGCTTCGAATGATTGCGGGCTTCGAATTGCCGACCTCGGGCAAAATTTTGTTGAACGGCGAGGACATAAGCAAACTGCCCCCCAACAAACGCCCGGTAAACACCGTCTTTCAGAAATACGCTCTGTTCCCCCATCTCAACATTTACGAAAACATAGCGTTCGGACTGCGCCTTAAAAGGATCGAAACGACCGTTACCGACAGTAAAGGCAACGCGCGCGTTAAAAAAGTAAAGCTTAGCAAGAGCGAAATAGACAAAAAGGTCAAAAAAGCGCTTGAAATAGTCGACCTCGAGGGATTTGAGAAGCGTAGCGTTTCCACGCTCTCGGGCGGACAGCAACAGCGAATTGCTATTGCCCGCGCTATCGTAAACGAGCCCGAAATCCTGCTTTTGGACGAACCTCTCGGCGCGCTCGACCTCAAAATGCGCAAAGAAATGCAGATAGAGCTGAAAAATATGCACAAAAAATTGGGCATTACGTTTATCTACGTTACGCACGACCAGGAAGAAGCGCTTACAATGTCCGATAAAATAGTTGTTATAAATGACGGCGAAATTCAGCAGATAGGTACTCCCACCCAGATTTATAACGAGCCGAACAACACGTTCGTAGCCGACTTTATTGGCGAAAGCAACATTTTCAACGGCACGGTTGTGGGCACGCTCAAAGTCAAGTTCTGCGGCGCAACCTTCGATTGTCTTGACGACTTCGAAATCAACGATATGGTTGACGTCGTAGTGCGCCCCGAGGACATCAAAATCTGCGCCCCCACCGAGGGTCAGCTCAAAGGTAAAGTTATTTCAACCGTATTCAAGGGCGTTCACTACGAGATAACCGTCGGAGTGGGAAAGTTTGAAATTGTCATTCAGAGCACTTCGAGCGCGGAAGTCGGCGCAACGATAGGAATGCGCGTCGAGCCAGACGGTATACACCTTATGAGAAAGGTCTATACGGTAAACAAATACGACGGCGTTATAACAAAGAACAACACGGTTGAATTCGGCGACGGCGAATTCGAGTGCGATTTGACTCAGCTTTACCCCAACTCCGTCATTGACGAGGAGGGTTATCTTGTAACCGCGCAGGGAGAAAAGCTCGATTTGACGGGCATTGAAGTCGAGGTCGAAGTGGATACGCACGATATGGAAATGAGCGACGACAAATCGGCGGGCGGCGTTGTCGGCAACATTATATCGATGATTTATAAGGGCGACCACTACCGCTACATCGTCAGAACGGACGAAAACGAAGAAGATTACGTGCTCTCCTGCCCCGATATGTGGAACACGGGCGACCTTGTAAGTATTATTATTCCAAGGGAAAAGATAAAGCTAAGATTGAAGACGGAGGAGGAAAACAAGTGAAAGTTAAACTCCGTTTTTCAAGAAGTCAGCTCTGCATACCGTACGCCGCTTTTTTGATTTTGTTCGTAATAGCGCCGTTGCTCGTAATCGTATATTACGCCTTTACAAACGGTCAGGGGCATTTTACGTTCGATAACTTTATAAACTTCTTCTCCAATACAAACACGATAGGCACACTGCTTTACAGTATGCTGTTGGCAATAACGGCAACTCTTATCTGCCTTATAATCGCCTATCCCACCGCATATATTCTTGCGCGTAGCGGTTTCAAAAAACAACACGTACTGCTTTTGTTGTTTATTTTACCTATGTGGATAAACTTTACGCTGAGAATTACTGCGCTTAAAGAGGTTTTGAGCGTCATAGAGGGCAACATATCCCTTCACCCTTTCCTCAACTCGGTCATAGGAATGACGTACGATTTCCTGCCTTTTATGATATTGCCGCTGTACACCTCGTTTTTAAAACTCGACAAAAGCCTTTTGGAAGCGGCTTCCGACCTCGGCGCAAATAAATTTTTCGTATTTCTTAACGTTACGCTGCCTCTATCCGTTCCCGCAATAGTTTCCGGAATAACGATGGTGTTGCTCCCCTCTATGACGAACTACGTCGTTTTGGATATGTTATATAACAGCACTTTCATTATGGGTAGCCTTATCGGAAGCTATTTCAGCGCAAAGGATTGGCACAACGGCTCTATGATTTCGCTGATACTGCTAATCATTATATTTATTGTAACGATAGTGACCAACCGTTTCAGCGACAAAGATACCGACGCAAGGAGGACCGTACTGTGAAAAAAGCATTTTCCTGCGTATGGCTGGGCGTAGTCCTTCTGTTAACTTACATACCCATACTCATAATCGCGGTTTACAGCTTTACCGACGCGAGTATGGTCGGTGGCAATATCCACGGATTTTCGTTTGAAAATTACGCAAACCTCTTTAAAAACGAAGAACTGCGCGCAATGATTATAGGCACTGTTTTACTTGCTATCGGCTCTGCATTTCTCGCAACCGTTTTAGCTACGCTTGGAGCAATCGGCGCCCACTATTCCAAACGCACCCCCAAACTGCTCCTCAATACGGCAAATCAAATTCCCGTAGTAAACGCGGACGTCGTAACGGGCTTTTCGGTCTGCGTGCTTATGATTATTTTACTCGGAATAGGCAAGGACACGTTCGTACCGCTCGTTATCGGTCACGTCGTGCTGTGCGCGCCCTTCGTGTACCTTTCGATTATTCCAAAGCTAAAACAGCTCGACAACAATCTTTACGAGGCGGCGCTCGATTTGGGCGCAACTCCCGCGCAAGCGCTCTTCAAAGTAATTTTGCCGCAACTTATTCCCGGTATTCTTTCGGGCTTTATGCTCGCCGTAACGCTATCGTTGGACGATTATTTTATCACAACCTACACAAAGCCCTCTACCTTTGACACAATAAGCACTTACGTAGTAAACGCGACGCGCGGGAGCCAGACGGAAGTCAAAACGGCTCTGTGGGCGCTAAGCACGGTAATATTTTTAATTGTTGTTGCCGTCGTAATCGTTATGAACGTTATGTCGGTAAAAAAATCAGGGAGAAAGACCAATGAGAAAGTTGCCTAAATTTATATTGACCGTCGCGGCGGCGGGCGCTCTCACCGTGGGTATGCTGCCGCTGTCTGCCTGCTCCTCCTCCGGCAAAGAAGTCGTTTTGAGAGTTTCCAATTGGGAGGAATATATCGACCTCGGCGATTGGGACGACGACGAACTCATTGAAATTGATAACCCGTACGCGCCCGAGCTCGGCGGCGTTATAGGAATTAACAGCATTGTTGACGATTTTACGGAATGGTTTAACAACGGCGACCACGGTTTTAACATACGGGTCGAATACTCAACCTTCGGAACTAACGAGGATTTATATAACCGCCTCAATTTAGGAGACACCTACGACCTTGTTTGCCCCTCCGAATATATGATTATGCAGCTCGTAAACGAGGGAAGAGTCGAGAAATACTCAGAAAGCTTTCACGATAAAAATATTCAAACAAACTATTACGCCAGAAACGTTTCCCCCTACATTGACGGAGTTTTTACAGAAAACGGCTGGAAAGAGTACGCGGCATGCTATATGTTGGGAACGACAGGCATAGTTTACAATCCGGAAATCGTATCCGCCGAAGACGTTTCGAGCTGGAGCGTTTTAAAAAATCCCGAATACAAGAGGCAAGTCACCGTAAAAGATAACGTCAGAGACGCATACTTTGCAACGCTCGGTATTCTCAACGCGGAAGAATTGCTCGGTGAAAGCATTACATCAGCGCGTAGAAGCGAGCTGTTAAACAGCACCCACGACGACACGATTGCCGCTGCGCTCGATATCTTAAAGGATATAAAAAACAACGTTTATTCCTTTGAAACAGACAGCGGCAAGGCGGATATGATAACGGGAAAGGTTGTCGCAAATTATCAATGGTCGGGCGACGGAGTGTTCATTATGGACGAAGCCGACGACGATACAAACAACCCCACCGAGCTTTGGTATTCCGTTCCCGACGAATGCACCAACCTTTGGTTCGACGGTTGGGTAATGCTCAAAGACGGCATTAACGGCGACGAGCAAAAGCGAACTGCGGCAGAGGCGTTCGTCAACTTTCTGTCGCGCCCCGATAACGCGATCCGAAATATGAACTATATCGGCTACACCTCTTCCATTGCGGGCGACCCCAACGAAGAGAGCAGTATGATTTTCGATTACCTTGAATGGAATTACGGAGCGGAAAATGACGGAAATACTACTCTGTACGACTACGACGTTTCGTATTTCTTCGGAAAGGAGTGTTCCGTAGCCGCAGATATCGAAACATTGGAAATAGGCGACGACGGTTCAATCAACCGCGGCAGACAGCTATTTGCACAGTACCCGCCCAAAAACGTCATCGACAGAAGCGTTGTAATGCTCGATTTTGGCGACAGACTGAGCGCCATAAATCAAATGTGGATTAACGTGCGTTGTCTTGACGTTAAAGATTTCAACCCTGCCGTTGTGTGGACGGTCGTCAGCCTTATCGTTGTCGGAGTCGCCGCCATCGTTCTTTATAAATTCAGATATCAGATTTTTTACAGAACGCCTAAAAAGGATAATTCCGATAAATAATCTCTCATAATAAAACACACAAAAATCTATATTCCTATAAAACGACACGCCGCAGCTATAATGTTGCGGCGTGTTTTATTAAAATTTTTGAAGCACGGTGTCGAGCACCATTTCGGTAATTTACCCAACTATTTATCCCATTAAACAGTCAAGCGACAAGGCAGAAAAACACAGTTAAATGTTGTCCTCATTTCACCGACGATTTATTGTCGCCTCAGTGTCATTCGCCATTACATACGGTAAATTTAGCAATATCTGCACCAATTATGTCACGCATAATATTAAAATTAGCCAAAATCAACTCAATTATGTTACACGTAGTACATAATAAATTTAAATTAATTGGATAACACGTCTTGCTTGATACCGTTTATAAACGTAGTTAATCTACGTCTGCAAAAGCCCGTGCCGATATTTACGACAATATCGAAGTCCTCCACCTTACCTTGTAATTTGGCGGTGTACATATAGTGCGAATTGATTTCGTCCACGGTGTTTCCGTCAACAACCAACCTTGCATAGCCATAGCCTGTAAGGATTTGAATTTGATGACCGTTTAGCATACCTGCGACGTTTTGGTTCATACCCTTAATACTTACCACAATCAAAACTATCATTAATACAAAAATCGGAATAGAAAACAACAAAGAAAAAAAAGCTTCTGACATATATATTCACCTCAACTTACGGTTTTATTATATCAAATCCGTCACATATAATCAACTCCTGATTATAGCATATTTTACAGAAAAGTTGTAAAACTGTGCGATTTTACTTTGCTTTTTTTAATATTATATGATATAGTATTAATGTTAAATGCAGGCGTCGCCTAACGGTATGGCGTCAGCTTCCCAAGCTGATTACGGCGGGTCCGTAGCTAAAAGCCACCGCAGGTACTACCGTCGCGCGACGGGGTCGTCTTTAAAATCTTAATATCTTGCAGGCGTCGCCTAGCGGTACGGCGTCAGCTTCCCAAGCTGATTACGGCGGGTCCGTAGCTAAAAGC
>CAJTTC010000008.1 GCA_910579295.1 uncultured Christensenella sp. | reverse complement strand
GGGGTCGTCTTTAAATCTTAATATCTTGCAGGCGTCGCCTAGCGGTATGGCGTCAGCTTCCCAAGCTGATTACGGCGGGTCCGACTCCCGTCGCCTGCTCCAAACCATTGAACGGGTACACTCCCGTTCTTTTTTTTATTTTTCAGTTTAAAAATTTTGCGTTATGGTAACAACCTATTCGGAGGACAAACCATGAACCCTATTAATGAAAAATGCAAAAGCTTACAGAATAATTTTTTACCGCTGAGAAAGATGTACCCCAAGAGCTATAACAAGGACAAGACCTCTCCCTACACAAAGACCCGCGTTATACTTATGAACGGCACGGAATTTGAATCGCAATGGTTTATGCACCAATTTGCCCGTCACTGTAACGAGCCCGAAATATTGCAGGCTCTTGCCGTTGTCCGCAGACAGGAACAGCAACAGCAAAAGCGCATAAGCTGCCTCAAACCGATTAACGAGAGTATTTTGGAAACTACTATTGCCTATGAACAGCTTGCGATAGACCTTACGGCGACACTTGCCCGCAACGATAAGGACGAAAATAATATAAAGGCGTTGAATTTTGCTCTGTTAGAAGATTTCGACCACCTGTACAGATACGCAAATCTACTGAAAATGGACAAGGGAATAGACGCGGACGAGCTTGTCGGCAAGTATACCGAAATAATGCCCGGTCGCCCCACCGTTGCAGAACACCGTTATCCCGCCGACGACCTTAAACCGCATATGGTAGCCGAAAACGCCGACCTCTACACCAAGCTTGTCGCTTCGACAATTACCGCGGCGGAACAGCAGACGATGAATTACTATATGAACATTGCGCAGTGGTATAAAAACGACCTCGGCAGAAAGCTGTACGCTGAAATTGCAATGATCGAAGAGGCTCACGTTACTCAATACGAAAGCCTTAAAGACCCCACGCTATCGTGGCTCGAACAATGGGTTATGCATGAGTACTGCGAATGCTGGCTCTACTACTCAGCAATGGAGGACGAAACGGACGAAAATATCAAAAAAATATGGTCTGAACACTATAAAATGGAAGTCAGTCATTTAAAAACCGCAGTTAAACTTTTAAACAAGTATGAAAATAAGACTTTTGAAGAAGTTTGCGGTAGCGGTGAGTTTCCCAAGCTCTTAAAGCTCGGCGAAAACAAGGACTATATCAGGCGTGTTTTGGGCAGTACCGTTACTCTTACAGCCGACAATTTAGACTACCGCGACATTGTAAAAATACCCGACGACCACCGCTATTTCAACTATCAGAAGTTTATGTCGGGAGACCCTGGGAAAAATCCTTCGCACCTTGTCATTCAGAAGGCTATTGACAGAATGGGCAAAGATTACCGCTATCAGGACAGCGAGCACCCCGTGAAGTCTTTGCGCGACAGAAAAAATGACAATATCGATATTGCAAGAACAAAGTAATTTTTATAGCGGCTTCCGTTTACGGAAGCCGCTATTATAATCTCTATTTATGTTTTTTTGCATTCCTGACAAAAGATTTCAGTTCTGCAAACATTGCTTTTTCGCCACTTTCGGATAATAACCTAAGAAAATATTCAAGCTTGTCCGCAGTGTTTACGTGCATAGCCGCTCTGTCCTTGCGGCTGAGAAAATAATCCAACGGACTACTGTCGTTATATTCTTTTCCTCTATATACCTTGCTTGCCGCAACCCTGTCGCAGACCATTTCGGCAAGATATTTCGGAGGCATCTCTACGCAGACGCTTTCACCCGATAAGCTTACGTCCGTCCAATACTCGAAATGATGCTTATTTCTGCCCTTATGGTGAAGCCAAGCCGCCGAATAACCGAAGAGTTCGCGCTCTCTCGCCTGCGGACTGCGCGTACCTTGATAGTACTTTGCACCCGGCAATAATTCTTTGGGCGAAAATTTTGACAAATCGTGCGTAAGCCCCTGCCAAATCAAGCCAGCTTTAAAGCAATTGCGCCTGACTTGCCTACGGTGACGGCATACAGTACGAAGATGTTTAAAAAAATGCATAATTAAATTTCCAAAACCAAACCGTCGTAGGCGGCAGTCACGTTGTACTTTTTTTCAGCTTCGTGCACTCGCTCATACGAAGGTCGGGCATTGTGAGAAAAATGCGTAATTACACTCTTAGTCGCAGTATCAGCCACTCCGACCGCCATTAAACGCCGTAAAATAGCCATATTGTCCTCGACGCACATATGGCGTGTTCCCGCCTTAGGCATTGCGTCAAGAAACGTACAATCAAAAGTAATCAAGTCGGCATGCGCGCCCTTTTCGGCTAAAAAGCTTACCGCTTTATCGCTTAACGCGCCCGTATCGCAGAGATGCAGATAACCCTTTCCGCCCTTTTCGACGTAATATAAAAGAGCTTCTTCAACCGTACCGTGCTCGGCGGGTAACGTCAAAATTCGGTAATCGCCGACAGAAATCTCATGAAAGCTATGCAGGGTCGTAAAGTCGATTAAACCCGACACCTCATCCCGCATTTCACGCCGCGTACATTCGTCGTATACGTTCTTGACCTCAGTATTGCCGTAGATAGCCAAACGGTATTTCTGAGGCGACGAATACTTATATCCGCGAAGAATAAAATCGTGCGCGTAAAAATGATCCATATGAGAGTGCGTGACAAGCAGATACTTTATCGCCGATAAATCGACGTTGAACGCAAGAGCGTGCGCATATGCGTCCGGCGGAAAATCAATCGATATTTCACCGTCGATTATTAGCTGTGAACGCGTACGGTATTGCGATTTATCTGCGCCGCGCAACGACATACAGAACGGGCATGAACAAAACATAGCGGGCACGCCTTCCGCAGCTCCGCTGCCTAAATAAGTAATTTTCATATAGTTAAACAGGGCGAATAATCGCCCTGCCGAGTTTATATTTCCAAAATAATTGATACAGGACCGTCGTTATACTGTGATATTTTCATATCAGCGCCGAACACGCCTTGCTTTACCGTTATATCGTATCTGCGCAATAATTTGGCGCAATGCTCATATAGAACACGCGCTTTATCGGGCGCTTCGGCATAAGAAAAGTTAGGACGGTTGCCGTGCGAACAATCACCGTAAAGGGTAAATTGCGACACAAGTAAAATCTCCCCGCCCACGTCTTTGACGGATAAATTCATTTTTCCGCGTTCATCTTCAAATATCCGCAAGTTGGCAATCTTATATGCAAGACGCTCCGCCTGTAACAAACTATCCCCTATCCCTATACCAAGAAATACGGCTAGTCCGAAATCAATTGAGGAAACGAGATTACCGTCGACAAATACCGAAGTCTGTTTAACGCGCTGAACGACCGCTCGCATAATCTTCTATTATTTGCCAACTCTCGACATATAGTCACCGCTACGTGTGTCGATACGAATGACGTCGCCCTCTTCAACGAACATAGGAACCTGAATAACAGCGCCCGTTTCGACGGTTGCATTTTTCATAGCGTTGGTTGCGGTGTTGCCCTTAACGCCAGGCTCGCACTCGATAATTTTAAGCTCTACAAAGTTTTCGGGCTCAACGGAGAATGCGCTGCCGTGAAGGAATTTAATGGTTACGGTGTCGTTCTCCTTGATATATTTAAGCGCATCTTCAACCTGATCGTGGTTGAGAGTAATCTGCTCGTAGCTTTCGGGGTCCATAAACACATAGAATTCGCCGTCAAAGTACAGATACTCCATTTTTCTCGTTTCCACCTGTGCGGTCTCAAGCTTAGCCGTAGGGTTGAACGTAATATCGGAGAGCACCTGTCCCGTTACTACATTTTTAAGCGTAGCTCTTACAAACGCCGCGCCCTTACCGGGTTTTACGTGCTGGAATTCCGTTACGGTGTACACGCCCTTGCCATTGTACTCGAAAGTTACGCCCTTTCTGATGTCGCCTGCTAAAATTGATGCCATATATGTTATCTCCTTATTAATTACACAATTTTATAATATAGTCAGTTTTTTATCCGAATTTGTTAAACTACACACGCTACCGTCTTTAAGCGTTACGGTATCTTCTATCCTTATACCCAACCTGCCCGCAATGTACACTCCGGGTTCGTCTGAAAAGACCATTCCGTCGGAAAAGACGCTTTCGTCAGTGGGCGTCAGATTGGGAGCTTCGTGAATATTTATTCCGAGGCTATGCCCCAAAGAATGTGTGAAAAATTTTGCCAAGCCGAACTTTTCAAGATAATCACGAGCTATAGCGTCGCCCTGTCTGCCTGTCATTCCGCTGTGAAATTCCTGCTTAACGAGCATATGCGCCGTTAAAACCTTATCGTAGCAGTCCTTAAATTCGGCATGCTTGCCGTCGTCGCCAAACAAAACAGTCCTTGTACAGTCCGAACAATATCCGTTGATTTTACAGCCGAAATCGAGAAGAATTTCATCGCCGTATCTGAGCTTTGTCGCGCCCGTTTCGTGGTGAGGCACGCTCGCGTTCGCGCCGAATGCGCAAATTGTAGCAAAGCTTGTCCCGCTTGCTCCGTGCTTTCGCATCAGATATTCAAGCAACGCCGCCACCTCGTTCTCAGTCATACCCTCCTTAATTTGAGGCAGTAATTCGCAATACGCCTTGTCAGTAGCCTGACAGGCAAGCGTAACGTTTTGTATCTCTTCCGCGCTCTTAACCGACATTGCCGACTTGAATGCGGGAGCGCTATCTTTGAGAATATAACCTGCTGAAATCAAATCATTGTATTCGCTTGCCGTAATTCTGTTAAATGGCATTGCTAGGCTCTTATAATCGGCTAAAAGCTCGGCAAGCTTTATCCCACGCGGGTATTCCGAAACGCTTATTCCGCTATCGGAAAGCCTGCTCTGCGCCGCCTCTAAATAGCGGCTGTCCGTATATAGTACCGTGCCGCTCTTATCTGTGACGACAACGCCGAACGAACTGTTAAAGCCCGTCACGTAAAATCTTAAATCGTCCTGAACGGTTACAAGTGCGTCCGCGGCTACCGCCGAAAATAATTTTTTAGCTCTGCTATCTACCATAATATTTTACCAAAAAATTTTTTATATGTCAATACTATTGTATATTTCTTTCATTTTAGCCGCGTCTTCCGCCTGCGTTCCGTCCGATTCGCTGACGATATATGGCTCCAAATTTAATTCTTTAAGCGCTACGGCAAGCGGCTCAAATTCAGGTCCGTAAACCTTGTCGGAAAACGTCAGGTGTTTGATTTCGCCTTTCCCACCGTACATAATCTTGGAAAAATGTACGTGAAAATGTTTGACCCTATCATATCCAAGCTCGTCAATCATATATTGAAGGCGCAATTTATAGTCCTCAACAGTCTTTAAACTGCCCTGTTCCCGCGCGTTTAAGTGTCCGAAGTCAATCGCAGGTAAAAACACCTTGTCGACTTTACAGAACTCCACGACCTCTTCAAGCGTTCCAATCTGAGCGAGCTTGCCCATTGTTTCGGGGCAGAAATATAAATCCTCGTATCCGTTTAGATAGATATAGTCGCGCAAGATCTTTAATCTGTCTATTGTCAGTGATACAGCCGCCTCGCGCGTGGCTTTGCCCTGTGCGGCGGGGTGAAATACAAGCCTTTTGCCGCCGAGCAGCTTTAAAAATTTTGCGCTCGTCAGAACGTAATTATATGATTTCTGCGCCGCTTCGTCGGAAGGGTTTGCAAAATTTATGAAATACGGAGCATGAACGCTTAATTCCTTGCCGCCATTTGCAAAAGCTTCTCCGATTTCAACCGCTTTGCCTTCCGACATGGTTACGCCTCTGCCGAAGGAATATTCAAAGCAGTCAAGACCGAATTTATCTAAATAATCGGGGGCTTGAACGGTATGCTTGTAGCCCAACGAATAAAAACTTTGGCTGTTTCCACTCGGTCCGAACTTAATCAATATTTTGCTCCCCATTGTCTGTATTATCGTCATCTGTTAATGACTGTTCTTCTGCAACCTCTTCAACAGGCTGTTCCACTTCGACGAGCTGTTCCTCTTCAACAGGTTGTTCCTCTTCGACGGGTTGTTCCTCTTCAACGGGTTGTTCCGCTTCGACAGGCTGTTCCGCTTCAACAGGTTGTTCCGCTTCAACAGGTTGTTCCTCTTCGACAGGCTGTTCCTCTTCTACGGGTTGTTCCTCTTCGACGGGCTGTTCCTCTTCGACGGGCTGTTCCTCTTCAACAGGTTGTTCCGCTTCGACAGATTGCTCCTCTTCGACGGGCTGGACTTCAATAATTTCATCAAACCCGTCATCTGTGGCAACTATTTCTTCACTGACCGTCTGCAAATCGGTTTGCAATTGCTCGGTCAACTCTTCCGCAGAGCCGAATTCCTCTATATCACGGATATAATCAACAAACTTTACGGTTAGCGTACGCCCGTACAAATCGCCGCTGAACCCCTCGAAGTACACTTCAAGGGCAACGCGCTCGTCATTAAACGTAGGGCAATTACCGTAGTTGGCAATGCCGGTATAGTCCTTGCCGTCTATATTGCATTTAACGCTGTAAACGCCGTGCTTGATATCGTGCTTCCACTCGGGATAAAATATGTTTACTGTGGGGAAGCCAACGACCGACGTGCCCCTGCCGGCTCCCTTGACGACTTCGCCGCTCAGAAAAAATTCTTCACCAAGAAGCTCGTCAGCCTTTGCGACATTGCCCGCTTCGAGGCAAGACTTAATGAGCGTCGTGCTGACCTTTTCGCCACCCAGGGCAACGTCCTTGACAGGCATATACCAAACGCCGTTTTCTTCGTCGTCCGCGTAATTTTTCAACGTCGACGACTTGCCCTTGGCTTGTGCGCCAAAACGGAAATCCTTACCGCTCATATACGCCTTGACATTAACCTTATCTTCAACCTGATGCAGAAAATCAAGCGGAGATATCGCTTTAAACCCGTCGTTAAAATCAATGGCTAAAACAAATTTAACGTTGAACTGTTCAAGAATAGCACAACGCTCCTCAAACGAATACAGGAGTTTGCCGCTCTTGCCGTCCCTGAACATCATAACACCCAAATCGAGCCCGTTTATTTTAGCTTGCAGTTTCGCCTTCTTTAAAAGCTCCCTGTGCCCGATATGAATAGCGTCAAAGCACCCAAGTACGATAAGCGCGGGAAATTCATATTCATCTTTGCCGTATTCGATAACACTTAACATAATTTTGTCCTCACCTTAAGTTGACCGCCGTTCACGGCTGCAAGACCGTAAAATTCGTTACGTTCGTTATATAGCTTATATGTGCCGTCGATATAATCGCACGGACAGCTTAACCCGTTGAAAATCTTTTTCGCCATCGCCTTGTCCGCATATATACTCTCAAACGGCAAAACTCTGTCGCACGGAATAATATAATCATTAATATTACCCTCGTCAAGTGTACAAGATCTAACTGAATTTTCAATTAAAAACGGACCGCTTTTTGTTCGCGTGAGCGCGCTCATTGCAGCATATGTGCCTATCAATTGCGCCATATCTCTGGCAATAGAGCGTATATATGTACCGCCGCCGCAGATAATTTCAAATCTGAAAGCTCCGCCTTTCAGACAGTCGATGAGCTTTACGGATTTAATTAAAACCTTTTTGGGCGGCAATTCAAATTCTATGCCCTTACGCGCAAGCTCGTACCCGCGTTTGCCGTTAACGTTCTTGGCGCTGTATCTGGGCGGTATTTGCATAACCTCGCCGACAAGCTTGGGCAAAACCGCCTCTATTTCTTCCCTGTCGGGTATTCTGCCACCGCTCGCAGTTAGCGCGCCCGTAGTATCCAGCGTATCGTAATCGCTGCCAAATACAAAAGTTGCAACGTAAGTCTTTTCTTTGGTCAGAAAATAATCAAACAGACGCGCGGCGTTTCCTATGGCTATCGGCAATACGCCGTCCGCAATCGGATCAAGCGTGCCCATATGACCGCAAGGTAAATGCGTAAGGCGCTTTATTATTGCGACCTCTCGGGTCGACCCGCCGCCGCAGGGCTTATTCACGTTTACAAATCCTGTCATAACTGCTGATACACTGCATGGGTAAGGCGATCAATGGCTTCTTCATACTCGCAATTGAACATACACCCGCTTGCAAGCACGTGTCCGCCGCCGCCGAACCTGTCGGCAACAGCATTGACGTTTACGCGCCTGCTTCTCAGCGACGCCTTGTACTGATTTTTCTTTACTTCCATAAGGGATATCGAAACTTCAACGCCGTCTATTGAAAGTGGATAGTCAACAAACCCCTCCGTTTGACTCTTGTCCGTGCCTGTTTCAGCAAAGTCCTTTTGAGTAACGGTAATAAATGCAAGCTTGCCGTCAAGAGCAAAGCGCATACTGTTGATAACTCTTCCGTAGAGAATGGCGCGCCCTTTGGACTGTCTTGTAAAAACCTGATATCCCGTTTCGCATATATTGGCGCCGCATCTCTTCAAAAGCGCGGCAACCTCGAACGTCTTTGCGCTGACGTCGTTGTGCGAAAAATTCCCGCTGTCAGTAAGCAAGCCAAGCGCAAGCAGATCGGCAATTTGACTGTTAATTTCAAAACCTGCCGCCTGTAAAATTTCGGGCATAATTTCGCACGTCGCCGTGCTGTCCGCCAAAACGTAATTGAATTTGGCGTAATGCGGATTAGAAACGTGGTGATCGATATTCAGCGTTTTACCCTTGAAAGCCGCAAAGTCCGAAGCGAATATGCCTATTCTCGGCAAATCGGCGCTGTCCACGCAGACAAATAAATCAAGCTCCTCGCGTTTTACTGGCAAACTCTGATAAGTTTTCGGCATAAACGGAAAGATGCTGAGCCTTTCGGGAGGCGCTTCCTCGCAGAGCATAAATGCTCTTTTGCCCGTGTTTTCAAGCGCCAGACACAGCGCCATTCCGCTACCGAGCGCGTCGCCGTCAGGGCGAACGTGGCACGCAACAGCCACCGTATTTGCTCTTTTCAAAACTGCGGCAACCTCCGCAAGGCTGTTATTCGTCATTATCATTTCCGTTCGTCGTTTCTATTTGCCTTAACAGTTTGTCTATTTTTTCACCGTACTCCATACTGTCGTCAAGAATAAACCGCAGTTCGGGAACTGTTCTTATCCTCAGAACCTTGGAGAGCGCGTGCCTTATATAGCCCGCATTGTCGCAAATAACTGCAAAACTGTTTCTGCGCCTGTCGTTATCGGTATCGAATATGCTTATATATACCTTACAACTCTTTAAATCGGGAGCAACGTCTGCCGATATTACGCTGACTATCGCGCTCAATTCGGGGTGCTTATTCCTTAAATCAGTTGATATTACGTTATATATTTCTTCGCGGAACTGGCTCGAAAGCCTTTCTCCTCTCAATCCTTTCATTTTACCTCTATTACTTTCTTGCTACTTCCTCAATAGTGTAGCATTCTATTATGTCGCCGACCTTTATGTCGTTGAAGCCCTCTATGGCGCAACCGCATTCATAATTGTAGGCAACCTCTTTAACGTCGTCCTTAAATCGTTTAAGCTGACGAACGTTACCCTCGACTATAAGCACGTCGTCCCTGTAAATTCTCAGCTTGCCGCCGCGTATAATCTTTCCGTCGAGCACGTAACAACCTGCGATAGTGCCGACGCCCGTGATTTTAAACGTTTGACGAACCTCGCACTTGCCGATATATACGTCCTGATATTTTGGCGTGAGCATACCGTTGAGCGCGGCTTCCATATCGTCGAGCAAATCGTATATTATGCGATAACTTCTTACGTCGACCTTACTGCGCTCAGCCGTCGACTTTGCCTTACTGTCGGGGCGCACGTTAAAGCCGAGTATTATCGCCTTTGAAGATTCGGCAAGCATTACGTCGGACTCGTTAATCGCACCCGCGCCGCTGTGAATAACCTTAATTTCTACCTCATCGTTGGAAAGTTTGAGCACGGATTGCTTAACAGCCTCCACAGAGCCCTGTACGTCACCCTTAATAATGACGTTGAGCGTCTTTAAATTGCCGTCCTCAAACATATTTTCAAGAGTTGACTTTGCGGTAACTTTGACCATTTCGTCGCTCTCTTTCCTCTTTCTCTCTTCGATAACCGATTTCATTAAGTCCTGTGAAACGGCGAAAATAGAGTCGCCTGCGTTTGGAACTTGTTCGAAGCCGAGGACGAATACGGCGGTTGAAGGACCTGCTTCCTTTACCGTTCTGCCCTTGTCGTCTATCATAGCGCGCACTCTGCCCGTAACCATACCCGATATAAGATTGTCGCCCGTATGCAACGTACCGTTCTGAACAAGCACTGTCGCGAGAGGTCCTTTTCCCTTATCGAGCTGAGCCTCTATAATTACGCCGCGCGCCTGTCTTTCGGGATTAGCCAAAAGCTCCTTCAATTCGGCGGTAAGTATAACCGTTTCCAAAAGCTTGTCGATGCCCTCGCCCGTCTTACAGGAAATGGGACATACGGGAACGTTGCCGCCCCACTCCTCGATAAGAAGCTCATGCTCGGTAAGCTGTTGCTTTATTCTTTCTGGGTTCGCGCCCACTTTATCCATTTTGTTGATAGCTACGACTATGGATACGCCCGCCGCCTTTGCGTGGTTTATCGCCTCTACGGTCTGCGGCATTATGCCGTCGTCCGCCGCAACCACAAGGATAACTATATCAGTAACCATTGCGCCGCGCGCACGCATTGCCGTGAACGCTTCGTGTCCCGGGGTATCTATAAACGTTATGCTCTTTCCGCCGACCGAAACCGAATATGCGCCGATATGCTGAGTAATGCCGCCCGCCTCTCCCGAGGTGACGTTGGATTTTCTTATATAGTCGAGAAGCGAGGTTTTACCGTGGTCGACGTGTCCCATAACGGTAACGACGGGAGCGCGGGGAACGAGGCTTTCAATCTCTTCAACCGTATCCTCCTGCTTTTCGCTGAGGATTTCTTCCGCAGTCTTTTCGGGCTTATATTCAAGCTCGATATCAAGGCTTGCCGCAAGCAAAGCCGCGGTTTCATAGTCGATAGACTCGTTAACCGTCTTCATAATGCCCTCTTTAAAGAGGCGCTTGGTGATTTCAACGGCTGACATACCTATCTTTTCGGAAAGTACTTTCAAAGGAATATCGTTTGTCGTTACGACGGCGTGTTCGATTTTGACTGTCTGAGCGCTTTGATTGGTCTTGGTCTTTTTAACCCTCAACTTTCTGTAACCGCTCTTATCCTCGTCAAAGTCGGAAACGGACGCGCCCTGTTGCTTTGCAAGCGCGCGCTTTGATATTGCGTGCCTGTCTTTCTCAACGTACGTCTTTTCAAAGCTCTGCTTCTTCTTATCCGCGCCGAAATTCTTTCCGCCTGCCTTTGAGGGCGCGGGAGCTTCGGGCGCGACGTATTTTGCACCGCCCCTCGGTTGCTGTCCCGCATTGCCTCTCTGTTGCTGACCGTATGCGGAACGGGGCGCTCTGTCACCCTTGCCGTTCGAGTCGCGGTTTACATAAGTCTTGGGAGGTGTCGCAGGAGCTTTTGCAACGATATATGAAGGGCGGGCCTTTACCGTCGGCGCTTGCTCCGCCGCAGGAGCTGCGGGTGTTGCGGGAGCTTTCTCCTTTACCTCCGCGGGCTGTGCGGGAGCGGGAGATTGCTCCTTGACCTCCTCTACACGCTCGGGCGTTACCTTATTTTCAGCTTTTACCTCTGCAACGGGTTGCTCGGGTTCGGCTTCTTTTACCGTTTCTTCGGGTTCTTTCTTTATTTCGACAGGTTTAGCTTCTTCATCCTGCTGTATTTTTTCCGCGGCAACTTCCGCAGCGGCAGCTTCACGCGCGGCTCTTTCTTCCTCCACGCGCTTAGCCTGCAACGTATTGTCAAGCTCGGCAAGTTTTTTTACAAGCTCCGAAGCCGTTCTCTCTGCGGCGGAAACCTTTTTCGACAGCTCGCTCACTATGCCATCGTCCAACATCTTAGTAATATTGACAATATTGTTGTATTTGTTTGCCATATTCATCACCTCTCGGCATATAATTCGTAATCGCCGCCGACATTTGCGCAAATTGCCCGCGCGAGTTCGGCGTCTCTGACCGCCGCTATCTTGCAGCCCTCTTTGTGTACGGCGTTTTCCAACCCTGTCTTGCATATAAGCAACGGACAGGAGTGTCTGTTTTTAAATTTGACTGCAAGCTTAAAAGTATTATCGGAAGCGTCGGAACAGACTATAATCAGATAAACACCCTTTTTCAGCATATCAACCGACCCGCTGCCGAGCGTTATCTTCCGCGCCTTCAAACAAAATCCGATATAGGTTTCAACCTTTCCTGCCAAAATACTCCTCCTCGATAGCCGCGTAAATCCCTTCGTCTATGCGACAGGAAAACACTTTGTCGAGCAATTTGCCCTTTTTAAGCTTGGCTATACACGCGGGATTGTCGCAAATGTATGCTCCGCGTCCCGAAGCTTTACCCGAAAAATCGAGGAACACTTTCCCTTCTGCATTCTTTACAACCCGCAACATTGCCTTTTTCTCCTTGGCTTCGCGGCAGGCTATGCACTGTCTGAGCGGTATTTTTTTTACCTTTGGCATATTGACGTCAGTTTTCCTCTCCCGTTTCCTCTTCGTCCAAACCGATACCGAGTTTAGCCGCCGCAGATTCGCTCTTGACGTCTATCTTCCAGCCCGTCAGTCTGACGGCAAGACGCGCGTTCTGACCGTCCCTGCCTATTGCAAGCGACAGCTTATCGTCGGGAACAACCGCCATTGCAGTATTCTCGGCGTCAAGCTGAGTTACTGAAATTACCTTTGCGGGAGAAAGCGCCTTTGCGATAAATTCGAGAGGATTCTCGCTCCAAGGTATAATATCTATCTTTTCGCCGTGAAGCTCCTCGACGATTGCGTTTACGCGCGCGCCCTTATTGCCCACGCAAGCGCCGATAGCGTCAACACGGGGGTCTTCGGAGTAAATAGCGATCTTCGTCCTTGCGCCCGCCTCTCTGCTGACCTCTTTTATGATTACCGTTCCCTGTTTGATTTCGGGGACTTCCTCTTCAAACAGCTTTCTTACAAGTCCCGCAGACGAACGGCTGACGAGCACCTGCGCGCCTTTAAAACCGCTCTTTACGCGCTTTACGAAAACCTTTATGGTATCGTTTACGTTGTACGTCTCGCCGGGCACCTGGTCGGAGGGAAGCATAAGCCCCTCAACCTGTCCTTTACCGAGCTCCACGTACACGTTTTTAAGGTCGATTTTTCTTATTTTGCCCACGACAAGCTCGCCTTCCTTATCGGAAAATTCGCTCATCGCCGCGTCGCGCTCGGTTTCGTGCAGTTTTTGCAATATAACCTGCTTTGCAGTTTGCGCGGCAATACGGGAAAATTCCTTAGGAACGAATTTTTCGACTACCTTATCGCCCACCTTATAGCTCTTTTTGATTTCGTGAGCGTCTTCAAGGGAAATTTCGATATCTTTGTCAACGACTTCCTCTACGACCGTTCGGGTTGTAAAAAATTCAATAGAACCTTTTTCGGGATTGAGTTTGAGGTCGACCTCGCCAATCGCGCCCGCCGCCTGTTTTTTGCAAGCGGAAAGAAGCGCGTTGCGGAGCGCGTCTAAGAACACCTCCTGAGGAATACCCTTTTCCTTTTCCAAATCTGCAAGTGCAGCAAAAAAATCCTTATTAATCATTTTGATTTCTCCTAAATTTATCTATACGCGCGTTAACATTGCGCAAACTCATTCAAATTTTATCGCTTTATTTATTTTAGCTATCTTGTTTCGCGGAAGCTTAACAGTTTCATTCGCCATAGCAACGGTTACGGTATTTTCGTCAAACTCCTCTAAAACGCCCTCTAAAAATTTTTTGCCCTTTAAGGGTGCATAGAGCTTGATTTCCACCTCTTTGCCAAGATTTCTCTCAAAGTCCCTTGGCGTTTTAAACGGTCGGTCAAGACCGGGGCTTGAAACGTTGAGCGTATACGGTTCGCCATAGCTGGGATCCACGTCGTCGATAGGTTCAAAAATCGCATTGTGAAATTTTTCACAGGTATCGAGGTCTACGCCATGCTCGGTTTCAATAAAAACGGTGAGCGCGCCCGCCCTGTCGTTGCATTCCAGATCAACGATTTCTATGCCCATAGGTTGAGCTATTTTTTCAAGCATAGGTAAGATTTCTTCAACAGATTTAAATTTCATGTTCCCCTACATACAAGTATTGAGTGCCCTTGTCAAGGCACTCAATCTTAAAACATAAGTATTAAGTATGCCCCTATTATAGCACGTGAGTTTTAATTTGGCAAGTATTAGCAAGGGGTTGGCAAAGATTTTTTTATTTTAAGCAATTCAATAAATATTTTAGCCGTAACCAAGGCGTCGTCGGCGGCTCTGTGGTGGTTAAACGTTATGCCGAAGTAGTCGGCTACGGTATTTAGTTTGTAGTTCGACAACGAAAGCATACTCTGCGCCAAAGGAAACGTATCGAAAAGTCTGCGCTCGGGCACATAGCCGCACTGCGAACAATAGTAATCAATAAACTTGAAATCGAAATTCGCCGCATTATGCCCCACCGTATAACAGCCGTCTATAAATTTGAAAAAGTCGGGCATAACTTTTTCGAATGCGGGCGCGCCGTCGACCGTCTGCTGGTCAATACCCGTCAGGTTTATTATCTCCTGCGACAGCTTTCTCTGCGGATTAACAAAGGTCGTAAAGCTCTCTTTTATTTCACCGCCGATTATTTTATATGCGCCTATCTCGATAATCCTGTCCATATTTCCCGAGCTCGGCGAGCTGTTTAATCCCGTCGTTTCCAAGTCAAATACGACGAACGCATTTTTCGTAAGGCATTCGGGTAGCTTTACGTCGGTAAACAAATCGCTCTGCGTATAATCTGTATAGGGTTGAGGGAACACCGTTTCGTAATATTTAGGCACGGGCTTGGAGGCGCGCTTTTCGGGCACGAACCCCTTGGGAACTCTGCCGTAATCTATGACGTTGGCGGTAGGTCTTACCGAACTGTTAAACAGCTCGGTTTTACAGGTAAGCACTACGCTGTCGCCCACCTGCAATTTTTTAACCTTTTCAATGCTCTTCTGACGGGTAAAATATCCCACCCGTATAGCCGCAGTGCCGTCGTTGACGGTAAAGTTAAACATCAATTTTTCCTTGCCGCTCGAAGTAGTTATCGTCTTTTCCCTTATGTCGGTAATTTCTCCGCATATAACTACGCTTTCGCTTACAAAATTCAAGTCGGCAATATAGATCGCGCGTTTGTGCGTAACAGTACCCTCTAAAAAGGAAAAATCCTCTATTTCAAAGGTGCGCAGAGGCACTTCGTACTGAATGTTCTCGGGCTTTTCCTCTATGACCAAATCGTCGAGCTTGTTCTCGGCAGCCACACACCTGCCGTAAAATTCACCGCAAAAGCACTTCTTCAATCCGTTTGCTATGTCGTCGGCTATGCCCGCCGTATACGCCGACGTGTGAATGACCGACACGGTGAAACTGAACGCGTCGTTTTCTTTCCTGACCTCTATATCCTCAGCCGTGACAAACGCCGCAAGCTGCTTGTTATTTTCACCGATTATCGTTAAAATTTTTTCGACGACCATATCCTCGTCTGGAGTAAGCTTTGTAATAACGGCTGTACTCGAAAACAGTTCGGGAACGTACCCGCGCACAATTTTCCGCACCTCCGCTTCTTCCGCTTCCGTATAAGCTTTATCCGTAACAACGCTGACCTCTACCGCATTTTTAGACTTCTCCAAAGTGACCGAAGTCAAGATAGCCGTGTCGAACGATTTAATTTTGCGTATCTCGCTTAATATACTTTCAGCCATAAATAAGTTTTTCTATCTCCGTCCTGAACTCGTTCTCCGCGTTCTCAGCCGCAACGCGCTTCAATATCTCTCCGTTCCTGAAAATCACACAGTACTCTTCAGAGCCCGCTATACCTATATCGCAGTCTTTTGCTTCCCCCGGTCCGTTTACCACGCACCCCATAACGGCAATGCTGAGCGGCTTCTGAACGTGCTCCACCCACTCGTTAACCTTTTGAGCGAGAGAGATTACGTCCCAACGGCATCTGCCGCACGTGGGACAGGAAATGACGTTGACAAAATTTTTGTCCAGCCCAACCGCGCGCAATAGCCTGCGCGCCGCGTAAACCTCGTTAACGGGGTCGCCCGTAATCGAAACGCGCAGAGTATCTCCTATACCGTTTAACAGCAACGCGCCAAGCGCCGCGCTAGACTTTACGACCGCCATTTGCTCCGTCCCCGCCTCGGTTACGCCGATATGCAATGGATATACGCATCTGTTCGCCAACAAGCTGTACGCGCGGTAAGTCAGAGCCGCGTCGGAAGCCTTAACCGAAATGACAATATCGTCCACGCCGCACTTTTCCAAAATTGCCGCATTCTGCAACGCGCTCTCCACAAGAGCCTGCTCGCTTCTGCCGTACTTTTCGGCAAAGCTCTTTTTTATACTGCCAGTATTCGCACCGACGCGCACGGGAATTTTATGCGCCTTAATGCAGTCCGCAACCGCCCTTAGTTGACTGTCGTCGCCTATGTTGCCGGGGTTAATACGCACTTTGTCGCAACCGTTTTCTATGGCGGAAACGGCAAGTCTGTGCGAGAAATGAATATCCGCGACAAGGGGTATTTTTATTGAGTTTTTGATTACCTTTATCGCCGCCGCGTCTTGCTCGTCAAGGACTGAAACGCGTATTATGTCACACCCCGCGGCGGCAAGCGCGTTTATCTGCCCGACGGTGTTTTCAACGTCGCTCGTCTTTGTTGTGCACATTGACTGAATTTTAACGCTTTCGCCGCCGCCGATACTGACGCCGCCGATATTCACGCGCTTAGTTACGTAATTTCCCATATCAAAATTTTAAGGCAGTTATTAACTGCCTTGTTCCTTAAATTCGCATTTTATTTTCTGCCCGCCATCATCTTTTGCAGCTCCTGCATAAAGCTGTCTATGTCGGTAAACGAGCGATAAACGCTTGCGTAGCGCACATACGCTACCTCGTCGAGATTTTTAAGTCCTTCCATTACAAGCTCGCCGATTTGTTTTGAAGTGATTTCCTGTTCCATGGAATTATATATATGCTTCGTTATGTCGTCGACAAGCTTGTCTATCTTTTCCATTGAAACGGGGCGCTTTTCGCACGCCTTGATTATGCCGCTCTTGATTTTCTGCGGGTCATATGATTGGCGCGTGCCGCCCGACTTGACAACCAACACGGGCGTATCCTCAATCGTTTCGTACGTGGTAAAGCGTTTGCCGCACTGCACGCACTCCCTTCTGCGCCTTATGGTTCTGCCCTCGTCGGCGGAACGGCTGTCGATAACTTTACTGTCCTCGCAACCGCAATACATACATTTCATAGATTTTCCCCTTATGGACTTTTTATTATTATATCACTAAATATTGTGTTTGTAAAGAATTTTGTGTGAATATATCGTCCACTTTAAGCTTCGGATATATTTAAAATTACAAGGCAATCTTAGCGACTGCCTTGTAAATTATTTTTAAGTTTGATTTATTTGAAATACTTAACGCCACTTTCGAATATCTTCATATCGAAGTTGCCGTCGTAATTCTTGTAGAGGTTTTTACCTACCCTCTCGCTGTGACCCATCTTGCCGAACACTCTGCCGTCGGGAGAGGTGATACCCTCTATCGCCCACATACTGCCGTTGGGGTTATAGGGGCTGACCATTGTAGGTTTGCCGCTCAAATCAACGTATTGCGTTGCAATCTGACCGCCCGCAAGCATCTTTTCAAGCTCTCCGACGGGCGCAACCACTTTGCCCTCGCCGTGGGATACGGGTACGGAATACACGTCGCCTACGTTACAGCCGCTGAGCCAGGGACTGAGATTGCTTGCTACGCGGATATTTACCATAGTCGATACGTGACGCGAAATATTGTTGAACGTAAGCGTGGGCGAAATTGCCGTAAGCGGGCTGACCTTGCCGTAAGGTACAAGTCCGAGCTTGATTAACGCCTGAAAACCGTTACATATGCCGATAGCAAGTCCGTCGCGGTTGTTCAGAAGTTCCATAATTCGCTCTGCAATCGCGGGGTTTTTGAACGTAGTGGCAATAAACTTGCCCGACCCGTCGGGTTCGTCGCCGCCCGAGAAACCGCCGGGGAAAGCTATTATGTTGGACTTATCTATCGCAGAAATAATTGCCTGCACGCTCTCCTCGATATCCGCCGCCGTGCGGTTTTTAATTACGAGGATTTCGGGCTCAGCACCCGCAAGTCTGAACGCCCTTGCCGTATCGAGCTCGCAGTTTGTTCCGGGGAATGCAGGAATAAACACGCGGGGCTTGGCAATCTTCGTCGATATGTTGGTATACTTAGCGCCGCCGCTGTAATCGCAGTCGGGAACCGTGCCATCCGCCTTGGCTGTTACAGGGAACACTGATGCTAGTTTGCCCATATAGCACGAGGTCGCCTCTTCCACCGTTACGTTTTCGCCGCCGTATGTAAACCCGCCGTCCGTAGACTTGCCGACAAGCACACGCACAATATCGTTACCCAACTTGCCGATATCTTCCGCAGACACGATAATATCACCGTATCTTTCGGCAAACAGATACCCCTCGTCGCCCGTAAAGTCAAAGCCCAGACCGTTACCGAGACAGCTCTTTATTACGGCAGGCACAACGCCGCCCTTTTCAACAACCGTCGCAAAGCCTATATTGCCGTTCTCGATATTCAGGCGTATTACGAAAAACAGTTTCTTTAAGTACTCAAAGTCGGGAATCTGACATTCGTCCTTGCGCATAGGCAGAAGATAGAGCTTTTTGCCCGCTCCGTTAAGCACGTTTGTGATGAGTTGCGAAGCCTTTGCGGGTGCGAGCGCAAACGATATCAACGTAGGAGGAACGTCTATATCCTCGAAAGTACCGCTCATAGAGTCCTTGCCGCCTATTGCGCCCAGACCTAGATTGAGTTGCGCGTGAAGCGCTCCGAGCAACGCCGCGAGAGGCACCCCCCAACGCTTGGGGTCGTCCCTTAAACGCATAAAGAACTCCTGCAAGGATAGGCGCACGTCGCGGTAATCACCGCCCGCCGCAACCACCTTTGCAACAGAGGTAACAATCGCATAAATTGCGCCCGTGAAAGGCGACGACGAGGACAGCTCGGGACTATAACCGTAAGCCGAAACAGTGCAGTCGTCCGTTTCTCCGCCCATAATTTTAGCCGCCATGGCAATTACGGGAGTGAGCTGATTTTTGCCGCCGAAGGGCATATACACAGACTTAGCGCCGATAGTCGAGTCGAACATCTCGGCAAGCCCCTTTTTGGAGCAGACGTTGAGTTGCGCAAGAGTATCGGCAACGGCTTTTCTGAAATCGGTTACTTCGGGTTTAGCAAAGAAATCGGTTACGTTGTCGTTTATCTCGGCGCTGATTTTCTGCTTTACGCCGTTAGTATCAAGGAAGTCGCGGGAAATGTCGACAATCGCCTTACCGCGATAATTCATCTTCATTCTTCTGTCGTCGGTAACGGTAGCTACGGGCGTTGCGGCAAGGTTCTCTTCCGCCGCAAGAGCGATAAACGCTTCTACGTTCTCTTCGGCGACAACCACCGCCATTCTTTCCTGACTTTCGGATATGGCAAGCTCTGTGCCCGACAGCCCCTCGTATTTCTTGGGAACTTTATCGAGTTCGATTACAAGTCCGTCGGCAAGCTCGCCTATTGCAACCGACACGCCGCCCGCGCCGAAGTCGTTACACTTCTTAATCATACGGGTTGCTTTTTCGTTGAGGAACAGTCTTTGCAGCTTTCTCTCCGTGAGCGCATTGCCCTTTTGCACTTCCGCTCCGCACGTCTGCACCGACTTCTTGTCGTGAGCCTTCGACGAGCCCGTTGCGCCACCGCAACCGTCGCGCCCCGTCTCTCCGCCCAAAAGGATAATCTTATCCCCCTCGGCGGGCTTTTCGCGGTAAATCATATCCGATTTAGCGCCGCCTACCACAAAGCCCGTTTCCAACCTCTTAGCCTTGAAACCTGCGTGATAAACCTCTTCAACCTGTCCCGTTGCAAGTCCTATCTGATTGCCGTACGACGAGAAGCCCGCCGCCGCAGTCTTGGTGATAACGCGCTGCGGAAGCTTTCCCGCAAGGGTGTTTTCAATCGGCTCGGTAGGGTCGGAACACCCCGTAACGCGCATAGACTGCAGCACGTAGGTTCTGCCCGAAAGAGGGTCGCGGATTGCTCCCCCCAAACAGGTAGCAGCACCGCCGAACGGCTCTATTTCCGTAGGGTGATTGTGCGTTTCGTTTTTGAACATTACCGTGTATTTTTCGGGTTTGCCGTCTATAACGGCGTCAATCTTTATAGAGCAAGCGTTGATTTCGTCGCTCTCGTCGAGATTGTCCAACAGCCCTTCCTTTTTGAGCTTTTTAACGGCTATGGTTGCTATATCCATAAGACAGGGGTATTTATCCGTACGGTTTTTGTACAACTCGGCAAAAAGCCCCTTATATTCCTGCAACGCCGCGTTAATGTGAGGATTATCGCTCTTGACAACGACGTCCGTAAGCTCTGTTGCAAACGTTGTATGCCTGCAATGGTCAGACCAATACGTGTCTATTACCTTTATTTCGGTTTCGGTCGGATTGCGCCCCTCTTTGATAAAGTAGTCACGAACGAACGCCAAGTCCTCAACCGACATCGCCAAGCCCATCTTTGAATGGTAGTCTGCAATCTGCTTGTCCGTCATAGCCGTAAAGCCGTCAACGTCCTTTACGTCCTCGACCGCGAGAGCAACGTGCGCTAAGCTTTCGGGTTTTTCAAGCCCGACCTCCTCGCTCTCCACGGGGTTTATAAGGTGCTTTTTAATCTTTGCAAGCTGAGTCTGATTTACGCCCTTTATCGCGTAAACCGTAGCGCACTTTATAAGCGGACGCTCCTTTTGCGTTAAAAGCTGAACGCACTGCGCCGCGCTGTCCGCCCGCTGATCGTATTGCCCCGTAAGGTACGCAACGGCAAACACTTTATAGTCGTCGGGAATTTCCACCTCTTCAAGGTACACGTCGTCGACGGGCGGCTCGGAGAACACGCACGGAACAGCGGCGTGGAATTCGGCTTTGGTTATCTTTTCGACGTCGTAACGAATAAGCTGACGCACGTCTTTCACGTCAATCTTTAAGAGATTATGTATGTCCTCGGCAACCTTTTTCGCCTGCAAATTATCTTTCTTTTCAACAAAAATTCTGTATATCATATTTATTAACCCTCGCGGTATTTAACGCCTATATCCGTGCGGTAGCTCATTCCTTCCCACTTAATATTTTTAACAGCGGCGTACGCCTTAGTCCGCGCCTCGTCCGTCGTCTTGCCCTTTGCAACCACGCCGAGCACTCTGCCGCCGTTTGTTACAAGCTTGCCGTCCTTAATCGCCGTGCCCGCATGTATAATCTGACAGTCGCCCACGTCGCCGACCGTTATCTCCTTGCCCTTCTGATAGTGCGTGGGATAACCGCCGCTGGCAAGCACTACGCACACGCACGCGCCCTCTTCCCATTCGATTTTGATTTGGTCGAGTCTTTCGTCCGTGACAGCTTCGAATATTTCCATTAAATCGGTCTTTAACATAGGCAGAACGACCTGCGTTTCGGGATCGCCGAAGCGCGAGTTGTATTCAACGACCTTCATACCCTTGTCGGTGCGCATAAGCCCGAAATACAGACAGCCTTTAAACGGTCTGCCCTCGGCGCTCATTGCCTTTACCGTGGGTAAAAGTATCGTGTCATATACCTCTTTTTCAAGCTCCGCCGTCCAGAACGGACAGGGCGAAAAGGTACCCATACCGCCCGTATTCAGCCCCTTGTCGCCGTCGGAAGCGCGCTTGTGATCGCACGACGTTATCATAGGAACGATTGTCTTGCCGTCGGTAAAGCACAGCACGGAAACCTCTTCGCCGGGGGTATATTTTAATCCGCGCATACATTCTTCGATAACTATTTTATTGCCCGCCGCGCCGAACGCCCTGTCAAGCATTATTTCCTTTAAACCCTCTTCGGCTTGCTTTAACGTTTCACAGACGAGCACGCCCTTGCCGAGAGCAAGTCCGTCCGCCTTTAACACGATTGGCGCGCCCTCTTTTCTTACGTATTCGAGAGCTTCGCCGTAATTATCGAACGTCTGCGACTTCGCCGTGGGTATGCCGTACTTGTGCATCAGCTCCTTTGCAAACGCCTTGCTCGCCTCAATCTGCGCCGCCGCCTTATTTGGTCCGAAACAGCGCTTGCCGATTTTTTCGAGCGCGTCGACAAGCCCTATCGCCAAGGGGTCGTCGGGAGTTACCACGTAGTAGTCAATCTGCGGATTGTCGAGCGCAAACCCGACTACCGCGTCAACGTTCATATAGTCGACGTTTACGTTTTCGGCAATCTCCGCCGTACCCGCATTGCCCTTCATACAATACAGCTTATCTACCTTAGCGCTCTTTTTAAGCGCCTGCAACACAGCGTGTTCTCTTCCGCCGTTTCCTATAACTAAAACTTTCATATGCTTTCGTTTTATAAATTATTTAATTTGGAATTTGCTAAAATTCAATTGCAAACTCCTTATTGCGTTTTTATATCAGTGCTTGAAGTGCCTGTCGCCGACAAACACCATTGCTATACCCGCCGCATTGCAAGCCTCGACCGAAGCCTTGTCCTGAATTGAACCGCCGGGCTGAATAATTGCCGTAATGCCCGCCTTCACACATTCCTCTACGCAGTCGGGGAACGGGAAGAAAGCGTCGGAAGCCATTACAGACCCCTTAGCCTCCGCGCCCGCATGCGCAATAGCCTGCTGAGCCGCCCAGATACGGTTTGTCTGACCCATACCGATACCCGTCGTTCTGCCCGCTTTACCGATAACAATAGCGTTAGACTTTGTATGCTTTACAACGCGCCAATTGAACATAAGCGCCTCGATTTCCTCTTTCGTGGGCGCACGGTCGGTAACTACGCCGCAACCGTAAACCGTCTTGGTTTTCCCGCTCGGCAACACGCTCTCCTCTACGTCCGCCTTGGTTGAGAACAGTTTCATATCCTCGCCCTTGATAAGACATTCGTCGTATTGCTGAACAAGCAAGCCGCCGTAAACCTTTTTCATATCCTTAGCCGAAGCCTCTCTTCTCGCGGATATGTCGTCGATTACCAAAAGACGGATATTCTTTTTCTGTTCAAGAATTTCGAGAGCCTTTTGGGAATAGGACGGCGCCATTACGATTTCTATGAATATTTTATTGATTTCGGTCGCCGTCGCTTCGTCCACCTCGCCGTTGATTGCGAGTATGCCGCCGAACACCGATACGGGGTCGGAATTGTAAGCGCGCAGATACGCTTCGTGAATATCTTTGCCCGTGCCGACTCCGCAGGGATTTGCGTGCTTGCAGGCAACTACTGCGGGAATTGAACCGAACTCCTTTAAAAGCTCCAACGCGCCG
Source organism: uncultured Christensenella sp. (assembly GCA_910579295.1). Lineage (GTDB taxonomy): Bacteria > Bacillota > Clostridia > Christensenellales > Borkfalkiaceae > Coproplasma. The sequence continues at coordinate 58,297 of CAJTTC010000008.1, read as the reverse complement.
TTTGCGTCGTTGATATTGTTATAGGAAAGCTCCTTGCCCCAGAGCTGTTTGGCCGTAGCCAGACTGCCCTTGCGGGGGAACTCCTCCTTATAGAAAACAGCCGATTGCTGAGGGTTTTCGCCGTAACGCATTTCCTGAGCCTTTTCGTAAGCAAAGGTTACGCTGTCGGGATACTCTATACCCAACTGTGAAGCGAGATAATTTGATATAAGACTGTCGTAAACAGCGGTATGCGCAAACACCTTGTACTGCAAATATTTTTTTGTTTGCAGAGTTACTCCGCCGTTTTTCAGCTCGGCAAGCACTTTGTCATAGTCCTTAGGGTCAACGATAACGGCTACGTCCTGATAATTTTTCGCCGCCGCCCTTATCATTGTAGGACCGCCTATATCTATATTTTCGATACATTCGGCAAAGTCCGCCCCCTTAGCTAAGGTTGCCTTGAAGGGATATAAATTTACACAGACGATATCAATGGTGTTGATGTTGAGCTTTTCAAGCTGAGCCATATGCTCGGGATTGGAACGCATAGCCAAAAGTCCCGCGTGCACGTTGGGGTGCAATGTTTTAACTCTGCCGTCCAGACACTCGGGGAAGCCCGTAATTTCCGATATACCGATGACTTTAAGCCCCGCCTCTTTCAAAGCCTTAGCCGTGCCGCCCGTCGAAATTATTTCAAAACCGTTTTCAACCAAGCCTTTGCAAAACTCAACTACGCACGCCTTGTCCGAAACCGAAACAAGCGCCCTCTTCTTCATTTCCATAAATCTATATTCTCCAAAAAAATTAATTTCTTATTGTAACCGTTCTTCCGTCTTTTACGATTTTGCCCTCGCACAGCTTTTTAACGCAGTAGGGCAACAGCTCGTGTTCCCTTTCCAAAATGCGCGCTTGCAGACTTTCGGGAGTGTCGTTTTCTTTAACCTCTACCGCAGTCTGAGCAATTATCGCGCCGCCGTCGGGCACTTCGTTTACAAAATGCACCGTACAGCCCGAAACCTTTGCGCCGTATTCCAACACGGCTTTATGCACGTTAAGCCCGTACATTCCCGCGCCGCAAAAGGCGGGAATAAGCGACGGGTGAATATTTATTATTTTGTCCTCGAACGCCCTTATAAAGCTTTCGGGTATGATTTTCAGCCAACCCGCAAGCACTATGTAATCAATTCGGTTTATATTCAAAAGGTAGGTGAGCTCGGCGTACAGCTTCTCCAAATCGGGATAATCTTTTTTTGCAAAAACCGCCGTCTTTATGCCGTGCGCCTTTGCCCTGTCTATCGCGCCTATACCGTCCTTGGAGGCGATAAGACAGGCTATCTCGCAGAAATTCTCTCCGGCGTTGGCGTCAATTACCGACTGAAAGTCCGTGCCGCCGCCGCTTGCAAATACAGCGATGCGTTTCAAAGCAACGTTACCCCATTACCCTTAACCGTTTTGCCTATAACGGCACACTTCTCGCCCGTGCTTTCAAGTTGGGCTATTGTCGCCGCTACGTTCTTTTCGTCGACGCATACTACCATACCAATTCCCATATTGAAGGTGTTGTAGATTTGCTTATCGGTAATGCCCGCCTTCTCTTGCATAATCTTGAAAACAGCGGGAACTTCGTACGATTTCGTATCTATTTCACAGCCAATACCCTCGGGGAAAATGCGGGGGATATTTTCGATAAAGCCGCCGCCCGTAATGTGCGCTATACCCTTTACGTTCACCTTTTCAATGAGCGCCAATATTGATTTGACGTAAATTTTCGTGGGCCTCAATAAAATGTCTATAATTCTTCCGCCCAGACGCTCGTCGTATTTTTCGAGCTCCGCCTTATCCTCGCCCCATAACTTTCTTACAAGCGAATAACCGTTGGAGTGAATGCCGCTCGACTTGATACCTATAAGCACGTCGCCCGCCTTGATATCTTTGCCGTTGATAACCTTTTTCCTGTCGACAACGCCAACGGCAAAGCCGGCTATATCGTACTCGCCCGCGGAATAGAAACCGGGCATTTCGGCAGTTTCGCCGCCGATTAACGCCGCGCCGCTCTGACGGCAACCCTCTGCAACGCCCGAAACTACTGTTGCAACAACCTCGGGCGAAAGCGCGCCCGTTGCAAAATAGTCGAGAAAGAGAAGCGGTTTTGCTCCCTGACAAACAATGTCGTTTACGCACATAGCCACCGCGTCGATACCGATTGTGTCGTGCTTGTCCGCAATAAACGCGTACTTGAGCTTCGTGCCCACGCCGTCGGTACCCGCGACAAGAACGGGCTCTTCCATTCCCTTAGGCATAGAAAAGAAGCCGCCGAACGAGCCTATGTCGCCGAGAACGCCGTCGGTATACGTTGATTTTACATGCTCACGCATAAGCTTAACCGCCTGATAGCCGCGCTCTACGTCAACGCCGCTGTCCTTATATGAAATAGCCATAAAAACTCCTTTAATTTTATCTTATATTGAATATGAGTTGCCAAATAAAAACTACTCCAACTTCATTTTATCCGTTTCTCCCGTGAGCGGATAGGGATATTTGCCGTTGAAGCAACCGAGACAGAAACCGCGCTTAGTATCCGAACAGCTCTCGATAAGCTCTTCAACGGACAGATATTTCAGACTGTCTGCGCCAAGGCTTTCACATATCTGCTCCTCGCTTTTATACGCGCCGATAAGCTGCGAATAGGTTTGAATATCAATGCCGAGGTGACAGGGGTGCTTGACTATCGGCGAGCAAATGCGTACGTGCACTTCGCTTGCCCCCGCGTTCCTCAGCATTTTTATAATCTTGCGCATAGTCGTACCGCGCACTATACTGTCGTCAATGAGAATGACCCGCTTGCCGCAAACGTTTGCGCGCATTGCGTTCATCTTGACGCTTAAACTGTTTTCTCTCTGCCGTTGGTCGGGCTGAATAAACGTCCTGCCCACATATCTGTTTTTGGCAAGAGCTTCGACAAACGGTATACCGCTCTCTTCCGAATAACCGCGCGCCGCAACGTTGGCGGAATCGGGCACGCCGGAAACCAAGTCGGCTTCAACACCGTAATTGCGCGCAAGCAATCGCCCCGCACGCTTCCTCGCCTCGTAAACACTGCAACCGTCGAGCACGGAATCGTGACGGGCAAAATAGACGTACTCGAAAATGCACATTCCGCTCTTTTCGGGCACATTCTCCATCATATAGGAATGTAATCCATCGCTGTCTATTACGACGATTTCTCCCGGTTCGACGTCGCGCATAAAATTTGCCGACACCGCGTCCAGCGCACAGCTTTCGCTGGCAACAATGTAATCGTCTATGACCGTGCCTATACACAGCGGACGAATTCCGTAGGGATCGCGCACGGCTATAAGCTTGTCGCAAGTCATAATTACCAACGCGTAAGAGCCTTTAAACCGCTGACACGCGCGCTTTACGCCCGTCAGAATATCGCCGTCCGACAGACTGTTTATCATAACAGCCATTACCTCGGAATCAATTGTCGTCTGAAACACGGCGTTGTTTGCAATGAGCTCGTCGCGTAGCTGCTTGGTATTGGTGAGATTGCCGTTGTGAGCGAGCGCCATTTTGCCGCACTTACCCGTAAACACTACGGGTTGGGCGTTGAGCAATTGACTTGCGCCCGTCGTCGAATAGCGGACGTGACCTATTGCTATATCGCCCTCGGGGAGTTCGTCGAGCTTATTGCCCGAAAACACCTCGGGCACTAACCCCATACCCTTATAATAACTGATTTTGTCGGCGAAAGAAACGGCTATACCCGCGCTCTCCTGACCTCTGTGCTGTAAAGAATACAGCCCGTAATATACCGAATGAGCGACGCTGCGGTTCTCCTGCGAATAGACGCCGAAGACTCCGCATTCCTCGTGCAGTTCGTCCGAATAGTCTTCTTCCATACAAAGCTCTCCCAAAGACGCTTACTCTTTTCCCGTCCAGCAGTAAGTGCAAAGTTTGCACGGCTCGATACCGATAGCTTCGATCAAGCCCTCAATCGACTGAAATTCAAGCGACTCAAATTGAAATTTATCGCAAATAGCTTTGCGCATCGCCTTTCCGCGCTCCGTATTTCCGTCGCTGTACTCTGCTATATGCTTTACGCCATCGTCGCCCTCAAGCTCCGCCATAGTTCGGCGCGTAATCAAATCCATATCGCTTGTCGAACGTGAAAAATTGAGATATTTACAGCCGTACATTATCGGAGGACACGCCGAACGCATATGCACAGCCCTTGCGCCGTGCGAATAGAGGAAATCAACCGTTTCTTTGAGTTGAGTGCCGCGTACGATACTGTCGTCTACCAGGAGAAGCTTCTTGCCGTCGATAAACTCGTGTACGGGGATAAGCTTCATTTTTGCAACTTTGTTGCGCTCAGCCTGATTGACGGGCATAAAGCTACGCGACCACGTGGGCGTATATTTTATGTAGGGGCGGGCAAACGGCACTTTGCTTGCGTTTGCATAGCCTATTGCGTGAGGAGTGCCCGAATCGGGAACGCCGCCGACGTAATCAATGTCATGTACGTCGTGCGTTTTCGCGTCGTCCCTTGCGAAAATTGCACCGTTTCTGCAACGCATAACCTCAACGTTTACCCCCTCGTACGTGGACGTGGGATAACCGTAATACGACCATAAGAAAGCGCATATGCGCATCTCTTTACCCGCAGGCGCAAGCTGAGTTATTCCGTCCGCCGAAATCTCGACAATCTCCGCAGGTCCCAACTCACGCTCGTCGGTATAGCCGAGCTTTTTATAGGCAAAGCTTTCAAAAGAAACGCAGTATCCGTCGCTACACTTTCCGACAAGTACGGGAAGCCTGCCCATTCTGTCCCTTGCGGCTATCAGCGTTCCCCTATCGGTAAGCAACAAAATCGACGCCGTGCCTTTGACCTGCTCCTGTGCGTAGCGTATACCCTCGACGTAGCTGTCCTTGCTGTTGATTAGCGCCGCCACAAGCTCGTTAGAGTTGATCTTACTGCCCGTCATAGCGTCGAAATAACCGCCCTTCGAAAGCACGCCTTTTTTAAGCTCGTCGGCGTTGTTTATTACGCCGATAGTGCATATGGCGTAAGTACCCAATTTGGAAACCATCAGAAGAGGTTGCGGGTCCGTATCGCTTATACAGCCAATCGCCGCGTTGCCCTTCATTTCGGATACGACGCGTTCGAATTTAGTTCTGAACGGAGCGTTTTCTATATTGTGTATTTCGCGCTGTAAGCCGATCGACGCGTCATACGCCGCCATACCCCCGCGCTTAGTGCCGAGATGGGAATGATAGTCAGTGCCGATAAAAACGTCGAATACGGCGCTGCTTCTCTTGACCGAACCGAAAAAACCGCCCATTAATTATTCTCCCGTCAAACGCTTGAAGACTTCCTGATATGCGTCCTCTACGCCGCCGAGGTCGCGACGGAATCTGTCCTTATCAAGGCTGACGTGCTTGGTTGTATCCCACGTCCCCGCCTCCCAGAAGCGGCACGTATCGGGAGAAATTTCGTCGGCGAGAACAATCTGTCCTTTAAATCTGCCGAATTCGAGTTTGAAGTCTACAAGGTCGATATTGAGGTGCTTGAAAAACTCCTTCATCGCGTCGTTTACCGCGAACGCCATTTTGGTTATAGTGTCTATCTCTTCCTTAGTTGCAAGTCCGAGAGCAAGCGCGTGATACGTATTGAGAAGCGGATCGCCGAGCTCGTCGTTCTTATATGAAAATTCTATCGTGGGATTTAAAAGAGCCGTGCCTTCCGCAACGCCGTACTTCTTAGAGAAGCTGCCCGCGGCAACGTTTCTTATGATAACCTCGAGAGGAACTATCTGCACCTTTTTAACTACGGTGTTCCTGTCGTCAATCTCCTCTACGAAGTGCGTGGGAATGCCCTTCTTTTCAAGCATCTGCATCATAAGATTGCTCATCTTATTGTTGATTACGCCCTTACCCGCGATTGTGCCCTTTTTAAGTCCGTTGAACGCGGTAGCGTCGTCCTTATAGGATACGATAACGTAGTCGGGGTTCTCGGTCGCAAAAACTTTTTTTGCCTTGCCTTCGTAAAGTTGCTCTGATTTTTCCATATATGTATTTTCTCCTTAAAAGAAATTTATCTTTCTTTGCCGCCGGAACGGCTTATTTTTTCGTATTAATGCAAAAACCCGCAATTATTGCGGGTATTTCAGTTCGTCAAAAGTCCGACGCCTCCGCCTGTACAGCCGCGTCGTCGGCATTGATTTTTTCTTTCATTTTTTTCTTGTAATCGGCAAGCTTTGCAGCTATTTCGGGATACTTTATGCCCAAAATCTGCGCCGCAAGTATACCGGCATTTTCACCGCCGTTGACCCCGACCGTAGCTACGGGGATACCAGACGGCATCTGCACGATCGAAAGCAAGCTGTCCAGCCCGCCCATCATATCCGTCTTTATCGGAAGCCCGATTACGGGCAACGTAGTATACGCCGCGATTACGCCGCCGAGGTGCGCCGCCTTGCCCGCCGCGCAGATTATGACCTCTATGCCGTTTTTGGCGGCGTTCTTAGCAAATTCGTGAGCCTCGTCGGGCGTTCTGTGCGCCGATATTACGCGCACTTCAACCTCTACCCCGAAGCTCTTTAAAGCCGTTACAGCCGATTTAACTACGTTAACGTCGGATTTGGAACCCATTACAACAGCCGCTTTCGCCATATTAATCTCCCGTATGATAAACCTTATTTTGTGGCATACTTATGTCGTATGCTACTGCTCTATATTATATTTGCCGCCTATATAATAGCCGTCAACGTCTATTCGATTATGCTGTTGCTTTCACTGCGCAACGATTATCTTACGGACGAAAGTAAATTGAACGCGGGGGACGGAAAGCTTATTCTGTCCGCCCTGCTCGGCGGCGCAATCGGCATATACGTTACCATGTTTATAACGCGCTTTAAGCTGAAAAACATGGTGCTTATGATTCTTCTGCCCGTCATAGGCGTGCTTAACGTCTGGTTTTGCGTCGTAGCCTTCCGCTCCGGCTTTACCTTTATCGCCGCGTGACACAACATAAACAAATCACAGCGTTATTATAACACAATATATAGCGAAATAAAAACGATTTGAAATAATTTTTTAAAAATTTGTGCACAAAATATTTTCCATATACCGACGAGCTGCCGATATCGCGCTAAATTCAAGTCAAAAAACACAACCTCCCGCAGAAAATTTATCGTCGGGAGGTAATATTTTAAACTTTTAAAAAACTTATTCAGCTTTGTCGGCGTTATTCTTATTCTGCGCGGCAAGCAAATCTCTTATTTCCGTAAGCAACTCCTCCGACGTAGGCGCGGCGGGTGCGGCAGGCGCGGCAGGCTCTTGCGCGGCAACCTGAGCTTCTGCCGCCGCCTTAGCCTCCTCCTCGCTCATACCGTTTTTCTGCAACTTCTTCGCAAGTTTTTCGGTCTTTTTCTTAGCTTTTTCGGCAGCCTTAGCCGTCGCGTTTTTAAGGCTCATAAACACTTTTATGATGACGAAAAGGACGAGCGCAACGAGCAGGAAATCTATTATCTTCATAATAAACATGCCCCAGTCGATATAGATTGAGTTTGCCATATCTATAACGTATTCGCCCGATTCGGCGTCCAATACGGTTACGGGCTTTAACATAGTTATAAGTCCTATGCCGTCTCCGCCGCCTACCGCCCAATTAATAAGCGGCTTTAAAATGTTGTTGGTAAGGCTTGTTACAATCGCGTTGAACGCCGCGCCGATAATGACCGCAACAGCCATATCGACAACGTTGCCGCGCGTTATAAAAGCCTTAAATTCCTGTAAAAGCGTTTTAAGTTTCTTCATATAATTTCTCCTTTTTTATTCAACTCTATTTTAAATTACTACTTAGCCGCAAGTTCTTCGGCAAGCTCCTCCACCTGCCTCTTGCTTTCTTCGTTGAGAGCAGCCCGCACTTTAACTTCGGTTGCGGCGTACGTAAGATTTTTGCACTTTTCAAACCGTGCGCGCATAAGTTTGGCGCAGACGAGCGCCCACGTTCCGTTTTCGATAAAAGCAACGGTTCGGTTCTGATAGTTACGCTCTACAAGCCTGTCTATAAATTCCCTTGCCGCAGGAAAGATATCGGCGTTGTAAGTAGGCGCTGCAACAACAAGATTTGCACAGCGGAACGCCTGAGCGACGCATTCCGACCAATCTTCACGCGCAAGGTCCATAAGCTTAACTGCCGCGCCGCGTTCAGTAAGTTTTTCCGCAAGCAACTCAGCCGCCGCCTTCGTGTGACCGTAAACGGAAGCGTATGCAATTAAAGTACAGTCGCACTCGGGTTCATAGCCGCTCCAAAGCGTGTACAGACGCAAATTTTCGTTAAGGCGCTCGCCCGTAAGAACAGGTCCGTGAAGGGGCGCGACAATTTTTAGCTCAACGTCCGTAAGCTTTTTAAACACCGCCCTTACCTGCACGCCGTACTTGCCGACAATGCCGATATAGTAGCGGCGGGTTTCGCTCACCCAATCATTCTCGGGACGGCACAGCGCGCCAAACTTACCGAATGCGTCAGCCGAAAACAGCAGAGCCCGACTCACGTCGTAGGTAAATATAACCTCGGGCCAATGCACCATAGGGGCGAAAATGAATTTTAAGACGTGATCGCCGACCGACAATTCGTCGCCCTCGGCAACCGTAAGTCTGTTGGGGAACTGCGCTCCGAAATACTCTTCCAGCATTACAAACGTCTTCTGATTGCCGACGATAACGGCGTTCGGATACTTATTTATAAACGCCGCCACGCACGCGCTGTGATCGGGCTCCATATGCTGAACTATGAGATAGTCGGGAGAACTGCCGCCAAGAACCTCGTCGATATTGTCCAGCCACGGCTTTTCAAAACGGCAATCGACCGAATCGACAACCGCCGTTTTCGCACTCTTTATTACGTACGAATTGTACGAAACGCCGTCGGGAACGCGGTACATTCCCTCGAACAAATCAATATCCAAATCGTCTACACCGACGTAAAAAATATCTTTTGCGATTTCACGCATATAAGTTATTCCTCCGAAAAATTGCCCGCGCCGCCAAAGTTTACTCTCTCGCCATCGGGATTATCTATTGTTACGTTTATAAAGAGCATACACGGCAGACACACGTTAAAGACGAATTTATTCCCCCATTTTAACAAAATTTGCGTTGAGAAATTTAACCCTCTTTAACAGATAACCCAACAGTATTAAGAGTACGATTGGGAGTACGGCGTTTACCGACGTAACTAAAATATCCAGCATAGCCTATATCCATCTCCGATACGACGCCATAATTTTATCAAACTCAAACTTTATTGTCAACGAAGAAAAAACTAAAAGTCCGCCCTAAATCAGTATTTTTAATATTTTTATTCAGCGAATATTGCCGTTGCCGCGAACAACATACTTGTATGTGGTCAACTCCTTTAATCCCATAGGTCCGCGGGCGTGCAATTTTTGGGTAGAAATGCCCATTTCACAGCCAAGCCCGAACTCTCCGCCGTCGGTAAACCTAGTAGAGGCGTTTACATATACCGCCGCGCTGTCGACCGCTAACGTAAACCTTTCCGCCGCCGCGCTATCCTCGGTGACTATGCAGTCGCTGTGCCCCGTGGAATGTAAAGCTATATGTTCGATAGCGCCGTCCACGCCGTCAACCACCGCAACCGCCATTTTGTAGCCGAGAAATTCCCTGTCAAAATCGCCGCTCCCCGCAATCTGACAGTGCGGTTTTTCGCCTAATATCCGATAGGCGCGGCTGTCGGCTATAAACTCGACGGGATTTTCCTTTCTCTCAACGGCAAGCCGACTATACAGCCGCGGTAAAAACGCGGGCGCAACCGTCTTGTCGACAAGGCAGACTTCCATTGCGTTGCACACGGACGGGCGGGAGCACTTGGCGTTTTCTATTATTTTAACCGCCTTATCCGTATCGGCAGCCCCGTCCACGTACACGTGGCAAACGCCCGTTCCCGTCTCTATGCACGGCACGGTCGCGTTTTGCACGCACGCCTGTATGAGCCCCGCGCCGCCGCGCGGAATGAGCAAATCTATATAACCCTTCGCTCGCATAAGCTGAGCCGCTCTTTCACGCGAGACGTCCTCTATAAAGCCTATCGCCGACGGAGTTACTCCCGCCGCCGCAAGACCTTTCCGCATAGCGTTTACTATGGCTTGCGCCGAACGGTGAGCCTCACTGCCCGTACGCAAAACGCACACGTTGCCGCTCTTCAACGCAAGCGCGGCAGCGTCGGAAGTGACGTTGGGGCGGCTCTCGTAAATAATGGCAACCACGCCGAGGGGCACGGAAATTTTTGTGATTTTAAGTCCGTCGGAGCGCACGCTCTCGCTTAAAACCTCGCCAACGGGGTCGGGAAGAGCCGCCACCTGACGAACACCCTCCGCCATTGAACTTATGCGGGGGCAATTCAACGCCAGACGGTCGAGCATTACCTCGGATATTTGTCCGTCCGCCGCCTGCATATCGAGCGCATTGGCGGCTAAAATTTCACCTGCGTCCCTCTCAATACTGTCGGCAACGGCAAGCAGCGCTCTGTTTTTTTGCGTCGCTGTGAGCTTGGCTATCGCACTCTTCGCACGCCTGCACTCCTCTAAAATCTGTTGCGTAGTCATTGTTTTTTACCCATAAAGCGCGTACCTGCGCCCTTTCCCTTGACTAATTCATACAGGTTTTCGCACGCCGAGCCGTTTGCGATTACCATATCGCACCCCGCCGCCATACAGATTTTTGCGGCGCTTATCTTCGTCGCCATACCGCCCGTGCCCACGCCGCTGACAGAACCGCCCGCCATAGCTTCGAGCTCGGGAGTTATATTATCGACTACGGGAATTAATTGCGCATATTTATCAACGTGCGGGTCGGCTGAATACAGCCCGTCTATGTCCGAAAGCAGGACAAGCAGATTTGCGCCAACCGCAACGGAAACAAGCGCGGAGAGAGTGTCGTTGTCGCTGACGGATATCTCCGCCGTGGCAACGGTGTCGTTTTCGTTTATTATCGGCAACGCGCCCAAATTCAATAAACGCTCGACGGTATTGCCGAAATTGTCCGTTCGCTCGCCACCCGACAGATCCTCGGCGGTTACGAGAATTTGCGCCACGTTGTGGTGATAGGTCAAAAAAACTCTGTCATAGTAGCACATCAATTCGCACTGCCCGACGGCTGCCGCCGCCTGCTTTGTGGGAATATCGGCGGGGCGTTCGGCAAGACACAGCTTGCTTCTGCCTAGCGCAATTGCTCCCGATGAAACTATTATTACTTCGTTGCCCGCATTCTTTACGTCGGCTATTACCTTGCACAGATTTTCAAACGCACGCAAATTGAGACAGCCGTTGAGATAAGTCAACGTCGACGTGCCGATTTTTATTACTACCCGCATACCGCGCTCCTTTTTTGAATATTATAAATTATTTTGCATAATTAGTCAAACGTATAAGTGACAGAAAAAGGAATGAAAAAATTGCGCCCCGCGCGGAGAACTCCGCGCGGGGCGCATAAATTAAACCTTGAATTATCGGAAATTATACCACGCCGTGAGCCATCATAGCCGTTGCAACCTTGATAAAGCCTGCAATATTTGCGCCCATTACGTAGTTGCCGTCGTAGCCGTATTCCTTAGCCGCGTTATCCATATTGTGATAGATATTGACCATAATGTTTTTGAGCTTGGCGTCTACCTCTTCAAACGTCCAGAACATTCTGCCAGAGGACTGAGCCATTTCGAGCGCGCTTGTCGCCACGCCGCCCGCGTTTGCCGCCTTTGCGGGAAGGAACACGACTCCCGCCTTCTGGAACACCTCGATTGCCGCAAGCGTGGAGGGCATATTCGCGCCTTCGCCGACATACTTTACTCCGTTTTTAACGAGGATTTTCGCGCTCTCTTCGTCGATTTCATTCTGCGTTGCGCAGGGCAATGCGATATCGCAGGGAATAGCCCAAATACCCTTGCAACCCTCGACGTACTTCGCGCCCTTGACCCTGTCGGCGTATTCCTTAATTCTGCCGCGCTTAACTTCCTTGATATCTTTAACGATGTCAAGCTGAATGCCGTTGGGGTCGTAAACGTAGCCGTTACTGTCGTACATTGCAACGACCTTTGCGCCGAGCGACTGAGCCTTCTGACAAGCGTAAATAGCAACGTTGCCCGAACCGGAAATGACAACCGTCTTACCCTTAAAGCTGTCGCCGCGCACCTTTAACGCCTCTTCCGTTATATAAACCAAGCCGTAGCCCGTAGCTTCCGTCCTTGCAAGCGAACCGCCGTACGTCAAGCCCCTGCCCGTAAGCACGCCCACATGCTCGTCGCGTATTCTCTTATACTGACCGAAAAGATAGCCTATCTCTCTGCCGCCGACACCGATATCGCCCGCGGGAACGTCCGTATCGGCGCCGATATGTCTGTAAAGCTCCGTCATAAAGCTCTGACAGAAAGCCATAACCTCCCTGTCGCTCTTACCCTTGGGGTCAAAGTCCGAACCGCCCTTGCCGCCGCCTATGGGCAAGCCCGTCAAGCTGTTCTTTAAAATCTGCTCCAAACCGAGGAACTTGATTATGGACAGGTTTACCGACGGGTGAAAACGCAAGCCGCCCTTGTAAGGTCCTATTGCGCTGTTGAACTGTACGCGATAGCCCTTGTTGACGCGCACCTTTCCGTTATCGTCTACCCAGGGAACTCTGAACATTATTACTCTTTCAGGCTCTACAAATCTTTCGAGTAAGCCCGCCGCCTGATACTCGGGGTGAGCGTCTACTACGGGCGCAAGCGAAGTTAAAATTTCGGTTGCCGCCTGATGAAATTCGGGCTCGTTGGGATTGGTCTTTTTAAGGTTTTCCAAAACCTGCTCTACATATGACATAAATAAAATTACTCCTTACGTCGTTTATTTGCATAAATTATACTATATGTAAAATAATTATGCAAATTTTATTCATAAGATTGGTTATCGCAGTTATTTATACGCCATATAAGCACAGGTTATATCCATTAAAAATAGACGCCTTCCGCCGTACCGGTCGATAATCTTCATAGCTTTCCCCCCGTCAGAAACGTAAAGGCGCAAGGTTTTTATAGGTGGTAAACCTTATTTTATAGCCGTTCGTTTCTATCTCATCGGAAGCATAGACAAGCTCAAAGTTTGAATTTTCGTCCAGATTTTCAAAATATGCGTCCGCGCCGCCAACTGCGTCAACCTTTGTCACAAGCACTTCTTCGCAGTAGGGGAGCAACGTTTTATACATCATAGCTCCGCCTATCACATAGACTTTGCCGTCGTCGTACTTCCTGACTTCGGCAAACAGCTCGTCCAGACTGCGCACGATTATGCAGTCGTCCCTGTCCTCGCCGTCGGGATACAACACTATATTCGTGCGGTTCTTTAACGGCTTGCCATTTGGGAACGATTTGAGCGTGTTACTGCCCATTACCACAACGTTACCCGTAGTCGTTTCCCTGAAAAATTTCATATCTGCGGGAATGGAGAACATAAGCCCGTTTTTCTTGCCTATGCCCCACTCTCTGTCGGCGTGTAAAATAGCTTTCATAATAATTTCCTTATCAACAATTCCCTTAATCATCAACTACCCGATTATTCGGCTACGGGAATTATATATTTTTTTTCGTTGCACTTATAGTCTACAAGCTTAAAGCTGTCTACCGTAAAATCGTAAAAATTCTTTATATCGGGGTCAACCTCCAAGCGAGGCGCGGCGAATTGCTCGCACTCTATTATCTCCTTTACGGTATCTATATGCCTGTCGTATATATGAGCGTCGGCAATTACATGCACCAGCTCTCCCGCCTTTAATCCCGAAACCTGCGCAAGCATAACAAGGAGCACCGCATACTGAACGACGTTCCAATTGTTTGCCGTGAGCATATCGTTGGAACGCTGATTTAAGATACCGTTGAGCGTATCGCCCGAAACGTTGAACGTCATAGAATACGCGCACGGATATAAATTCATCTCGTGCAGGTCGGCAAAATTATAGATATTCGTCATTATCCTGCGGCTTGCGGGGTTGTGCTTCAAATCGTAGATGACCCTGTCAACCTGATCGAACTCACCCTCTTTATACTTGTGCTTAACACCCAGCTGATAGCCGTACGCCTTGCCTATACTGCCGTTTTCGTCCGCCCACTGATTCCATACCTTGGAATGTAAATCCTTTATATTGTTGCTCTTTTTCTGCCAGATCCATAACAGCTCGTCCACCGCGGACTTAAAATATGTGCGGCGGATTGTGAGTATGGGGAATTCCTTTGACAGGTCGTAGCGGTTGACTATGCCGAATTTCTTTACGGTATGCGCGGGCGTGCCGTCGCTCCACTTCGGGCGGACGGGCAAATCCGTATCCCACACGCCGTTATTTATTATGTCGCGCATATTTTCCACAAAAACTTTATCGGCATAACTCATAAAAACAACCTCCGTATATTTAATTACAGTTTATCACAAAGGCGTTTCTTAGTCAATTAAATTCAGTACAGCGTTATATTTGCTATGGCGTCGGTTATGGCAACTTGCAGACGGCGCACGTCGCGTGAGAGCACGTAACCGTGCGAAACGTCATTGCATTCCGCCCGAAGCGCGGACAGCTCGCCCGTAAAACAATTTGAGGCGTTCTGCCTTGACAAGCTATCCAGCCCCGTCTGCACGTCCGACAGCACGGTCTTTGCCGCCGACTGCGTAACGGCAAATTCGTCGAGGCTGTTGGCAAGGTCGTAACACAGGCGGGACAACGACAGCATAGTGCACATATTGCCCGCATATAAATCCGCGTTTCTCTGAGCTCTACCCTTTAATTTAATATCGCCCGCCTCCACTTCAACTACCGAGCATTCAAGCCCTTTATTTGCGAGAGGTTTGAGGACGGACTGCGCCTCTTTGTCCGTATAATAGCACGCCACCGTAACGTAATAATTGCCGCCGCTCTCTATTATGTACCCCGCGCCGCCGTAGCTGTGCACTATCGACGACATAGAGCTTGCCGACTGCACGTTGCGCGGGGCGTCGTAACAGACGTAATAAAAGGTTGCCGAAAAATCAAGCTTTTTACCGCACGACGGCACGGCGCAACAAATAATTATTATGAGTATAAGAACGCACGCGCATATGCACGCAAGCACACGCGCGAGCGGATTAAGACGGGAAGAAATCCGATTAAAAACCGACTTTACACTCATAGATTTATTTTATTACGGCAACCCGAGATTTATGAGAAACGCGCCCGTAGTAGATAAATAAAAAAAGTTACGACAAATATATCTCAATGAATTGCTTAAAAATTTTTACGGTGATATAATCGTCCCATGCAAGCGTTTTTAACTACTCTGACAATGGTCGGCATTATGCTGCTGACTGCCATACCCGGCTATATTCTGGTTAAAGTAAAGGCTATTAAGTCCGAAAATATTTCCTCGTTTTCAAAGGTACTTATGTTTGTCTGTCAACCCGCGCTGACTCTGTATTCGTTCAACAAAGCCGATTTCAGCCGCGCCCTTGGACTAAACCTGCTTATATTCTTCGGCATCGTTACGGCGGCAATGCTGCTCTTCCTCGGATTGTTTTACATTATATTCCGCAAAAAGTCAGACGATATCCGCTACCGCATTACAACGGTTGCCACCACGCTTTCAAACTGCTCGTTTTTGGGAGTGCCGCTGTTGGAGGCGCTGTTCCCGTCCTCGCCTAACGTTGCGGCGTATTCTATGATATATTTCCTGTCAATGAACCTTTTGGGTTGGACGTTGGTTTCGGCAATCATCACGCACAACAAAAAATACATAAGCGTTAAGTCGATGTTTTTAAACCCCGCTATGCTGAGTATGCTCGTCGCCGTTCCGCTGTTTATAACAGGCTTTAAAATTTCCGCTCAGAACGGGCAATTCCTCGGTCAGCTTGAAAATATGATAAATATTCTCGGCAAAATGACGACGCCTATGTGTATGCTGATTATGGGAATGCGGCTTGCAACCATTCGGATTAAGGACCTATTCACCAACGTTTTACAGTATTTCGCAGTTGCAATCAACCAGATAGTCTTTCCCCTGTTCGTGTTCGCCGTTCTGTATCTTTTACAGGTTGACAAAGAGCTGTCGCTATGTATGTTCATAATGTCAGCGTGCCCCGTGGCGTCCGTCATTCAGAACTACGCGGAAATTCTCGGCGAGGGACAAGCCATAGCCGCCAACACAGTGCTTTTGGGCTCGATTTGCTCGATTGCCACCCTGCCGCTACTCGCGCTGTTGGTCGGAGTGCTCTGAATTTAAAATTTTTAGCTTTGCCAACGCAAAAACGCTTGTAATTTTTTTAAGATTGTTGTAAACTGTAATAGTTGATTGCAGAATTAAGTTAAACTCTGCAACAAATAATCAGCTTGGCGCGTACGCAGAGGTGGCAGAGTGGTCGAATGCGCACGACTCGAAATCGTGTTACGTAGGAATACGTACGGAGGTTCGAATCCTCTCCTCTGCGCCAAAAAATTCGGGTAGTTTATCTATCCGGATTTTTTTGTATATAATAATTTATGTTTGGCTTCCCATCATTGTTCAAAATAAAAGATATTGGGTTGTTTTGTCGGTTAAATTAAAATATTAATTTGAATATATATTCATTTTTACGCGGTGTAAGTTGACATTTTATGCGTTATGGCGTATAATCGTAGAAATAATACGCAAAAGGTGGATTTATTATGCTTACACTGGATAAAGTGTATCACGCTCATTACGTTTTAAAGGAAGCCATTCGGCAGACCGACGTTATATACTCCCCCGTCCTGTCCGACGCATGCGGTTGCGAGCTGTATTTAAAATGCGAAAACCTGCAAATTACGGGGTCGTTCAAGGTGCGCGGAGCTTACTACAAGATATCGCAGCTCACCGACAATGAAAAGGCGCGGGGCGTTATTGCCTGCTCGGCGGGCAACCACGCGCAGGGCGTCGCTCTCGCATCGAAAAAATTCGGCATAAAGTCCATTATTTGCATGCCCGACGGCGCGCCCATATCCAAAGTTGAAGCAACGAGAAGCTACGGCGCGGAGGTATTGCTTGTGCCCGGCGTTTACGACGACGCGCACAACCGTGCCGAGGAATTGCGCGAAGAGCACGGCTATACCTTCATTCACCCCTTCGACGACGAGGACGTCATCGCGGGGCAGGGCACAATCGGTCTTGAAATAATCGAGCAGGTCAAAGACGCCGACGTCATAGTCGTTCCCGTGGGCGGCGGCGGACTTGTGTCGGGAGTGGCGTTTGCAGTCAAGTCGCTCAACCCCAAAATCAAGGTCTACGGCGTACAGTCGACAGGCGCGCCGAGTATGCTCAACTCAATCGAACATAAACATATCGAAACTCTCCCCTCCGTTTCCACCGTTGCCGACGGAATTGCGGTTAAAGAGCCCGGACGTCTGACATTTGACATTTGCTCTGAATACGTCGACGGCATAGCATCGGTTACGGACGATCAGGTTTCAGCCGCCATTCTCGCGCTCATCGAAAAGCAGAAGCAGATTGCCGAGGGCGCGGGCGCAGTGTCGCTTGCGGCGGTATTGTTCAATAAGATACCCGACGTAAAGGGCAAAAAGGTCGTCTGTCTTATTTCGGGCGGCAATATCGACGTAACCATTCTCTCGCGCGTGATAAACCGCGGACTTTTAATGAGCGGCAGACAGTGCTCGCTCACCTTAGAGCTTATGGATAAGCCCGGTCAGCTTGTGGGAGTTTCACAGATTATTGCGAGCTGCGGCGGCAACGTTACCGCAGTCCTGCACGAAAGAACCAACGAGGGCACGGCTATTAACGGCTGTTACCTTAAATTGCAGATTGAAACCAAGGACTTCGAGCAGATAAAGCTTATAAGGCGCAAGCTCGAAGAGGGCGGTTTTAAAGTTTTAAAATGATAAACGGAGATAAAAAAATTATGAAAACAGTTGCAACCGACAGAGCGCCCGCGGCTATCGGCCCTTACTCTCAGGCAAAAATTATCGGCGGCTTAGTGTTTACTAGCGGACAGATACCCGTCAATCCCGCGACGGGCAACGTTGAAACAGACGACGTTGCAAAGCAGACGGAGCAATCCTGCAAAAACGTAAAGGCTCTCTTGGAAGCGGCGGGCACTTCCATAGACAAAGTAGTCAAAACAACCTGCTTCCTTGCCGATATTGCCGACTTCGCGGCGTTCAACGCTGTTTACGCAAAATACTTCACCTCTTCCCCCGCCCGCAGCTGCGTTGCCGTTAAGGATATTCCCAAGGGCTGTCTCGTCGAAATAGAAGCTATAGCGGAAATTTAATGATAGCATATAAACAGTTGACTTATCAACATTTAACTGATATAATATTCCCGAATTATAATTAGGGAAGGATTTTTGCTACTTATGAAAACGGCAATAGTAACCGACAGCAACAGCGGCATAACTCAATCCGAGGCAAAGGAACTTGGAATTACGGTTATTCCAATGCCCGTCTTGATTGACGGGGAACAGTATTTTGAAGATATATCGCTCACGCAGGAGCAGTTTTACGAAAAACTTCAATCGGACGCGCAGGTGTCAACGTCGCAACCGAGTGCTTACGACGTAGGCGAGGTTTGGAAAGAACTGCTTAAAACGTACGACAGGATTATACATATTCCTATGTCGAGCGGGCTTTCCGAAACGTGCAACACGCTTTCTAAGCTTGCCGAAACCGAATTTGCGGGGCAGGTTTACGTAATAGACAATCAGCGCATTTCGATAACGATGCGCCAAAGCGTTATGGACGCCATAAATATGATTAAGGACGGCAAGAGCGCGGAAGAAATAC
This sequence comes from uncultured Christensenella sp., assembly GCA_910579295.1. Taxonomy (GTDB): domain Bacteria; phylum Bacillota; class Clostridia; order Christensenellales; family Borkfalkiaceae; genus Coproplasma. The sequence goes on along the minus strand of CAJTTC010000008.1, from coordinate 39,496 downwards.
GCGACTGGCTTATGGCTACGAAAATGCAGTCCTCCATATATATTATGGTAAATACGCTTACTTACCTTAAAAAGGGCGGCAGACTTACCCCCGCCGTTGCAATGATAGGAACTCTGTTGAAAATTAAGCCCGTGTTGCAGATACAGGGGTTTAAGCTTGACCAATTTGCAAAGGTCAGAAAGGTTGCGGACGCAAAAACGACGATGATCAAGGCGATTGAAACCGACCTTGACAAACGGTTTAAGGATTTACGGGCTAAGGGAAAAATGACGATTTCCGTTGCGCACACCCAAAACGTTGAGGAAGCGGAAATTTTTGCGGAGGAATTAAAGGAACATTTCCCCGACGTGGAATTTGTCACAATCAATCCCCTTTCACTCTCCGTTTCCTGCCATATAGGTCCGGGAGCGCTTGCCTGCGCAACAACAATCAAATATTGAAATTAAAGCTGTTTGCAAATATTTACAAACAGCTTTATAAACATTGGACATTTTGCACATTATAGTATATAATAATGTCACATAAACTAATTACAAGAGAGAATAAAAAATGAAAATTGCTATTGTAACAGACAGCAACTGCGGCATAACAGTAGACCGCGCTAAGGAGTTGGGGATAGAAATTCAGCCCACTCCCGTTCTTGTAAACGGCGAACAGTACTTTGAAGAGGAAGGCTTTACCCAGGAACAGTTTTACGAAGCTTTAAAGGACGATAAAACGACGGTTGCAACCTCTCAACCCAACCCCTACGACGTTGCCGAACGCTGGCGCAGACTTTTAAAAACCTATGACGAAATTCTGTATATGCCCCTATCGAGCGGACTTTCAGAAACTGCGCTGACAATTAAAAGAATGGCTGAAACCGAGCCCGAATTTATCGGCAAGGTCTATGCTCTCGACAACCACAGAGTATCTATCACGCAGAAGCAGACCGTATTCGACGCGCTCAAAATGATAGAAGAGGGCAAAACAACTAAGGAAATTTACGATTATTTAATGGAGACGGGCAAGTACTCCTCCATTTATATCGCCCTCGGCACGCTTAAATTTTTAAAGAAGAGCGGCAGACTTACTCCCGCCGCCGCACTTATCGGCACTATGCTGAAAATTAAGCCCGTTCTGCAAAACCACGGCGGAGTGTTCGACACCTACGCAAAGGTTAAGAAGATGAGCGACGCCAAGAAAGTTATGACGGACGCTCTCGAACGCGACCTTGACGGCGACTTTAAGAAACTGCGCGCACAGGGCAAAATGTCGATAGCTGTCGCTCACACCCAAAACTTTGAAGAAGCGAAGATTTTTGCCGACGAGCTGAAAGCGCGCTTCCCCGACTGTGAGCTCAACTTTATCGACCCGCTTTCCCTCTCCGTTTCCTGCCATATAGGTCCCGGGGCGCTTGCCTGCGGTTGCTTTATAAAATACTGATTATACAAATGCTATTCTTCCGCTCTGCAAAGGAGCGGAATTTTTTATGCCGCTAATTTCAGTTTGCCGTTAACCGTGCCGCCGCTTACGCAGTGCTTAGCGTTATAGATTATGCCTATTACAAGGCAGTTGACCATTAAATAGCACCACAGCAAAAAGACGATTATTGCCGCAACCGCGCCGTAAAGCTTTTGCGGATTGGCTACGCGCAGATATACGGAAAAGCCCGCCGCGCACAACAGCCACAGTATGACGGTGAGCACCACTCCCTGCACCGTGTTGTCGAAGCCGATGCGGTAGGGACAGGCGAATGTGTTCAAAAGATAGGCGACAAAAAAGGCTATCATCGTTATGAATACGAGGGAAATCGTTTCGGCTACGAACGACGGCATAATATTGTTGAGCACTGCCAGACTTAAAAAAGGGATTGCGGCGGCAAAGGCTATTAAAATTATTGTTGCAAGCACGGCAAGCAGCGAGGTAAGACGCAGGCTGAAACCTCTTTTCAACCGACTACCGTAAATTATTTCGCCGCTACGCCTTAAATGATAAAAAAAGTTGGTTGACGACCACAGCGAGGTCACGGCGAGTATTATCCCCGCACTGCCCGTTGCGCTTTGCGCCGAGGTTTGAAGATATTCGATTACGGGAGCGACCGCCGAAAACATTTCGTGCGACATAATTTTGCTGAAATCGACGTCCCCGACAAGTAACGTCACCCAAAACAAGAATGGCGTAACGGACATAAGTAAAAAGTACACGAGCGTTCCCGCAAGCGTTGAAAAGCGTTTATCCGAAAAATATTTGTAGTAGTCTAACAATCCGCGCATACAATTAATTTTTGACTTTTAACTAATTTTTATAAACACTTGCTTTCTAAATTGTTATATGATACAATTTTTTTATTAGCTAAGGAGAAAATATGGACGAGTTTGAGTTAATACCCAAAACTGAAGAATACTGTGCGGGGTCGGACGAATTTACAAAAAGCGACGAAAAATATTTTTTAATTGAAAAAAACAAAAAATTCAGCAAATCGTCGTTAAGAAATTCCCCCGAGAGAATAAGCGAACTGCTGGGATATATGTATACCCTGCGCGCAGGTATGTCAGCTATTTTGCTTGAAAAGGATAAATTACCTGAAAATACCAACTTACAAATTAATACTTCAACCGAAAATTCCTACAAAAAATGCCTGAAACAATATATTAAAGATTTATTTTGTCTGATTGGAATTATACTTTTATGTCTTCTACCGTTTGCTGGCTTAGGCGGAGGAATAGCCATATTTGTTCTTAGCTGTCAAGGGAGTATACATTGGGAATTTATTTTTCTCGGTATAGCTATGTTTATAGTTGGTGTATTTTTCGTTGCAATCATAATAGCCATTTTGGAGGATATGGATACACCCGCTATTCAAACCAAAAGGTCTTTCAAGGCACTTAAAGAAGCGGCAAAAAATCGGTCAAATGAAATTAAAGCTATTAAAAATAATAACTCGGCTACCGCACAGAAATTTGCCACAATCTATCTTGCGTTAGACCAAGAGCTGTCGTGCATAATCAACGAATTAAACTGGGTTAGGCTTGACGTAGCCACCTGGAGAATTGTACTCTTTAAAGCCAATACGGAAGATTCGTCCGACGAATACGACGCCCTTATGAAAAAGGAAATTCACGCTTCAATCGTTCAGCAAATCGAAGATATCCAAAGCAATTATAATTTTTGGATAGACAACACAACCTGCGGTAAAACATTTAAGCTTTGCTGTAACCGCATTGCCGCCAATACCCTCGCGGGGAACGGGTCAGTTGATTTAAAGGACGTTTTTAGTTGTAAGAATATGTTTGACGCGCTCTACGAAAAACGTTACTGCACAAGCGAACAGCTTTATGCCGTTACAAAATCAGTAGTCGCAAACAAATAAAAATTTAAACGGGGAACGACTTAGCCGTCGTTCCCCGTTATCAGATTTAGTTATTGCAACCGCAACCACTGCATGAGCTGCAACCGCCACTGCTCTGAGCGCTGAACCCCGAGCCGCCGCTCCAACCGTTACACCAATTGAACCAACTGCCCGAATTAAAACCGCTGTTGGAAAGACTGTTTATCGAGTTGTTATTGCAACCGCAACCCGAACCGTTACAGCCGCAACCGCTGTTGGAAAGACTGTTTATCGAGTTGTTATTGCAACCGCAACCCGAACGATTGGAATTGCAACCGCAACTGTTGCAGCCGTAGCTGTTGCCGTTGTTGCCGCTCAGCAAGGAGAGAAGCCCGCAACCGCCGCACGAACGGCAACCGCAGGAATTAACAAAGAAGCACATATTACTTTTCCCTTATCTTTAGAATTGAGCAAAGGTTTTCCCCCTTGCCCTGTATTGTATTATATGAGAGAGAAAGATTATATGTGCAATGACTTTTTATCCCCCCTCATTCGTCACTTCGTGCCACTTTCCCATTTACGCAAGGGAGTTTCCTTACCTACACAAAAAAGGAGCAAGTTTAAAACCTGCTCCTTTTGTTTATGCAAAATTTACTTATTCACAAATTCCTTTAAGTATTCTGATTTAACGGCGTCATACTCTTCCTGCGTTATTGCACCTTCGTCTAAAAGTTGTTTATATTTTTTAAGCTCGTCGGCTACGTTGGCGTTTGATTGGCTTGAAATAGTCTTATTTAATGATGAATCTGTATTTCCGTTTTCTTTATCGATAATGTCGTTGATTTTCTTTTGCATAATTATCGGTGAAGCTATCGCTAAAAAAAATTCACATATAAGACAAATCGTAGCAATCGGATCTACACTATATGTAGTGCCAAGGTTGTCGATTGCCTGCGCGGCCTTGTACGTCCAATAGATACTGTAAAAAGGAACGAACAAACACAGTAAAACCGTTGTTGTTGGATTACGGTTAAAATCTGTACGTGAATTGAGATATTTAGTTATTCGGTGTGCCCAAATCAGTTGCCATATCCAACCTAAAAATATCATTAAAAGGACGTGCGTAGTCAGCGAATTATATCCGTCCGCCTGATTTTGTCCCGCTTGAATATTGCCGCTAAGCGTTGACTCAGCTTTGCTTTTAGCCGCAGGAAATTTTTTATTGCAAATTAAACATCCTATCATTAAACCTACACATAACACTACAACCACAAATTGTAAAATAGGAAAATGAAAAAAATAATATCTATTGCTTAACGTTAAAACTATTTCGTAAATAAGCGAATACAAAAAGAGAAATATCGACGCTACGGCTTCAAATATAACTGTTGCTAAGCTTACCGTACGTCCAGCTCCTTTCTTTATAAGCGATACTATATTAGAAACTGCAACAATCAACGTGGCGATTATTATAAGTACAGTAATTATAGAAATAATTAACGATGCGAAGGAATGTTGCCCCCAATATCCTATATCGTTAAATACGTCGACATTAAAGAAAAAAACGATAGCGCATGATACTAACGCTAATGCTCCCGTTACAATTTTACCGACGTTAACCTCAGAATTTTTATTATTCTCTGGTTCATTGCTTTCTTTTTCCATTGTGAACTCCCTTTTAATATTATTTAACCGATTAACACCGATCGGTTACGTTGTTTGTAATATATCACACCGTTTGGTGTATTGTCAAGCTTTTAACACCGTTTGGTGTAAACTGTGTACATATGTATGTAGAAAAATTTTCGGAAAGGCTGAAAGAACTTATCGGGGAAAACAGTATTAGCTCTGTCGCAAGTAAAATAGGTATTCCGCAACAAACGTTATCGCGCTATTTGCATAATCAAAGAGAAATAGGATTAGAAAACCTTTGCAAAATTGCCAATTATTTTAATGAAGATTTAGATTATTTGACGGGTAGAAAAGATTATTAAAAAAATAAACGGTTGCCGTATCTGTGTATTTCATAGGGATTAAAGCAAGGACGATAATCAGTCCTTGCTTTTTTAGTACGGTTATGTTATAATGACTATGCGATAAACAGTAATTTAACGGAGGAGATACTATGAAAAAATTTGCGAAAGTAATAATTGCAACGATAATGTTAGTTATGTGTTTTACGTTATCGGCTTGCGGAGACAAATACACGAGCAGTTACAGTGCGACGCTGATGGTAAGAACAAACACTGCAAATGAAGCGTCTGTTTCATTCGACACGTTTAACGGCACGTACGTGATGAAATTAAAAAACAAAGGCGACAGCGAAGCGGCTATAACTTACAATATAGCGTTAAAAGAAGGAAAAATACAAGTTTACTATGACTATGATGGCACTAAACTGCATTTGTTTGAAATTGAAAACGACTATTCTACTACAGGAAAACTCAAAGCACCTGCAAATAACAATATAATTTACATAATTATCGAATCAGAAAGCAAATGCAGCGAAGGCAATTTTTCATTTATTTTGGAACGAACAGAGTAATAAATTTCAATTTATCTTTCTAAAAGGTTTGTAGTAAAAAGCTCTCGAACATATCGTTCGAGAGCTTTTGTCCTTGCTTGAAAGTATAACTCTTAATAATTTAGTTTTTTAATTCCCTATGGTAAGTGCGCTTTCTGCCTACTCTCTTTATTTTTATTTATAAGCTATTATTTGCCGAAATATCTTTTAAGCATTCCCGCAAAGCCTGCGCCGTGTCTTGCTTCGTCCTTAGCCATTTCGTGAACGGTGTCGTGAATAGCGTCGTAACCAAGCTGTTTAGCTCTCTTAGCGATTGCAAGCTTACCCTCGCATGCGCCCGCCTCTGCCGCCGCGCGAAGCTCGAGATTTTTCTTGGTGGAAGGCGTTACGACCTCGCCCAAAAGCTCTGCAAACTTAGAAGCGTGCTCTGCCTCTTCATACGCATAGCGCTTGAAAGCCTCCGCGATTTCGGGATATCCCTCGCGCTCTGCAACTCTTGCCATTGCAAGGTACATTCCGACCTCGGTGCACTCGCCGTTGAAATGTGCGCGCAGACCCTCCATAACTTCCTTGTCTTCAACTACGCCATCGCCAACGTGATGCTCGCAAGCATACGCCGCCTGCTCTTCAACGGGAGCAAACGTCTTAGCCTTGCATACGGGGCAAACTTCTACGTCATCTGCAACTATTTCGCCGCAAACTGTACATCTTTTCATTTCAAAACACTCCTGAAATTGAATTTTTTTAAGTGTATAGATTATACCATAATATGGAAAAAATATCAATTGTTTAAATGAAGTTTTTCAATTTTTCAGAAGAATTTCGTTTAACCGATTAAAGCTATCGGCGAACGTAGTTGCCCCCGCCGCGGTAAGCTGTTCTTTTGTGCGGTAGCCCCAAAGTACCGACACGCAGTCCATACCCGCACTCTTCGCCGTAAGATAATCGGTTTCGCCGTCGCCGACCATTACGCAATCGCCGACTGCCACGCCGAGCTTTTCTGCAACGGCAATCGCCGCGCGGGGGTCGGGCTTTTGCGGCGCACCGTCCTCCTGCCCCTGTACGCAATCGAAGGCAAATTCTTTGAAGAACTGCTCGTTTGTCTTTAACGCTACGGGGTGCGGCTTATTGCTGAGAACGGCAAGCTTTACGCCGCTTTTGCGCAGATTGACCAACAAGTCCCTTTCCCCCGCATACAGAGTCGACAGCCCGTTATCGCACGCGGCGTACTCACGCCTATAATAAGTCAAAATTTCGTCGAGTCTGTCTGAGTTGTTATCTCCTATGGCAAGTCGCACAAGCTCCCTTGCGCCGTTGCCGATATACTGCGTCGTCTGAGCGCGCGTAACGGTAGGCAGACCGAAATGCTTTAAAGTTTTGTTCAGCACGGAGATAATATCGGGAATGGAATCAATGAGCGTGCCGTCAAGGTCGAATATTATTGCTTTATACATAATCACATCTTTTCGGGTACGCCTATTCCGAGCAGCGCAAGCGCGTTTTGCATTGTCTGTAAAGTCGCCTTTGTAAGTTGCAGGCGGAAGCCCTTACAGCCGTCCTCAGCCGTCAAAATCTTACATTCAAAATAGAATTTATTGAACTTCTGCGCGAGGTCCACTGCATAGCGGGCTATCGTGCTCGGCTCGTACTTCTCCGCGGCGTCCTTAACCGCCTCGGGGAACGCGGATAGCGTTTTTATTATCTCGTACTCCTGCGGCGCAAGTTGCAGGTTTTCGGAAACGGCGCATTCCATACCCTTAGCCTTTTGCAGTACGGAATTTGCGCGTGCGCACGTATACTGACAATAAACGCCCGTTTCGCCCTCGAAGCTCAACACCTTATCGTATGAAAAAACTATATCCTTAATCTTGTTATTGTAGAGCGCGCCGAAAATGACCGAGCCTACGCCCACTTTTTCGGCAATCTCGCGCTTGTTTTCGAGGTTGGGATTTTTGTCCTCGATTACGGCATACGCCTTTTCGACGCACTTTTCTATCACGTCTTCAAGCCAAACCACCCTGCCGTTGCGCGTGGACATTGCGCCGTCCTCCAACGATACCATACCGTAGGCGACGTGCACCATATCCTTAGCCCAATCCTTGCCGAGAAGCTCCAACACCTTAAAAATCTGCTTGAAATGCAAATTCTGCTGATACGCCACAACGTACAAGCACTTGTCGAAACCGTACGTGCTCTTGCGATAATAAGCGGCGGCAAGGTCGCGGGTTGCGTATAGCGACGCGCCGTCCGAACGCAATATCAGGCAAGGAGGCATTCCGTACGGCTCTAAGTCGACTACGCTTGCGCCCTCGCTCACCTTTAAAAGCCCCTTTTCTTTCAACTCGTCAATTACGGGCTGCATTTTGTCTAGGTAGAAGCTCTCGCCGTTATAGCTGTCGAATTTAACGTTTAGTCTTTTATAAATTTTGTCAACGTATGCAAGAGTGAGAGATTTGAACCACGCGAAAAGCTCGTTCGCCTCCCTGTCGCCGTTCTCGATAAGGCGGAAATATTCGCGCGCCTCAGCCTGCATCTGCTCGGTAGCCTCGGAGTTAAAGCGCACGTAAAGCTCATTTATGGCGTGAATGCCGCCCTTCTCCACTTCGTCCCTGTCGCCCCAATGCTTGTACGCGCAAATCAGCTTGCCGAATTGCGTGCCGTAATCGCCAAGATGATTTATGCCGACCACGTTATAGCCCAAAAATGAATAAATTTTGTAGAGCGCACTGCCGATAACCGTAGTAGAAAGGTGACCTATGTGGAAAGGCTTTGCCACGTTGACCGAAGAATAGTCTATGCACACCGTTTTGCCCGCTCCGATTTGCGACGAACCGTACTGTGCGCCCGCGCGCTCTATATCGGCGAGCGTCTGCCGTGCTAAACCCGCCTTGTCTATTGCGAAATTGAGATAGCCGTTGAGCGCATTGACCTCGGCAATTACGCCGTCGGGCTGTATTTCCGCCGCGAGCTTCTGAGCTATCGCCACGGGTGATTGCCTTAAAATTTTAGCAAATTTGAAGCACGGAAGAGCGTAATCGCCCATATCCGAGTTTGGCGGAACAGCAATCGCGCCCGCTATCTCCTCCGCGGAAACGCCCTCTATCTTAATTTTTTCGGCAATATACTTTTTATAATCCATAACACACCTTAAAAGCTTTTCGTACATTTTATCATACGGGTAAAAATTTGGCAACTTATAGCGCAAACCGTTTTGATTTTTTTGCCGTTTATATTATAATGTAACAGTAATCTGACAAGAGGTATCTCATTTATGAAATTAGGCGTAGTAGGTCTGCCCAACGTGGGCAAGTCAACGTTGTTCAATGCTATTACTCATGCAGGTGCGGAAGCCGCAAATTATCCCTTTTGTACCATAGAGCCCAACGTGGGCGTTGTTGCCGTGCCCGACGAGCGGTTGGATAAGCTTGCGGCGCTTTACGCAAGTAAGAAAATCACTCCCGCCATTGTTGAATTTGTCGACATCGCGGGGCTTGTAAAGGGCGCTTCCCATGGCGAGGGTTTGGGCAATAAGTTTTTATCGCACATACGCGAGTGCGACGCGATAGTGCACGTCGTGCGGTGCTTCGAGGACGCGAACGTCACTCACGTAAGCAACACGGTAGACCCCGTTGCAGACATTACTACCATTAATTTAGAGCTGATTTTAGCCGATATCGAAGCCGTAAACAAGCGGCAGGACAGAATAAGAAACACGGCTAAGGGCGGCGCAAATAAGGAAGCCGCGGCTGAATACGCTATGCTTGAAAGGCTTGAAAAGTTTTTGTCAAGTGAAAAGCCCGCCCGCCTGTTCGAATGCGACAAGAGCGAAAAGCCGTTTTTGGACAACCTGTTTTTGCTGACGGCAAAGCCCGTAATATACGCCGCCAATATCTCCGAGTTTGATATGGGTAAAGCCGAGGACGACATTTCCCTCGTCGTAAAGGTCAAGCAATTTGCCGCCGCCGAGGGTAGCGAGGTTATGGTTATTTGCGCAAAGACCGAGGAAGAGCTTTCGCAAATGCCCCCCGAGGAGTGCGCAATGTTTTTAGAGGAGCTCGGTCTGACAGAGAGCGGATTAAACCGTCTTATAAAAAAGAGTTATCACCTTTTGGGGCTCATCTCCTATCTCACCGCGGGCGAGAAGGAAACCCGAGCCTGGACTATTGTAAACGGGACGAAAGCGCCTCAGGCGGCGGGCGTTATTCACAGCGACTTTGAAAAGGGTTTTATACGCGCGGAGGTCGTCGACTATCAAACTCTTCTGGACTGCGGCGGACTTGTCGGCGCGCGCGAAAAAGGCAAGGTGCGCAGCGAGGGCAAGGATTACGTCGTTAAGGACGGCGACGTTATTCTTTTCAGATTTAACGTATAACATTCGATTTTATCAACTCCCCCGCTTAATTAATTAAGCGGGGGAGTGTTTTTTATAATAATAACAAATCGTTTATAAGTTCTTCTCTTAAAGGGCAGTTTGCGCCGAAAGGAGGCTTTTTTGCGTTTTCGTACTGCCGCACTACTCCGCCCCTTTTGATAACGACTATCTTATCGGCTAAATACACAGCCTCGTCGATATCGTGCGTAACGAACAGAGCTGTGCGCTCCGCTTCGCTCTGCATTTTTTTGAACAGCTCCATTACGGATAGCTTTGTTTTCAGATCGAGGGAAGAAAACGGCTCGTCCAACAGAAGCGCGTTTGACTTAAACAGAAAAGCCCGACAAAGCGCCACTCTCTGCGCCTCGCCGCCCGACAGCTTTTGCGGATACTCGTCTTCCTTGCCGTACAGCCCTACCTGATTTAAAATTGCGCGCGCCTCGTCCTCGGTTGCTCCCGTCGTTACGGTAAGATTTTTGAGTACCGACACGTACGGCATAAGGCGCGGCGTCTGAAAAACGTATGCGGGCTGAACCGCCGTTATTTCACCCTCGTACGGAATAAGCCCCGCCACGGCGTTTAAAAGCGTGGTCTTGCCGCAACCGCTTTCACCCAAAACGCAGGTTATCCTTTTATTCCCCGCAATAAGGCTGAAATTGTCGTACACTATGTTGTCGCCGTAGCAAACGGTAAGATTTTTAATCTCGATTATTTCGCTCGCCGTTAAACTTTTTTCAGTCACTTTGCACCGCCTTGAACTTTTTAAATAATATGCGGGAAAGAAATGCAAACGCCAATTCCAGCAATACGCCTATAATTACCGCCACCAAGGTGAGTGCCGCCAACCGAGGAAGATTTAAATACGCCTGCGCCTCGCTCATCATACCGCCTATCGCCGTGTAGGTTGAAGCCATTACCTCCGCCGACACTATGAGCTTTATTCCGAACGACAGATTTGCGCCCGTCTGCACGATTGCCGCGGGGGCTATATGCGGCAGATAAATATATCTGAGCTTCTGCGCGGGCGTGAGTTTATAGACCTTTGCCATTTGCAACAGCTCGCCTCCAACGCCCTCTATACCGCCGCTCAGCTGTGAGTAAATCATCGGGAAGAGCACGAGCATTGCAACGGCTACGGGAGCCGTACGCGGAGTCAGCCATACTAGAATGAGCAACAACACCGCCATTGTCGGAAGAGTACGGAAGAGCGCTACAATCGGGCGCATAAACGCGGCGAACGGCTTAAAAGGCGCGGCAACGCACGCGCAGACGAGCGCAAGCGCAAAGCAGATTAAAAAGGCGATCAGCGTACGCAGAAGGGTCGCCCCCACCGCTCGCCAGAAGAACGCCTTCGTCAAAAGCAAAAAGAACTCCGTTGCCGACTGCTTAAACGGCGGCACCAGATATTCGTTTTTTATCGCCGCGCCCGCAATCAGCCATACCGCCCACATCAACACTATTGCGGCAAGCGAATACAGAATATTGAATTTTTTGTCGCAAAGTAGTTTTTTCATCTATCAATAAAAGAATGCTTCCGCAGGCATACCCCATGCATTATTCGAAACGGCATTGAACTTTTGCATAAAATCGTGTACGGATTGCTTGCCGTCGGCGTTTCCCGTAAACCCTAAACCGCAGTTGTCAATAACCGTTTGTGTAAGGTTTTGCGCGTTTAAAGAGCTTGCGCTGCCCGCCGTAATATGAGAGTTGATTGCGCTTATAAACTTTTCCGCATCTCCCGCGCAGTCGCTTTTTATAATTCCGCAAGAGCTGTCGACGTTGCGCATAAAATCTTCGATAAAGCTCGCGCCGCTCTCGATTACACTGTTTTTAGCCACCAATACAGCCTGAGGATAGCCGTCGTCGCCGCCGTACAGCGTCTGTAAGTTACCTGCAAAGTCGAGCTTGCCCTGAGTTGCCGCAACCTTTGTGCTTGCCGCGGGCTCAGACACGACGAAATAATCGCAGGTCGAATTTGACGGAATAACCTCCTCCTTTGCAACGTCGATTAAATTAACCTTATCCGTAGCCGCGCTTGCCCCGTCTTTTAGCTCGTTATACTCAATATTGTTGTCTGCTAAAATGACCTTAAACGTCAACCCGGGCACGTTTACGAGGTTGATTATTCCCACCGTTTTACCGACAAGTTTGGAAAGGTCGTCGGGCGTTGATATATCCTCGCCGCTCTGCTTCTTCATTAAAAACAAATTGCCGTGAGTTAAAGTGCCCAACGTCTTGTACTTTTCGCCGCTTCCCAAGAGTTTGACAGCCGCGTTGACGGGCATAACGCACAAGTCCGCCGTCGGGTTTTCGCCCGCAACGTAGGTCTGAATTGTTGACGCGTCTACAACGTGAAAATCAAGCTCTGTCTGACTTTCGAAATAGCCGCCGTCCATATACGGAGAAAGCGCGAGCGCGGGCGCGCCGTCGGGAACGTATACCGACAGAGTATGTCCTCCCTTTTTGTCACAACCCGCTACGCCGAAAGCGCACGCCGCACACAACACAACGGTTACTAAAAATGCAAATAATTTTTTCATAAGTCGCTCCCTATTTTTTACTTGTTACGGTCTTTGCCGATACGCCCGACAGCATACCGATTTTTCCCGTTATCCGATTGATTAATTCCGTGGGCGCGTCAACGACTACGCACATCACCGAAACGCCCTTCTGCTTATACGGTATTCCCATTCTGCCGACTACAAAATCGCCGAAATCGGACAAAATTTTGTTTATCTGCGAGCTCGCGCTCCTGTCTTCAACTATTATGCTTATTATCGCTATACGGTTTTCCGACATAAAAAAACTCCCCCGCGCCGCGTGAGAGAACTCAATAAAGAACGTACGCAAAACGCGCACGCACATATTCAGCTCTTCACTCTCAGGCGCACCTTCGAATTCAGATATTAAAATTATAGCACCGAGGAATAATTAATTCAACTGTTTTACATACTGTTGATATGAAAAAAATTAATTTAAGCGCGATTTGCGCCGCCGCTCTGCTGCTTGCCATACCCTTTGCGGGTTGCGGACAGGGCGACAGCGGCAGCATAGAGCCGCACCAAGACATCGAACTTACCCAAGAAAACGACGGCAACGAATGCCCCGACGGCGATTGCAACGACAACGGCGATAAGTGCCCCGACGGCAAGTGTCCCAAGGACGGACACGGCGATAAGTGCCACGACGGGAAATGCCCCAAGGCAGGCGGAAGAAAGCCCCGTCACGGCAGACACGCCGAGCCTCTGCCCTGCCCTATTGACGATAACAACAATTAAAACTAAAAGCGAGGCGTTGCCCCGCTTTTTTATTTATTTTTTGTTATAGTTGATCAGACAGCCGCTAAGAATTATCTGCTTCTCTTCCTCTGTCAATTCGCCGAGCCGCAAGAAGACGTTTTTGACTTTTCCGTCCGAAATATGCTTTGCGGGAATTGCCGTATCGCCTTTTTTTACGCATTCGGTGACGTTTTCAATGTAGATAAAGTCGCCCGCTTTATAGTCAAATTCCTTGCACACAAGGGGAAGCATTCCCCAATTTATCAGGTTGGAACGGTAGCGCTTTGTCGCGTATTCAAGCGCAATATTTGCAACGCCGCCGAGAACGCGCTGACATGAAGCCGCCTGTTCGCGCGCCGAGCCGTCGCCGGGCTTTCTTGCCACTACCGCACTGCCCAGCATAACGTCGGGCGAAATATCTATACCGACCTGTTGCATCACCTCGTCGGATAAAACGCCGTTTTTGCGCCTGTACTCTTCTACTGCCTTGACCTCTTTCGCCCTGCCGACGTAACCGGGGTCTTTACGGGAGAGCGCAAACTCGGCAAGTCGCAACGGGTTGGAACGGTACGAAGAGGTCTCTCCCGACGGAATGAGCTCGTCCGTAGTCGTCACGGGGTCGTTTATTACCGACACGACCTCTATGAGCAGATTGTTTGCAAGAGGCAATTGCTCGGGCCAATCGGCAATGTTGTTGCCGTAGATGAGTTCCGTCTGCGGCTGAGGATTGCCCGCTCCACGGTATACCCTGTGCTCGTAAATACTGCCGTCAAAGTAATATTTCTTGATTTTCTTGGTGTATTCTGCCTCTGTTGCCGGGGTGAGCACGCCGCCGTTTGCCGCCGTTGCCGCAATAGAACGGGCGTCCATAAGAGCAACCGCCGCAAGCTGTCCCTCGCCGAGCTTACTGCCCTCGCGGTTTTCAAAGTTGCGCGTCGTATGGCGAACGGAAATTCCGTTGTCCGCAGGAGTGTCGCCCGCGCCGAAGCACGGTCCGCAGAACGCCGTCTTTAACACAGCGCCCGCGCCCATTAACGCAGAGGCATAACCGTTATCGACAAGGCACTTGTATACGGGCTGTGACTGCGGATAAACGTTGAGCATAAACTCGCCGTTGCCGCAATTTTTGCCGCGCATTATCTCCGCCGCCTCCGCAACGTTTTCGTAACTGCCGCCCGCACAGCCCGCAATTACGCCCTGACTTACGTATATTTTACCGTCCCTTACCCTGTCGAGCAAGCGGTACGGCTTTGCGCCCGCGCCCTTTAACGCGTTGCCCGCCTTCTCCACCTCGTTTAAAATATCCGAAGCGTTATCTATAACCTCGCGGATAGTGTACGCGTTGGACGGGTGAAAGGGCAGAGCTATCATAGGCTCTATTCTCGAAAGGTCTATAACGACCGCGCCGTCGTAATAAGCGGGGTCGACGGGGTGCAATTGCTTGAAGTCGCCCGCCCTGCCGTGAGCCTTGAAAAACTCCTCGGTAACGCCGTCCGTTTCCCATACGCTTGAAAGACAGGTCGTTTCGGTAGTCATTACGTCTATGCCGCTTCGGAAATCCATTGAAAGATTTTTTATTCCGGGACCGATAAACTCCAAAATCTTATTCTTGACGAAGCCGTTTTTGAACGTCGCTCCGACGAGCGCTATCGCCACGTCGTGCGGTCCTACGCCCTTTTTGGGCTTGCCCTTTAAGTAGACGGCTATTATTTCGGGGCGCTTTACGTCGTACGTCTGCCCCAAGAGCTGTTTTACAAGCTCAGGTCCGCCCTCTCCGACAGCCATTGTGCCGAACGCGCCGTAGCGGGTGTGACTGTCAGAGCCTAAAATCATCTTGCCGCAAGCCGCTTCCGCCTCCCTCATATATTGGTGTATAACCGCGATATGCGGAGGGACGAAGTTACCGCCGTACTTCTTAGCCGCCGAATAACCGAAGAGGTGATCGTCCTCGTTTATAGTGCCGCCCACCGCGCAGAGAGAATTGTGGCAGTTTGTAAGCGTGTAGGGCACGGGAAACTCTTTGAGCCCCGAAGCCTTGGCTGTCTGAATTATGCCGACGTACGTTATGTCGTGCGAGGCAAGAGCGTCGAAGGATATGCGCAGATTTTCGCCGTCGCCCTTGTTATGGCTCTTTAATATGGAATAAGCAATCGTACCCTTGATTGCCTGCTGCTTTTTCGCCTCTACCATAAAAGCCCGATTCTCTTTTACAAGCGAGCCGCCCATATAGTAAACGCCGCCCTTTATCAGCTTAATCATAATATCCTCCGCAAAGCAAATGTGCAATATACATTTTACATTAAAATGTAATTATTTTCAACCTTTTATCACACGGAAAAATAATTATTTGGGTTGCCTTTTGCTTCATTAGCGGTTATAATATGATATATGAAAAGTTTTAAATACAAATTTACGCCGTTAATGAAGGCGTTAATGATTTTCGGAATGGTGCTATGCTCAGTGGGCTTCGCCGTAAATCTTTACTACTGCATAGTAAACGGCGCGAGGAACGCCGTCGACCCCATATACCCCATTCTGCAATACGTTCTGATGTTTTTCGTCACTATCGTTCTGTTCGCTCTGCTTTTGAGCATTCTGCTGTTTTCCTGCTACATTGTAGACGGCAAGACGTTCAAGACAAAATTCGGCTTTATTACGAGCAAGTACGACGTTGAGAAAATTTATGAAGTCACGCTTGACAGAAAGACCAACAAGCTCACCGTCACGTTTGAAAACGGCGAATTTATCGTCATTGTAGTAAAACAGGAATGGTACAACGATTTTATCGACGCCGTTTTAAAAGCTAATCCCAAAATCGAATACAGTATCAACTCCCTCGAAAACGATAAGAAAGACGATAAAAAATAATAATGTATAATAAATTCAGCTCCGCCATTTTAAACGGAGCTGATTTTTTAATTGGATTTTTTCTTTTTGAGCATTTTTTTGAGTGAAGTGCGGTGCTCCTCTCCCGCCATAAGCTGATATAAGTTGCGGTGGTGCGCTCCCCACGTCAACACATTTAAAACCAGCAATATCATAAAAGTTACGATGACGTAAACGTTTTTCATCATATTGGAGTAGCGCAACGTAAAAATTACCGCCTGCCAGACCGTAAACGCCGCAACGCCGAGGAGCGAGCCCATAGAGCCCCACTCTGTAAAACCGACGTACACAAAGAGCATTATGAAGAGGAAGAGCCCGATAAAGGCGTACCACCACACTTCGCACGAAACGGAGAACCACAGCAACCCTATGGTTGTAGAAATGCCCTTACCGCCCCTGAATTTCATTGTTACGGGGAACACGTGACCGATAAGCGCAAACAGGGCAAACAGATAGCGCGCAAAATCGGCTACGGCGAAGTACTGCGTACCGACCGCAAAATAGTAATCTTTGAAGATATAGAAGCCGCACAGCGCGGGGATTGCGCCCTTCAATCCGTCGCACAAAAAGTTGAGCAACCCGTACCTCAACCCGAAACGGCGGGAAATATTCATCGCCCCGGGGTTGCCGCTGCCCACGTGCCTTATATCGTCGTGCTTGATTTTGGATATGAGTATGGCGAAATTGAAGCAACCCATAAAATAGCTGACTATCGCGCCAAGCAAAAACCAATACCAACTGTGAGCAAAATCCAACTGCTGCATAGCCGTAAATTCATACTCGTACATAGCTTTTTACCCGCTTAATCGTTCTTTTTTTCCCTTGTAATAATGCGGATAGGCGTACCCGAAAAATCGAACGCCTTGCGCAATGCGTTTTCCAGAAATCTCTCGTACGAAAAGTGCATCAGGTCGCAGCTGTTAACAAACAGCACGAACGTCGGCGGAGCAACGGAAACCTGCGAAGAATAGTATACGCGCAACCTTCTGCCGTTGTACGAGGGGGGCTCGTTCGCCCTGACCGTATCGGATATCAGGTCGTTAAGCGTGCCCGTAGCAACTCTGAAACGGGCGTTTGCATATACGCTGTCTACCTCCCGCATTATCTTCTCGGCGCGCTGTCCCGTCTTTGCCGAAACGTAAACCGATTTAAAGTAGTCCATAAACTTTAAATCTTCCTTTAACTTGTCCTCGAACTTATTTATCGTGTTCGTGTCCTTTTCAATCAAATCCCACTTGTTCATTACCACGACGGACGGCTTACCCTGTTCGTGTACGTAACCGATAATTTTCGTGTCCTGCTCAGTGAGCCCCTCGGTGCTGTCCACGACAAGCAGGCAGACGTCGGCGCGGCGCACGGCGTCAAACGCGCGCATAACCGAATAGTACTCGATATCGTCCTCCACTTTGGCTTTCTTGCGTATGCCCGCCGTATCAATAATCGTGTAATCCCTGCCGTCATAAGTAAAGCGTGTGTCGATAGCGTCGCGGGTAGTACCTGCAATGTCGGTGACGATAGAGCGCTCGAAGCCGAGAAGTCTGTTTACGATACTGCTCTTGCCCGCATTGGGCTTACCTACGACTGCGATTTTTACGCTGTTGTCCTCCTCGCCCTCGTTCTTCTCGAAGTAGCTTACGCACTCGTCCAACACGTCGCCTATCCCTTTACCGTGCTCGGAAGATACGGGATAGGGGTCTCCCAAACCCAGCGAATAGAACTCGAATACTTTTTCCTCGGAATAGTCGTCGATTTTATTTACGACAAGAATTACGGGCTTTTTACTGCGCCTGAGCATATCGGCGACGTCGTAGTCGGAGGTCGTCAGTCCCTCTCTGCCGTCGACGAAGAACAGAATGACGTTAGCCGTATCAATGGCAACCTCCGCCTGCTTTTTTATGTGCTTCCACATTAAATCGTCGCTTTTAAGCTCTATACCGCCCGTATCGACAAGCGAAAAAATTCTGCCGCGCCACTCGGCGTCTGCGTACAGCCTGTCGCGCGTGACGCCCGGTCTGTCCTCTGTAATTGAAATTTTTCTGCCGACGACCTTGTTGAAAAATGTGCTTTTACCGACGTTAGGTCTGCCGACGATTGCTATTAAAGGGTTTGACATAAAATAATTACCTTTATATA
This sequence comes from uncultured Christensenella sp., assembly GCA_910579295.1. Classification (GTDB taxonomy): domain Bacteria; phylum Bacillota; class Clostridia; order Christensenellales; family Borkfalkiaceae; genus Coproplasma. The sequence continues at coordinate 20,993 of CAJTTC010000008.1, read as the reverse complement.
ATTCCGAACGCGAACGCGTAATCGGGAACTACGTTGCTTGTTTTGCTTAGCTCAAATTATAAATTATAAGCAGAAAAAAGTAAAGCGGTTTATGCTTTAAACGCACAAACCGCTTTAAAAATAGTTTTATCTTAATACCAACTGCCTATGCCGAGACCTACAAGTCCGAGCAAGCTGAGCACGAAGAAAACCCAGAACAAAATTCTGAACGTCTGTCCTTTACCCCTTGCAAAGCGCCAAGCCGCAAGCCACACCGCGATATAGATTGCAAGCTGAGCAATCATAGAGCAAGCGCCCGCAACTTTGTTGCCCCAGGCAATAGTTACTCCGCACACGCCCAACAAATATAGCATAAAGCTGATAAGTCCCGCCACGCCGGCGAGTACCAAGCCCCAGAACGCACAGGTGTTGATAAGAGAGTTTTCACTTGTACCCGTAGTATTCCTGTTTTTTTGTCTCTTTGCCATAAATTAAAACCTCCGTTTAATTTTTCGACTACATTATACCAACGCCGTTTGAATTTTGCAACAATTTAAAGGTTTATTTTTATATTTAGTTTATTCAGAACGGCGGAAAAATAATCGGGTAAAGGCGCGGTAAACACTACTATTTTGCCGCTTGCAGGGTGCACAAACTCCAATCTGTACGCATGCAACAGCTGTCCGCTCAATCCGAACTCCCTCTTCTTTCTGCCGTAAACGTCGTCGCCGACCACGGGGTGATTTAAATATTTTGCGTGCACGCGAATCTGATGCGTTCTGCCCGTGTGTAAGTCGAAACGGCACAGGGTGTAACTCTGCGCTCCGAGCCGAGCACGCTCTAAAACGGTATAATCGGTTACGGCTAACTTGCCCTTATCGGGCGATACTACCGCCATTTTAGTGCGGTCGGCTTGACTTCTGCCTATATACGTTGTCACCGTGCCGCTATCGTCCTTTAAATTGCCCTCCAACAGCGCGATATAGGTGCGGCGGCAAGTCTTTTGCGCTATCTGTTCGGCAAGGCTTAAATGCGCCCTGTCGTTCTTAGCCACAACAAGAAGCCCCGACGTGTTTTTATCTATTCTATGCACTATGCCCGGACGAATGACCCCGCCTATTCCGCTTAAATTGTCCAATCTGTACAGAAGCGCGTTGACGAGAGTACCGTCCAAATTGCCGTTGCCCGCGTGAACCGTCAGCCCCTGAGGTTTGTTGATTACAGCTATATCGCCGTCCTGATAGATTATGTCTATGGGAATATCCTCGGGCTTTGCTATACACTCCGCAGGCTCGGGCAGAACGACCTCTATCTTATCTCCGACAGATACGCTCTGCGAGGGCTTTGCGGATTTGCCGTTAATTTTAACGTTGCCTGCCTCGAACAGCTTTTTAACAGCCGAGCGCGTAAAATCCGCCATACGTTCGCTTACGGCTATATCTGCGCGCGCACACTGCGTTTCGGCTGTAAAGGCTTCCGTGCGCATTACTTTTCCCCGTTCCCGTCGGTTTTACCGTCGTCAGGCGTTACTTCGTCGTTTGCGGGAGCTTGCTTTTCGTCCGTAATCTGCTTATCGGCTTTTACCTCCTCGCCGCGAGCCTTTGCCGCCGCCCTTGCGCGCTTTGTCAGAGGAAACACCGCCCATTCGTTTAAGAAAAGCATATCGACGACGGCGAGAACGACGCCGAGGACTATCCAGAAATCGGCAAAATTACAACAAGCATAACTGCCGAAAATGTTCATCCATACGAAGTCGCGCACCTGTTTCAGCCACAGTCTGTCGACAAGGTTGCCGAGCGCGCCCGCCGCTATCATAACGAGCGCTAGTTTAAGCCAAACAAAGCGTTCGGGCAAAAGTATAAACGCGGCGATCATTAAAATAAGCATAATGAACGTGAGGACGATAAAGAATATTCTACCCCATTCGGTATCGGCTAAAAAGGAAAACGCCGCGCCCGAATTGCGGCAACCGCTCTCCACCCAAATGAACTTGGGAATGACGGTAAAATTCCAATTGTACGCTTCTTCACAGTATTTTAATATTAAGTCGGAGGCGAGCAACACGGCAAATACGGCTATTAAAATAGCGCTCACCTTACCGAAATGCGCTTTTAAGTTGAGTTTTCCTATTTTCATAGCTTGATTATAACATATTTTATGCCGCATTAAAAGCGTTTAAATACAGAATAAAGCGAAATATCTCATTAAAATTACCCATAGAAAAAGCGTAGCGGAATTTGCTACGCTTTTTTTATTGTTTAACAAAGCCTAAGCTTATTAATATGGCTTGGTCCACCTTGCTCATAGTGCCTTCGGGCAGTTCGCCGATACGCTCTTTTAACCGCCTTTTATCGAGCGTGCGTATCTGTTCGAGCAGTATTACCGAATCTTTTTGCAATCCGAAATCGCCTAAGGGCAGTTCTATGTGCGTTGGCAGTTTGGCTTTGTTGATTTTGCTTGTTACCGCCGCCGCAATTATTGTAGGGGAATATTTATTGCCCACGTCGTTCTGTACGACAAGTACGGGGCGCACTCCCCCCTGTTCACTGCCCACGACGGGTGACAAATCTGCATAGTAAAGCTCTCCGCGTTTGATTGTCATTGGAAGTACCTCTTTTACGTGCTACGGCACGCGGGCAGTTATAATACATTATACGCCCGCCGCCATATAAATTGTTGACGGAGGGCGTAAATTTTATACGAAAATTATTGAGGGAAATTTGTAAAAATAGCGGGGATTTGAAGCATGGGCACAACTCCGCACGAAGCGAGAATACGGTATGTGAAATATGCCACAAGCACGACCAAAAAGGTAATGCCCGCCACCTTACCCAGCTTGTTGCCCTTGAAGAACGAAAAGCCGAAAAGCAGTAGCGCGGCTATAATAGACACGTAACCGTCCATAAGATTGGCGTACCATATTTCGGGTTTGGTAAATATCGCGCCGACGCCGCCCGTTGATACGAAGCCTAACCCCGCGATGAGCAGGATATTAGCTATATTACTGCCTATGATATTGCCGATTGCAAGCCCCGTGTCCCCCTTTCGTGCCGCCGAAACGGAGGTTACGAGCTCGGGTAAGGAAGTGCCGAAGGCTACAACCGTCAAAGCGACGATATTTGCGGGTATGCCGATTAAATCCTGAGCGATATACGTCGCGCCCTCTACGACAAGCTGCGCGCCGCCGACGACCATTCCAAGCCCGACAACGGTTATTATAATTAAAAACCAGACCTTGCCTTTGAGCTCTTCATACTTGACCTTAGCCCTGTCCATAAAGCCGCCGAAGCCGTCGCGGGGGGGCGCTCCGATAACTGCGGTTGCGTCAGCCGCGCTCTCTTCCAGCAATACGGTTTGCTTAGTGCGCTTAGCCATTATAACCGTATAGGTCATAAATCCCGCATACAGCGCAACCAAAATCAAGCCGTCGTACCACTGATATCCGCCCTGAATATCGCCGAGCAAAATAAATATAAGGCTTATTATTATGAGGAAAGGAATTTCGATAAAACGCGAACTCTTTTCGACGGGCAGTGTGCACACAAGCGAGGAAATACCCAAGATGAGCAGAATGTTTATCATATTACTGCCGAGCACGTTGCCCATAATGACTTCCGCGCCCGAAGAGTCGCCGAGAGCCGTTTTTATGCCGCCGATTATCGACACGGCAGCCTCAGGCGCAGACGTGCCGAGCGCAACCACTGTAAGACCTATGACGAACGTCGATACTTTTAATTTTGCCGCTAAGCCCGAAGCGCCGTCGACAAAGAAGTCCGCACCCTTAACGAGCAGAACGAAACCGATTAAAAGCATTACAACCCAGAAGATACCCCAAAATACTTGCATAATTAAATCCCTGATAATATTTTGTTACTAAAAAATAGAAAAAAGACCTCTAACTTAAATTTCTTTAAGTTAAAAGTCTTGTTACCCTAATCAAATAGAGGTGTCAAGCCCCGAGCGGTTGCGCTGTGATGACGAAGCTTGCCTTAAACTACTCCCTTTCAACAAATAATAATATATCACATTACTCTTTACGCGTCAAGCGTTTTACCGCAATGTCGAGATTATTTATTAAGTCCGCGTGCGTTGCCGTGCCGTCGTAAAACTCTTCAGAGTAAATTTCCGCCGCACTGCCCAAAACGTACTGCGAGCATACCGCCGCGTCGTACAGGCTTAATCCGCGAGCCGCATTGCCGCAGATAAGTCCCGAAAGCATATCGCCGCTACCCGCCTTTGCAAGAGCACTGCTTCCGCGCACGGACAGCGTTGCCGTCTTGCCGTCGCAAGTAACCGATACGGCGTTTTTGAGGTGTACAATTACATTATATTCAAACGCAAAGCTTTGCGCCACACCTACGGGGTCGTCAAGCACCTCTTCCTTGCTTATTCCCGCCAATCTGCTCATTTCGCCGATATGAGGAGTTAAAAGCACCCTGCACTTCGCTTCCTTTAAGACTTCTATGCCGTATTTTGCAAGAGCGTTGAGCCCGTCCGCGTCAATTATGAGCTTGCCCATATACGACTTCAACAGCCCGCACACAAGCCCGTACGTTTCCTTACTGCAACCCAATCCCATACCTACGGCTATCGCGCTTGCCTCGCAGGACGGCTTATCAGCATAGACGCATTGGGGATACGCCGTAGCTAACGCGTATTTCAGCGTTGCGGGCACGACCGCCTGAACGTAACCGCAACCCGATTTGAGCGCGGCGGATACGGCAAGAACGGGCGCGCCGACGTACTCCTCCGAGCCCGCCACAATACACGCCGTGCCGTAATCGCCCTTGTGTGAATTGCGCCTGCGGGGTGCGTAAAATGCCGCTATATCCCCGTCCTCCAACGAACGCGCATATGTGCAGTCGGCGACTATGCCTATATCCTTAACGATGATTTTTCCGCAGTAGTCCACGCCGTCACCGAGCACGCAACCAAGCTTGCAGTAACCGAGAGCAAGCGTTAAATTCGCCTTTACCGCCACACCCATTATTTTGCCGTTATCGCCGTTTATTCCGCTCGGAATATCGGCGGATACGATATACGCGCCGCTTGCGTTTATCTTACTTACGACCGACGCGTGTTCGCCCTGAAGCTTACGGTTTAAGCCCGTACCGAAAACGCAGTCGACAATTACGTCGCCCGCAATCGTGCGCGTAAACTTGCCCGTATATCTCTTCTTCTCGCGCTTACACCCCGCGGACAGCTCGCCGTCGAGGCAGTACACCGAAACGGCACAGCCGCGTGCGAGCAACTCCGTTGCCGCAACGTAGCCGTCGCCGCCGTTGTTGCCCGTGCCGCATACAACTACGACATTTTTCGCGTTCAGCCGCCTTGTCGCCGCCTGCACCTCGTCGGCTATGGCGCGCCCCGCTCTATTCATCAGCATTTCCGAAGATAAGCCGAAATTTACGGCGTTTACGTCCGCCTCTCTTTCCTGTTCGCTCGTCAGATAGATTTGCATTTCAACCTCAGGCTCATTTCCGCACTGCTGATTTTCCTTATTTGCCCCGCGACGTTGCATACAAGCGTGCCGTCGGCGGCTACGTCGAGAGCAATCGCGGGCGTCTGAACGCCGTTTCTGTCCAGCCAGACCTCTTTGCCGAACCAATCAACGTACTTCTTGTAATCGTCTACGGTGTATTGCCGCGATAAATTTTTTATTAATTGGTCGCGTACTCGCCTGACCGAAAACTTTTTGCCGTGCTTTTCCGCGCTCATAGTCGTTGCGATATCGGTGAGTTCATCGGGCAAAACGTTGTTTACGTTTATTCCCATACCGACTATCGACGTACAAATATTGTCTGCGGACAGCCTGTTCTCTATCAGCGTACCGCAAATCTTTTTGCCGTTTACAAGCACGTCGTTAGCCCACTTGATGTTGGCTTTAAGTCCGAAATGCTCAACCGTGCGGCACACCGCTACGCAAGCGTTTATCATTATCGAAAAGGTGTTGGAAAAGTCGAAATTTTTGTACTTTCTCATAACGGACAGGTACAGTCCGCCTGCGCCCGAGGAAAAGCTTCTGCCGTTCGTGCCCTTGCCGCTTACCTGCCTTTTTGCAACGACTATGACGTCCTCTTCAAAATTCATTCTCTTGCAGAACTCGTTCGTGCTGTCTATTTCGTCGAGCTCAATTATCTTCGTCTTCTTCATTTATCCGTTCGCACGCCCTCTTTACCGCGTCGTATTCATACCCCTTGGAAACCAGGTAGCGGCAACCCTTATACACGTTATCCTTGGTGGGCTCTTTACCCCTCAGATATTTTTTTACCAGATTGAAAATTTCGTCATCGTCGTCGGAGTAATCCGACAGTGCTTCGTCCACAGTGTTCTTGTCCACGCCGCGCTTTAAAAGCTCTATTTCCATAACTCGCTTACTCTTGCCCGACACGCTGTTTATGTACGTTTTGCAATAGTCCGCGTCGTTGACGTAGCCGTAGTATTCGAGGCGCTCCAAAACGTAGCCGACAACCGCGCCGACGTAGCCCTTTTTAGTCAGAAAATCGCCGATCTGCCTGCGGGTTTTCGGGCTTGCCGACATATGCGTAAGCGCCTTATCCATAGCCTGCATCTTCTCGGTGTCAAGCTGAATTTTATCGAGCTCCGCCCTGTCGATTTCCATACCAGCCTTTAAACGGTGCTTTATGGCGACCTCTAATTTTATTCCGCAATAAAACCTGCCGTCAATATAGACGTTGCAACGCGTTTTATCCTTTACCTGCGGCTCGATTGACGTAATTTGCGACATGCTTCACATTTTATCATTGCAAATGAGTTTTGTCAAATATTTGACTTTATCCGGAAGCGGTTATATAATTATAAGAAAACGGCGAAAAATTGCGCACTTATTGCTTTTCGCCACAAAAAGAAGGTATTTTTATGGCTGTCAACATAGATTGGAGCTCTCTCGGGTTCGGTTATATCAAAACCCCTTATCGCTTTGTCGCAAGATATAAGGACGGTAAATGGTCCGAGGGGGAGATCGTTACCGACGATAAAATCGTAATTTCGGAGTGCGCGGGCGTGCTTCAATATGCTCAGACGGCTTTCGAGGGGCTTAAAGCCTACACAACCGCCGACGGAAAGACAGTCACCTTCCGCCCCGACCTGAACGCCGAGAGAATGGCGCAATCCGCCGCAAGGCTCGAAATGCCGATTTTACCCGACGGTATGTTTATGCGCGCCGTCGAACAGGTTGTTGCGGCTAACAGAGAATACGTTCCGCCCTACGGCAGCGGCGCGACGCTCTATCTTCGCCCCTATATGTTCGGCTCGTCGCCCGTTATTGGCGTAAAGCCCGCGGAAGAGTACGAATTCCGTCTGTTTGCCACCCCCGTCGGTCCTTATTTTAAGGGCGGCGTCAAGCCCATTACCATTCGCGTTTGCGATTTCGACAGAGCCGCTCCGCACGGCACGGGGCACATTAAGGCGGGGCTGAACTACGCGATGAGTCTGCACGCCATTGTCGACGCGCACAGGCAGGGCTATGACGAAAATATGTATTTAGACGCGGCTACGCGCACATATATAGAAGAAACGGGCGGGGCTAACTTCCTTTTCGTGACGAAAGACGGCAAGGTCGTTACGCCCAAGTCGGACAGCATACTTCCCTCCATTACCCGCCGCTCGCTGTGCTACGTTGCAGAGAAATATTTAGGACTGACGGTCGAGCACCGCCCCGTCAAGCTGTCGGAGTTGGACAACTTTGCAGAGTGCGGGCTGTGCGGTACAGCCGCCGTAATTTCGCCCGTCGGAAAGATTGTCGACCACGGCAAGGAAATCTGCCTGCCCTCTGGTATGGACAGTATGGGCGAGATTACGCAAAAGCTCTACGACGCTCTTACGGGCATACAGATGGGCTCAATCAAAGCACCCGACGGTTGGCTTTACGAAATTAAATAACTCTATATAATATCTCAGGAGCGCGTTGCAGGCAACGCGCTCCTTTAATTTTTTATTATATTGCTAGTTTACAGTGCAGATAGCCCTCTAAATTGTCGCTTTCGGATACTTCAATCTCGGCAATATTAAATTTGCGCATAACCGCCGCAAGCAACGCCGCGCCGCCGCCGATTAAATCGGCGGACTTAGTAAGCAAGGTGGTCGCCCGTATCTCCTCCGCGCTCATTTCCGTAAACCTTTCGGCATACGCGCGCACCTCTTCCACGGTCAGGCGCATTCCGTCGATTACGGTAGCGTCGTATACCTTTAAGCCGCATTTGACAGCCGCAAGCCGCGAAGCAGTGCCGCCCACTCCCTTGAACGAACAAGCCGAAAAATCATTTGCGCCGTATTCCCCGAGCCGCTCGCCGATATATTTATCAATTTTATTTATATCTCTGCCCGCGCCGTCCAGAATGCGCACCGTGCCAATGTTGGCGCTGTGAGTGTAAACGACCTTACCGCCTTTCCGCACGGTGACTTCGGTACTTGCCCCTCCGACGTCTATAATTCCCCCGTCGGAATTGCCGAGCGCGCCCGCAATCCCCATTTCAGCCTCTTCTTCACCGCTGACAACGTCGACGGTCAGTCCGCACAGCTCTTTGACTAGCTCCGTAAAGTCCTGCGGATTTTCAGCCGAGCGAACCGCCGCCGTTGCAAATGCGTAAACGCTTTCCGCACCGCTTTGCCTTGCCTCCGCGACAAACTCCGCAACCGCCTCCGCCGTGCGCCGACAAGCCTGCGGCAAGAGTACGGGAGAGCTGTTAAGTCCCTCGCCAAGGCGCGTCGTTTTCAGCTTTTTAAATAAAGTTTTTCCGTCCGCCCACATCATAAGGCGAACGGAATTAGAACCGATATCTATTATAGCTAACGTCATTTGTCAATCCTTGTTATCCCTTTTGACAAGCAAATCGTAGATTTCGTCGTCGGAAAAACCGTTATTCTTCATAGTTATTATAAAGTCGTGGATAGCCGAGTCTTTTTCGTATTTATCCAAAAAGTCGGTAGCGCCCTCGTACTCGCGCACAAGTTGATAATAATCTTCCAAAAGTGCGTCTTTACGGCGCTGTTTTACGTTTATTTCAACAATCTGAGCAATTACGACAGCAACCAAAATTACAACGAGCAGTATGGCGTTTACGACTACCGCCGCCGTTATTTTGTTGCGTTTTTCTTCATCCATGCCCTTTTACCTCTCGGTTTTTTTGCTTTGGTAACGCTATTATACACTTTTTTTATTAAAAATGCAATAATTAAGTGAATACTTTTTAAATAAATTAGCGCGCCGATTGCGCACCCTGCAAGCATATACAGCCTTATGGTGTAAAACTCGAAGCAGACAGACGTAAAGACAAACATCGCCGCAAACACCGCAAAGTAGATTAAATCGCACAGGCAGATAAAAATTTTATCCTTTACTGTGTATTTAACCTTGTCAGCGCCGCAGACAAACACGCGCGCGATATACAGCACGTCGTAAAAAACGCCGCTTATAACGCCGCACAGCAGACATGTCAGAAATATGAATACCTGCATTACTTGAACAGCCTTTGCTTTAATCCCATTCCCTTTTGCGCATATTTAACCGACGTGAATAAGCCCGTTGCGGAAAAACCGCCGTTCGTCTTGGAAAAGGACGTAATCTTCATTTCACTGCCCGTAACTATTATTCTGCCGCCCGCGTAACTCAATACGAGCTGCGTCGGAGAAAACGCCTCTACCGCCTCTATCTGCGTTGCCGTAAGTCTCTTGCGGTTTTCTATCGCTACGATATGCCCTTCGTTCTGTTCCATAATCCACCTCGCTGATTATATTTATATTCTGCGGAGCGGAAAATATGAAGTTTTATTTTTTTGCGCGCTTCTTCGGTAACGGAATAACTTCCAACAATACGTCTATTGCCTTTTTGGTAAGCTCGGCGTTTTCGATATCGAGGATACGTGATATACGTCAGCTCGGTTGCCATTTTATTTACTCGATCCCTTTCTTGGCTTTGGCGTTTGCCTTGGCGCGCAACTCGCTGTCGAGAATACGCTTTCTTATACGGATATTTTTGGGGGTGATTTCCAAAAGCTCGTCGTCGCCGATAAACTCCAAACATTCTTCAAGGCTCATCTTCTTGGGAGTAATCAGCCTTAACGCGTCGTCTGACGAGGACGAACGGGTATTCGTAAGGTGCTTCGTCTTGCAAACGTTTACGTTTATATCCTCGTTTTTGGGGCTTTCGCCTATGACCATTCCCTCGTAAACGGGAGTGCCCGCGCCGATAAACAGAGTGCCCCTGCCCTGCGCGTTAAACAGTCCGTACGTTACCGCCTCGCCCGTTTCAAAGGCAACCAAAGAGCCCGTGCTGCGGCGGCTCAGATCGCCCTTGTACGGCTGATATTCGAAAAATACGCTGCTCATTATACCCTCGCCCTTGGTCGAGGTTAAAAATTCCGACTTGTAGCCGAAAAGTCCGCGGGCGGGAATTATAAATTCGAGCCTTGTACGCGTGCCGATTGCCGACATATGCAGAAGCTCGCCCTTGCGGTTGCCCATACTCTGGAATATCGCGCCCGTAGCCTCGTCGGGGACGTCGACTATAAGGCGCTCGACGGGTTCGCAACGCACGCCGTCAATCTCCTTGTACATAACGCGAGGCGTCGACACCTGAAATTCGTAGCCGTCGCGGCGCATTTCCTCTATCAATATGGAAAGGTGCATCTCACCCCTGCCGCACACGCGATATCTGTCCGCGGAGTCCGTTTCCTCAACCTTTAACGAAACGTCGCGCAGAAGCTCCCTGAAAAGTCTGTCGCGCAGATGACGGGTCGTGACGTACTTACCGTCCTTGCCCGCAAACGGCGAATCGTTTACCGAAAAGGTCATTTCAACCGTGGGTTCGGTAATCTTAACGAATTTGTGAGCTTCGGGGCAGGTCACGGAGCAGACCGTATCGCCTATATTTATCTTTTCAAGCCCCGAGAAGCATACAATGTCGCCAGCAATCGCCTTTTCAACGGGCTCGCGCGCAAGTCCCTCTATCTGATAGAGGTTGACTATTTTACCCGATACTTTCATCTGCGGGTTGTTGTAGTTTGTAAGCACTACGGCTTGTCCCGCATGCGCCTCGCCGCGCTCTATTCTGCCTATGCCTATTCTGCCGACGTAATCGTTATAGTCTATCGACGAACAGAGTATCTGCGTTTCGCCCTCCGCGTCGACCTCCATAGGCTTTATGTGGCTTAATATAGTTTCAAAAAGGGGGGTTAAGTCCTTGCCGGGCGTGTTTAAATCGAGCGTTGCCGTGCCGTCTCTGCCCGAACACCATACAACAGGCGACATCAGCTGGTCGTCGGAAGCGTCTAGTTCGAGCAACAGTTCCAGAATTTCGTCCTGCACTTCGTTCAGGCGGGCATCGGGACGGTCGATTTTGTTTACGACGATAATCAGTCTGTGACCCATTTCAAGCGCCTTCTGCATTACGAAACGGGTCTGCGGCATAGGTCCTTCAGCCGCGTCGACAAGCACTAATACGCCGTTAACCATCATCATTACTCTCTCGACCTCGCCCGAAAAATCGGCGTGTCCCGGAGTGTCGACGACGTTTATCTTTACGCCGTTATAGTGCAGGGACGTGTTTTTTGCAAGAATGGTTATTCCTCTCTCTCTTTCAATGTCGCCACTGTCCATTACTCTCTCTTCTACCGCCTGATTTTCGCGGAAGGTGTGGCTCTGCTTCAACATTGCGTCGACAAGCGTCGTTTTACCGTGGTCTACGTGCGCGATAATCGCCACGTTTCTTAAATCTTCTCTAATCAAAATTTTGCCTCGTATATTTTTATTTGCGGCGTTTGCCGCTGTCGGAAACTTATTTAATCGCCGTTGCCCCTCGCAAATCAAAATCTGAATTCGTTTTTGATACTGCGGTCGAACAGCTTTAAAATTATATGGTTTATATCGTGCTCGCCCTTGCCGAACTCGTCCGCAAGAAAGCAACCCTCGTAAACGGCGTTGGTTATCGGCAATTCTATGCCGTATTTATCGCCCAGCTCTTTCATCGCCTTAGCCGTCATAACTCCCTCTGCAAGCTTGCCGAAGCGTTCGCCGCGCGCCATCATTTCACCGTACGTTCGGTTGTGGGAATAGGGCGAAAACAGCGTGGTTTCGTAGTCGCCGAGGTGAGCTAAGCCGTACGCCGACATAGGATTGCCGCCCATTGCCTTGATTAGCTTTGCCACCTCGAACGCGCCGCGCGCCATAAGAGGTCCCTTTAAGCTTGTGTAGCCGCAACCGTCAAGCACGCCCGCGGCTATGCCTAAAACGTTCTTTGCCGCCGCGCCCACCTCAGTGCCCAAAAGGTCGTCGCCGTAATAGAAGCGGATAAGGTTGGATTTGAAATTCTCGGCGAGATATTTTTTGAGCTCACCGTTTGCGCTGTCGATAATCATACAGTTGGGCACGCCCGCAACGAACGCCTGAATGTGTCCCGGTCCTACCCATACGGCAATCTTATCGCTCTTTATGCCGCTGTCCGTAAGCACTTCGGAAAGGCGCTTGCCCGTGCTCTCTTCAATGCCCTTCATACACAGCACGAAATACTTGTCGGCAACGGGGTACTTTATGACCTTTTGCATAAACTCGCGCAGCGCCTGAGAGCTTATGGAAATTATTATCACGTCGCTCGCTTTAAGCGCGTATTCCAAGTCGGAGGTAAGCGTAATGCTCTTATCTAGCGCAACGTACTCGTTCTTGCCGTCGCGCTTTAAAATATCGTACGCCTCGCGTCCCTCTTCGCCGTATAAAACGACGTCGTTTTTAAGAACGGTTGCGTGATACCAACCTATAAACGAGCCCCAACGCCCGCAACCGAGCACTGAAATTTTCATAAAACACCCCTTGACTGTACGTCAGATAATCTTCCTTTCGATAAACGCGCGGGAGAGCGTTACCTCGTCGGTGTATTCTATTTCGCCGCCGATAGGTATGCCGTGAGCAAGCCTTGTCACGCACACGCCGAGCGGCTTTAACAGCTTGGCTATATACATTGCCGTTGCGTCGCCCTCCACGTCGGGATTGGTGGCGATTATGACCTCGGTAACGCCGCCGCTCAACCGCTCTAACAGCTCCTTTATGCGTATGTCGTTTGGTCCTATGCCGTCCATAGGCGAAATTACGCCGTGCAAGACGTGATAGACGCCCTTGAACTCGCGCAGTTTTTCAAGCGCGATTACGTCCTTGGGCTCTTTTACTACGCAGATAACCGAGCCGTCGCGCTTTTTACATATTTCGCACGTGTCCTCCTCGGAAAAATTGCCGCACACCCTGCAATAGCGCACTTTACTTTTACAGTCGAGAATGCTCTCGGCAAACAGGCGCGCATCCTCGGCGGACATATCTATAATTTTATACGCGTATCTCTGCGCCGTCTTTTTGCCCACGCCGGGCAACTTTGAAAATTGATTGATAAGCCTGCCTATGGGCTCGATAAACGTATCCATTAGTCTGCACCTTTATCTTCGTTACGGTTTTTCCGCATTAAAGCAATCCGTTCAGAGCTCCCATATTGCCGAGAGGTCCCATCTTTTCCTTATAAGCCTCGTCAGCCTTTTTATAGCCGTCGTTGATTGCCGCCATAATTAAATCCTCCAACATCTCAACGTCGTCCTCGTCGGTAAGGTCTACCATTTCGGAAATTTTACTGCCGAACTCTATTCCGTTTATTACTTTTTTACCGTTCATATAGACGACTACCGTTTCGTCGCCCTCTTCGCCGCCGCCCGAAAAACCGAGCACTTCCATTTCGTCAAGCTCCGCTTCCGCCTGCTGCATCTGCTCCTGAATTTTCTGAGCCTGCTTCATCATGTTCTGCATTCCGCCGTTTCCGCCTCTGAATCCTGCCATAAAACTCTCCTTATCTCTTCGCAATTTAATTATGCGTTACTTTATAGTTACGTCGACGCCATTGAAATTGTCTCTCAGCTCGCCTATTGCCTTTTCGTATTTGTCCTCGCCCTTAGCCTTTAACCTTATGTCAAACGAGAACACCCCGAGCTCTGCCAAAGCCTCGGCTATGCACTGTTTGTTGTCGTCGCGGTTTAACGATTTATACACCGCCTCGACAGTAGTCGACAGCACGAACGTGTCGCCCTCGAAAAAGCTCTCCAAATCCATACAAAGCGTAAACAGCACGGCGTTGCGGCGTGTTGTTCGGAACAGCTTTATAAATCTGCCGAAAAGCGTCCCCTTGTCCCTCTCCGACAGCGAACCGACGTGCTTGGGCGGCGTTATGTCCGCTTGCCCGAATATAGTTCCCTGCGTTTCATCTGTCTGCGCCTCTGATTTAGTAAACGGCGACGATAAATCTTCGTTACTTATCGTATCAAGCGTTGACGGTTTTTCCCGTCTTTCGGCTTCAACGGCGGGCTGACTGCGCGCGGGCTCTTCCCTCTTCACAGTGGCGGGTTGAACGGCGGGCACGGGTTGCGCGGGTTGACTTGCAACGGCAACCTTAATCCCCTCGGCAACTGCGCGTTCCAATTTTTCCATACGCGCGAGCAACGCCTCTATATCGTAGTCGGCGCGCGGCATTGCCGCCCTGATAAGCGCGGCTTCGAGCGTTATCCTGCCGTCTACCGCATAACGCAAATCGCCCTCGGCTTTTGCCAATATCTCGGTCGTGCGAAGGAGCGCGTGTCCGTCCGCCGCTCCTGCAAGCTCAACCAATTTATTATATTTATCCTTGGGCAAATTAACTATTTCTTCGCCGTTGCGGCACATCCTGACTATGGAGAGGTTATTTATAAAGCTGAGCAAATCACGGAGCAACACGCCTACGCCCTTGCCCGTCGAGAGAATTGCCTCCGCCGCCTGCAAAGTCCTGCCGCCGTCCTGCGCGATTATCGCCGATACGACGTCGGCAACCGCGTAAAAGTCGGCTTTGCCCAACACCTCGTTAACGTCGTCGTAAGTAAGCTTACCCTGCGAATAAGAGGCGCACATATCGGCTATCGACAGGCTGTCGCGCGCGCTGCCGTTTCCCGCGCGGGCAATTGCCGCGACCGCCTCTTCCTCGTACTCCTTGCCCGTCTTGTCGTAAACGCCCTTAATGAGCCCCTCGAGGTCGGGTTGGGGGATAAGCTTGAAATCGAAGCGCATACAGCGCGAAAGTATAGTTGCGGGAATTTTTTGCGGCTCGGTCGTGGCAAGTATGAACACGGCGTGCGCGGGCGGCTCTTCAAGCGTCTTTAACACTGCGTTGAACGCCGACTGCGTGAGCATATGCACCTCGTCGATTATATAGACCTTATATTTCCCGTTTACGGGGGGATACTGCACTTTCTCGCGAATGTCGCGCATTTCGTCTACGCCGTTATTTGACGCCGCGTCTATCTCGGATATATCGAGCGCCGCGCCGCTTGCAAGAGCTTTACACGTAGCGCATTTTCCGCAGGGTGAGCTGTTTTCGGGGCTCTCGCAATTTATTGCCTTTGCGAAGATCTTTGCCAAGGTGGTTTTGCCCGTGCCGCGCGGACCGCAGAAAAGATAGGCGTGCCCTATTTTACCCGTTTCAATCTGGTTTTTGAGTATCTTTACTATGTGCTCCTGCCTGACTACACTGTCGAAAGTTGTCGGACGGAACGTACGGTAAAATGCCAAATAAGCCATATCTTACCCTCCCCGTTAAAATTATCTGCCTATCATTTTACGCAGTTTGTTCTTTGCGCGGACCAACGCGTTGTCCGTCTGCTTATAAGTTATGCCGAGCGCAGAGGAAATCTCCGTCATACTTGCGCCGTCTATATACATTGCTATTACCCTGTATTCGAGCGTGGAGAGAGCGTTTTTCATTGCGCTTGAAAATTCGCTCATCGCTTCGCTGTCTATAAGCGCCTCTTCGGGATTGAAGTCAAGCGCCGCCATACCCTCGCCGTCCTCGCTGAAAGGAGTTACCGCGTTTGCAGAAACGCTTCTGCCCGCGTTAGACTTTTTAACGGCGTCGACTATGCGGTTGCGTATGCAAGCGTACGCGTAGGCGGAAAAGCCGACGTTCCCCTCGAAAGAAACTATCGCCGAATACAGACCGCACATACCCTCCTGCACCAAATCTTCGGTATCGCCGCCGACAAGGAAAAAACCTCTCGCCACCGACAGCACCTTGTTTTTATAGCGTATGAGCAGTTGCTCTCCCGCCGCCTTGTCGCCGCCGCGGAACGCCGCCGCAAGCTCCTCGTCGGTTCGTAAAATCTTATCTTCCATTATCCCCGCCTGCGTCTTAACACCTCGTATGCGGCAATACCCAAGGCGACCGACGCGTTGAGCGAATTGACTTTGCCTTTCATAGGGAGCGACAACACGAAATCGCACTTTCCCCGAGTGAGCTTCTTTACGCCGCTGTCCTCGCCGCCTATAACAAGCGCGACGTTGCCCGTTAAATCGGCGGAATAGATATCTTTGCCGTCTGCTTCCAACGCATACAGCCAATAGCCGTTCTTTTTGAGTTCGTCCACCGCTCTGTTCAGCGAATTGACCTTTGCCACCTTTACGTGGTTAGCCGCGCCCGCCGAAATGCGCACGACCGCCTCGGTTACGCTCGCCGAATTGGTCGACTGAATGACCACGCCGTCCGCGCCCGCACACTCGGCAACCCTTAAAATCGAGCCCAAATTGTGCACATCCTCTATGCAGTCGCAGAGTATGATAAAGCCGTTGTTTTCTTCCTTTGCCCCCATAATATCCTGCAACGAACAGTATTTATAGTCGGAAGAATAAGCTATACAGCCCTGATGTCTGCCCGTCGCGCTCTCCTTGTCGAGCACCCTCTTGTCGACGAATTGGACGCGTACGCCCCGCTCTCTCGCCTCGGCAAAAATTCTGCCCAAACTGCCCTGCGCGTTCTTTTCAAGCAATATTTTTTCAACCGTTTTATCCGTCTTTAAAAGCTCTGAAACGGCGTTTCTGCCTTCGGTTTTCATTCCGTCAATCCTCTATTAATTGTATAATTCTGTCGTACTGCCCCGTAAGATACAAAAAGCCGAGCACCGCTTCGAACCCCGTCGAACGGTTGTAGTCTATAACCGAAGCATTTTTGCTCTTCGTGCTCTTCTTGGCGTTGCGCCCGCGGTGATAAATTTCCTCTTCTTCCCCGGTGAATTTTTCTTCCGCGCGTATGAGCAGACTGCTCTGCCCCTTAGCCGATACGGCGTCGGCGGTACGCTTTTGCAGGACGATGAGCTTTGCGTCGGGAACGGCGAGCACCTCGCGCTTGCGAACGTACAGCGAGTACACCGCGTCGCCCACGAATGCGAGCGTAACGGGGCTTATCTGCCTTGCGCTCTCTTTACTTATTGCCGAAAACAAGTCCGTCACCGTAGCTCACCCCGCTTTGATTTGACGGCGAAACCGACAAAAATAGCCCGCCGTCACCCCATAATATAATTTAATTATAACACCGTGGTATAAAAAAATCAACAAATCAATACTATATAGCGTGAAAACCTTATTTTTAAAGAAAAGTTTTTTGGTTGCAATCGCCGTTATTATCGCGGTCGGAATATGCCTTGGCGTGTGCGTAGGTTTTGCGGCGAAGAGCGCTTCGTCCATTAATCCCAACATGCCGACTATCGTCATTGACGCGGGACACGGAGGCATTGACAACGGCGTTCAGGGCATTACGACAAAGACTGACGAAGCCGATATCAACCTTGCAATTGCGCGACTTTTAAAGGGACAGTTTTCGGCGGCGGGCTTTAACTGCGTTATGACGAGAACCTCCGAGGCGGGACTTTACGGCAATACCTCCAAGGGGTTTAAAATGCGCGATATGAAGGAGCGCAAGCGCATTATTCAGGAGAGCGATGCGGATATGGTCATTTCCGTACATCAGAACTTTTGCCCGCTGCCGAACAAGCGCGGAGGCATTGTTTTCTTCGATAAGTCGAGCAATTCGAGCTCGGAGCTCGCCGCCAAAATTCAGGAGGAGTTGAACGCTCTGCCGCAGTGCAAGAGCCCCTCCTCCGCTATGCACGGCGATTACTATATGTTAAAGTGCACGCAGAGCCCGTCGGTTATCGTCGAGTGCGGGTTTTTATCCAACGCCGAGGAGGATAAGCTGTTGAACGACGTTAATTATCAACGCGCCGTCGCCTACGCCATATTCAAAGGCGCAGTCAGCTATATTGCGGGCTGACAAATATTACTTTTGCCAATAAATTATGCACCCCAAGTCTGACAGATTTGAGGTGCATTTCGTTTTAGCTTCAATTGCTGACGGAAACAGAAAATATAGCCCACACTTTTACAAGGCGTGGGCTATACGTTATGCCATTATATTAAGAGAGTTTTTCGAGCAGTCTGAAATCGACGCCCTTTTCGCTTATCTTAATTATTTCAACCTTAACGGTGTCGCCGATATTTACGACGTCCTCTACCTTTTCAACGCGCTTGTTGGAAAGCTTGGAGATATGAATCATTCCGTCCTTACCGGGAGCGAACTCAACGAACGCGCCGATAGGGATTACCCTTACGACCGTACCGACGAACATATCGCCCACCTCGGGGTCGTGAGCAATCGAAAGGATTATCGCCTTTGCGCGCTCCGCATTCTCGATAGGACCAACCGCAGAGATATAACCTCTGCCGCTGTCGTCGTCGTTAAACTCGATTTGCGTGCCCGTTTCCTCCATAATCTTCTTGATTACGCAACCCTGCTTGCCGATAACGTCGCCGATTTTTTCGGGGTCGATTTCAAAACTGATAATCTTGGGCGCATATACGGACAACTGAGGTTCAACCGCGGGAACACACTCGAGCATCTTTGACAGAATGAGCTGTCTGCCCTCGTTTGCCTGATTGATTGCCGTGTGCATAATCTCCTCGGATATGCCCTTAATCTTGATATCCATCTGAATAGCCGTTATGCCCTTCTGCGTGCCCGCAACTTTGAAGTCCATATCGCCGAGGAAATCTTCAAGACCCTGAATATCCGTCATTACCTTGAATTCGCCCGTTTCCTGATTTTTAATCAAGCCCATCGCAACGCCCGCTACGGGAGCTTTTATGGGTACGCCCGCGTCCATAAGCGCCATTGTCGAACCGCAGACGGAAGCCATTGACGACGAGCCGTTTGACGACATAATGTCGTTTACTACTCTTATCGCATAGGGGAACTCTTCCTCGGAAGGAATTACGGGAACAAGAGCGCGCTCGGCAAGTGCGCCGTGTCCGATTTCACGTCTGCCGGGGGAACGGAGAGCCTTAGCCTCGCCCGTACAATAGCCGGGGAAGTTGTAATGGTGCATATATCTCTTGTACGTTTCCTCGTCAAGCCCCTCGAGCTTCTGTACCTCGCTCATCATACCGAGAGTACAGGTCGTCAGCGTCTGGGTCTGACCTCTCGTAAATACCGCCGAGCCGTGCGCTCTGGGTAAAACGCTTCTCTCGCACCAGATGGGACGGACTTCTTTTAAGCCTCTGCCGTCGGGACGAATGCCCTTGTCGAATATCTTCGCGCGTACCTTTTCCTTTGTAAGGTAGTAAAGGCTGTCCTTTATCTCCCTCTTGTTTTCGGGGTAGATATCCGCAAAGTGAGCGAGCGTTTCCTCCTCAACCTGCGCCTGACGAACCTCTCTCTCCTGCCTGTTAAACGTTTCGATAGCCCAATCAATTTTAGCCGCCGCAAAATCGCGCACTTCCTTGTCGAGCTCCTCGGGTACGTGATAGAGCTCTATTTCGAGCTTCTTCTTGCCGACGACGGGAACGATTTTTTCCTCGATAAACGCGCAAATCTTTTTGATTTCCTCGTGACCGAACATAATCGCGCCGACCATTTCTTCGTTGGACACTTCGTTTGCGCCCGCCTCTATCATTAATATTGCGTCCTTAGTGCCGGCAAGGTTTAAGTGAATGTCGCTTGCCGCGCGCTGAGCAAGATCGGGATTTATTACGTACTTGCCGTTTACCATACCGACGACTACCGAGCCCGTAGGACCTGCCCAGGGAATATCGGAAATTGCTATTGCAACCGACGAGCCTATCATAGCGAGGGGCTCGGGCTGAACGTCGGGCTCAACGGAAATCGCCTGAGCGATAACAACGACGTCGTTGAAAAGACCCTTAGGGAAAAGGGGACGAAGAGGACGGTCGATAAGTCTTGACGTAAGTATCGCCTTGTCAGCCGCTCTGCCCTCGCGCTTCTTAAAGCCGCCGGGGATTTTGCCCACCGAATACATTTTCTCTTCATAGTCGACTTGCAAGGGGAAGAAATCCATGCCCTCTCTGGGATTTGCCGACATACATACCGAAACGAGAACCGCCGTTTCGCCGCAACGCACGACGCACGCGCCGTTTGCCTGCTCGGCATACTTACCCGTCTCGATGATTACTTCTCTACCGCCGACGGTAAGAGAAAACTGTTTGAAATTTGCCATTTTACTACTCTCCTTATTTCTTTACTTATCTCGCGACGCCGCCGCGGATATATGAAAAAGAGCGCGCATAAAAAACACTGCCCGCTCTCATGTTCAGTTTTACTTTCTCAAGCCCAGAGCCGCAACTATCGCACGGTATCTTTCGATATCCTTGCTCTTCAAATAGTCCAAAAGACCACGGCGACGACCTACCATTTTAAGAAGACCACGGCGCGAATGATTGTCGTGTATGTGCTCCTTCAAATGCTCGTTAAGGTGGTTAATTCTCTCCGTCAAAAGCGCTATCTGCACTTCGGGAGAACCCGTGTCGCCCTCTTTTGTTGCGTACTTTGCGATGATTTCCTGCTTGTCCATTTAATTTATCCTCCATATGAACTTTATTTGCGGTAAACAAAGTCGGGCGTAGAGTATTCGCACCGCCTTGTATCCGTACCATATGTTATTTTACCATAAGGCTTTTAAAATAGCAAATGTTTTAGAGGATATTTTTTCCTTTTTGAAAATAATGTACTGTTTTATAATTGTTGACAAAGGTAATCGAAAGGTTATCTTTGTCGATTTTTTATTTTTGGTGGTATAAAATGCAAAAAATAAATGTGGCGGAAAAGTTCATTTGTTTAATTAAGCGTGAAAAGGACAGGCTGTAAAGCTTGCCTTTTTGCG
>CAJTTC010000007.1 GCA_910579295.1 uncultured Christensenella sp. | reverse complement strand
ACCGTCACTATCTTCTTCCCTTAGAAAAGAACTTTACAATCCGAAGACCTTCATCATTCACGCGGCGTTGCTGGTTCAGAGTTTCCTCCATTGACCAATATTCCCCACTGCTGCCTCCCGTAGGAGTTTGGGCCGTGTCTCAGTCCCAATGTGGCCGATCACCCTCTCAGGTCGGCTACTGATCGTCGCCTTGGTGAGCCGTTACCTCACCAACCAGCTAATCAGACGCGAGCTCATCCATATCCGATAAATCTTTGATCAAGAGAAGATGCCTTCCTATGATGTTATGCGGTATTATCAGTCGTTTCCAACTGTTATCCCCCTGATATGGGCAGATTGCTCACGCGTTACTCACCCGTCCGCCATGTAGTAAACTACATTCGACTTGCATGTGTTAAGCACGCCGCCAGCGTTCATCCTGAGCCAGAATCAAACTCTTAAGTTTAATTTGTATAAAACACAAACCTTATATAAGTTCGTGGCTCTATCTCGACTATTTAAGTCATATTATCTTTGCTGACTTTGCTTTGTGGTACTAATGTACTTCAAAGTTATTGACAGAAACTATTATCAAATTGATAATTTATTCGTTTCCTTCTATTCAATTTTTAAACTGCGTTACCGAACTTGTCCATTCGGTGCTCATTTGCGAGAGCTTTTCTATTTTAACATACCCGTTAAAACAATGTCAAGCATTTTTCAAAACTTTTTTAAGGAAATTTTTTGTTTTTAATTTCCGCTAAGCCGTTTTTTCTCGCGACAGCTTATTTAAGATATCATACCTTAATATACCTTGTCAAGCGATTTTTAATATTTTTTTAAATATTTTTCAGCTTATTTTTAAGTTGTGATTTGGGCGCTGAGCAGCCGCCCGTTTGCACGCCGCGTTCACGTAGTCGCCGCCAAGCCTTTAAACGACTTGATTGCGGTGCTTATCTTTGCGACAGCTTGCATATAATATCAATATTCCGAAACAAAGTCAATTTTATTTCGTCATTAATCAAAAAAATTATTTAACGACAATTTGCATAATATTTTGTTGCAAATTCACATATTTTCATATTCACATATGGAGCGATATAATTAAATCCGGAACGCACGCCCCGATTTTTAATAATCCGATATTCCGTTAAAGCGAAAAAAGGATGAATGACGGTATTCGCTTGCTATTTTTTGTGACTTAATATATTATATATAATATGTATAAGGTATTGCGTATCATTTGCTGTGTAATCTGCGCGCTGTGTCTGGCGGCGTGCGTGTTCGTATTCGTATATTTAGGCGTCGTATGGGGCATTGCCACCGTCGTCGCCGCAGGAGCGTTCTTTGCTCTTACATTGCTCTTTAAGGGCTTGCAGGAGGACGGCGAAAAGAAAGAAAAGGAAAACGCTAATCCCAAAGAAGATAAAGACGGAACAAGCGACGCCGACCCGACGGCGGATAAAAGCCTGACCGACAAGGAATAAGTCTTAAAGTTTAAGCTGACGGCGGTAAGGTTAGCGACGGGGAGAACAAATAAAAAAATAATCCGTGCGACATAAAATAAGTCGTACGGATTTTTGCTTTTGATTATTCTTCTTATATTTGGCGTAGCGGGCATTTGCACAACAGCACCTGCAATTGTAAATTATATAATAATATGAAAAAGAGCAGTCGGAAAAACAGAAACAATTTCCGTTTTTCTTAAACGCCGACTATAAAATATTATCTATAAAATCCTCCGTGTCGAAGAGTTCGAGGTCGTCTATTTTTTCACCCACGCCCGCGAAGATTACGGGTATCTCCAATTCTCCGCACAGCGAAATAACAAACCCGCCCTTTGCCGAACCGTCGAGCTTGGTTAACACTATGCCGTCGAGCTCAACCGCATCATCGAATACTTCCGCCTGATTGTACGCGTTGTTGCCCGTGGTCGCGTCGAGCACCAAAAACTTATAAAAGTGCGCGGCGGGGTATTCCCTGTTAACCACGCGTGACATCTTTTTAAGCTCTTCCATAAGGTTGGATTTGACGTGCAGTCTGCCGGCGGTATCGACAATTACAACGTCCGTCCCCCTCGCCTTTGCCGATGAAACGGCATCGAACACAACAGCCGAGGGGTCGCTCCCTTCCTCGTGCTTGACAATGCGCACCTTAGCCCTGTCCGCCCATATCGACAGCTGATCGCTTGCCGCCGCGCGGAACGTATCCGCCGCCGCAACCGTAACCGTTTTACCCTGCCTTAAAAAATATGAAGCGAGCTTGCCTACGGTCGTAGTTTTACCCACGCCGTTTACGCCAACAAGCATTATTACGGCGGGATACTCTATCTGAGGCACGGGAGCTTCCTCGAGCTTTTCCTGTAAAATATCTTTAAGACAAGCCACGACGAATTCCTTGTCGCGTATTTTTTCCGTCTTCACCTCGGCGCGCAACTCCTCCACCACGTCCATTGCGGTGTTTACCGAAATGTCCGCGCCTATGAGAATTTCTTCGAGCCCGTCGTAAAATTCGTCGCCTATTTTGTTTTTTGCAAACAGCCCGCCGATAGCGTCGGAAAGCGCCTTTTTGGTCTTTTTAAGTGCATTGGCAAGTTTAGAAAATATTGACATAATTATCCTTATTATTGAATAGCCGAATTATCGTTATCGTAAGAGGGTCAGCTGACGGTATCGCCGCCCAGCTTGCTCTCCACCTCCGAAAGCTTAACGGAAACTATCTTCGAAACGCCCTTTTCCTCCATAGTAACGCCGAAGAGGACGTCCGCCTTTTCCATTGTCGGCTTACGGTGGGTAATGACTATGAACTGCGTATGCTCGGCAAATTTCTTTAAGTACGTGGCGTATCTGTCTACGTTCGCGTCGTCCAAAGCCGCCTCTATCTCGTCAAGCACGCAGAACGGCATAGGGCGCATCTGAATTATAGCAAACAGAATGGCTATCGCAGTAAGAGCCTGCTCGCCGCCCGAAAGCAACGAAATTTTAGCAAGGTTTTTACCGGGAGGGCACGCCACTATTTCAACGCCCGCGTCCAGAGGGTCGTCGCAGTTGGAGTAATCGAGCTGTAATTCCGCTCTGCCGCCGCCGAACAGCTCCTTGAACGTGCGCTTAAAGTTTTCGTTTATTGTGTTGAAGCCCGCGTCGAAGATTTTGAGCATTTCGCTTCTTATCTCTTCGAGAGCCTTTTCGAGGTCGTCGATAGCCTTCTGCAAATCGTCCTTTTCCTCGGTCATACGCTGATAGCGCTGACTTACCTCCTCGTAGTCCTCGATCGCACCGAGATTGACGGGTCCGAGCATTGTTATCTGCCGCTTACAGCTTATTATAACCGAAGAAGCCGCGCCCACGTCGAAGTCCTCGACCTTATATTTAAGACAACCCTCGTAATCCTCGTGATACTCTTCCTCTATCCTCTGCTGTAAAAATTCGAGGTCGGAATCTATTTTCTGTAAATTGAGCTCCTGCGTGTGCAGTCTGCCGTTCAGCTCCTCCAAAAGTTCTGCCGTTTCGAACCTCGACTTGTCGATTTCCGCAACCCTGCCGTTCAGCTTCTTCTTATTCTCTTCAACCTCGGCAATCTTTGCGTTGAGTTCGTCGAGCTTGACCTGCTCGTCCTTGGTAAGAGCCGCGCGCGCCGCCTTTTCGCTCCACTCGTCAAACTGCTGTTGAAGCTGTGGAAGCAACGTGCGCAGGTTGCTCACTCTTTCTATGAGCTCAGCCTTTTCGGCTTTGGTACGCTCGGCGGACTCCATATTCGATTTCATAGCGCTCTCCAACGAAGCTATTTCAACCTGTAAAGCGTTAAATCTCTCCGTCTTTTCGTTGCGTTCGCGTACGATGCGCTCGTTCTCCTCGCTGAGCATATCTATTTCGGAGGAAGCTTTATCGGACTGCGCCGAAAGCGTTGTCGCGCCCTCGCTCGTCGAGGAATATTCGCTGTCCAATTCGGCGAGCTTACTCTCTATCTGCGCCCGCGATTGACGGTACACGGAATACTCGCTCTCCTTGTCGGCAACGTTCAGCATAAGGCTTGACAGCTTTTCCTTTGCCGCGGCTAACTCCATCCTTGCGCCCTGCAACCCGTTTTCGAGCTCGGTGCGCGACTTCCTTGCCGCAAGCAACTCGCTTTCAGCCTCTTCGCGCTTTGCAGTGGAATTTGCCAAAAGGCTCTTCTTTGCGGCTATTTCGTCCTCTATCTCCTTAATCTTGCGCTCGTTCGCAAGCAGGTTTGCCGAATTTTCCCTGCGGCTGCCGCCCGTCATAGAGCCCGACGTCGCAATGATATCGCCGTCCAGCGTTACAATCTTGAACGCGCGGGGATAACGCCTTGCAATCTGCGTTGCGCAAGCTATATCCTCGCACACGAGCGTGTTGCCCAACAGGTTGTGAATGACGTTTTCGTACTTCTTGTCGAACCTGACCAGATCTATTGCCAACCCTACCGCGCCTTTCTCGTTGCACGCCGACCTTATCTGCGCCGATTCGAGACGGGGGCGGAGCGCGTCTATGGGCAGGAAAGTAACCTGTCCCGCACGGTTTGCCTTTAAATATTCTATAAGGAACTGAGCGTCCTCGCGCGTTTCGGTTATAACGTTCTGCATTGCGCCGCCGAACGCCGTTTCTATGGCTATCTCATAGCCCTTGCCGCACGCCACCACGTCGGCAATCAAACCCTGTATACGCGCCGACAGCCGCGGGTTTTCCTTTGCGTCGGACATAAGTCGGCGCACGGAATACACATATCCCTCGAACCTGTCGCGCAGAGCCGTATATGTGCGCAACGACTGCTGTAAGGAAGATATTTGCGCCTCCGCGTCGTACATTTTGCGCACCAACGTCTGCACTTTTTCGTTTGCCGCGCTGACAGCCGCTTCCGCCTTTTCGGACAGCACGTTCTCGTCGCCGAGGTATGCGTTTAAGCTCTCCTGAGCCTTTAACGCCTTTTCATACTCGGCTTTCAGCTTTTCGTGCTCGGCGCGCACCGTTTCCATAGCCTCGTCCATTTCGGCAAGGCGTTCGCGCAACAGCTCCTTTTTAGCCGACAGCGAGCCTATGTTTTCCTTTATCTCCGAGAGGTCGCGGAACGCGTCCATAACCTTTTTCCTGTGCTCGTTGGTAGACAGCTCGTAGCTTGCTATATTGTTTGACAGGCTGACGATATCCGACTGCAACTCGCCGCAAGTAGCGCGTAGCTTCTCTATTCTCTCGCCGTTTTTGTGCGCATATTCCTCGCAACGGCGTATACCCTTATCGACGTCGCCTATACGCTTCGTGGCGAACACGATATCGTCCTGCGCCTGTTGCAGCTGATATTTAACGGCGTTGGCGCGCTCCTTGAAAACCTTGCTTTCGCCCGTACTGCGCTCCAACCCGACGGTATATTCCAACCGCTCTTCATTCAGCCTTTTAAGCCTTTCGTCCGCGCCCGAGAGCAACCCGCGGCACTCCTCGTATTCGGAGAGCAGGGAAGCGGCAAGGTCGGAATTGTGCTTTATCTGCGTGTTGATTTTATTGATACGCTCGTTTATCTTGTCGCGCTCGCCCGCCGCGCCGTCGTGACGGAATATGTAAGTATTGATCTCGTTAAGGCGCAACGTATCGTAGAGCGCGTTATACTTCCGCGCGTTTTCGGCGGCTTTGGCAAGGGGATTGAGCTGTCGCTCCACCTCGGACATTCTCTGCGAAAAGACGAACAGATTATCGCGTGAGTAGTTGAGCTTGCGCTCGGCTTCCGCCTTTCTGTCCTTGAACACGACTATGCCCGTCGCCTCCTCGAAAATCGAGCGGCGCTCCTCGGGACGGGAATTCATTATCTGGGCGATACGCCCCTGACCGATAATCGAATAGCCCTCCTTAGCCGCGCCCGCGCCGTGCAACAGTCCCGTAAGCACTTTCATTCGCGAAGCTTGCTGATTTAACAGATACTCGCTCGTGCCGTCGCGGTACAGCCTTCTCGTCATCTCGATTTCGTCCGCGTCGTAGTCGAATATCCTGTTCGAGTTATCGAAAGTCAGCGTGACCTCGCAAAAGGACGTCTTTTTACGCTTTTCCGTACCGTTGAATATTACGTCCATCATCTGCGTGCCGCGCATTACCTTTGCCGACTGCTCGCCCAATACCCAACGAATGGCGTCGGCAACGTTACTTTTGCCGCAACCGTTAGGGCCGACGATACAAGTAACGCCGTCGGTTAAAGGTATTTCCGTCTTGTCCGCAAACGACTTAAAACCGATTAATTTAATCTTTTTAAACTGAACCATAACAAAATTCCCTTTTCAATCCCGCTTTCCGATAAGCTCCTCGTACGCTCTGCGCGCCGCCTGCTTTTTGGCAACCGAAAAATTTTCGCCCTCGCCGCAGTACGTCCTGCCGCGAACTGTGACCTCCACCCTGTGTTCGGGCTTCTGAGGCGTGCCGCCGAGCAATTTTTTATATTCGGGCAAGCTCTCCCCCGTCGCCTGCATCAGCTCCTGCACCGCCGCAACGTAGTTTATTGCGTTCGGGTTGGGAGTGAGCGTAGACAGCGCAAACCGCCTTGCCGCCTCTATTCCGCCGTCGAGATATATCGCCGCCGTTACAGCCTCGTACGCGCTCGGGACTGACTTCTTGTTGCAGCTGTCGCCCTTGTCCCTTATGAGCGCCTCGCCCAAGCCAAGCCTTTCCGACACGGGGCGCAACGCCTCGTCCGACAGTATCTCCTGCTTCTTCTCCGTTATTTCGCCCTCGCTAAGATTTTCGCCGTAGTACTTTTCAGCGACGATAAAGGTCAGCAACGCGTCGCCCAGACATTCCATACTCTCGTTATTGAAGGCGTTGTCGTAAGAGGAGAGCGTGAGAGCTTTTCTCAGAAGTTCCTTATTTTTAAACGCGTAGCCGCACGCTTTCTCCACCTTGCTTAAATCACTCATCTTCCACCGTTATCAGATTGTCCGGATCGACCTTGGCGAGCAAGTCCTCAACCTTAGGAATAAGCCCGTTGCGGTAAATGGCGAGCGCGTTGGCAATCGAATTTTTTATCGTGACGGGCTTGGACGAGCCGTGGCTCTTGACGACGACCTTTTTAAGCCCCAGCAAGAGCGCGCCGCCGAACCTGTCGAAATCGAGATTTTTTTTCATACGCTTTATGCCGCCCTGCATAAACAGTGCGCCGAGAAGAGCCGCAGGCGACGATTTGAACTGCTTTTTCATCTGCGCAAGTATCATCTTCGCGCAACCCTCTATGGATTTGAGCGCCACGTTGCCCGAAAAGCCGTCGGCAACAACGACGTCGAAATCGCCCATATTTATGTCGCGCGCCTCGGCGTTGCCGGCAAAGTTTATGCCCTGCATCTGCGTTAAGTATTTATACGTCTCCTGACGGAGCGGATCGCCCTTGTGCTCCTCAGTGCCGTTGTTCAGCAAACCCACCTTGGGATTTTGCTTGCCGAAGCCCGCCTGCGCATATGCCGAAGCGAGCACAGCAAACTGACATAGCATTACGGGCTTGCATTCAGCGTTAGCGCCGCAATCGCAGAGCAGAGTTACGCCGCCGTTTACGTTGGGAATTGCGGGACAGAGTGCGGGACGCTTGACGCCCTTAATTCTGCCCAATATGAGCTGACCGCCCGCAATCGTCGCGCCCGACGAACCCGCCGTAACAAGTCCGCAGATATCGTCCTCTTTTCTCAGCATCCAATAGCCCGCAATCAGCGAGGACTGCTTTCTTTTAACGGCTTCCGTGGGGCTGTCGTTCATACCTATGACGTCGGGGCAATCGACTATTTCCACGCGCGAGGCGTCGTATTTGTGCTTGGCAAGCTCGGCTTTCAGCTCGGCTTCCCTGCCCGTAATTATAAGATAGAGCTGCTTGTCCTCTCTGAGAGCCTGTACCGCTCCTTCGACTATCGCCGCGGGAGCATTGTCGCCGCCCATACCGTCAAGTATAATTTTATCCATCAGTGTTTTCACCTTTTTTAAAAACTCAATTATGATTATATCATAAATTTCGGCTAATGACAATTGGTATTGGGCAAAAAAATCAAATTTAAGCAGAAATCTTTCTGTGAATGACGTCGGCTATCGGCAAATAGCTGTCCTTTCTTATCAGCAACTCTTCGCTCTTGCCGTCTTTTGTCCTTACTATATAGCCCTCGCTCTTCAACCCGTCTCTGCCGTACGTCACCGCGCCGTCCTCATCGCCCTCGGCTTCGACGGGCTGCGGACGGGGTATAACTTCTGTTTCACGCGATATAAACGAATACTCATATCCGTCGCTCTCGCCGTAAACCGTGCACGTAATCGAGTTTAAAGTGCACTTAACCCGCACATATATGGGGGTCAATCGGTTGTTTTTAAACTGTAAATCGAAGTAACTGCCGCTCACCATTGCGTCGCGCGAGGGGGATACGTACGCCACCTGCAAGCTGTGCGGGTGATACTCCTCTATGCTCAGCCCCGAAAGCATCGCGGCGTTGTACAGCGTTGTCGACGCCTGACAAACTCCCCCGCCGTAGCCCTTTACGAACTTGCCGTTTTCTATGATTTTGGCTTCCTTAAAGCCGTTTGCCGCCGTTCTCGCGCCGACCGTCTTGTTGAATGAAAAAGTTTCGCCGCTCTGTATTACCGTGCCGTTTATCTTTTGGGCGGCAAGGCGGATATTCGACGAACGGTCGGTGTTTTCGCCGTCGAAGTAGGTCGTAAAGGAGCAAAGTCTGACCGTGCACTCTCTCACGCCCGCCTCCGTAGTCCGCCTCAAAAGCGCGTGCGTACATATGCTCACGTCGGGAAATGCGCATACGTTATCGCAACCGTTCGCGCTATTAAGCGAATAAGATATGTCGTCGAGCAGTTTTTGCCCGTCGCATTCCACGCCGTCGTTGCCCTCGAAGTAGGTGAACGGCTCGCCCTCGGCATTGAATACGGCGTAGGGCTCTACGGGAGCTCTGTACACGTCGGCGCATATGTTTCCGACAATCTCCTCCGCGCCGTTTAAAAAGTAGTGCACGGAAGAAATATAGTTGCCGCCCTTGACCGCGCCCGTCAGCACGTCCCCGAAATTATCGACAAAATCTATTTCGGGATATGCAAAGCTGTAAATGCGTTCATCGGCGCATATGCGCAGGGGTTTTTCCTTTAACCCGTCGATTACGCCGCTTCTTAAAAGCCGTTTTGCCGCGCCTACCGTCAGCCCGCCGACGTCGCAACCGTTAACCGTTACGCCGCGCGGAAGTCTTGTAGAGAAGCCGCAAAGTAAAAACAATGCGCCCGCCGTAAAGGCAAGCGCAGTAAAATATTTTATGACGTTTAAAAATGTCCTCTTCAAATTACTTTCAATGCGGAAAGCAGTTTTTCGTCGGGATAGAACAGCGGGTCGCCAACAGCCCTGTTGCCCTCGGCATAGTGCGTATCCGAACCGCCCGTAACCAATAGCCCGTACCTTTCCGCTAACTCCTTATAATACTGCGTTTCCTTAACAGTATGCCCCGAATAAACGGCTTCTATGCCCCCGAGCCCGTGCGGAATAATTCTTTCGATGAGAGCGATAACTCCGTCCTTATCCATCGAAATTCTGCCGGGGTGTGCAAGCGAGCAGAAGCCGCCGCACTTCTTAACGACTTCCGCCGTTTCCTCGGGAGTGGGTCGGCATATGCACGAAAAGCCCGCCGTGCCGTAGTTTAAATAGCGCACGTAAAAATCGTACGGCGAACGCGCATACCCCTTGCGCGCGCCCGCAACGGCTATATGCGTGGCGTGAACGGGCGATTGCCTGCACCTGCGCTCCCGCACGACTTCGCCGTAGGTTATCCTGACGCCGACCGCCGCAAGCTTGCTTAAAATGTCGAAAGCGCGCTCGTCCGCGCCGTCGTACAGCTTTTTACCGAACGCGATATAAGCGGGGTCCGAATAATCCATACCGTAGCCGAGCATATGAACCTTGACGTCGCCCGAATACGCCGAAATCTCCTCGCCGTCGACAGCCGTAATACCCGCCCGCCCGGCGAGGTCGCGCACTTCGCGCCTGCCGTTGGAATTGTCGTGGTCGGTGACGGATATAAGATTAACTCCCTTGCGCTTTGCCGCTCTTATGACGTCGGCGGGCGATTGTCCCCCGTCGGAGTAATATGTGTGTATGTGCATATCAGCCCGTATCATCTTTTTACCGAGCCTCCCTCGATCATAATTTTATTTACTTCCCTGCCGTACAGCACGCGCTCGGCGTGGGTACAGGTTATTATCGTCTGCAACCCATCCGTCCTGCCCACAAGCTTTTTGCGCCTCGGCAAGTCCAGCTCGCTCATAACGTCGTCTAAAATGAGCACGGGGTATTCGCCGCAAGCGTCCTTGAATACGTTTACCTCGGCGAGCTTTATAGAGAGCGCCGCCGTTCTCGTCTGCCCCTGCGAGGCGAAATTTTTTGCGTCGACGCCGTTTATCGTTATGTCCAGATCGTCGCGGTGAGGTCCGCTCGCCGTATAACCCAGCCTTATATCCCTGTCATAGTTGTTCGAAAGCTCGTCAAACAGCCGTTTTTCAAGCTCCTGCTCGTCGCCCTTGTATTTCTTTTCGGGCGAAACGACAAGCTGTTCCTGTCCGTCCGTGAGATAGGCGTGCGCTTCGGCGGCAAGGGGCGAAAGGCGGGCGGCATAATCCGTCCTGCTCTTTGCCACAATCGCCGCATACTTGCACAACTGAGCGTCCCACACGGGCAGAGTGTCGTACACCAAATCCAAATCCCTGTTTTTCAAAAGGTTGTTCCGCTGTTCCAAAATTTTGTTGTAGCGGGACAGCGCGACGTAATACGGGCGGGAGAGCTGCGAAATGGACACGTTTAAAAAGCGGCGGCGTTCGTCGGGTCCGTCCTGTATGAGCCGAAGCTCCTGCGGGGAGAAGAACACGGCGAACACGTTGCCCATAAGGTCGGCGTTGCGCGTTATCTTGTTGCCGTTAACGCGCACTTCCCTTCCGCTCTCGGTAATTCTGGCTGAAATTTCCACCTCGCCGTAGCGCCCCTCGCAAAGACAGGAGATATCCGCGAAGTCCTCGCCGTGCCTTATCAGCTGTTTTTCACGGCGGGTACGCGGAGAAGTGCCCGTGCAAAGGTAAAAAACCGCCTCGGCGCAATTAGTCTTGCCCTGAGCGTTTTTGCCGAACAGCACGTTCAACCCGCGCGAAAACTCAAGTTTTTCCCCCGCGTAATTTCTGAAATTTTTCAAAACCAGATTTTTTATATACATTTTACTTTGAAAAACACTTTATTTAAAAACAATTTTGGTATATAATAAAAATAATCAGTAAACGGAAACGCGCAATCTTATTATTTGTTTGCGTTCCTCTATTGATTATAACACGGAAATTGTAAAAATCCAAAGAAAAAAAGGTAAATTATGGCTGATACTTCTAACCTTGACTTTATTTATCAACCCATCAAGGAAAAAATGCGCGAGGCGATTACCCATATAACGTTCGTCACGTACATAGACAAGCTCGTCCCCGTTGAGATAGACGGGCGGTGCATAGTGCTCGAAACGCTTACGGAGAACTTTGCGCAGTACATAACCAACAACCTCGCGGAAAAGATGCGCGACGCGATTATAAGAGCGAACGTCGGCGTTACGGATTTCCGCCTTGTAGTCAAGGGCAGCCGCAGTTACTCATTCGAGCCCGTACGCGAAGAGCCCGCCTATAATCCGCCAAACAACTTAAACAAACGCTTTACCTTCGACAGCTTTGTCGCTGGCAACAACCTTATCGCATACGAAGCGGCGAAAAACGTCGCCGAAGACCCCGCGGGCGTATACAACCCCCTGTTCATATACGGCGGCACGGGATTGGGCAAGACCCACTTAATTCAGGCGATAGCCAACCACATAATCGCCGAAGCACCGCAGCTCAAAGTCGTTTACGCCACTTGCGAGCAATTCGTAAACGATATCATAGACACTATGTTCACGTCGAAAGGTCCCGACGCGCGCGAAAAGAGCAACCGTTTAAGGCAGTACTATCGCAGTACGGACGTGCTAATTATCGACGATATTCAGTTTATTGCCAAGAAAAAATATGTGCAGGAGGAGTTTTTCCACACCTTTAACGAGCTTGTTTCCCGCGGGAAGCAAATCGTAATTACCTCCGACCAACCGCCGAGGGAGCTTACCGAGCTGGAAGAACGCCTTCGCACGCGTTT
The DNA here is from genome assembly GCA_910579295.1 of uncultured Christensenella sp. Taxonomy (GTDB): domain Bacteria; phylum Bacillota; class Clostridia; order Christensenellales; family Borkfalkiaceae; genus Coproplasma. The sequence continues at coordinate 70,736 of CAJTTC010000007.1, read as the reverse complement.
CTCGGGCGGGCTTGTGTGCGACGTTATGCCGCCCAACCTCGAAACCAAGATAGCCATTTTAAAAAAGAAAGCGTTCGAGAAGAAGTGCTTTGTGCCCGACGAGGTGCTCACGTTCCTCGCGCAGGATTCGGGCGATGACGTAAGAACGCTCGAAGGCAGGCTCACGAAGGTAATTTTTGCCAGCAAACTGCACGAAACGGCGATAACCGTAACGCTTGCGCGGAGCGCGCTCAACGAGGCGGTGTCCGAGGGCGGCGCGGAAGAAATTACCCCCGCAAGCATAATCAACGCCGTAACGGGCTTTTATAAGGTCACAAAGAGCGAGCTTATAGGCAAGTGCAAGAAGAAAGAGCTTGTGCTCCCCCGTCAGGTATGCTGTTATTTAATGTGCGAGCTGTTATCCCTGCCCCTTATGTCGATAGGCAAGGAGCTGGGCGACAGAAATCACACTACCATACTCTACTCCCGCGACAAGGTGCAGAGTATGATTGACGTCAACGACAAAATGGCTAAGGACATTGACGACATAAAGAACATTATTTTAAAGAAGTAAGCTATTGACAGACCGATGAACGCAATCCGACAACCCGATTTGTCAAATTGCGTTCATTATTTTAAGTTAAACGGAAAGCATATGAAAGAATTTTCACTTGGCGCATACGACGCCGTCGTCGTTGGCGCGGGGCACGCGGGTTGCGAAGCCGCTCTCGCGGTTGCAAGAACGGGGTTGAGTTGCGCTCTTCTTACGTTGAATTTAGACAGTATCGCGTTTATGGCGTGCAATCCCTCGATAGGCGGCACGGCTAAGGGGCACCTTGTGCGCGAAATCGACGCTTTGGGCGGTGAAATGGGCGTGAACGCCGACGCTACGGCTCTTCAAATAAAAATGCTCAACGTGGGCAAGGGCGCGGCGGTACAGTCCCTGCGCTGTCAGTCGGACAAAAACGCATATCACGCGCGTATGAAGAGCGTGCTCGAAAACACCCCCAACCTGCGCATAATACAGGGCGAAGTCGCCGGAATAACGGTGGAAAACGGAGCCGTTACGGGCGTAAAAACGACGTACGGCGGAACGATAGCGTGCCGCGCGGCAATACTCGCCACGGGAGTTTACTTAAACGCGCAGACTATTACGGGCGACGTCGTTGCAGACAGCGGTCCTAACGGCTTTGCGCCCGCCGGTCATCTGACTGAAAATCTTATAAAACTCGGCTTTAAAGTGCGTCGCTTTAAGACGGGCACGCCCGCGCGTCTGGACTTCCGTACGCTCGATTTAAGCAAATTGACCCCGCAATATGGCGAAGATAACGTAGGTCCGTTTTCTTTTATAAGCGACAATCCCCCCGCCAACAAGACGCCGTGTTACCTCGGCTATACCAATCTTAAAACGCACAAAATCATTCTCGACAATCTCGACCGCTCGCCGCTGTACAACGGAGTTATTTCGTCCGCGGGACCGCGCTATTGCCCCTCGATCGAAACAAAAGTCGTCCGCTTTTCGGACAAGGAGCGGCATCAGATTTTTATCGAACCCGAGGGCGCGGACACGTTGGAAGCATACGTGCAGGGTATGTCCACCTCGCTTCCGCACGACGTTCAGATTGAAATGTACCGCTCGGTAGAGGGTCTGGAAAACGCCGACTTTATGCGCTTTGCATACGCAATAGAATACGACTGCGTTGACACGCTCGACGTATACCCCACGCTCGAATTTAAAAAGGTGAGCGGGCTGTATACGGCGGGGCAGATAAACGGCACTTCGGGCTATGAGGAGGCGGCGGCTCAGGGGCTTATGGCGGGGCTGAACGCAAGCCTGAAACTGCGCGGATTGCCTCCCCTTGTTCTCGGGCGCGACGAGGCGTATATAGGCGTTCTCATCGACGACCTTGTGACAAAGGGCACGGACGAACCGTACAGAATGATGACGTCGCGCGCGGAATACCGCATAGAACTGCGGCAGGACAACGCCGACTTCCGTCTAACGCAAAAGGGCTACGACTGCGGCTTAGTCACCGAGGAGCGTTTTCGGAAATTCCTGACGCGCAAAGAGAGCTATGAAAAGGCTCTTGCCGAGCTTGAAAGCACGCGCTTTACCCCCGATTTAACGCAGGGCTTGTTGCAGAAAAACGGCTTTGAGAGGGCGGCGGGCGCTCTTTCACTTGCCGATTTGATAAGGCGGGGAATACCAACCGAAGACATTTACTCCGCTCTTACAAAACCCGACTACCCCCGCGACGTGCTGTCCTCGGCGGAGATATTCGTGAGGTACGAGGGATATTTGAAGAAGAACGCGGAGCAGATTGCCCGAGCGAAGAAGTACGAGGACAAGCTGTTGCCGACGGATATTGATTACGGGAAGATCGAAGGGCTTCGCTTGGAGGCTCGGGAAAAGCTGAACAAAGTAAAGCCACGTTCGTTAGGGCAAGCGGCGCGCATATCGGGCGTAAATCCCGCCGATATCGCCGTGCTGACGGTATGGCTGTCGCTCAACAAAAAATAGCCTGCCGCACACATACGAATTAAGCAGTGTTACGGAAATAAAAAACATATAAAAAAATTCCCCCTTTGCGGCGTGCGCCGCAAAGGGGGAAACGCTTATTCCACGGTAACGGATTTTGCAAGATTGCGCGGCTTGTCGGGGTCGCGCTCTAAAATCACGGCGGTCTTATAGGCAATGAGTTGCAGAGCTACGGCGGACAAAAACGGCGAAAGATGAGCGGGACACTCGGGCAGAAGCCATACCTGCGCCTCGTCCTTTAACCTTTCCGCAACCTCGCTTATGCAGGTAACAACCGCCGCGCCGCCCCCGCGCGAAGTCACCTGACTTACGGCGTTTTCACTCTTTTCGGCAAGCGCGCCGTCGCAGATAACGCAGACGCTCAGCGTGCGCCCGTCGATAAGCGCAAGCGTGCCGTGCTTTAACTCGCCCGCGGGATAGCCGTCGCTGAAAATATAGGACACCTCTTTGAGTTTCAGCGCGCCCTCTACGGCTACGGCGTAGTCCGCGCCCCTGCCCAGAAAGAACACCGCGGAACTGCGAGCGCACCTTTCGGCAATGCCGTCCGCCCTGTCCCCGTCGGCTATCACGGAGCGAACGCCAGAGCATACCGAAAGAAGCTCCTCGCGTGCGGAAAACACGTCGCCCGTCAGCTTAGCAATGAGATATAGCGCGGCAAGCTGTCCCAGATAGCTCTTCGTCGCGGCAACGCACACCTCCGCGCCCGCGCACACGGGCACGACCAATTGAGCAATGCGCGTTATCGCCGAATACCCGCAGTTTGTCACGGCTACCACCCGCGCGCCCGCCTCTTTTAAAGATATAGCCGCCTCTACGGTGTCCGCCGTTTCTCCGCTTTGGCTTACGGCAATGACGAGCGTTGAAGGCGTAACGTGTACGGGAGCGTACCGCAATTCGCTCGCAATCTCCGCGTGGCAGTACACGCCGCTCTTTTCACCGAAAAAGCGCGTTGCCGCAAGCCCCGCATTGTACGCCGTTCCGCACCCCGTAAGAATAATACGGTCGGCGGTACGCACAAATTCCGCCAGCCGCTTGACGTCGACGTTACGGAAAAAGCTCTCGCACGTTTCGCGCACAGTGCGGTCGTTTTCGTCTATTTCCTTAATCATAAAATGGGAGTAATCGCCCTTGCCTCCCGCAAATTGCCCCAGGGATATGGGGCGGCGAACACGGTTTACCGCCCGTAAATCGCCGTTGTACACGGATAAGGACAGCGCCGTGATATAGGCGATATCGCCGTCCTCGGGCACGCATACGGACGTTACGGACGGGGGCAGAGCGGGAATATCGCTGCACAGTATTGCGCCGTCGGGAGAAAAGCCGATTACGGCGGGGCTCTTGTATTTGACGGCTATAATGCCCTCCATACCCTCGCACAGCACGCCGAGAGCATACGCGCCCTTCAACCGTCTGACGGCGGCGGCAACGGCTTTTAAGGGATTACCCTTGCTCTCACCCGTGCGGAAATAGCCGTCAATAAGCCGCACTATGATTTCGCTGTCCGTTTCGGATAAGAACTCCGCCCCCTGCGCCGTCAGCTCCTCTTTTAGCTCGCGATAGTTTTCTATTATGCCGTTGTGCACGACCGAGAATGCGCCAGCCGTATGCGGGTGCGCGTTTACGTCGGACGGCGCGCCGTGTGTTGCCCATCGCGTGTGCCCTATCGCCACGCTTCCGCTGAGAGTTGCCGCGTCCTCCTCCAAGCCGCTCACCCTGCCGCCGCGCTTTACCGTGGTTATTTTACCGCCGCACAATACCGACAAGCCCGCCGAGTCATACCCCCTGTATTCCAACCGTTGCAACCCTGCGAAAGCCTCCGCCGCCGCGTTGCCCCGACTTAAAGCCACTCCGATAATACCGCACATTTACATATCCCCCTCGCATTTTTTTACGGCTTCTTCGAGCTCGCCGCATATCGCCGCGCACTCCTCCCGCGTTCTGCTCTCTACGGTTATCCGCACAGCCTCTTCCGTGCCCGAGGCGCGCACAAGCAATCTGCCCCGCCCGAACAGCGCGCTCTCCGCACGCCGTACCGCCGCGTTAAACGCCGCGCTCTTAATTACCCCGCGCTTATCCCTCGTCCGCACGCTGACTGTCATCTGCGGCTTTTTGTTAAAACTGCGTACAAGCTCGGACAGCGGCGCGTCCTTTTCTATCATCGCTTCCATAATCATTATCGAAGTAACAAGCCCGTCGCCCGTGCTTTCAAGCTTGCCGAAAATAATGTGCCCCGACTGCTCGCCGCCCAACGCCGCGCCGCAATCGCACATCTTCCGATAGACAAAGCTGTCCCCCACGGAGCACTCTTCAACGCTTATGCCGTTTTCCGCAAGCCCCTCTTTAAGCCCGCCGTTACTCATAACGGTAGCAACTATGCGGTCGCCCAGAAGCTCGCCCTTTTCCTTTAAATATCGCGCGGAAGCGTACATAATTCCGTCGCCGTCGACAATTTTCCCGTGCTCGTCAACGCATATACAGCGGTCTGCGTCGCCGTCGAACGCAAAACCGATATCGAGCGCGTTGTCCTTTACAAGCTGAGCGAGCGCCGCGGGACGGGTAGAGCCGCAACCGTCGTTGACGTTCAGTCCGTTGGGCTCTGCGCCTATCATACACACCGTTGCGCCAAGCGCGTCGAACACACTCCGCGCAATCTTGCAGCTTGCGCCGTTAGCGCAGTCCAAGCCCACCTTAACGCCCTTAAACGAGCACGCCGAAAGGGATATCAGATGCCCGATATACCTGTTGCGCCCCGCGACGTAATCGACGGTTTTACCTATTCTGTCTCCTTTGGCGTATGGTACGGAGAAGGGCGCGCCGCCAATGAACAGCCTGCCGTCGATATAGTCCTCGATAAGGTTCAATACGCCGCGTTCCAGCTTTTCTCCGCGGGAATTGACGATTTTTATGCCGTTATCGAGATAGTCGTTGTGACTTGCCGAAATCATCACGCCGCAATCGAAGCCCTCGCACCGCGCAACGTATGAAATCGACGGAGTGGTTGTAACGTGCATTATGTACGCGTCGCCGCCCGAAGCGGAAACGCCCGCGGCAATGGCGTACTCCAACGTGTAGGAGGAGAGGCGCGTATCCTTGCCGATAACCACGCGACACCGCCCGCCCTTTGCCGTATAGTACCAACCGAGAAAGCGCCCGACCCTGAACGCTTGCTCGGAGGTGATAGTTTCGCCCGCGCGACCGCGGAAACCGTCCGTACCGAAGTATTTACCCGACATATGTTCCTCCACGCTACCGTGTTGATTTTAACGGCGCGCATATGCATCGGAAATACATTCTGCCACGCGCATATGCGCCCTGAACGAGTACCGAAGCAACATATGCGCCTTAAACACCGTAACATTAAAGCATATGCGACCGCCCGCATAAAAGTTTACTTATGCCACGCCCGTTTAACCTGAACGCCGCTCCCGCTTGCCCGCCGACAACGGCTTTCAGAACAGCCCCTCCCGATAAAACTTTGCAAAGCTACGGCTCGCGCTCACCTTCACCCCCTTCGTCCTCCGCCGCATTTTTTATTTTGAGTTATCCGTTCGGCACGGACGGACAGCCGAAACTTTATACAAAAATACAATTTTTATTCGTTAATTATGTATAAAAATACCCACGTTAGAGTTGACAAGTATCTAATTATATAGTAGAATAAAAGATAATAATTTATAAAAATCGCAAAACATACGTTAAGGCGATGCGGAAGGTTGGCAAATATGAAGCTTACGGGCGCAGATATACTTATAAACTGCCTTTTGGAGCAGGGCGTGGACACTATTTTCGGCTATCCGGGCGGCGCTGTTCTCGATATTTACGACGCGCTGTTCAGAAACGGCAAAATCAATCACATACTTACGGCGCACGAGCAGGGCGCGGCGCACGCGGCAGACGGCTATGCGCGCGTCACGGGCAAGGTCGGCGTGTGCTTTGCGACGAGCGGTCCTGGCGCGACCAACCTTGTCACGGGCATTGCGACCGCCTATATGGACAGCGTTCCGATGGTTGCCGTTACGGGCAACGTAGGTCTGAACAACCTCGGGCGGGACTCGTTTCAGGAAGTCGACATAGCAGGTATAACCATGCCGATTACCAAGCACAATTTTATCGTAAAGGACGTAAGCGAGCTTGCGGACACCGTAAGGCGCGCCTTCCATATAGCCGCCTCGGGGCGCAAAGGACCCGTGCTTATAGACATTTTAAAGAACGTGCAGACGGCAAGCTATGAATACGAGCCCGCCGCTCCCATTCCCTTTAAGCAGATTGTTACGCCGCAGAGCAAGATTGAAGCGGCGGCGGAGATTATAAACCGCAGTAAAAAGCCGCTGTTGATGATTGGCGGAGGCTCTGTTGCGAGCGACGCTTCCGAGCATATTTTACGGCTTGCCGAAAAGCTGAACGCGCCCGCCACCTACACCCTTATGGGCAAGGGCGCAATCGCCGACGACAGCCGATACAATTTGGGTATGCTGGGTATGCACGGCACGGTTGCCGCGGCTAAGGCGTTAATAGAGAGCGACTGCATAATCGCGTTAGGCACAAGATTTTCGGACAGAGTTGCGCTCAACCGCGAGCTGTTTGCAGGCGGGAAGAGCGTCGTGCACGTCGATATCGACAACGCCGAATTCAACAAAAACGTAAGCGTAACGCTGAGCGTTCTCGCCGACGTTTCGGAGTTTACGAAAGCCGTGCTTCCGCTTGTCGGTAAAAAGGATAAAAATTGGCTTAACTCAGCCATATCCGGGGGGCAATTGCCCTCGGGCGTAAATTGCAGAGCATACGAAATTCTGCGCGCGGCGGCTAAAATCGCCCCTGAAAATTCTCCGCTTATTACCGACGTGGGACAGCATCAGATGTGGACGGCGCAGTGCTATCCATTAAAAAAGCCCCGCCTGTTCTGTACGAGCGGCGGCTTGGGCACTATGGGCTACGGTATGGGCGCGGCGATAGGCACGGCGTTCGGCACAGGCAAGCCGTGCGTGCTTGTAACGGGCGACGGTTGCTTCAATATGAACCTTAACGAGCTGTCTACCGCCGTAACCGAGGGCGTACCCATTGTTATTCTGTTAATGAACAACGGCGTGTTGGGTATGGTAAGGCAGTGGCAGAAGATTTTCTACGACAAGAGGTTTTCGCAGACCACCCTGAACAAAAAGACCGATTATGTAAAATTTGCCGAGAGCTTCGGCGCTAAGGGCATACTTTTAAACGAGGGCGACGACGTTGAAGGCAAGCTTGCGGAGGCGTTCGGTTACGCCGTCAAAAACTGCTCGCCCGTACTTGTGGACTGCCGTATATCGGGCGACGATAACGTTTTGCCTATGATTAAGCCGGGAGCGGCGTACGACACGCAACTCAATAAAATGGAGGACTGATATGGACGGCGAGATGAAAAAATATACGATTGGCGCGCTTGTATCCAACAAGAGCGGCGTGCTTACGAGAATATCGGGGCTGTTCGCGCGCAGGGGCTATAACATAGAGAGCATTGCGGCGTGCGCCACCGAGGATAAAGAGCTGTCGCGAATGACGGTCGTGCTGGTCGGCGACGAGTACACCCTCTATCAGCTTATACGGCAAATGGATAAGTTAGAGGACGTAAAGAAGATAGGTTGCGCCAACGAATTGGACTGCGTTTACCGCGAGCTTCTGCTTGCCAAGGTCAAGGCGACGGCGGAAGTGCGCTCGCAAATAACGCTTATAAACGAGATTTACAAAGCCAAGGTTGTCGACCTCTCGATTGACACTATGATTTTGGAGATTACGGGCGACCCCGAAAAGATTGACGCTTATTTAAAGGTAATAGAGCCGTTCGGCATACTTGAAATGCAGCGCACGGGCACAACCGTTCTTGCCCGCGGCAGGCACACCCTTAAAGACCGCGACTGCTACGGCGACCACGTAAACTAATTATGAGAAATGAATGAGAAATGTATAATTTAACGTAAATTCTCATTTGTTTCAACCATTCGTTACTTGACTGTAAAAGGGAATTTTTTAAATGAATAATATGTTTTCAAACGGAACGGATATGGCGGCTCAGCGTTCGCTTCTGAGGGCGTTGGGCTGGACGGATTACGAAATAAACAGACCGCTGATAGGCGTTATCTGCGCGCAGAGCGAAATAATCCCCGGACATATGCACCTCGATATGATTGCGAAGGCGGCGTGCGAGGGCGTAATAGCGGCAGGCGGCAAGCCCGTGGTTTTACCCGCGATAGGCGTCTGCGACGGCATTGCTATGGGGCACGCGGGAATGAAATACTCCCTCCCTTCACGCGAGGTTATAGCCGACAGCTGTGAAATTCTTCTTCGCGCCCACGGCATACAGGCGGCTGTGTTTATAGGCAACTGCGACAAGATTATTCCCGGTATGCTTATGGCGGCGGCGAGGGTAAATATCCCGTCGGTATTCGTATCGGGCGGGCCTATGCTCGCAGGGCGCGTGCGCGGTAAAAAGACCTCTCTTTCGACTATGTTCGAGGAGGTCGGCTCTTACAACGCGGGCAATATCGACGGCGTGCAATTAAAGGAATTCGAATGCGGAGCGTGCCCCACCTGCGGCTCGTGCAGCGGTATGTTTACAGCCAACAGTCTGAACTGCCTGTGCGAGGCGCTCGGTATGGCTCTGCCCAATAACGGCACTCTTCCTATGGTGTATTCGGCGCGGCTTGCTCTTGCCAAAGAGGCGGGCGCGGCGGTTATAAATTTACTTGAAAAGAATATACGCCCCTCCGACGTAATGACCCCCGCGGCGTTCAAAAACGCCGAAACGGTCGATATGGCGATAGGCGCTTCCACAAACACCGTTCTGCACCTCATAGCAATCGCGCGCGAGGCGGGATTAGGCAGGGACAAGGTGTCTATGGATATACTCAACGAAATAAGCGAGCGCACTCCCAATCTTTGCAGACTTGCCCCAGCGGGCGAGCACTATATCGAGGAACTGCACGAGGCGGGCGGCATTTCGGCGGTTATGAAGGAGCTGTACGAAGCCAAGCTTTTGGACGGCGAGGCTATGACGGTCAGCGGAAAGCCCTTGAAAGAGGTAATCAAAAACGCATACAACCGCAACGAAGAGATAATACGCCCCGTAGCCTCCCCCTACTCCAAACAGGGCGGGCTGACAGTCTTAAAGGGCAATCTTGCAACGGACGGTTGCGTAGTTAAAAAATCGGCGGTCGACCCCAAGATGCTCACCCACAGCGGACCTGCAAGGTGCTTTGACAGCGAGGAAGCGGCTATGCAGGCGATATCGGGCGGCAAAATCAAGGCGGGCGACGTGGTAGTTATCCGCTATGAAGGACCTCTGGGCGGTCCGGGAATGCGCGAGATGCTCACCCCCACCTCCGCCATAGTCGGCGCGGGGCTGGGCGATACCGTGGCGCTGATAACCGACGGAAGATTTTCGGGAGCTACGCGCGGGGCGGCGATTGGTCACGTTTGTCCCGAGGCGGCGGCGGGCGGGCTTATAGGCATAATTAAGGACGGAGATATTATCGATATCGACATTCCCGCGTGCAAGCTAAACGCGCGGTTAAGCCAAGAGGAAATCGACAGGAGATACGCGAGCTTTACTCCCCTTGCAAAGCCCGCAAGCGGCTACCTTGCGCGTTACAGAGCTCTTGTAACCTCCGCCTCCGACGGCGCGGTATTCAAAAAATAATATAAAAACGGCGGGCGTTGCGAAAACGCGCAGTTCAATCCGCATTGAAAATTAAAATCGACATATAATTAATACCAATGAAAGAAAATAATTTTTATTATATAGAAGACGATATAAACACAATAGAGTGCACTCTGACGATTGCGGACGTGGTCATTGAGGAAGCGCAGGACGGTAAATTGACGGTAACTTATCCCGACGCGGCGAATATAAGAGTCGGCAACAACAAGGACGAGCTTGTGCTCTTTCAGGATAAACGCACAATATTCACCCGCGCCCCGCAAAAGTTTAAGATATCGGTGCCCACTCACACCGTTCCCGCAATCCGCATAAACGGCAAGCACGTGACGTTGCGCGTTGTAAACGGCATTTACGGCGACCTGTACTTCGGCGCGGAGGACGGCGCTATAAGTCTTTCGGACAGCGTGTTCGGCGACGTAGAGATTTCGGGCGGCGACGTACAGTCGAGCATAGCGGGAGCAACCGTCAAGGGAAATCTGTTCGTAAACATAGACAGGGGCAACGCGGCGGTGGAAAGCTCTTTTGCCAAGCGCGCCGAGTTCAGAATTAAACGCGGCAACATAGGAATGTTTAACGTTAGCTGCCGCGACTGCGCATTCGACGTACGCAAGGGCAACATTACGGCGTCGCTTGCGGGCAAGGAAGAAACCTTTAACACCACCTTGCTCGCTCAGGACGGCATTGTCAACAGAGAGAGCGCCAAGCACGACGGTGCGAGCGGCAATCTTTCGGCGTGCGCGGGCAGAGGCAATATAACGCTCGATTTCGTTGAGGGAAAGGAGAACGTATAAAATGGGAATGACGGCATCGCAAAAGATACTTGCGGCTCACGCGCATCTGAAAGAGGTTACGGCGGGACAGCTTATTGAAGCCGAGCTTGACCTCGTGCTTGCCAACGACATAACAGGTCCTGTGGCGATACGCGAGTTTAAAAAGACAGGCGCAGCGAGCGTAAAGGATAAAGGCAAAATAGCGCTCGTTATGGACCACTTTGCGCCCAACAAGGACGTGAAGAGCGCGGAACAGTGCAAGACGTGCCGCGCGTTCGCAACAGAACAGGGCATTGAAAACTTTTACGACGTGGGCAGAATGGGCATCGAGCACGCGCTGTTGCCCGAGCTCGGTCTGGTAGGCGCGGGCGACCTTGTGATAGGCGCGGACAGTCACACCTGCACATACGGCGCGCTCGGCGCGTTTTCTACGGGCGTGGGCTCTACCGATATGGCGGCGGGAATGCTCTCGCAGACGTGTTGGTTCAAAGTGCCCTCCGCAATAAAGTTCGAGCTCAGGGGAAAGCCCGCCCCCTACGTTTGCGGCAAGGACGTAATTTTACATATAATCGGCTTAATCGGAGTGGACGGCGCGCTGTATAAGAGTATGGAGTTTTGCGGCGACGGCGTCAAATATCTGTCCATAGACGACCGCTTTACAATCTGCAATATGGCAATCGAGGCGGGCGCAAAGAACGGCATTTTTCCCGTGGACGACGTTGCTCTCGCATATATGCAAGGGCGGTTCAAGCGTCCCGTCAAGGCTTACGAGCCCGACCCCGACGCCGAATACGAACAGACCTACGTAATAGACTTACCGTCGCTTAAACCCACCGTAGCCTTCCCCCACCTGCCCGAAAACACTAAGACGGAATGGGGCGAAATACGAATTGATCAGGTTGTAATAGGCAGCTGCACAAACGGCAGGATTTCCGATATGAGAGCGGCGGCAAGCATTTTAAAGGGGCGCAAGGTTGCCGACGGCGTGCGCGCTATCGTCATACCCGCCACGCAGGAAGTATACAGGCAGTGCATTGACGAGGGGCTTGCGCACATATTTTTGGACGCGGGCGCAATCATCTCCACCCCCACTTGCGGACCGTGTCTCGGCGGATATATGGGCATTTTAGCCGAGGGTGAGCGAGCCGTTTCGACAACCAACCGCAATTTCGTAGGGCGTATGGGGCATGTGAAGAGCGAGGTGTATTTAGTCTCTCCCTACGTTGCCGCGGCAAGCGCCGTTAAGGGCAGACTTTGCACGCCAGCCGATTTGGAGGATAAATAAAATGGAGATAAAGGGCAAAGTTTTTAAGTACGGAAACGACGTTGACACCGACGTAATAATCCCCGCAAGATACCTGAACGACAGCAGTGAGAGCGCTCTCGCCTCGCACTGTATGGAGGATATAGACCCCGGGTTCGTACAAAAAGTGCGCAAGGGCGACGTTATAGTTGCAGGCGACAATTTCGGTTGCGGCTCTTCACGCGAACACGCTCCCGTAGCCATAAAAGCGGCGGGCGTAAGTCTTGTGATAGCCAACTCCTTCGCGCGCATTTTTTACCGCAATTCGATAAACACGGGGTTGCCCATTTTAGAATGTCCGCAGGCGGTTAAAGCTATAAACGCGGGCGACGAAGTTTCAGCCGACCTTGCCGCGGGAAAGATATACGATATCACCACGGGAGAAAGCTTTACGGCTCAGCCCTTTCCCGACTTTATACAGGGCATAATAGACGACGGCGGATTGCTTAAACATTTGGCTAAAAAGGGTAATTGACCCCCGAATATGCCGCAACGAATGCAGAAATTACTAAAATCAGAGGCTGAAATGAACTACAATATTACAGTGCTTGACGGCGACGGAATAGGTCCCGAGATATGCGCGGGCGCGATAAAGGTTTTAAACGCAACAGGCGCAAAGTACGGGCACACTTTCAACTTTACGCACAAGCTCATAGGCGGTTGCGCGATAGATAAATGCGGCGTACCCCTCCCCGAAGAAACGGTTACCGCGTGTCTGTCCTGCGACAGCGTGCTTTTGGGCGCGGTTGGCGGCTACAAATGGGACAGTCTTCCCGTAGATATCCGTCCCGAAAAGGGGCTTTTGGGCATTCGTAAGGCTATGGGGCTGTACTCAAATATACGCCCCGCCAAGCTTTGGGCAAGTCTTGCGCACGCCTCTCCGCTCAAATACGAGCTTGTCAAAGACGGCGTGGAAATAATAATCGTGCGCGAACTGACGGGCGGCATTTATTTCGGCGAGCGCGGCAAGGGCACGGGCGACGGCGGAGAATACGCCTGGGACACCGAAAAATACAGCGTTGCGGAGATTGAGCGCATAACGCGTATTGCGTGCGAGCTTGCGTCAAAGCGCGACAAAAAGGTCGTATCAATAGATAAGGCGAACGTTTTGGAGAGCAGCAGGCTGTGGCGCAGGACGGTGCACGCGTACGCCGAGAAGAACTACCCCGATATAACCGTCGAGGATATGCTTGTCGACAACGCGGCTATGCAGATAGTAAAGAACCCCTCCGCCCTCGGCGTGGTTTTGACCTCCAATATTTTCGGCGATATACTCTCCGACGAGGCGGCGCAGGTGACGGGCTCTATCGGTATGCTCGCCTCCTCCTCTTTGGGCGACGGCACGCGCGGGCTGTACGAGCCGATACACGGAAGCGCGCCCGACATTGCGGGCAAGGACATAGCCAATCCGATTGCAACGGTACTTGCGGCGGCTATGATGCTTCGCGACAGCTTTTCTTTAACCGACGAATGCGCGGCTATCGAGCGCGCCGTCGAGAGTGTTTTGAACGATGGCTGGCGCACTGCCGACATTATGGAAGAGGGCGCAAAACGGGTTACGGGGAGCAGAATGGCAGAGTTGATTGCCGAGCGCATATGATTGAAGAAAACGTAAACAAACTGTTGGAAAGCATTCCGAAAACCAACCCGTTTTGCGAAAAGGTGACTTTGGTCGCGGCGGTTAAATTACAGTCGCCCGAGGACATTAACCGCGCCGTATGTGCCGGCATTCGCGATATAGGCGACAATCACGTACAGGAATTTAAGGATAAATACGACCTGATTACGGGCAATCCCGTACGCCACTTTATAGGGCATTTGCAGACCAATAAAGTTAAGTATCTGTTGGGCAAGGTCGACCTGTATCATTCTCTCGACCGTTACTCCCTTGCAGAGGAGCTTTCCAAACGCGGAGAAAAGGCGGGCGTTGTATCCGAAGCGCTAATTCAGATTAACATTGGCAACGAGGAAAGCAAATCGGGATTTGCACTAAGCGAAGCCGACGAAGCGTACGCCGTAATAAAGGCTATGCCCGCAATAAAAATCCGCGGACTTATGGCTATGTTGCCCGACGTGGACGATATCGACGAGCTGACCCGTCTTGCAAAGCTTATGCGCGCTAAATATGACGAGCTTAAAGCCGCCGACCCCGATTTAAGTTATCTGTCTATGGGAATGAGCGGCGACTACGAACTGTGCATAGAGTGCGGCAGTAATATGATTCGCCTCGGAACGGCAATCTTCGGCAAACGCGTCTATCCCAAATCCAATTGAAGCGTGTCGCTTCTGCCAAGTCCTTTACTTGCTAACTCGCAAGCCATAGCCAACATCAGCAAAACGTAAGCGCGTCGCTTCTGCCAAGTCCTTTAATTGCTAACACGCAAACCATAATTAACATCAGCAAAACGTGAGCGCGTCGCTTTTACCCTTACCCCCCCACTTTAATTAACTTGTAGCCATACCCTCGCCTCACTTCAAGAAGCTTGAACCCCTCTTCACCCCATTTCCCGAATGCGAGTTCAAGAAACTTGTATTTTTCCCTCGTCTTCCCTTTTCCACTTTACGATACGGTTATGATAATTAAGTGAAAATTCTATTGCGTTATATTGTGGAATATGATATAATCTTATATGATTGGTCTATTTCAACCGTACACAAAGGAGAATATGAGATGAATATAGCAATAACGGGCGTATCGGGAAATATGGGCAGTTACTTTTTATGGAACTTGAACTTCTGCCCTTCCGTCGCCGACAAGATAAAAATACTTTGCCGCAGTAAGAAAAAGGCGAAGAAAATTCTGCGCGCCAACAAGGCTATCGCGGCTAAAACCGAAGTGATTTACGGCAGTCTTGCCGACGAAAAGGCTTGCCGAAAGCTGATTGACGGTTGCGACCTTGTTTTCAATATCTGCGGAGTTATTCCGCCCAAATCGGACGCCGACCCTAAAAGCGCGATTGAGTGCAACGTTGACGGCGTTAAAACGCTGATTGCGGCGATTGAGAGCATTGAAGAAAATCAGCCCGTACTCGTGCACATATCTTCCGTTGCCGTATACGGAAACCGCGCGGGCGCGCACAAATACGGCAGAGTGGGCGAACCTCTCGTTTCAGGTCCGTTCGAGCTGTACTCCGCAACAAAGATTTTGGGCGAGTACGCCGTGCTTCAATCGAACGTAAAGAAATGGGCGGTTTTAAGACAGACTGCGATGCTCCACTACAACATTTTCAAGGATAACGTGCGCGACGGGCTTATGTTCCACACCTGCTTCGACGCGCCTTTGGAATGGGCGTCGGTGCGTGACAGCGGCACTCTGCTGACCAATATTTTAAAGCAATTTAAGAGCGGCAACATTCCGCATACCTTTTGGAAACGCGTGTACAATATCGGCGGCGGCGCAAACTGCCGTTCGTACGGATACGGAACATATGACGAGGGCTTTAAAATTATAGGCGGAAGCTTTAAGAGCTTCTTCAAGCCCTGGTACAACGCAACCCGCAACTTCCACGGTATGTGGTACACGGACAGCGACGTTCTCGACAACTTATTCCATTTCCGCGGACAGTCGTGCTCCGACTTCTGGCAGGAAATGAAGCTCAGAAACAGAATTTACACTATGGGCAAATTTGTTCCGCGCCCCGTAATTTCCGCCCTGCTTTTCAAGCGACTGCTTCGGGACAAGAACTCCCCCTCGCAATGGGTTAAGGAGGGCGACGAGGCAAAGGCGCTTGCGTATTTCGGCGGAACGGACGTATTTTACAAACGCAAAAAGCTGACTTGGAATGACGTAGAGCTGCCCACCGAGATACCCGAGCCGCCGCATATGACGAGCGAGGAGAATATCGAGGCTTACGGATACGATATCGACAAGCCCGACGAGCAGATTACGACGGACGATTTGATAGCCGTAGCGGCGGCGCACGGAGGTAAGTGCCTTACTCCCGAAAAATTCAACGGCGATATGTACGCTAAAATTGATTGGCAGACGGTCGACGGAGAAAAATTTACCGCAGATACGTACACCGTGTTACGCGCAGGGCATTGGGAAAATCCCCTCTATAAGGGTTGGAAGTGGGACTTTGACAGACTTTCCAAGACGGACAGAATTTTTGCGCGCATATGGTATGACAGTCACGGCAAGGACGAGGACGTCGTGTATTATTTCGATAAGGATTTCAAGGCGCACGCCGACAAACTCGATTAATGAAAACGGCAATATTCTATTTTTCGGGAACGGGTAACACAAAAAAGGTTGCTCTTAAATACAGTGAAGAGTTAAAGGCAAACGGTCACGAATGCGAGCTGTTCGCTCTGCCGTTAAAGCAAGAAATCGCGCTTACGGACTACGACCTGATAGGCATAGGCTACCCCATTCACGGCTTTAACGCGCCGCAACTTATGTTGCAGTTTGCAAAGTCGATTGAAAAGAGCCAAAGCAATCCGCGGGCGTTCATATTCAAGACCTCGGGCGAGCCCGTTAAAATGAGCCGCGTGTCCTCCTTAAAGCTGATAAGCATATTAAAGAAGCGCGGCGTAAAGGTTACGAACGAATATCAGTACGTTATGCCTTACAATATGATTTTCCGTCACACCGACCATATGGCTTACGTTATGTGGGAAACGGCGAAAAAGCTTATTCCCATTGACTGCCGCGACGTTTTAAACGGCGTTGAACGGCACGAAAAGAAGCTGTTTTTAGGCAGCTTGTGGGCATGGTTTATGCGCATAGAATACGGCGGATTTCACTTTAACGGATTGTTTTACAAGGTAAAGGGCGACTGCATAAGCTGCGGCAAGTGCGCAAGAAACTGCCCCGTCGGCAATATTGAAATGAAGGACGGCAAGCCCAATTTCGGCAATAATTGCATAATGTGCGCGCGCTGTTCCTTCCACTGCCCCGCCAACTGCATTAAGATAGGCTTATTCGACGGTTGGAGAGTTAACGGAGAGTATTCTTTCGAGGACGGCGACCCAAACGAAAAGAACGGTCACGAGAATTACTGCAAAAAGGCGTACGCCCGCTACTTTAAGGAAGCCGAAGAGCGCATAAACAATTCAAAACCGCAAATCGACAGTGCAAAATAAGAAAGCATCAAAATTATTATTTATAAAACAAATTTAAGCGGAAGCCTGCGGCTTCCGCTTTTTAAGCGTAGTCTTGCCCGCGCCGTTTACGCCAAGCAAGCCGAACAGCTCGCCCTCCTCCACCTGCAAATCACAGCCGTTTAGCGCGGTGACTTCTTTGTATTTTTTAGTAAGATTTCTTGTTTCGACCGCCAACATAATCACACCTCTTCCATTCCGTCGAACGACAGATAGATAAAACAATTGCGCCCGACTTGTCAAGCGCAATTTTGAAATTATCCGATAATATTCAATTGACGGCTTTTTGTCTTTTGCTTAAACGGCGCGCTCTTGCGGGTTTGATTTTCCCCGCGCCCTTTTTCCCGCGCGAAAGCAGTCGGACAATCAACTTATAGATTTCGCAGAAGAGGACAACGGAGAGCGAAGCGCCGAACACCAATCCCCACAGTTGCGCGGGAATGGAAGCTATGCCGAACGCGGAGGCGAGCGGCGAGAAGCAGAGCCCGACGTTTACAGCCACTCCCGCCAAAACCGTCGCAAGCAGAACCTTATTTGATAACATACCCGCAAACGCCGAGCGTTTGCCCGAACGCACGTTGAATGCATGGAACAGTTCGGCGAAGGAGAGAGTTAAAAAGGCTACCGTCGTCGCCGCCTCGTTGCCGTAATTGAACAGCGTAAAAGTGTACGCCGCCACCGTTACCCCCGTAATATACAGCGACGAAAACAAAACGGACAGCATAGACGAACGTGAAAACAGCGATTTTTCGGCTCGTTCCGGCGGGTGCTTCATATCGTCGCCCAGACCCTTTTCCACGCCGAGCGCAAGCACGGGGAAGCTGTCTGTAATCAGATTTATCCAAAGCAGTTGCGTGGAGAGCAGGAAATCGCAACCGACGAACGCAAAGGTGACAAGCATAATCGCAAGCACTTCGGCGAGGTTGGTCGACAGGAAGAACTGAATTGTCTTTTTTATGTTGGACGAAATTCTGCGCCCCTCGCGCACTGCGCCGACAATGGTTGTAAAGTTGTCGTCGGCAATTACCATATCGGCAACGCTCTTCGTAACTTCCGTGCCGCTGCCCATAACAATGCCTATGTCCGCGCTCTTTACAGGCGGAGCGTCGTTTACGCCGTCGCCCGTCATCGCAACCACTTCCCCCTGCGCCTGTTTCAGCTTGACTATAATGTTTTTATGCTTTGGCGAAACGCGGGCAAACACTCTGCCCCTTTTAATCGCCTCTTTGAGCTGAGGCTTGGTCATTCCGTCGAGCTGTTCGCCCGTAAATACCTGCGAGGAATTGTAGGCAATACCCGCCTTTTTAGCTATTGCAAGCGCGGTTGCGGGGCTGTCGCCCGTTATCATAACGGTGGTTATGCCCGCCTCTTTGCACTGCCCTACGGCTTCCGCAACGCCCTCTTTAAGACCGTCCATCATTCCGCACAGTCCGAGGAAAGTCAGCCCCTCCTCCGTAAGCTCGCCGCCCTCTTTATATGCAAAAGCCAACACGCGCAGAGCCTCGTTTGACATACGCGCGCACGCTTCCTCTATGCGGGCTCTGTCTGCGGCTGTCACTGAACGCGCGCCGTTGCCCCCGTCTATGTGCGTGCACCGCTTTAAAACCTCCTCGGGCGCGCCCTTGACGTAGATAGCTCTGCCCGAAAGCGTTTCGGCGCGTACGCTCATCATTTTGCGTTCGGAACTGAAAGGAATTTCGCCCGTGACCGAGTACTCCTCACGCCAGCCGTTTATCTCGGCATAGGCTTTGACGGCAACTTCCGTAGGGTCGCCGACGTAGTTGCCCAAATTGCCCTTTACCCGCGTACAGATTGACATACAGGCAAGAATTTTCGGATTTGCCCCCGCACTATCCTCCAACGAACGCAGATTATCGGCGCAAAACATCTCGATAACCCTCATTCTGTTCTGCGTTAAAGTGCCCGTTTTGTCGGTACATATGCAGGTACAGCCGCCCAGAGTTTCAACGCATTTAAGCTTGCGGATAACGACGTTTTGGCGGCTCATACGCTGTACGCCCATAGCCATAATGACCGACACGACTGCGGGAAGCCCCTCGGGAATGGCGGCAACGGCAACGGCAACCGCCGTCATAAAGTTCTTTAAAAGCCCCGTGCCGCGCGCAAAGAAGCCAACGGCGAATATAACCGCGGCGACGACTATCACGAACGCCGATATGATTTTACCGAGCTTGTTCAAGCTCTTTTCAAGCGGGCTCTGCCCCTTTTTGACGTCCTCCAACATTTCGGCAATGCCGCCGATTTCCGTATCCTTGCCCACGGCGCACACAACGCCCTCGCCGCTTCCGCCAACCACGAAGGTCGAGGAAAACAGTAAGTTGCAAGCGTTTGACTGAGTGACCTTCTTGCCGACTATGACCGTTTCCTTTTTCTCCACGCTGACGCTCTCGCCCGTCAGAGCCGCCTCGTCGCATTTGAGCTCTGTCGCCTTTAAAACGCGCAAATCGGCGGGAATTACGTCGCCCTCCTCCAATAGCACGATATCGCCGACCGTCAGCTCGGTTGCGTCGACTATTCTGACCTCGCCGTCGCGCCGCACCCTTGCCGTTGCGGAGCTGAGCTTTTTAAGCCCCTCTATCGCCTTGTCCGCCCGATATTGCTGAACAGTGCCGACAACGGCGTTTAAGAGGATTATCGAAGCTATTATCGCCGTGTCGGCGAGGTCGCTCTTCTCGCCCGAAAAAACGGCAATTACCGCGGAAATACACGCCGCGGCAATTAAAAGTATAGTCATAACGTCGCCGAACTGACTGAAAAACAGCCCCACAACCGAGGTCTTTTTCTTCTTACTCAATTCGTTAAAGCCGTATTTGTCGCGCCGCTTTTCAACCTCTTCGGCGCTCAGACCGCGCTCGTCGCAGTCAAGCATTTGCAGTACGCGTTCCTTGGAAGCGTCGGCATATTTAAGCATAGTCCACCCCGCAAAAATATTTACAGAATAGACTATTAAAATTTAGCGGAAATTATTACAGATTGTCGCCCCGTCCTTAAACAAACAGCGCAATCAGCTCAAACCTTCTTCCAGCTCCCCGGCGTAGCGCACGGTCGCCATTGCGTCCTTACAGTATCTGTCCGCGCCGATAGTGCGGGCATACTCCTCGTTGAGCACCGCGCCGCCCACGCACACCTTGACGTGAGGCAGCTCAACGCGCAAAAGCTCTATGGTTTGGCGCATAGAAACGACGGTCGTAGTCATCAGCGCGCTCAATCCGACAAGCTGAACGCCGTGCTCCCTCGCCGCCTCCACTACTCTTTCGGGAGCGACGTCGCGCCCCAGATCGTACACCGTAAACCCGTAGTTGGACAGCAACGTGGCAACGATATTTTTGCCGATGTCGTGAATATCGCCCTTTACCGTGGCAAGCGCCACCTTTATTTTTTTCGCGTTGTCGGAGGGGTTGAGCCGCGCCTTTACTTCCTTAAACGCCTCCGAAGCCGCCTCCGCGCTCATCAAAAGCTGCGGCAGAAATACCGTCTTGTTTTCAAAGCCCTTGCCCACCTCGTCAAGCGCGGGGATAATGTGCGCGTTGATTACTTCGAGCGGAGCGGTGTTTCCAAGCAATCTCGCCGCCTCTGCCGCCGCTTCCTTCTTCAAGCCCTTTACAATGAAATATGTCAGCCCGCCGCCCTCATTAGCGCTATCCGCGCGCCCGCCGACTTCGGTTATCGCGCCCGCCGTTACCGACGAAGCGTAATCAACGTAAGCGGCGCAGTTTTCGTCCAGACCGCTGAGCGCAAGAAACGACTTGTACGTCTTAACCATCTCCTGCGAATTGGGATTGTAGATAGCCGCCGACAGACCGCGCGTCAACGCCATAGCGAAAAAGGTCGAATTGATGAAATCCCTCTGCGGCAGTCCGAACGAAATATTCGAAACGCCGAGCGACGTATGACAGCCGAGCTTATGCCTGATACAGTCGAGCGCTTCCAACGCCTCAACCGCCGCCGAGCCGTCAGCAGAAACTGCCATTGCGAGGGTGTCGAAAACCAATTGCCCCCGTACTATGCCGTACTTTTCGGCATTTCTGATTATTTTTTTAGCTATTGCAACGCGCCCCTTTGCGGTGGGTGGAATACCCTTTTCGTCGAGCGTCAGACAGATAATAACGCCGCCGTACTTCTTAACCAACGGAAACACCGAGCGCATACTCTCGCGCTTGCCGTTTACCGAATTGACGAGCGGCACGCCGTTGTATACGCGCATAGCCCGCTCCATTGCAACGGGGTCGGAGGTATCAATCTGCAAGGGCAAGTCGCACACCGCCTGAATTTCGGTTATGCAACGTTTTAGCACGGACGGTTCGTCTATTTCGGGCAAACCGACGTTGACGTCGAGAACGTGCGCGCCCCTTTCGGTCTGCGTGACGGCTTCGTTCAACACATAATCTATATCGTTTTCTTTGAGCGCCTGTTTCAGCCGTTTTTTGCCCGTAGGATTTATTCTTTCGCCGATTAGTACGGGAATATTACCGAAATAACGCGCCTGCGTGTAGGAAGAAACGCACGTAAGCCCCTTGTTTTCTATCGGCTTGGGCTGAATACCGCGCGTTGCCGCTATAAGCTCTTCTATATACCGCGGCGTAGTCCCGCAACAACCGCCGATAAGCCGCGCGCCCTTTTCCGTCAGCGCTCTCATCTGCTCTGCAAAATCTGCCGCCGACAGCGAATACACCGTTTTTCCGTCGACCTCTTCGGGCAGCCCCGCGTTGGGCTTTACGATTACGGGTGTAGACGAAACCTTTAAAATGCGTTCTACGACGGGGGTCATTTCGGCGGGAGAGAGCGAACAGTTGATACCGAGAGCGTCAACGCCCAACCCCTCGGCAAGCGCGACAAACGCTTCGGGAGAAGCGCCCGTCATAGTCTTTTGGTCATTGCCGAAAACCATAGAAGCGCAAATCGGCAGACTGCACTCTTCCTTTGCGGCGATAACAGCCGCTTTCAGCTCGTACACGTCGTTCATCGTTTCAATGAATATGAGGTCGGCTCCCGCCGCTACGCCCGCCCTGACCGTGCGCTTGAATATATCCACCGCGTCCTCGAAATCCAGCCCGCCGAGCGGCTTTAAAAGTTTACCGCAAGGACCGATATCCAATGCGACAAAGGCGTCTTTGAAACCGCTGCACGCATTTTTAGCGCACCTTATCGCGGCTGACACGACCTCACCGAGCCTGTCGCCGAATTTAAGGAAATTAGCGCCGAACGTGTTAGCCAGAACGACGTTACTGCCCGCCTGAAAATAGGCGCGGTGGACGGCGGTTACATCCTCGGAATGGGTCAGACACCACTCTTCGGGCATAACGCCGAGGGGCAAGCCCGACTTTTGAAGTTGAGTGCCCATAGCCCCGTCCAAAACTATTATATTATTGCTTAGTAAATCTCTGAAATCAGCCATATCTATTTCTCAATCACTCCGACAATCGCCGTAACCGACTTGGTAGGGGTCATAAAGCAATCGTCCGAGAGGGTTATTCCTATGTTCTTTGTGACCGAAAGGACGGCGAATATGTCGCGTTGAAGGGTCAGAGGCAGGTCGCCGTACCCGCACGAAAAGCGTGGCTTAACCGCGCCGTATTCCCGCTCTATCCTCGCGCATATTTCGTCGCACCAGCCCTCGACGAGAGCCGCGCCGACAGCCTGAACGACCGCCGCTTTTGCGGGCGATATGCGGTTGTATTTGGCAAGAAGCCTGTCTATACCCGCGCCCGCCGTGCACGCAAAGAGCACCGTCCTTTTGCACCCTGTAAGGTTAAGGGCAAGCGAATGGCTCTTAACCCTTGCAAATCCCAAATCCAACCCGTCGCCTTCGGTTGCAAGCGGGAAATCGGAGTACACCGCTCGCAAATCCTGCACGGCGAGAACCTCCCTGCCGCACTCTTCAAAAAGGCTGCGAACGTTGTCGGCGGGGATATCGCGTTTGCAATAGCCAAGGTAGCGCAACGCCTCCTGCCCGTCAAAGCCGTCGAGCCGCCCGCGTATGACCTTTATCATATAATCCCGCGCAGGTTGTCCTTTATCTGCGCCGCAACGTAAGGTTTATTCATTGAGTAGACGTGCACCGCCCGCACGCCGTTTGCGTACAGGTCGATTATCTGCTCGCAAGCGTAGATTATGCCCGCCTGCGCCATAGCCTCGGCATTGTCGCCGTAACGGTCGATTATGCGTTTAAAGCGCGTGGGGAGCGAGCCGCCCGAAAGCGTCATCATTCTTCTCGTCTGCGCCGCGTTGGTTACGGGCATTATCCCCGCGATTACAGGCACGCTTATGCCCGCCTCCCTCACCTTTGACAGAAAGCTGTAATAGAGGTCGTTATCGAAGAACATCTGCGTGGTAAGGAAGTCGCACCCCGCGTCCACCTTGCGCTTTAAGTTGTCGATATCGGAAAAGAGCGTGGGGGAATCGGGGTGTCCCTCGGGATAGCACGCGCCGCCTATGCAGAAGCCGCCCGCCGCCTTTATTTCGGCAACCAGCTCGCTCGCATATCTGTATTCGAGCTTGCCGTCGAAATCTTTCGGCAAATCGCCGCGAAGCGCAAGCACGTTTTCAATGCCCTCTTCTTTAAGCCGCGCAAGCTTGGCTCTGACGTCAGCCCTGTCCGAGGTTATGCAGGACAGATGCGCGAGAGCCGTCACTCCGAAAGCTTCCTTTATGTGCTTTGTAACGGCGACGGTATAGTCGCTTGTGCCGCCGCCCGCGCCGTAAGTCACGCTCATAAAATCGGGCGAGAGCGCGGCTATTTTATCGACAGCCGCCTGCACGGATTCGAATTTGTCGCTCGTTTTGGGCGGAAACACCTCGAAAGACAGCGCCGCCTTTTTTGAATTTAAAATATCCGAGATTTTCATATATATAATTTTATCACACCGCACCGCCGAAATCAACAAAAAAAAAGAAAGCAACCGCTTTCCATTTTAAAGATATAAGATTTATTGAGGAATTATTATGCTGACGGCGGCAAGTATAGCTTCGGTATTCGTTCTCCCTATCTGATAAGTTTTGCCTGCCTGCAAGTTAAAAATTGTAGCACGTTAAATTTCAATGAGGAAACCCGCTTGCCGAAGGGCGTTCCCGATATCGTCAAGCGTTTCCTCGCGGTCGGCGGACACGGTGTGATAGTGATATCCGTCGGTAACGCTCATAAGCGGCTTGGAAGCTCCGGACACAAGCGAACGGTAGAGCTCTTCCGCGTGCCTAGGTTCTGACAGCTCCAACCTCGCCGATATTTTGCCGTAAACGCGGTGATTGACCATTATGTCCTCCACCCTGCCCCCGCGCGAAATGATTATTTCACTCTCCTTAATAAGCTCCTGCAAGGTGTGGCGGCACTTGAACACGCGCTCCGCCCCCAATCCCGAGCCGAGCACGTACCCGCGGTTTGTCGATATTACGCCGTACCCCTGCGCACGCAGAAGCGCGATATCCTGCACTATCACCTGCCGCGACACAGAGTAACGCTCGCTGAGAAAATTAGCCGACACTGGATTGCGGCTGTTACCTATAAGCGAGAGTATCTCCTCCCGCCTCTGCGCAGCCTTCATCACAATCCCACTTCGGGGTGCAGTTCTTTAAGCGACAAGTCGAGAATGGGTGCGGAATGGGTGAGCGCGCCCGACGAAACGTAGTCTACGCCCGTGCTCTTTATATTCCCGATATTTCCGAGGGTGACGTTGCCGCTACACTCTGTGAGCGCCCTGCCGCCTATCATCTCAACCGCCTTTTTCATATCCTCGACGGTCATATTGTCAAGCATAATTATATCTGCGCCCGCTTCCAGAGCCTCGCGGCACATATCGAGGTTTTCGACTTCGACTTCTATTTTGCGGACGAAAGGAGCGTACGCCCTCGCCATTTCAACCGCCTTTTTAACGCCGCCCGCCGCGCCGATATGGTTGTCCTTTAACAGCACGCCGTCGGAAAGGTTATATCTGTGATTGTTGCCGCCGCCCACGCGCACGGCATACTTTTCGAATATGCGCATATTGGGCGTAGTTTTACGCGTGTCCAGAAGCTTAGTCTTGCAGCCCTTTAACAGGTCGGCAACCTTTCGGGTGTAGGTAGCAATGCCGCTCATTCGCTGTAAAAAGTTCAAAGCCACGCGCTCGCCCGAAAGCAACACGCGGATATCGCCCGATATCATAGCTATGCGCTGACCCTTTTTTACCTCGTCGCCGTCCTTGACAAAAATCTCTATGACGGTATTTTCGTCGAGGAGCTTAAATACGCGCTCGAACACGTTCAGTCCGCATATAACGCCGTCCTGCTTGCATATGAGCTTTACTCTGCCCTTCTTATACTCGGGCATAACGGCGTTGGTCGTCACGTCCTCGAAGCCTATGTCCTCTTCAAGCGCTTCCTTTATAAGTCTGTCCATTATAAGCTTTTCAGTCAGCTCGTTCATTTACGCGTCTCCTTTAATTTACCGTTTACGTCGCCGTTTGCAATATCCACGGCGCGCCTTACTTCCTCTCTGTATTGTTTCAACAATTTCTGCGGGTGAGCGTATTTTCCGCCGTCCAACCCGTCGACAGCCGCTCCCGCCGCTCCTTCGTCGATACTTTCATAACCCGCCGCTATATCCTGCGCCGCGCGCTTTGCAAAGAGCAGGCTCTCCAAAAGCGAATTCGAAGCAAGGCGGTTTTTACCGTGCACGCCGTTGCAGCACGTTTCGCCCACGGCGTAGAGCCTCGGCAAGGTCGTTTCGCCGTCAAGCCCGCTGCGTATGCCGCCCATAAAATAGTGTATGGCGGGAACAACGGGAATACACTCGGTAAACACGTCGTAGCCCTCCTCGGCGCACCGCCTGACTATCGCGGGGAAATGGCTCTCTATCTCGTCTTTGGGAACGGGGCGCATATCCAGCCATACGAAATCCGTGCCGTCCTTCTTCATCTGCGCCAACACCGCGTCCTTAACCACGTCGCGCGGTTTGAGCTCGTCGGTGAAGCGGTTGAAATTTTTATCTAAAAGCTGCGCGCCCTCGCCCCTGACGGATTCCGAAATGAGAAATCTTCTGCCGCGCTTTTTAGAGTACAGCGTGGTGGGGTGCACTTGTATATAATTAATATGGTCTACCGCGACGCCGTGACGTAAGCATATAGCCAGCGCGTCGCCCGTGAGCACGCCGAAATTAGTCGTATTGCCGAAAGCTCCGCCTATGCCGCCCGTAGCAAGCACAGTGTAATCTGCGAGCACGTTTTTGACGGTTTTCTCCGCGCTGTCGTATACTACCGCTCCGAAGCACTCCTTGCCGCTCTCTATTATATCGAGTAGCACGACGTTGGGCGCAATCTGCACGTTTTTAAGCTTTTTGACGCGCCGCATAAGCGCGGAGGTAATCTCCTTGCCCGTACAGTCCTCGTGATAGCAAATCCTCGGAGAGGTGTGCCCGCCCTCGCGGGTGTAATCAAAAGAGCCGTCCTCCGCTCTCTCGAACTCCACGCCGCAATTTACAAGGTCGTCTATAATTTCCTGCGAGCCGCGCAACATACAGTCTACCGCCGCGGGATTGTTTTCGTAGTGCCCCGCCCGCATCGTGTCTTCATAATATTCGTCATAGTCGTAATCGCCGCGCAATCTGCAAATACCGCCCTGAGCAAGATAACTGTCGCTCTGTCGGGGCGATTTTTTGCAAATAAGCAACACCGATTTATCGCGGGGAAGATTGAGAGCGCAGTTTAAACCCGCAACGCCCGCACCGACGATTATTACGTCGTACTTTTGCTTAATATCAGCCATAATACTTTCTACCGCGCTTTCAGCGCAAGCCGTTTAACCGCGGCAGTCCTTTTACCATTATTTGTAAGGTGATAAAAGTATACATTAAACCTTTACACCTGTCAAGTCTACTGTAAACCTTTTTAAAAAATTTATGCGGCGTGTTGCAAATTTGCACTCTTCGACAGCATATGCCATTTTTTTGAGTGATAGCCGAACGCTGGGGCTAATATTATAGCGTGTAAGGAGAAATCAAAAATGAAAATCAGTCAGCTTTACGGCAAAAAAATCGAAGGTGCGGACAAAAAAAGATGCGGCTATATTTTAGGTATAAGCTGCATCGGGGATAAAATTGAGGGCTATATATGCTGTAACGAACGCGAAAACGAGTTTTTTGCGGCAGCCGCCGACGTCAGGTTTGCGGGCGAAAACGCTATGGTTCTGAAAGCGGGCAAGGAGGCTAAGCAGTCCGCCCGCCTGCGACTCGGTCAGGCGGTATATTCGGATAACGGAAAGTTTTTGGGACACACCGAGGACTTTACGGTAAAGAGCGACCGCCTCGTATGCGCCCACGTGGGCAAAAAGAAATTTGCATTCAACAGGCTTGTTTTGGGCGACGTGATAATTTTGAAGAGCGAGCACAGCGTTGCCGAGATAGCCGCAAAGGATATGTTTATCGGCGCGCTCTGCAATTAAGCCCGAGCCCCTTTACAAACGGCATCGCAATATATGTTTGCGAATTATATCTCATTGATTAAAGGTCGTATTTTGCCATAAGCTTTAAGAGCGCGTTGAACATATCGTTGAGAGCCTCTCCCTCCTGCGCGGAAAGTATGCCTTTAACTTTTAATACGGTGAGCGCGGTTTTAATCTTTTCCAGCTCCTGCCTGTCACCTCTGCCCAGATTTTTCAAGAGTAGCTTGTCCGCGATATTCAAGGCGTGGTCAAGCCTTACCGCGCTCTGCGGTGCGGGCTGAACTGCGAGGTGAGCGGGCGCGGGGCGTGAAGGTGAAGTCGGCGAAACAGGGCGAACCTCGGGTATTGGCGCGGCGGCGCGCAAATCCTCGGGCTCGCTCTTTTTGCCCTTGAACGTGCACAGCAGACCGTACGCCGCGTAGCCCAAAATCCAGAAGACGGCGGCTACCGCGACGGACTGCGGCAGAGTAAACTTCGTAAGAAATACGGCGAGGGTTATAGCCGTAAAAATATTTGTAAGGTGAAAGAACGCGCGCTTATCGCCCGAACGCAGGCGGGAGGAAACCGCGCACCCAAAAAGCGCCGCAAGAAACACCGCAACGTACGCGGCAAAATCAATAATTGCGAGCAACGCAAAATTAGCTTCGTTGAACTGCGACAGTATACTGCCGAAAAATTTGGTTATGGCTTCCATACAGCAGATTATAGCCGACAGCCGCCGCGATAACGCGCATTATTTGCCGAAATATGTTTAATTTGTACGCATACGCAGGGCTACGGCATATCTATCTGCCTGCACGCGCGGATATTGATGACGGTCGTACCGACGGCGCTCTCGGCAAGCCCGTAAATTTTGCATACTACGCTTCTGTACAGCGCAAGCTGAGGAGCGTATTTCCGCTTTACGTACTCCTCCGAATGGGCGGTATATTTATAGTCTATGATACGCGCGCCCACCGCAACGCCGTCCTTTCTTTCGATAACCAGCAGGTCGATTGCGCCCTGCACGATTACCCCGTCGCCCTCCTCGGCGCGTACCTCCGTAAGCTCTGCGCCGCCCTGTAACGCGACGTATTCGGCAAACGGCAGACGGCAGACAAACTCACGCTCACGGTAGACTTCCTTGCCGCAAATCCCCGCAAACGCGGGCATATCTAAAATGGATTTAAGCTCGTCAATCTTTAAAATGCTCTTTTGTTCGGCGGTGATTAATCCCGCACGCTCCCACTCCTCTGTCTGCCGCGCAATTCCCGCGCCGTCTTTGACGGAAAAATCGCACAGCTCCAAAAACCTGTGGTAGGCGATACCGCTCTCCACGCCCGTGCCCGCGCCGCTCATAATCTCCTCGTCAAACATAGGAAGAGCGTTGCCGTCGTCCTCTGCAAGCTGGGATAAAAGGCGGGAAGCCGAGCTCTTTACGGGCAACTCCACGCCCGTGCCGTAGGGGTAGACGTACTCTGAAATCCCGCGCAGAGCTTTGAGCGTTTCTTCGTCCGCGCGGCTGAAATCGAGTATGCGCTTGACGCCGCACGCCGACTGCCCTACTTGCGGTTGAACGGCTGATATTCGGGGGTCAAACGAATTTATATCGAACAAATCGGCATAGCTTTCGGCAAACGCCGCCGCAACGGGGTCGTACCCGTCCGACCTGCTCGTGAGAACGTGCAGAGCATATTTCGCGCGGGTACACGCGACGTAAAAGAGGTTAATTTCGTTTCTCAGCTCCTCCCTGTCGCCGCGCATTTTATTCAGTCTGCGCAGGACAGTGCCGCGGCAAACTCTGTCCTTTCCGCTGTAATATCTAGGGGCGAAGCCGTAGCCGCTTACAAAGGGCATATCGCTGCGCTCGTCGCCCGCAAAGCCGACCGCGATATCGGCAACGATGACGACGGGAAATTCAAGCCCCTTAGAGGCGTGCATAGTCATAACGCGTACGCAGTCCGAGGCGAGCGCGGCGGGAGCTTTGATTTCGTAACCGCCGTCGCGCACCCTTGCGAGAAACGCCGCGAGATAGAGTTCGCCGCCCGAGCCGTAGGCTTCCTTCTGCAACCTGCGCACCGCGGCAAGCTTGCTCTCCGTATCGAATGCCGCCGCAAAGCCGTCCACGTTTAAAATTTCGTCTATGAGCCGCGCCGCGCCGATGCTGACAGCAAGCGTTCTCAACCTCTCGACGCGGCTGAAAAAGACGTCGAGTTTTAAGGCTATTTCACCGCCGCCGCACGCACGGTAAGCTTTTACGCAATTGCGAAAGACGGGCGCGTCCTTGCCCGTGCCGCCGAAAATGCGTATTGCGGCAAGCTCGTTCTCCGTCATATTGCCGATTGGCGAGAGTAGCGCGGCAACAAGCGGCACGTCCTGCTCGCCGTTATCTAAATAGGACAGGATATCTAAAAGCCGCTTGATTTCGGGGCGGTCACATATATTCATTTCCGCCGCGCCCGCAACGGGATATCTGGACGACAGAGCCCGCACGATAGCCTGCGCGCTCTTGTTGGCGTTTTTCCGCGTGAGCACGCAGATATCGCCTGCCTCCGTCTTGACGGAGCGCCCCTTGTCGGGGTCGTAGTATTGACTGTTTAACGCTTCCTCGACCAACTGCAAGACCGCCAATCCCTCCGCCGTAAGGCTCTGCGCGGTAACGCCGCCGTCCGCAACGGAATAGACGCCCTCAGCCGTGCGCTTGCCGCCCGTTTCGCCGTCGAAAAGGCAGATTTCCGCAACGCCGCCAAAGCCCTCGGCATATCTCGAACCGCCGCGCATAGCGTGCCCGTCTGCATAGTCGAAAGCGCAGAGCGGGGGCTTCATCACGTTTACAAACAGCTTATTTACAAAATCTATAACGCCGACCGCGCTTCTGAAATTGTCGGGGAGCACTATGTAATGCTTGCCCTCTCCGTTCGTCGCCGCGCACTTGTCGGCAAAAAATTGCGAACTGCTTCCGCGGAAGCCGTATATAGCCTGCTTCAAATCGCCCACGCAGAAAACGTCGCCGCCCGTGGCAACCGCGCTTATTATTGCGTCCTGTATGGGATTTACGTCCTGATACTCGTCTACGAATACGTACTTATATTTATCGCGAATGCCCTCGCGCACGTCCCCGTCGCAGTCCTCGCCCTGCAACAGAGCAAGCGCACAGTGCTCCAAATCGCAGTAATCCAGCTTGCCCTCTTCGCGTTTGACCCCCGAATATGCCTCGTCGAACAGCTTTAACACGCGCACAAACGCCTGAGCAACCGCGCCGCTCTTTATAAAGCGCTCCCGCTCCGTTTCCTCGCTCTCCAAATCCTTGTTGAGAGCCTTATATCTCTTTTTAACGCTGTCGCACAGCGCGGAGAACGCCGCGTCCTCCTCGGCTACCTCGGGCTTGACGCGCGGTTTGGCTGAGGTTGCAAGCCGCGACGGCGCGCCGTATACTACTCTGCCCGCTATAAGACCTTTGAGCGTATCGCGCATTTCGTCCAGCACTTTCATATATCCCGCGCGGTTTATCGGCGGATTGAAGCTCTCCGCAAAGCCGTCTATGGCTGAAACGAACACGGAATATTTCTGAGCCAGACACTCGCCCAGCTCGCAACTCACGCCGTCAAATCCCGCCTGCGAATACGTGCCGTCGCACGCGCCGCCGAGCACTTCTGCATAGTCGGGGCGTTGCCGCACCTCGTCGTAAGCGTTCAACAGCATTTCCTTCAACGCTTTGTCGCTTCGCTTCTTTCTCAAAGTTTCGAGCAGAGTATACAAGTCCGCGTCTTTCTCGGCGTACAGCTTATCGAAAACGTCGTCAATCGCCCGCGCGCGCAGTTTTGCCGCCTCTGCTCCGTCGGTCAGCACCTCGAACGAGGCGTCGACTTTGAGCACGTAAAAATACGTCCTTATCAGCCTTGCGCAAAAGGAGTGTATCGTACTTATGTCGGCAGTGTTAATCTTTCCCAACTGAGCGCGTATATTGTCCCTTTTGTCGCCCACGGCGCCGTTTAAACGCTTTATAAGCTCGTTCCTCAGCTTGTCCTTCATCTGCGCGGCGGCTTTCTTTGTAAAGGTTACGGCGAGAACGTTATCGAGGCTCGCGCCGTCCTCCAATATGTCGGCAAGTCGGCTTATCATAACCGTCGTCTTGCCCGCGCCGGCAGAGGCGGAAACCAACACCTCGCCCCTTGCCTTTATAGCCCGTATCTGTTCGGTCGTTGCGCTCATTACACGTCGCCTCCCGTCTTATTAGCCCGCACAATAGCGGCGATAGTACCGCAATCGCAGGAAACCTCCTCCCGCTCGCCCTGCTTATCCCTGTCATAGCCGCAACAGCCCGCATAGGCGCACTTGTCGCACTCTCCGCAAACGGGCGAGGGAGCTATCTCTCCGCGGGCAAGCTCCGCCGCGCCGCGCTCGGCAATAATTGTCGAGTACTCCAAAAAATCGGCAAAGTCCTCCTTCGTCATCGCCCTGTCCACGCTCCTGCCGTTGAGATATGCGCCGACGTACGCGCTCCTGCATTTTTCCTGCACGTTGACGTCCGAGCGCCGCACGACCTCTTCACTGCCGTCCATAAAGCCTTTCAGCGTAAATTCGCCCGTGCCCTCCGCAGAATATTCCAGATTTGCGGGGAAGTAGTATGCCCCCGCCGCGCGTCTGCCCTCCGCCGCCGCTGTCAGATAGAGCGGCAACTGCAATTTCAAACCCATATAGTACGAGGCGGGTTTGTCGTCGATATGCCCCGTCTTATAGTCGATTACGCGCACGTATTCGTCACTGCAATCAACCCTGTCAATTCTGCCGCCGACGGTCAGTCCGCCGTCGAGCCCGACCCTGCAACGCTTCTCCACGTCCTCAACGGTAAACCGCGAATTTTTGAGCTGTCTGTACATTCCGACGGAGATTGTCCGCGCCTCGTCGACTAACGCGCCCGCCGTATACGCCGCTCCGCCGTCGTCCGACTGCGTAAAATACGCCGACTTGCCCAAGAGCCTCTCCGCGCACTCACCCGCAATCGCCGCGCACTCCTCTTCACTGCCGATAGCGTTGAGTTTTTTTGCGACCTCTTCGAGCACCGTATGTATAAAATTTCCCGAATCGAGGGGTCGGAACGTGCCCTCGCGCCGTTCGGCAAGCCGCAGTCCCTGTTGCATAAACGCCTTGTACGGACACGCGAAATACGTTTCGAGAGAGGTTGGCGAAACGCTGTCGCCGTATAGCTTACGCCACTCGACCGCCGCGCTCTGCTTGTCCGCAACTTCCTTAGTCAGCTCTTCTCCGCATTCTTCGCGCTCCTTTAAGTGCGCCCAGACGGCGGCAACCGCCCTCTCTCCGCAGTCCTTATCGCCGCTGAGATAAAACGTGACCTGCCTCAACGCAGGCGCGGGGCGCGCGCACAGATAGGGGAAATTATCCGCCGTCACCGATAAATCCCGCACGGGAACGGGAGAAATATGTACTCCGTCAACGGTAAACAGGTGTTTTACATAGTCGATTATTTCACTCACGCCGCATTCCTCGCCGCCGCTTCGCATCGGGTAAACAAGGTAGAGCCGACGGGAAAACGCACACAAATTGAGCGCCGTTATTTCGCGTACGCGCTTATTGACCTGCGATATCTTGGGCGATACGGCAAGCTTTATCTTTTCGAGAGAGCTCAGCTCGCCGTCGGTAAGTATAGCCGTATCCTGAGAAGCGGCGGGAACTGCGTCCGTCAGTCCTCCCACAAAAAGCACCTTACTGCCCGTATTGGCGCAACCCGACAAATCGCTGACGAACACGGCGTCGTGCCTCGGGGGTATAAGCGAAATTTCCGCCGCGTTGAAGCCGCTTTTGAGTATCTTCGAGTACTCCGCCACGGAAATTCTTTCGCCCGCAATAAGCTTTTCAGCCTCGTCAATCACCTGTATAACCGCACCGTAAGCGCGCCCGGACATAGCGGCAACCGAGGCGAAGCCGCGCTCTTCGGCGTCCTCCGACATACTCTTCAAACGGTTTTCCGCGTCGAAGTATTCCAGAAGCTCGCGCACCGCCTTACAGAATAGAGAGCTGTCGCTCACCCTCGACGGCAGTATCTTCAACCCGCCGATAAAGCGCGCCCTCACCCTTTCCGCCGCTTCATAGTCAATCCCGCATTCCTTGCACACTTCTTCGTTGACGGGCTTTTTCACACCGCCGCGATAGGCGGCGGCGCGGAGAAGATAATTGACGAACATATCCTTGTCGGAGCGCTCGTCATTGCCGCAAAACACGGGCGAACCGACGACGGCAAGCACGCTTTCGGGGCGGCAACCGTCGGCGGCGCACGCAAGGTAATCGAGAATAAACGGGCAGACCGAATGCGAGGAGAGCGGATAACGCCTGTCCACGTACATCGGCACGCCGTACTCGCCGAACGCCCTTTCGAGAGCCGGTTGCACGCCGTTTATGTCGGGCAACATAACCGATATTTCACGGTATCGCACACCCTCTTCCCTGACGCATTTAAGTATCTGAGAGGCGATAAATTGGCACTCCTCCTCTTCGTCGGTCGCCTCGCAAAGCAACAATTGCCCCCGTACTATGTCCAAACTAACGCTCTTGTGAAAGCTTTCGGGCTCTAAGACGTATTTGCGCAGATGCTCCGCGGCGGGAATGAGCGGCGAGGGCAGGTTTTCGATAAACGCAGAGTTAAACGCCCCCGTTTCCTGCGCGATTTTCACAAACGCCGTCCACGCTTCCTTGACGTATTTCTGCTCGTTGCCGCCCGTAAAAATGCCGTAAACGTTGTCCGCCGTTTCAAAGCACGCGCGCACGCAGTCGGACACCGAAGCGGTAAACGCCTGAAAGCCGAGGAACGCTACGTCCGCCCCCGCAATTTTGGGCGAGGAGCGTATGACGTCGGGCAAACGCCTTAAATATGCGTTTCTGTCCACCGCGCCGCGCTCGCGCAAATAGTCGGAATAAGCGCGGTATAAAAGCTCCAAATCGTGCAGTTTGCGCTTTAAAAGCCTGCCGTCCGCCTCCGCCCCCGCGAGGTCGTCAGCCGATATTTTGGAGGAGTACAGCAGCGCAATCGTGTCGTACACATCCTGCGCGGCGTTCGCCGCCGACAGTCTTTTGAACAGTTGCAGATTTTCCCTGTTCGCCTCGATAAGCTTGCGCATAGCCATTGCCGAACCCTGACTTGTCAGCACGTTGCCGTCCGACTTCGCCTCGCCCGCAAGAAAGCGCGAGAGTGTGTAAACGGACACGGAGAACGTGCCGCCGACAGCCTCGCATACGGCGCGCTCCGCGGCAAGCGACAGCCTGTCCTCGCAGAACACGACGAGCCGCCTGCCCTCTTTGCCGCCGCTCTCGGCGTGGCTCTTTACTATCTCTTTGAATTTTTCAAGCGCCGCGGAAAGTACAGGCGCGATAAAAACTTTACTCATAACTTCACCGTTCACAACCATTATACCACGTGTTACGCTAAATTTTAATGATTTAACGCGCAAAAGTTTTTACATTCACGAAATTATGTGCTATAATTCTGCCTATGAAAGCTTTTATTAAATGTATTGCGGTAGGATTGACCGCCGCAAGCCTTTTAACGCTGGGCGGCTGTGCTCAAAACAACAGCACCAAGAAGACGGCGACAACGGCAAATTGGAACGTGAGAACCTCCACTTCGGTCGAGAGCAATATGCTCGGATATTGGCAGAGCCACGCCGAAGTTGCCGAGTACGACGTAAGTTTTACAGAGGGCTCTAACAACTCTTACTCCGTGACATACGACGCGCCGAACGCCACCTACTCCACTCGCTTCTATGCCGAAGCCGCCTACGATTGGACTTCTTCGCCCGTTCCCGCGGAATATCGCGTTAACGCCGAAACCGAGGGCGCGCTGACGGCAGAGCCCGTATACGTATACGAAACCTCGTCAAAAATAAGCGGCACGTATAAGATGAAGAGCTCGGGGGAAGAGAAAGCGTTTTCCGACGAAATAACCGCGGTCTGCAAGTACCGTTTGGCGGGCAAAAATCTTCAACCCGTATACTCCAAGCAGATTATAAAGAACACCGCGCCCAACGCGGCTGGCACAAACAATATAGAACAAGCCTATATCGAAACCGACGCGGTTTACGAAACGTGGTACAATCAGGACGGAACGCAGGCGCTTATCAGCTTTACGAATAACCTCGCCGAGGACAAGACGGCGCAGATAAGCAAAATCGGCACAAACCACAAAAACGGCTATTCGCTGTTCGACAACTGTCAGCTGAGGGCGGCTGTTCGCGCGTTTACAATGACGGGCGGCGCGACGAGAATTTTTAACGTGCTTACCCCGCAGGACAATACGACGTACACAGCCACGGCGACAATCTCATCTCCCATTGAGCTGAGAACTTCGGACGAAACCGAGAAAAAGATTATAGACGCACTCAACGCGAGCACGCCCGACGACTATATTTTCTTCGACAGCTCTCCCACGGAAGAAGGCGACGACAAGGTAAGAAATTACCGCTATAACGCAGTATCTATTGCCGTTAACGCGCAGTTGAAGGGAGCGACGCCCACATGTTGGTACACGTCGGTTGAAAACGCCGACCTGAACACCACGAGAAGCGTAATGATTAAGTATACCACACCTCTCCCGTTCATACTCGGCACGCTCTCTTATTCCCTTAAATCGCTCAACGTAAAAGCAATTTAAATATTAAAATACAACTCCCCGCGCGTCATCGAACGTACGGGGAGCTTTCTGTTTTAAGATAATTTTATCTCTTTATCTCATAACGTGTCTGCCGATAGTATTGGGCGGCGAAAGCCTTAAAAGCAGTTCGCCCATAGTTATAAATCTCTGTTCCGATACGCCCATAAAATTCCCCTTATTATCCTCGGATAGCCCGCGCGTTTTATCTTGCTTACATAATAACATTAAATTTTTTATTTGTACATAGCCAAATCAAAAAAAGCTGTCGGCGCATTATTTTATTTGCACGTCGACAGGCTCGACCATACCCCTTAACACCTTGCGGAAACGGAAAAAGAATATCGTGCCGCACAGAGTAGCCGCGGTTGCGTCGGCAACGCACTCAGCCCAATAAACGCCGCCCACGCCCATAGCCAACGGGAACAAAAATGCGAACGGAACAAGCAGGATAATTTTACGAAGCACGGCTATAAACAGACTTATTTTTGCTTCGGTGACGGCGACGAACGTGGTCTGACACGCGCGCTGTATTCCGAATATCAGCATTCCCGCGACAAACACGGGTAAATATCGGTCGGTAATTGCCAGCAACTCCTCCTTGCCCGTGAACATTCTGCCGAACGCGCGCGGCAGGCACATCATCAGCACGGCTGACAGCGAACAATACGCCCAGCAAACGACAAGCGTGATAAGGAATGTGTTTTTGAGCCGTTGCCCGTTTTTTGCGCCGTAGTTAAAGGATAGTATGGGGGTAACACCCTGCGTAAACCCCGAAACGGGCACGGTAATAAGCATCATATCGCTCTGCAAAACGGCTAACGCAGACACGTGCATATCGCCCATACCCTCGCCCGCAAGATCACCGTAGTGTTTAAGCCTGCCGTTAAGGACAAAGCCGATGACAGACTCGGTTGCCGACATTACGAACGGCGCAAGCCCCAGACCGACGATTGAACCGATAATCTTAAAGTCGGGCTTCATATAATTAAAGCTCAGCCTGAGCGTTGCTTTTTTATTGCACAGCACGCCGACGACAAGGATACAGCTTGCAAACTGACTTATAACCGTCGCCACCGCCGCCCCTCTTATGCCCATATGAAAGACAAATATGAACAGCGGATCCAAACCGATATTGAGCACTGCGCCCACACCCACGCCAACCATTGCAAGCGCGCTTTTGCCCTGCGCCGTGAGGAAAGTATTCAGCCCCACGCTCAACTGCACAAACAGCGTGCCTATGAGATAGACGGTCAGATAATCGTCGGCAAAAAAATATGTATTGTCGCTTGCGCCGATAAGCCTGAGCAGGGGCGTACGCGCAAAGTATGCCGCAAGCCCAAGAGTAACCGAAAACACGCACAGCATTACAAAGCCGTTGTTGAGTATCTTTTTTGCCCGCTCGTTGTCGCCCTCGCCCATAGCCTTAGCCGCAAGAGGCGCTCCGCCGCCCGAAACGAAGGAAGAAAATGCGGAAATAAGCGTGAGAATAGGCGCACACAGTCCAAGCCCCGCCAAGGCAAACCCGCCTGTTTCGGGCATATTGCCGATATATATGCGGTCGACTATGTTATAAAGCAGATTGACAACCTGCGCAAGCACGCACGGTATGCCCATTTTAAGACACAGCTTCCAAAGCTTATCAGTGCCCATCAGTTCTTCCTTACCCATTAATCCTCCAACTCAGCAAGCTTAACGATATCGCCATATATTCTAACATAATAAAAGCGTGAGCGCAACAATTCGGCAAAGGAACGCCGCTACGGTCATTATTTAAATGAGTTTCACCGTCAAGTCCCCTTCCTAAATACGGACAAGAAGAGGCTTGCGTCCATATTCTTGGCTTCCCCCTTCCCAAGGGGGAGGCTCTGCGTTAGCAGTGGTGAGGGATTTTCTTTGCTTCTTCACCTCGGAGGAACTTCTCTAAGGTTTATCCCTCATTCGTCGCTTCGCGCCACCTTCCCCCTTAAAATCAAGGGGGAAGGCAAGATAGGGGAAACGCTAACTATATTTGCCACCACAGTTAACGTAGTGGGGGGGGTGGAGTAATTTTTACAATTAGAACACGCTCCGCAGAGCTGTCTCCGCGGAGCGTTTATAAAATAGTTTTATTCTTCGATAAATTTTAAAACTTCGGCGAACATCTTCTCCTTCGAAACCGACGTCTTAAAGCGTATGGGCTTGTCGCGCAGTGTCGCAAGGCTCTTAGGCACCGCCATAGCCGTAGCCGCGTGCAACCTCTTTATACCCTTAAAGCTGTCGCGTACGTCGTTGCCCGTAACGGCGTAAAGCACGTCCTGAGGGAACTTGTAGGGATTAGCCGTGGACACTACTACCATTTTAGTGGTATCCTTTTTGTTCTTGTACGCCCAATCGTTGGCAACCTTCATTGCGCAACCCGTGTGCGTATCCATTGTGTAGCCCGTATCGCAGAAGAGGTCGTAAACAGTTTCAACAACCTCGTCCTCATTGGCAAAGCCCCCGTCGAAGATTTCGGCAATGGCGGCGCGTTCGCTCTCGGTTATCTCGTAAACGCCCTCCTCCTTCAATTTC
This sequence comes from uncultured Christensenella sp., assembly GCA_910579295.1. Taxonomy (GTDB): domain Bacteria; phylum Bacillota; class Clostridia; order Christensenellales; family Borkfalkiaceae; genus Coproplasma. The sequence goes on along the minus strand of CAJTTC010000007.1, from coordinate 31,730 downwards.
TTCATTCTCTCCGCCGTCACGTTGCTATCCCTGCCCGACGCCTCGAAAAGCAGCCTTTCAAGGTTGGAAGAAACAAGAATATCCATAGAGGGCGACATAGTTTTATAAAATTCTCTGTGCACGTCGTACTTGCCCTTAGCCAAAAAGTCCGTGAGTACGTTGTTCAGATTGGAAGCGCAGTGCAGACGGCGCACGGGCAACCCCATACGCTTAGCATAATACGCGGCAAGTATGTTGCCGAAATTTCCGGTGGGCACGCTGAAATCAATTTCCTGCCCCATCTCTATCTGCTCCGACGAAACAAGGTCGAGATACGCCGAGAAATAGTAGGCAATCTGCGGGGCAAGTCTGCCGAAATTTATGGAGTTTGCCGAGGACAAAAGCGTACCCTTTTGCTTTAACTGAGCATTGCACTCCCGACTGTTAAAGATATTTTTAACCGCTGTCTGACAGTCATCGAAGTTGCCCTTTACCGCAACGACGTTTACGTTGCCGCCCTCCTGCGTGCACATCTGCAACTTCTGCATAGAGGATACGCCGTCGTCGGGATAGAACACCATTATCTTTATTCCGTCCGCGTCCTTGAAGCCCTCCAATGCGGCTTTACCCGTATCGCCCGAGGTCGCTACAAGCACCAAAATTTGCTCTTTAACGCCGCATATGTCGCACCCTTTTCTGAGAAGATAGGGCAAAACCGTAAGCGCCATATCCTTGAACGCGCACGTAGGACCGTGGAACAGTTCGAGAATATAAACGCCGTCCTTGATTTTAACCAAAGGCGCGGGGTCAGTGCCCTCGAACTTGCCGTACGCCGCTTCGCACGCTGACAGGAGCTCCGCCCCGTCGTAGTCGTCAAGATATTTCATAAGCACCTTTGCCGCGCGTTCGGGGTAGCTCATTCCGATCATCTCGTTCATTTCCTCGTCGCTCACCGCGGGAAAAGCCTCGGGAACGTAAAGCCCGCCGTTGTCCGAAAGCCCTTTAACAATTGCCTCCGCACCCGTGACCTTTTCTCCCCCTCTGGTACTTATAAACTTCATATAAAAACCTCTCTCGTCAGTTTCTTTTTATCTCAAGTTTTTACGGAATATAAAAACGCCGCCCATATACCGAGCGGCGCTGAAAATCGACAGTTAAATCAGCAGTATTTAGCGACGAAATCGGGCAACTCGCTCTTTTCGCAGCTACACGTAATAGTAATTACAAGTCCGCTCTGGTTGGAAATTTTGTCAAGCATATAGAAAGTTGCGGCAAGGTCTTTAAGCTCCTTCCCTGCAATTCTTGCAATACCGTCAAGGTAAACGTGCTCTATATCGTAGTTGCCTGCAATAACGCCCTTAACAAAGCCGCAAAGCGCGTCCTCGCCCGCAACGTTGTACTCGGTAACGTTAATAAATCTTACGGCGCGCGCAACGTCGTGCAAATAGCGATCGGTATCCGTAATGAAAACGCTCAAACCTTTTTGGGAAGCGGCGTTGGAGTTTGCGAGCTGTATAATCTGTTTTGTCTTGCCCGAACCCTTAGGGCCGCAAATAATTTTTATCATGTATTGAATCCTCCTGATAACCTTTTATAATATTCTATCATAAAAAGGCGGATTTTCAATACCTTTTTTAAAATTTCCTTTAAATTTTTATATTATTATCACGACATTATTCGCACTTGGAAGCGAAGTCGGCTATGCGGCGAAGCCCCTCCAACATATCTTCCATCGAAAGCGCGTAAGAAAGTCTTATCGCGTCGTCGTCGCCGAAGCATATGCCGGGAGTAGCCGCAACCTTTTCGTGAGTCAACAGCAACTCGCACAAATCGAGACTGCCGTGAATTTTGACGCCGTTGTACCTCTTGCCGTACAAATCGTAGCAAAGCAACATTACGTAGAACGCGCCGTCGGGCTTAACGTAATCGAGCCCGTAGCGCTTCATACCGTCGAGCACCTCCAACATCTTTGCCCGCCTTTCCCCGAACGCCTTGACCATATCGCTCATAGGTTTTTGGTCGCCGTCCAACGCGGCAATGGCGGCGTACTGCGTCATAGTGTTTACGTTCGAGGTCGAATGGCTCTGGAACGAAGCTATTGCCTTGGCTACGTTGGCGGGAGCGGCAAGATAGCCCAAGCGCCAGCCCGTCATTGCGTACGACTTCGAAACGCCGTTTATAACAATGGTATTCTCCTTCATTTCGGGCGAAACGTTGGCAATCGAGAAATGCGTTTCTCCTCCGTAAATGAGTTTTTCGTAAATCTCGTCGGCAAGCACTATAAGATTATGCTTTAAGCAAACCTCCGCAATGTCCCTTATCTCGTCTTCCGTATAGACCGCGCCCGTGGGATTGCAGGGGCTGTTGAATATAAGCATCTTTGTATGCGGTGTTATCATTGCCTCTATCTGCGCCGCCGTTACCTTATAGCGGTGACGGGGAGTAGCGTATATGTATACGGGCACGCCGCCGCAACTCTTTATAACTTCGGGATAGGTCAGCCAATAGGGCTTGGGTATGAGCACCTCGTCGCCCTCTTCTATCGTCGCGAACACCGCGTTAAAAATGGAGTGTTTTGCGCCGTTCGACACTATTATCTGCGAGGGTTCGTAATCCAGCCCGTTCTCAACTTTAAGCTTTTTGCATATGGATTTTTTGAGCGCGGGCAAGCCTGCCGCCGCGACGTACTTCGTATAGCCCTTGTCAAGCGCGTCCTTTGCGGCATTGACAATGTGCTCGGGAGTTGCGAAGTCGGGTTCGCCTACGCCGAACGAAATTACCTTTTCGCCCGCGGCTTTAAGCTCGTTAGCCTTTGCCGAAATGGCGAGCGTCATTGAGGGCGAAATTTCCGAAATTCTCTGCGAAAGCTTAATCATATGCAATTTTCTCCTTTTTAAATAAACAAAATTAACGGCTATCCGCGCTTTAAACAGGCGGGGACAATGCTTATCGTTTATAATATTATTTCCATTATATTATATATTAAAACCCATATTTTGGCAAGCGCACGGCGCAAATTTTATAATTATGCATTTTTTTGATAATTTTTTTCCGAATTTCCAATATTTTGCCCCGCATAAACAATAAAATTGCGCATAAACCTTTAACGGCTTGTCCGAAAAAAGCGAAACAGAGCAAACCCGTACGGGCTTGCCCTGTTTCATTTATGTTGGAGTGTAATGTGTATGCCTATTATTTATCCTGCCGCGCGCCGTCCTTGGCGTTCTTTTTGCCGTTGCAGTGACAGGCGTGAGGACAACCCTCGCATCCGCAACCGCAACCGCCGCCCTTGTGCTTGACTTTGTTGTAAACGATAACGCCAACCACTGCTAAAAAGGCAACCGACACGGCAATTATTATAATTATATCGAAAGGACTCATATATATTCACCCGAAGTTTCAGGGCAAATCCGAATTTTTAATGCTGATTATTCGGCTTTGTCCGTTTTATTTTTGCGCTTGAATATTTTAAGTATATCGAACTTGCCTATGTTGCGCAGAACTATGAAGGTTACAACCACGGCAATTACCGCAAGCCAGATAAAGAGCGTCCACCACCAGCTGCCTACGGTGTAAACCATACAGGAAACTATGTAGCTTGTCGCCACCCAGAACAGAAGCGTCCACTTGAACTTACCCTTGGGCAACTCCGCCTTAGCCGTTGCGCACGCGGCGAAGCAGGGAATAGTCGTCATATTGAAGAGGATAAACGATATTATAGCGGGGATAGTTATGCCCGTGCCCGTTATCATAGCCACCGCGGAGGCAACCTCGCCGCCGTCGGCTTCCCAGTCGATATAACCGCCCGTGCCCATATAAACCGCAACAACTGCGGCGAGCGCGCCGAACGTCGCAATGACGTTTTCCTTTGCAACAAGTCCCGTAATGGCGGCAACCGCGAACACCCAGCCGACCGTCTTGCTTAACTGCGAGCCGAAGCCGAGCGGCGTGAATATAGGCTGTATAAACATACCTATGCTGCCCAGAATGGATTCGTCCATTCTTACGTTTACAAGCCCTTCGATTTCTTTAAGCGAAGCCCATTTCTCGGGGTCGAGAGCGAACAACTCCTGCGCGTCCTGCAACAGGAACTCCCAGCGCCAGCTGAACGATTGCAACAGCCAGATAATGACGGTCGAAGCGAAGATAATGGTAAACGCCTTTTTGACGAAGTGCTTTGTCTTATCCCACAGGTGCAGCATAAGATTTCTGAACCCCGGCATATGGTAAGCGGGAAGCTCCATAATGAACGGAGGCGTTTCGCCCTTCAACGTGGTATTTCTCATTAAAAGTACCGCGCAAATTGCAATTATTATGCCCGCAAGGTACATTCCGAGCGTTATCAGATCGACGTTACCTACGCCGAACACCTCTAAAATACCGCCGGCCATTGCCGTAAGTATAGGCAATTTTGCGCCGCAGGAGAAGAAGGGGATTACTCTTACGGTAGCCGTTCTCTCCTTTTCGTCAGCGAGAGTACGCGTGTTAATCATTGCGGGAAGCGAGCAACCGAAGCCCATAATCATAGGCATAAACGCTCTGCCCGACAACCCGAAGCGACGGAAAATTCTGTCGAGAACGAACGCAACGCGCGCCATATAACCCGTGTCCTCCAATATGGAGAAGCCAAGGAAGAGGAACAAAATCTGAGGCAGGAAGCCGAGCACTGCGAATATACCGCCGAGCACCGCGTCGACAATCAGACTGTCAACCCACGCCGCGCCGCCGCAAACGCCTATAAGCGCTCCGACGCCCTCGGATATATAGTCGAGAACAAAATTCAACAGGTTAGTCAGAATTACGCCCGGCGAAAACACTGCGCCGTCGTAAATACAGGCGAGTAGCTTAGTGCCGAAGTTTTCCTCCCAGCCGAGACCGCCGTCCTCTACCGCGTCGAACAAAGTAGGCATCCAGCCCTGCTCCTCGGTAAAGCCGTTTAAATACAGCAAATTCTCGGAGAACGTAAGGTGGAATATCGCAAACAGAATGACTATGAAAATGGGAATAGCCCATACCCTATGCGTAAGCACCTTGTCGATTTTATCCGACTTGGTGAGCACCTCTTTCTCTTTCTTTGCCTTAGCCGAAGAAAAATTAGCCGATATGTACTTGTACCGCTCGTCGGCAATAACCGCCTCCAAATCGTCGGACATAGCTATTTCGGCAAGCACTTCTTTTGCACCCTTATGCGCGAGCTCTATCTCGTCGTTTTCGAGCATCTTGACGGCGTGAAACAGCGGCGAATCCACTTCTTCCTGCGCAAAGAACTGTCTGGCTCTCTCTATCTTTCCCGAAAGTTCGCCCCCGAGCACCGTCGTGCCCTTGCGCTCAGCCTTCATACTTACGGCTTTATCCATAAGCTCTTTAATGCCCGACTTTTTGAGAGCCGATATCGCTACAACAGGCACGCCGACAGCCTCTTCGAGCGCCTTGACGTCTATACTGTCGCCGACCTTTTCAACCTCGTCCATCATATTGAGGGCGATAATTATGGGCACGTCCATTTCGAGAAGCTGCGTAGTCAGATATAAATTGCGCTCCAAATTGGTGGCGTCTATTATATTTATTATGCCGTCGGGCTTCTCGTCTAAGATATAGTTACGCGAAATCACCTCTTCGGGCGTGTACGGCGAAAGCGAATATATGCCGGGAAGGTCGATTATGGCAACCTTCTCTTTTTCGCCTTTATAAACACCCTCGCGCTTGTCTACGGTTACGCCGGGCCAGTTGCCTACGTGAGCCGTCGAGCCCGTAAGCGCGTTGAACAGCGTCGTCTTACCGCAGTTGGGATTGCCTGCCAATGCAAAAGTTTTCATTTAACTTCCACCTCCACGCAAGCCGCCTCCACCTTTCTCAGCGTAAGCTCGTATCCGCGTACCGTAACCTCTATCGGGTCGCCGAGAGGCGCTTTCTTTCGCATTGTCACCTCCGCCTGCGGAGTGATGCCCATATCGAACAGCCTGCGGCGGATTTTACCCTCTCCGCCCACTTTTACTATTTTACCGCTCTCTCCCACGGTAAAGTCACATAAAAGCTTAGTCATGTATTTCTCCTTAAAATTTCATTCAGCTTTTATACACACACTTCAACAAACTTTAATCGGTTACGCAACTAAAATCTTTCTTGCAAGAGCGCCGTCAAGGCACAGCCTGCCTTCCTTTACAATGACGATAACTCCGTTCTGACTGCCCGAAACAAGCGTAATTTTACACCCTTCGGAAATGCCTATTTCCCTTAAATGCTTCTTCGTCTTTTCGTCAGCCGTAATCTTTTTGACTTCCATCTCCCTGTCGTCGGGCGCCATCACCAAAGGCATATTATACACTCCAAAGCGGACTTAACCGCAATAATAAAATCTTAACCCAAGTTAAGCAAGTGATATTATATATATAAATTATTCCTTTGTCAACAAAAAATTAACCAAAGTTAAGAATTTTTAAAAAATTTTTATAACTTAAATAAAAAAAAGGACTTGGGGTAAAGCGCACTTCCCATAGGGATAAAAAAGCGGCGCGTCGCCGCAGCCGAGTATCTTTATTGCCGAGTGGCTTGACTGACTTCGCCGCAAGTCAAATTGGCGGCGTGTCGCCGTAGCCGTGTATCTTTATTGCCGAGTGGCTTGACTGACTTCACTTCACGTCAAATTGGCGGCGCGTCGCCGCAGCCGAGTATCTTTATTAACGACCCGCTTAACCGACTTCGCCGCACGTCAAATTGGCGGCGTAACAAATAATCAGCAACTTATTTTTCCAAAACTAAACCGCATAACGATTTGAGATAAGTTAAAAACATTGCATATCCATTTTTATGTTGTCGAATTTACGGGCAAGCAAATCGGCTTTTTTAATATAGAAGTAAAGCATACCGCTATCGCCCCACATAAATTTGTCGTCGCTTACGTCGCTTGCTACCTGCAACAGCAAAACCCATTCGTCGGCGTTTAATTTATTGTCGTCGTCAAACTCACTGTCTCGCGCAAAACTGCTTCCCTGAATATAAGTCGCCCAACCGCCGAGCATAAATTCGTCCATATTTTCGCTCTGCAATTCGTCGTAACCGTCGTCCAAACCGCCCGCAGGTCTGTTGCAATAAATATCGAACGCTTCTTTACAGTCGTCGGTGTCGGGATAGGTCTCTACTGTTTCCGCGCCTACGTTGAACTCCTTATAAGTATATTCAAGGTCGGACGGCTTGTCGGGCGTTTTCAAATTTTCCGACGGTTCAAAAAACATAACTTGAAACGTGCGTCCTTGCGCATATTCTTCTTCGCCGTCCTCGAATGTCGGATCATTTACTTCGTCGCTGTCAACAAAAAGATATAAAAGTCCCGCGGTAGGAAAACCGTCCAACTTGCCGTCGGGATTTACTTCCGCAAAGTCGATTTGCAAAAGGAAAGGGATAGGACGGTTATCGTAAAACGGGAAATCGAAGCCTTGCGGAACAAGCGGCAGTCCGCCGAATTTGGAAAAAGTCTTTTCGGAAGTTTCTTTTAACCTCGCACCCATACGAACAAACGGCTCGAAATTAGCAAGCCACTGCAAAAACTCTTTTTCATCGTATTCGGGATTTTTATAGACGGTGCGTTTCGCGGCTTCCATTTCTTTTTTCAATAACCGATTCCATACAAAAGACATAATCACACCGCCGAGCAAAAACATAACAATCGGAATGAGTAACAGTTTTTTTAAGCTCGGTGAAAATGCTTTCATTCCCGCCGCCTCGATAACAACCGCCGCCAAGCCTATTCCGAACAAGACTATCATACATATCCGTGCGCGCTTGCTGTTCATACAGACCTCCTTGAACTTTCACACTCAATTCGACGCTAAATTGAAATTTAACAGTTTTTACATATTATAAGTGCGCAATCTTTTTCAAAACGAAAATTCGCCCATTTCCTTCCTATTTGTCGTACAAAATAGTTTTCATCGTTTGGGAATATCTGTTTAGTCATAAATCTTAACAGATTTAACGCATCGGCAGATTCGTTCAACACGATTTCACGCGTACTCCAACCGTCTGTAACGGGCGAATATATTTCGTGAATCATATGAAAAATTCTTTTTTAGCCAGTTATATAAATTTTTCCATGTCAAAATGTCCCTCAGCGTAAATTAGTTGTCCGTTCTTATGCTCATAGCCTAATTTACGGTAGAACGGTATCGCTGACATTGCGGCGTGAATTTCAATTCTATTTGCTCTTTTTGCGTATTCGTCGTTTTCCAAAAATTCTATAATCTTTCTGCCTACACCTTTTCTCTGATATTTTGGATCAACAAAAATAGTATGTATCCAACTCTCGGTTAAGCTGTCCCAATATGTAGCAATGCCACCGCAACCGATAATTTTTCCGTTGTCTTTGACAACATAAAAATGTCCGTTGTCCATTTTAGTTTTGATTTCATCGTATGTGCAATAAAAATATTGCGACGGATAGAACTCGGCAAAATCGGAATATTTACAAGAACGAATTACCATATCGCATGTTTCCTGTATTTCGTTTTCTTCAATCAATTTTATATTCACTCTTTATACTCCGTTAAATTACTGTTTATAAATGATATTATAACCTGTTAAAAATTACTGTCCTTTCTTTCATTGATATTTTGCCGACTTCATAACCATATTCTTTTGCCTCTTTCTTATAAGTCAAAAACGAATGATTTATTTCAAACCCTAAAATGTTCTTGATTTCTTCATAAGATAATATATATTTTTCTTTATTATTATCCTCTAAATACTTCCATAACGGCTCATATTTACTCATTTTTTAACGCCTCGCAAAATTGAAATTTAATTTTCAATTTTAATAATAATGTCGTATGCAGTAGAACATTCTTCTTTTGATAATTTTGTTTCATTGACCAGATACTCTATTGCCTCATCTTTGCTATCAAATTTTTTTAATATATCTTTTACCTCTTTAAATTTATCAATAGCAACCCGAATTTCGGTGTTCATAATTTCTCGCCTCACTTGTAAATTACTGTTTATCGTACAAGCATTATAGCAAAACAACAATCAAAAAGCAAGAACTGCGATTTAATTCGTTGCCCGTGATCTTAGCAATTTTTTATTTTGTACTTTGAAACGCTAAATTGAAATTCATATTGCTTATTTTTTGCAAAGCCGTTTATCTTCAATAAATTTCTTTTTAATGGGGCTACCTTCCGCGCGATAAATACATAAGTTGTCTAAATCGAAAATCGAACTCCAAACAGTTTCAAAATTTAATTCCTTTTCATATTGACACATAAAGCCATATTCGCCTTTTAATAACTTTTGTGTGTTTGCAATCAAATCATCTTGCAATAATTTGGGTAAAGAATTAACCACAACATTATATCTTTCAACTGAATTATATACATTTCCGTCAGAATAATCATATTGCTTCATATTCTCTGATGTGAAATTATTTACCGTACATATAATTTTTCCGTATGGCGTAATAATGGGCATTCGCAACTGCTTTAATAAAGGTGTACACTCCGCAACAACCATTTTACCTGATTTGTCCGCAAGTAAAATATTGCAATTAGACGCAACAGGCAATTCGTTAAGCAACATTATTGCGTGGTCAACGCTTTTTGCTTTTTCGAGTAAATAACGCACAATGAAACAAGAGTTGAATCCTGCTTTTATTTCTTCAAGTTTGGTATTGACGAACGTCATAGAAACCGCAAGTCCGTGTTCGTTCAGACCTTCTTCACCGTTAATAAAAGAAGAAGTTGTAAGATTAAACTTATTTGCGCCTGACGGAGAATAAATTTCGCTTTTACTGCCATCACGCAGATAAGGCGGTAAATCATTATTTCTGCCGTAAATAGTATATTTACCGTCAGTATAAGCAAACGCGGTACAGCCCCGAATTTCAACGGGAATATTGCTTTCGAGATTATACATACAGCACCCCATACACAAAAGCCACGCAGAAAATTCCTGATAGTCAACTTTTATTGTATCGGTAACGCCCTTTATTTCTTCACATACTTCGGGGAAAAATTTTTGTAATTGCTTTTCGCTTTCATAGCCGTATCGTTTTTGAAAATCGTCCAAATTAAGCGGAAACGTAATTCCACATTTATTAAAAATTTTTCCACGCTTTACACCCATTTCATAGTGGTTGCCTTTTAATCTCAAATGATACATTTTACTACTCCTAATATGATATAGGTGGAACATAACAGAATAAAAATTTTATGTCAAATGATTTTCCCACAATAAAATATTTTCATTGTGTGCTATTTTTTACATTAAAAAAGCCGAATTACTGAAAAGTAGTTCGACTTTATTTTTAAATACTAAAAATAGCCTAAAACGAATTTTTAAAATAAGCAAGCTCTTTTACTTGTTTTTACATATTATAAGCGCGCAATCTTTTTCAAAACGAAAATTCGCCCATTTCCTTCCTATTTGTCGTACAATATAGTTTTCATCGTTTGGGAATATCTGTTTAGTCATAAATCGTAACAAGTTTAGCGCATCAACAGACTCTTTCAACACGATTTCACGGGTACTCCAACCGTCTATAACGGGCGAATATATTTCGTGAATCATATCATAAAACAACTCTTTTCCGTTGATTGGTATTTTTCTTATTAAGTCCGCCCTTCTGCCGCAATCGAGCATACTCTTCAACAGGTCATATTGTTTGGCGTCAAGAGTTATTTCACATATTTCCATTTTACGCTCCTTATTTGACCAATTTATTCAGCGAAGAAACCAACTTATTATAAGTAATAACATACTCTTCCAATATGCCGACTTTCAAATCTTCGTACAAAGCCGCGCCATCTTCATCTGTTTGTTTATCCAAATCCGCCTTTGATTTAATGCCGTGGCTTCGGGTTCAGGCGGGGTATTCATTCTTTCAATCAAATTTTCCAACTGCGTTTTGTTCATAACTTTTTCCGCTGTTCAATTTGCATATAAATCGGCTGTCCGTTTTCCATAAAACATTTAAATCGGAAATCTCTCACCTCAAATTCCACTATGCCTTCATCTTCTTTAAGTACAGCTCTGTAGCCGCCGGTATCATCATTCATATTTTTAGTGTATTGCACAAACTTCGAAAAAGGAAAGCGAAAAACAAAAAAATTTGATAAAAACTGCCTTAAATCAAGCCTGTAAATACCGTTTGCTTTATCAATCCAACCCGTGTCGACAAGACCGAGTTCTTCTTTTTTGTTTTCTATTTCTTCAACCGTACTGCAATTTTTGCCGTTTATGATAATTTCGTCCGCCCAAACTTTACAGTATTTTGTTACAGTTCTTCGCTCTAATTCTTCCAGCAGTTTCTCCAACCTGCCTTCTCCCTTTATATACCGCTTTACCCCGTCTTTATAATTTCTGTAACCGTTCGGGATATTATAAATCCACTCTTTGGGGTGGTCGGGGCATCTAAATTGTAGACATAAACGCGTTATGTCAATTTGCGGATATTTTTTCGGGACAGCAAACTCGTCCCAGTCAAGACCTCTGTCTGCAAAAAAACATTTGATATTATCAATCGGTTTTTTACAAACAGGGCAAATACCGTATTCTTGCGGCAGTCTTGCCGTAATTTGGTAGATATCAAAATATTCGGTTTTGTCGTAATTGTCGGTTTTTTTGTTGTAATATGAAATTTCGCTTTCGCCTTTTATATTGTAGACGTATTCGCCGACACCCAAAAATTCGCAGAAGCTTTCAAGCGTTACTTCTTCTGGTACGGGCTTCGGTGGATTTTGTTTTTCCTTAAACGCTTTTATATATCTGGGCGGGAAACGGTAATTTTCCAAGCCCGCAATTTTTGCGGCTTCTTCCAAATACCATGCCCAAAAGCGCATTTCTCGTATAACGTATTTTCCGTTGTCGTTGTCGGTATAAGCGTTGCTCCATGCGACACACGCTTCTTTTGCCGCATCTCTTTCGTATGCGTCTATATCTTCATCGGTCAAGTCGCTGTCCCACGGCTCTAAATATGACTCGTCTTCCAAAGTTACGACCATTGCATCCCAAGCGGCGACAGCGGCCGAGGCGGATTCCCCGTATTCATCGACGGCGTTCATGAAATCGTCGATAGTAGATTGTTTCCGTTCTACCTGCAATTCTTTAATCGTTATTTTACCGTCTAAGTAAGCAATGCTCTTTTTAATTAAATTTTGCGGACTTTTGTCATCGGGGTCGACAGAACACCACATAGGCATTACTTTTTTTGCGCAGACAAGCGCAAGATATGCGCGCTTTTTTAGCGGTTCCGTCAGCGACCGCGGCTTTAACGAGTCGCGGTCGCGCGGTTCAATTTCGCCCATAGTCTGCCAAATTTTTCGCCGTGCAGTCAGACTGAGTTTTCCGCTTTCCGCAATTTCTTTTTCAGCTTGTCTGAATACTTCGATACAATCCATAATATTATTTCTCGAATTTTTTCTTACTGCATATAGCGCATAAAATTTATAACACGGTCAATCTTCCATATCGGAAAACGGAATTTTTCCGTGAAGCTCAACGGCGCGCCGCCCCGTCGGCGTTCCGTCGTCATTGATTTCCATAAGGCGCATCTTTTTTATTTTTGAACAATCTATCTCGTCAAACACGTCTGCGCATTCTGCGCACTCCTGGTCGCCGAGTTGGTACAAAATGCACTCGACGGCTTCTTGCACTCTTTCAAACGCAAACTTTTCTATGCTTTCTATCGAAGCCCCTTCTTTTATCAGCGCGGATACTTCGGGAAATTTTTCGTCAAGCTCGCCCTGCTCTTGATATTTTTTTATCATATCAGCAAAGCCGCCCCTATGAAATTCAAGGTGGTCGCTAATCGGCTTCAAAAAGCGGAAAGAGGGAAGAACGGCAAAATATTCGTTTTCCTGTTTCAATTCCCACTTCGCCCATTCTTTTTGCAGACCGAATTTCTCCATTACGTTCAATTTTTCTTCAAAAGTCATTTCTTTATCTTTCATTGTCGTTCTCCTTTTAGCGACGCTAAATTGAAATTTATCGTTCTGTTTTTATAATTTATACCAAACATCAATTTCTTCGTATTATCATCTATATCAATATAATGCTTTTCAACTATAATTCAAAATAAATAAATTACATAGGTAAAACTACCAACTGACAGGGGCGCGTGTGCTTGTCTTAATATTAAAAATCGTAAACAATAACAACACCGTGTTCAAGAGAAAATTCAGCTGCTTGCCATAAAATAGAAAAAGCAAATTTTGCCAGAGACTCTGTATTATATGCCATATGTTTATGTGCTTCTTCTATTCCGTTTTCCTTGCTATATACCATATCAGCAGGATAACCTTCTGTTTTGCTCCACGAAATGATAGTATTTCTATCGGCATTCCACTCAAAAGAATTATATACTTTCAATTCTTCAAGAAGTAAACTACTTGTTGCCAAAATACTTTCCTCTGAATTTGGTAAAACATAATTAAACATTATATTCCTTTTAATAGGAAGCCACCAACCATTGCCATCAAATAAAGATAATTGAAAATCTTTCGTTTCAAGAAATTCTGATACAATAGGGTGTTTGTAAATATCAAAATTCTTAATAATTGTAGAAGGTACTTCTTTATTACTGTATTTTGAAGCAATGTAAAGTAATAAAGCATTTAAGGCATCCCAGTCCGGCTTATCTGTATAATATGGCGTAACCTCATAATCCTCATTCCATAATGGTACAGGATGTAAATTAAGACCTTTTACTATAGCATTTTGCCATTGAGTTACTAACTCTTGAATTTCTTGTAAAGAAAGTTCATTTTCACTATTTTGTTGCGGTCTTATTGTTTGGAAATCTATTCCATTAGCCTCGGCAAATTGTTGTGATACTGTTTTCCAATTACGCGCATAATAACGAATTAATGTCCCTGCATATATATCTAGTCCCATAACAATACTTTCTCCTTAATCCCAAATCATTTAGTCTTCTAAATTACTGTTTATCGTACAGTCATTATAGCACAAGAAATGAAAGAACACAACCGATTGAATTTTGCGAGATATAAATACAGAAAAGGCATAGTCCAACGCTATGCCTGAATCTTTTTATTTGCGTTTTAATAAATTCCCTATGGGAATTAGGTAAATCCCAAATCCTTTAATTAATTATTTACGGATTAATACTTTGTAATCTCAACCGACCTTACTATGAGCGGCTTCTTTGTAAGCGTATAGCTTGTTTCGTTTACGTTTTTGTCGACAAACTCGTCGTAGTTATCAATATAAATACGCGATACGCTCCTTGTATTTACGTTGTTCTTCATAGCCGAACGCAGTTCCGTAAGCTTGTCCGTATTCTTCAACGTGGCAAAGATGCAATAGCTTGAATCGCTTGACGTCGAAGTGCTCGTCTGAATGGAGAACAGACTTGTCGCGCTGTTGTATCTGTATTCACCCATAACGCCCGCCGCAGAGCCTTTTTTGTCGAGATAAACGTGCTCCTTATGGTCGGTTTTAGAGGAATAATACATTCTCAATGCGCCGAAAGAACCCCTTAACGCGCCGTTATCAATCTTGTGCTGATTGTTGGAGAACTCGCCTATTAGGGTCGTGAGCGGCTGAACGTACTTGCCGTCGATGAAATCCTTATAGACGGACGGCGTGATTTTGCCTAACTCGGGATTTGCGAGATTGAAGTACTCCTCTTCCTTGGACGCGCCGCCGTTACCGCTGCCCTCTTTACCCATAAGATAATCGAGAAGCCCAGCCTCGCCCTCTTCGTATGCGTCCTCGTAAGAAAGCGTATCGTTTTCCACGTAGTCGTAGCCGCCGCCGTACCAATACGAGCTCTGATAATTATGAATGATTGTATCGGTATAGAAGTCGTTGTCCGCAAGCTCTATAAAGTGTTGCACCGTTTGGGGGTACATATTGCGGTACATCTTGTATTCGAGCACGTACGTAACGCTATCGTACTCAATAGTAATTTTAGCCTCGGGGTGGTCGGTGTTGCAGCCCGTCAAAAAGGGCATTGTAAGAGCCGCGCCCGAAATCGCAACCGCACATAAAAACCGACCGAATTTTTTGAATGACATATCTTTTTACCTTAATAAAGTAGAGTTTTCACTTATACTCTATTTATTTTACTTATTATTCGGGGCATAGTCAAGCGTTTTTGCCCTCCTATGCGTTTATTTATCCCTGTCTGTTCACGCGTTCGGGAAATTTACGCAAAAATAACCGAAAATCCGCCGAAGCTCGCACTATGTTCTACGCACGCCCGTCAACCGTCCGACCGCAAAATACAAGAACAGGCGCGGCTTACGCCACGCCTGACTCCGTTTCAATCGTTTAAAGAAATTACTCCAAAACAACGGTTGCGCCTGCAGCCTTAAGGTCAGCGGCAATCTTGTCAGCCTCTTCCTTAGCAACGTTCTCTTTGAGCACGCCGCCCTTTTCAACAGCCTGCTTAGCCTCAACAAGTCCGAGACCCGTGAATGCGCGAACAACCTTGATAACGTCGATCTTCTTAGCGCCTGCGTCTTTAAGAACGATGTTAAACTCGGTCTTCTCTTCAGCTGCCGCTGCGGGAGCTGCGCCGCCTGCTACGGGAGCCGCCGCTACTGCTACGGGAGCTGCTGCGGATACGCCGAACTCCTCTTCAAGTGCCTTAACGAGCTCGTTGAGCTCCAAAACCGTCATAGTCTTAATTTCTTCGATAAACTTCTTAACGTCTGCCATTTTTTATTTCCTCCGAATTTTTTAATTTAATGTTTTTATTTGCGCTCGCTTTCGGGCGGTGCGCACACCCTTTTTCGCGCCTGTTTCAGGTCAGGCACAGACCTTTTTGCGGCTTGTTAAGCCTCCTTGCTCTTCGCAACCTGATCGAGCACGCGAACGATACCCGAAAGAAGATTGTTGAGCACGCCTGCAAAATTTGCAATGGGCGCTTGCATAGAGCCGAGCATCTTTGCAATGAGCTCTTCCTTTGAGGGCATCGAAGCGAGAGCCTTAACGCCTTCCTTGTCCACGTAAGCATTGTCGACAAAAGCGCTCTTTAAAACGATTTTGTCCTGATAGTCCTTTGCCGCCTGAACCATAATCTTAGCCGCGGCAGTTTCGTCCTGAGCGAACGCAACCGCAGTAGGTCCGTTCAAATCGCCGTCGAACTGCGTAAAGCCAAGCTCGTTCAAAGCCTTTCTGAGCAAGGTGTTTTTATAGACCTTGTATTCACAGCCTGCCTGCTTGCACTTTCTGCGGAGTTCCGAAACCTCGGCAACGGTGAGCTTGTTGTAATCAACGAACACTACCGACTTGCTTGCCTTGATTTTTTCGGCGATTTCTTCCGCTACGACAATTTTCGCTTGCTGATTAGCCGAAATTTTCTTTTCCTCTGACAAATCCTTTTACCTCCCGTATTAAAAATAAAAGCCTTACACCGCGCAGGTATAAGGCAAAATAATCTATGAAATGATTAAAGTGCTTTCTACCTCGGCAAGAAATTAAGCGTTAAACGCACTTGCTGTCTGCGGTAAATTCAATTTACTATGCAATTATATCCGTAAACGCGCACACTGTCAAGCATTTTTGCGCCGTTTTAAACTAATTTTTCCGTTTTCCCCGTCTTTATTCGCGCTTAATTTAATATATTTGCCCTCCGCATTTTGTCTTACTATCGATACCGTTATCAAAACGGCGGATATAGCTACATTAATGCCGTAAATTATCCACCTTTGAAAATCGTATACCGACAATTCGTTGCAATGCAAACCGAACACGGGCATATAAGAGAGCAAAATATTTTTCCGCACAAGAGTCATATTACACGCCGCCGCTATTATTTCGTAAATCAAAACGAAAAAAGCTATACAGCCAGCGGTTGACGCCGCGGTAAGAAGCGAATTGTTAAGCCATTGGCTCATAAATACCGTTAAACTTGCAACTGTAAGCATTCCGACAAGCGTGCCGAGCATTAAAATAATAAACGCCGCCGACTGCGGTACGGAATAATAGTGACTTCCCGAGTAGTAGAGCGCCGCCGCGGGCTTACCAAACGCGCCGAGAATTAAGCCCCATATAACTACGACCAGCCACACGGCGACAATTAAAAGCGCGGTTACGATAAGCTTGCCGCTCATAACGGCGCGCCTGCCTACGGGCGAAGCATAGTAATTTTTCATTACTCCGTTATAATAGGGACTTACGCAATTTAAAATAGCCGTAATAAACGCAAGCAACAAAAGCGGTATAAAGGACATATGCATAAGAGTAAACATATGTAAACCGCCGTTATATTCCGACGACAGCGACGGACCAAAATCCGCACGAAAATAACTTGAATATGTCAAATCGAAGTAGTCGCCTGCCGTCGTGCGCGTATCGAGGAAAAATTTGTAATACTCCATTTGCTCTTTGGCAACTTTCAAACCGCCGCCAGATAAGAGGGAACTGAACATATCAGGCATTGGACCTTCACCGATATAATATAAATACCAAGCCTGATATTCTTTATACCACATTTCATATCTTTCCATCTCCCTCTCGAAATCCAGTTCATAACCCGAACTCGAGTTGTTAGTCAGCAAAAAAGCCGTTATAAGTATAATTATAGCCGCAAATACGAGCCCAATGCACAACAACGCCGTTTTGTTTGAAAACAGTCTGCGAAGCTCGCTCCTTATTACCCTTACAACCTTCATTAAAAATCTTTCCTTTTAAATATTCTGCCGTATTTAAAAGCCCAACTAATTTAACGGGTCACTACGGCTAAATTATACCACGCAACGCATTGATAATACTTATTCGCTTGAAAAATAGTATATCCATTTTCCTTAATTTCATAGATCAAAGCAATCTGAACATGGCACGGCGCAACAAATGACAACTCAGCTTCTTGCAAATCCATATAATTCCAAGTCACACCATCAAAAAAACCCGTTGTTGTAGAACGCCATAAAATTTTGCCATATTCCACCCAAGTTTTTACTCCAGGGACATTCAAATCACCCCTAATATCATATAATGATAACATATCTTTAGAATATGATAACCGCTTACGATTCTCCAAAGGATAAGTATATTTAATCTTAACCTTTGCATATGTATCTGCATTTGAATTATTCCATCTATTATTCTCTTCAATCGGCTTAAGTCTAACCTCTGTTCCTGTAGAGTCAGTTGCGTTTAAAGTGTACATTTCAGTATTAATTGCTGGCTCATTTTCATCAGCTGGATATGCCCTATTAACTGGATCAATGGTTTTTAATGTATAATATTTATCTGTGAGATATACTGGCGCACCACACGCAGTCTCCCTCGACTGAACGCTATCAGCAAAAAATGCATTGTTTTGATATTCCCCTACTTGTTCCGACAGCAGAACACTTTCTTCCTTTTCACTATAAGCCATACTGCCTTGTCCAAATACTAAGATTGCGCCAAAAAGCACAGTAAGCATAATCAACCACACCATCTTAGTAATTCTTGCTTTTGTTTTCATAAATTTAGTCTCCTTTTTATTTTTTATGATTTAAAACTATATTTATATTAATCTTTTTAGTTAAAAAAGTCAACTAAATAAATGTTTGTTTTTTAATTTCATTAAAAATCTTTCCTTTTAAATATTCTGCCCGAAAGCCAAATAAGCAGACAAGCCGTCGCTATATGCAAAATTGCCATAATAAAAAAGTTAACATCAAATCCGCCCAGATAGTTTTGCAAACCCGATATCGGGAAGAAATTGAGCGGGTCGAAGCCCGTTACGCCTATCATTACAAGTTTTGGTTTATAAGCTACCGTTACTGCCAGAAACGCCAATGCGAAATAACCTATGACGGGAATAAGTCCGCTTACGAGGGGCTTAAGATTGACCGAGCATATAAGCGTTACGGCGTAGAAGCACAAAATCAGTATGAGATTTCGTATACCCATTTGCGCTAAAATATGCAATCCGTCAACCGCTTTATATCCGCCCGAATATATTAAAAAACTTGCACGCGGCGCGCAAGCGCCGACTATTAAAAGCACTATAAATTCAAGCAACGGCAAAGCAAACACTCCGCCAGCCGAAACGACGGTTTTAACGGCGAAGATTGTCTTTCTGTCGGACGGCGAGGCTAAAATATTTTTAACCGCACCCGTATGGATTTCCACAGAAAAAGCCCATAGTGCGCCCGCTACCGCAAGAGCCATAAACGCGAATGAGGAATATTCCATTAAGTAAATACACCCGCCAAAGGTTTCGAAGCCCTTTCTCTTCTCCATATAATCTTCCGCGTTGAAATAGTCGCCTGCAACGGTATCGGTATCAATAAAAAATTGATAGTACTCTATTTGCCGATTTATATAAAATTTTTCGTCTGCTGTTAGTTGATTGGAATAGGTATCCAGCATTTCCCTATATTCTTCTACTTCTTGTTCGTACTGATGCAACGTCCATTCCTTATCTGCCGTATTTAATATGGCGGCGTGATTTTTGGAGTAAACAACCGACAATACCGCAATTATTACCGCAAGCACGCAAAACACGCCTATAAACCAAAATTTGTATGCGGCGGCACGCCTTAGCTCGTACCTTAAAAGCCGCTTCACCTTGCTCATTGCGCGCTCCCGCCACCGCTCGTAAGCTGGTAAAACTTCTCTTCCAGATTTTCGCCCTGAACGTCGTTGCAGTCGTAAACAATCTGACCTCTGTCCAGAATGAGTACTCTGTCGCACACAGACTGTATATCGAGTATACTGTGCGACGAAAGCATAATAGTAGTTCCCGCTTCCGAAAGCGATTTGAGTAAATCCTTGAAAATTTTTACGGTTACGGGATCTACGCCGTTGAACGGCTCGTCTAAAATTAAAAGCTGCGGTTCGGTTAAAATGGCATAGGCTATGTACAGTCTTTGCTTCATCCCTAGCGAGTAAGTCTTTACTTTCTCGTTTTCGTGCCCGCCTAATCCCACCAGATGTAAGCTCCTTTCTACGGCTTGCTTATCTAAATCGGGATAGAGGTCTGCAAGCAAATCGAGATTTTGTTTGCCCGTAAGTCCCGCATAGAACGCGGGATACTCTATAGTATAGCCGATTTTAAGCGCCCCGTCCGCAACTGCCTTGCCTATCTCTACGCCGTCGAACGTTATAGTGCCGCTATCCGCGCGCACAAGCGAACAGATTATTTTCATTAAAGTGCTCTTTCCTGCGCCGTTAAGCCCGATAAGCCCGCACACGCCGCCCTTTTCGGGAATAGTTATATTAAGATCCTTTAAAACCTGCTTCTTTTTATAACTCTTGTTTAACCCTTCGATTTTAAGCATTTTCTATCCCTCACTCGTTTATATATAATATCAAATTTATTTTAAATTATTTCGCCGCGGCAGGTAACTGCCGCGGCGAGAATTTTGTTGTGTTTTAAATTAACCCTTGTTGTAGTAAACTTTTACGCCAGGGCCCATTGTCGAGGTGAGCGTAACGCTCTTGATATACTGTCCCTTAGCCGCGGCGGGCTTAGCCTTTACAACCGCGTCCAACAGCGCGTTGAAGTTTTCGGTAAGCTTTTCCGTACCGAAGCTCTTCTTGCCGATAGGGCAGTGGATAATAGCGGTCTTGTCAAGACGGTACTCAACCTTACCTGCTTTAACTTCCTTAACGGCCCTCGTTACGTCCATAGTAACCGTACCGCTCTTGGGGTTAGGCATCAAGCCCTTAGGACCGAGCACACGGCCTATACGTCCGACGACACCCATCATATCGGGAGTAGTAATTACTACATCGAAATCGAACCAGTTTTCCTTTTGGATACGCTGAACCATTTCTTCCGCGCCGACGTAATCCGCGCCTGCCGCAGCAGCCTGGTCCGCCTTTTCGCCCTTTGCGATAACAAGCACTTTCTTGTCCTTACCTGTACCGTTGGGAAGTACGAGCACGCCTCTTACCTGCTGGTCAGCCTGTCTGGGGTCAACGCCGAGACGGATATGAAGCTCTATCGTTTCGTCAAACTTAGCCTTAGCGGTAGCAAGCACAAGGTTCATAGCCTCAGCCGTATCGTAAGCCTTGGTACGGTCGTATGATTTTACGCTCTCTGCGTATTTCTTTCCTACTTTCATTATAAATTCCTCCGTGTGGTTCATTCGAGGGGTCGACTTTATTATTTTATATCCCTCTCCCACCTGAAAGGCTGTAAAAGCCCCTCACTTACTCCTCTACGGTTATACCCATAGAGCGGGCAGTGCCCTTTACCATGCTCTTAGCCGCTTCCAAATCGGTGCAGTTAAGGTCGGGCATCTTGGTCTTGGCGATCTCTTCAAGCTGAGCCTTGGTGAGCTTGCCTACCTTATCCCTATTGGGGCGAGCGCTTGCCGTTTCGATGCCCAACGCCTTTTTAATGAGTACGGGCGTGGGGGGCGTTTTAAGAATAAACGTGAAGCTCCTGTCCTGATAGATAGTGACAACGCAGGGAATGATAAGACCCGCCTGTGCACTCGTCTTTGCATTGAACTCCTTTGTAAAGCCGGGAATATTGATACCGTGAGGGCCCAACGTAGAACCTACGGGGGGCGCAGGGGTAGCCTTTCCTGCCGGGAGCTGCAACTTAACTACCGCAGTAATTTTCTTAGCCATAATTAAATGTTCCTCCTATCGTGGTAATAGCGAATAGACCATAGAAAAAATTTAATCTATTCTCCCACGTATATAATTAAGAATACGGAATGCGCTGTCCGTTACGAAAAACGCAATTCCTTATTCCGAATTAATTCTCGATTTTTTTAATCTGAATATATTCGACCTCAACGTCCGTAGAACGACCGAACATCTGAATATTGACCTTCGCTTTCTGCGAAATGTCGTTGAGCTCGGTAATTACACCGTCGAAGCCGTCCAAAGGACCTGAGACAATGGAGATAGTATCGCCAACGCTGTAATCGGCGTCGCTTACCACCTCTTCGAGGCGCATTTTGCGTATCTCGTCCTCGCCCATAGGAATAGGTCTGCCCATAGGACCGACGAAGCCCGTTACGCCCCTCGTGTTGGTTACCCAATACCAAAGCTGGTTGGAGTATATCATTTTAATGAACACGTAGCAGGGGAGCAACTTGCGCTCGACAATCTTGCGCTTGCCGTTCTTCTCCTCTATGGTCTGCTCCATCGGAATTTTAACGTCGAAAATCTGATCTTTGAGGTTGTTGTTCTCGATAAGGCGGAACAGCGAATCCTTTACCATCATCTCGTAGCCCGAATAGGTGTGCAGAATATACCAGCAAGGTTTCTCTTCCATAGTTATCCGCCCCCTTTAAGCCTTGGTTATCAATTCAAGGAGTTTTTGCAAACCCTGATTTATACCCGTGGTAACGACAAGGAAAATGAGCACAACGACCAAAACGACGCCCGTAGCTTTCACGACCTTTGTAAAGGACGGCCACGTAACCCTTTTGAGCTCAGAAAACACGTCCTTGATTCTCTTACCGACCGACGGTTTTTTTTCTTTTCCCTTTTCCTTAGCCATTACTTAGATTCCTTATGCTCGGTATGTTTTTTGCAGAAAGGGCAGTATTTGGAAATGGTAAGCCTGTCGGGATCGTTACGCTTATTTTTATAGCTGTCGTAGTTTCTGTGTTTACATTCAGTGCACTCAAAAGTAATCTTAGCCCTTGTTGACGCTTTCATAATGGGTCTCCGTACAAAAAAATTACACCCCTTTCGGATGTGTACAGTGAGTTTAACACACTTTAAAGGGGCTTGTCAAGCTATTTTTGCAAAGGAGTCAAGCGTTTTTAGCATATTTTTAGAAATTTTTTATAAATTTTTTTGAAAACCTTTATAAACGCTATTTTTGCCCCGATTTGCTCCATTTGTGCCTTTCCTTTCGCGTGTTGCCGTTTTATATTACCACTTTTCGGCTCGGCAGTCAACCGATTATATGTTTTCGGGCGTGGTAAAATGCACCCCGTCGGGGGTGCTGCTTCGGTGGTCGATTCCTTACGCGGTCCGGGCGGTATTTTTTACGAACCGAACCCTCGCGTCTGTCGTCCCCTCTTTTAGTATCTCCAATAGCTCGGCTCGCTTCTCGAGTGGGCTTTGCCATGCATACTTCCCGTATCGGTTGCGAAGTGCTGTGTGTGGCTTCTTGTTGTACCGAATAAGCCACGCTTGCATCTTCTCTTGCAATTCCTCAAAGGTTACGTATTGCAAATAGTTGTAAAACCTTTCTTGGTCGGTGCGGTGCGATCGTTCAACTTTGCCGTTGTGCCGTGGTGTATACGGTCTAATAAGTTGGTGCTTTATGCCGAGCCGTTGCATTACCCGGTCGGCAATATGAACCTTACCGTCGCCCGTCCCTTTGGGGTTCGTGAACTCCGTTCCGTTGTCGGTTTGAATTGTGATCGGCGCGTACCCGAAGTACAGCACCGCCCTTTGTATGAAGTCGGCGGTCGAATAACCGCTGTGTTCCTTGTATGCGTAAATAAAACGCTCGCGGGTGGCTTCGTCAATCATTGTGTACTGAAACGCCCGCTCGAACGGGTCTTTGCCCGCGTAGCAAACTCGGGGTACAAACTTTACGTCCATTTGCCACTTCTGCCCGAGCATTTCGGGCGTGTCGTACGGTTGCGCCACGTAGCGGTCGTATATCTCGGCGGGGCGCAAGCGTAGGCTGCGGACGTACTTGTACATTGTTTTGTAGTGCCGGGAATATGCGTACTTTGCCCGAAGCTCGCCGTATAGTTCCGTATAACCCATTGTCGGGTTGTCTTGTACGACTTCCAAAATCTCCCGCTTTTCTTCTTCTGTCTGGCTGTTCGGGTGCGGGGTGTGCGGTCTGCTCGATTTGTTCTCCAAACTCTCAAGCGTTCCGTCGTATTGCTTTTTCCAACGCCAAAGGCTGACCCGCGTGCATTTCTCGTGCTTGCAAATATACAGCCAATGCTTACGCTGTACGAGCCACATATCAAGTATGCGCTTTTTCTCTCGCGCCGTGAATTTAACGCCTTTCATATCGTTACCGCCTTTTCAGCTCGTCGACCGCCCACCGTATGAAATCGGCGCGGGTCATTCCGTGTTGCTGTAAAAGCTCGTCGTATTCGGCGGCTTCCTCGGTCTTGAGTCTTGTCCCCCACTTCACGCTTTCGTGTTTGTGCGCTTCCCTGTACTTCTGGTCAGCTGCCTTTTGTGCCTCGCTTCTCATTCGTGAACACCTCCGTTTTTCTGTCATTATATCACGGGGGCGTGATACTGTCAATACGCAAAATAAAAAAGCGGTCGATTATTCGACCGCTTCTGCTGTATTGTTCGTTGTCTGCGTTCCCCGCTCTGCTTTTTCTTTCTCGAGGAACTTTTGTATAAAATCAAGGCGTAGCTTCATTTTCGTTAAAAGCGTACCGCGCACGAACGCCTGACCGTCGCTTGCGCCAAGCGACACACTCATAGCCGTGCGAAATAGCTTTGAAAAGGTATTTATCAAAACCGCAACCGCGAATTGGTTTTGCTCGAAGAATAGCGTACTCAAAGCAATTGAAAACGCGATAACCATAAATAGCTTTTTGAATATAAGCTCGCTTATGTGGGCGGGTTCGTCCGTTTCCATGTTCTCGTCGTCCGTCTTGGCACGCTCCACCCTGCTGAATATGGTTGACGCTTGTACTCGGTTATAGCGAATACGGCAAACGGGCGACAGCTTGACCGCGTGTCCTTTGGTCGGTATGCAGTCAATATCTGCGTCCGCTTTATCGAGTAGGGCTTGCCACTTCGCCCGGCGTTTCACCCCTTTAATTTTGGTTAGTTTGAATTGAATATACGCCTTGTACGCTTTGAGCTTCCGCTCGGCATTTATCTCGTTAATGTAATTGTCGAACTTCGTTGTCAAATTGTGGCGCATCAATTCCGCGTGGGCGTTGTCGATTTGCTTCTGCACTTCCACGACCTCGGTGTTCTCCCGCAGTTCTTTCTCGCGGAAGAAGTCGCGCACCGATAGTGTTACCAATACTACCGATAAGCAGGTCAGCCCGAGCATAATCCAATAGGACGGGCTATTGAATATAGACGGGTCGAACCCCGCGTGTACATAGTCAATTAAAATGTCCGCTGCGGTTGCGAATAGCAACACGGCGATCATAAAAAATTGCCGATAGTTGAATTTACGCTTTACCGCGCCGAGCCTTTCTGTCAGTTCTTTATTTGCCATTGCTGTCCCCTCCGTTCTTCGCGCGTATCTCGCGCGAATATAGCACGTTAAATATGAACCCCACGGCGTAGCTTAGCTTCGTACAATTTCTGCCTGTACAGCTTGGCGGTTTCTTCGGCGGCTTTCTTTTCTTCCTCGGCTGCTTTCAGCTCGGCTTCGGCTTGCTGTGCGCGTGCCAATAACTCCGCGCCGATTACAAGCCCCGGCTCTTGGTAGATCGTGCCGTTCTTCTCGCATTCAAGCAGTCGGTCGATTTCCGTTTCGGGTATGCGCTCGACCGGTATCGCTTTCGACTTCTTTCCCAAGTGGAAGATATACATTTTCGCAAACTTTACGCCCGCCAACCTTTCGTACAGCGAAAGCTGCCAAGCGTACGCTCTCATATCGACCTTTTGCGTCGTCTTGATATCTGCCAAAACGTACCCGTCTGGGGTCTTGCCGATAAGGTCTGCCGTTCCCGCGAAGAAGTATTCACCCGCCTTGTCCTCGGATATCTCGCCCGCCGGAAGTATAACCTCGCTGTCGTCTGCCGTGAACTGCAACTGCTCGGTTATGTCGATATAATCGATAAGCTCGGAAGTGAACCCGACGTCGCCGTTCTTGATATAGTTCTCGATTTCCTTATGCACCGCCGTTCCTTTGTTGGCGGCTTTCTCCAAAACCTCCGCGTCTACGTTCGCATAGTTCGTAGACAACCCGTGCTTTTTCAAAAGCTGTGTAACGCTGATAAGGGTCTTTTCTCCGAGTGTGTAGGTATGCTCGGCTTCGTTGAATACTACTCTCATGCGTTGCCTCCCTGCGCCGCCGCTTTCTTCTTCAAAGCTGTTTGCTTCATTTTGATAGCTTCGGCGAGAACGTCCTTGCTGATTTCTTCAACCTTGCACTTTGCGTATGCGGCTAACCCGTCTAAATTGATGCCGAGTTCTTCTGCCTGCGCCAACTGCTCGGCGGTGGGTTTCTCGAACTTCTTTTTGCCCAAGTTCCCGCTCGCGTTCGCGTCGGGATCGTCGCCCGTTTGAATTTTGTATGCTTTCAAAAGCGCATACTTGTCGGCGTAGGTCATAGCCTTGCCCGGTGCCTTGTCCTGCGTGTCTACTCCGTCGCCGTAAGTGGTAATGTCGATATACTCGTCGGGCTTGTCTATGTTGACGAAGCGGTATACGGTTGCAAGTCGCATGAAGAATGTTGTTTTCTCGCTCTTGCGTCCGTCGTATTCGCTCGTTGTGGTGTAGGCTTCGTCCTTGATTACGGTGCGCGAAACGGGGTACGAATAAATACCGTACTTTTCCTCGATCGGCTTTACTGCTTCCAGAACGTCGGACTCTGCAACCGCCTTGTAGGACTGACTTTTGCTTATGTCGACTTTAAGGTTCTTTGCAACGCGGTTGATTTCGCTTGTCGCCGCGAGCATACGCTGAAAAATGTTAAGGCTCGCCGTTTGGGGTGTTGTCTGCTTCGGGACGGTTGTTTTCGGTTCAGCCGCTTTCTTTTCGGTTTCCGCTGCCATTATTTCTTGCCCTCCTGCTCTTTTGCGTACTGCTCTTTGGCGTACTTGGTTGCGGTTTCCGCTTCTTCCAAAATTGCGCCGTAAAGCGCCAACTCGTCAGCCGTAATCTTTCCGTCCTTGAGTCTTGCCGTGATAGCTTCGGTAATAAGGGTCTGCGCCGTTTCCTTAATGGCGACCTGCTGTTCCTTGTAACCGTCCTCGTAGCTTGCGTAAACTTTCATTTTTTTGTTTGCCTCCTATTTGACAAAAGTTTTTGATTTTGGTAAAATTGCGTCGGTTGGGGTATTTGTGGATTGCCTCGCCCCGACTGCTCCGCGTTCCTTGTTGCGTAAGGTTTCGCGGGGCTTTTTTTCTGCGTTGACTATTGCGTCGTACTGCTTTTTCAGCCGTAGTACGCAAGCTGCAACCCATTCGTTGATGCTCTTATAGCCGCACTTTTGCAGAACCTCTCGCGTCAGCACCTGTCGGCTATCGTTGCCGAGTCGTACGGTCATTTTGTATTCCGTTGGATCGGCTGTTACTCTCGCCCCGCCCGTCGCTTCCACTCTGTTTGCGTTCGGCAGAAGTCTTACTTCGTCGGGGTCGTATACTTCGTTCGGCGTGCAGTTCAACGCTCCGAGTATCTTCTCGAAATCTTCGGGTATCGGTAACGCTCGATAGTTCTCGAACCGTGAATACATAGTTACGTCAACGCCCGCCCGTTCTGCGACTTGCTTTGCTTGCAAGCCCCTTTCTTCGCGTAGCTCTTTGAACTTTGGTATTGCTCTCACCTCCTTTTCTTGTTCGCTGTCTACGCTTCGCGCTTGGTTAAATCGTCTTTAATGAGCTTGCGAACGTACGCGCTCACGCTCGTATCTTCGGACTTTGCCTGCTCTGCCAACTTGTCGAACATAGCTTGCGAAATACAAAGCGTCAGCCTCTTTTCCTTGCTCAAGCTCTCGCCGTTCTTTCCCATTCTGCACCTCCTTTTTGGTAGTGGGTTTCCCCCCGGACGCGCCGCCTCCTCTCGGCGCGTTTCGTCTTAATTTTCAAAGACTCGTCAGCGGGGTTTTAGTAACCGCAGTTCCGGTAGCGGTTTACGTTTGCATTAAATCTGTATTCTTCGGCAAGCTCGCCCGCGAGGTCTTTGCCGTGTTCTTCAATCTCTTTGTCGGTGTAGTCGTTTGCGATCGCAACAGCTTCCTTTCGTCCGCAAAATCTCGAAACGCTTTCTATGAATTCACGCCTTGACATTGTTGCCCTCCCTTAAAATTCAAAAATTTTTATGTCGTCGGGCTGCACCGAGAATGTGCAACCTTTGTATTTGCGCGGGTGCTGCGCTTGCGTTAACTTGGCGCAGTTCAGCGCGTCCTGTTTGGCGGTCGCTTCGTCCAGGGCTTTTACTATGTAGCCAATCTTAAGCGTGGGACGCTTCGTTCTGTGCTTGAACCCCTCGGGGTAGTGTACGGCAACTAAAATGTCGTAGTGTGTCATTTCTGCTCCTCCTCTTTGGTTTGAGCCCATACGCCTTTTGCGCGGTAGTGCTTTGCGATCGCGCCCGCAAGTCTGCCGTTTACGCCGCTTGCAACCGTTTCGTATTTGCCGCTATCTCCGATAATCATTACGGTGTATTTTTTCATAGCTTCCTCCAAAAATAAAAAATCGGCTCGTAACTGTTGTTACGAACCGTAAAAAAAAATAGGTCGTAATCATGTTACGAACCTATCTTACCATTACACTTGTCAAGCTATTTTTTTTGATTTTACATTATTTTCTTATTCGATTTTGCACTATTTTCTTTATTTAATTAAGAGCGCCTCTCCCGTACTTACCCTCGGCGTAATCTATCGGCGCTTCCCCCTTTGCGCAGGGAAAAAGCAAGAGAGCTTACGCGCCCACGCCTCGGCTTCCCCCATCATAAGAGGAAAAACAAGAGAGCTTACGCGCCCACACCTCGGCTTCCCCCTTCCAAAGGGGGAGGCTCTGCGTAAGCAGTGGCGGGGGATTTTCTTTTACTCAGTTAACGTCGCCGGGAGCGAACGCGAATACGTCCCTGTCCTCGGGGAAGATAGGACCTGAAATAATGGGAAGGTTGAGCGGCGTAATATATGCCTGCGCGGTGAGATTGGACACCGTAGAGCGCAGATAGGGATAGAGAAGCTGCGTAGCCTCGATTACGAACGACCTCTCCTCCTGCGCGGTGTAGTCCTCTTTCTCCAACTCGAACACGCCCACAAGGTTTACGTTTATATCGAAAGGCTTAGGCTCGCCCTCGGTGCTCTCTATTTTAACCGCAAGGGAAATAAAGATAAGCTTTTTGTTGTCGTTGGGCTTGCGTACCTGACGCGCGAACTGGGGCTTTATGTCGAGCCTCTGGTTGGGAGCGATCTGCACTCTGTTGAGCTTATAGGAAAGCTCTTCCGTTGTAATACCTTTAAAATCGTATTTCATTTTAAAAATCTCCAAAAATTATTGCCTATACATTTTACCATTTAAAACCAACCGTGTCAAGATTTAAAAGCAAATTTGATTTTTTTCTTGATTTGTGTACTGTTTTATAATTGTTGACAAAGGTAATCGAAAGGTTATCTTTGTCGATTTTTTATTTTTGGCGGTATAAAATGCAAAAAATAAATGTGATGGAAAAGTCCATTTGTTTAAATAAGCGTGAAAAGGACAGGCTGTAAAGCTTGCCTTTTTGCGCTTTTTTATATTAGCCGTGAGTGGCGGCGAAGCTTTGCAAAATAGTCATTCCCCCTTTTGATACAGTCGCCGTAAGGCGTTGTAAATATAATTTTATGTTCGGGTTTTAATTCATTCCCGAAAAGGAGTTTTTAAAAATGAAAAAAGTAATGGTAATGTCCGTAAGGGCAACGACAGACAAAAAGACGAACGAAAACGTTGTGTATGTAACGGTCTACGATATGGGCAACCGAAACAGCCAAGGCGTTATATTCTCTGCGAAGTCGGGCGAAGCGGTAAGGATAGCATTTGCAAATGAAACGCGCACTCCCGAAAAGTATGCAAAGTATAAAGCCTTAAATATCGGTTCTCTGTGCACAATGGATTTGGGCGTAAACGACTTCGACGGCAGAGTATTCGTTGCAAATCTTGACCTTGTACAGGACAGCCCCTACACTCTTGACGATATTTACGGTAAAAATTAAAAGTGAGTGTAAAAGGTGTAAAAGGTGTAAAAAGGGCTATTGTGTGTGGATAACACACTAAACACTATTATATATACGCGTACCGCTTGGGGCTTGTCCAAGCGGTCGCGTAAAAGGTGTAAAAGGTGTAAAAATGAAATCAAGATTTAAGGAAATTTGTATATTCGCCGAAAATACAACGGTTGAGTTAGACGAAATAATCAAGGTCGCGGCAGGCGAAATTAAAATTGCGTATATTTTACACGATAAAAACAACGCAAAGCCGCATTATCACATAGTTTTAGACTTCGGCAATAATCGGGTTGAGGATAAAGTTGTATCAGATTTGTTTAAGATAGACCGCAGATTTATCTGTACCGCCCGTGGTACGAGCTGGACGGACTATAAACGGTACTTGACTTATACTCACGATTATGAATATTCGGCAAATGAAATTGTTTCAAATTTCGATTTAAGTATATTTTAAAAGTTCGGATAAAATGTAACGGTTTTATAAGTTCAAAGGGGTAAAAAAATGAACTTAAAAATGTGTGAAATATCTACGGACGTTGACAAGCTGAAAGTTGATTTGCAGGAAACGTTTATGAAGTACAGCACCATTAAGAAATGGGCGTACATAATACACGATAAGGACGATACACGTCCTCACTATCACATAGCATTACATTTCGGCGGCGCGAGCGTAGATACAAAACAGGTGGCTGAATGGTTTCAATTATCCTACACGGATAAAGACGGGAACGAGCATAGCGGCGAAAACTTTGTTGAACGGGTTAAGTGTAAACGCTGGTCGGGAATTGTAACGTATTTAATTCACGGACAAGCAAGCCAACAAAACAAATATCAGTATTCGCCGTCCGAAGTTCACGCAAATTTCAATATTGAAACCGAGTTAGCCAATGAACAGATATTGGGCGATTTCGAGCATTACAGTTATGCTCAAATGTTGAAATACATTGATTCACTTCCGACAGCGGAAAAGGCGGCAATGTTTTCAAAACTTCGTAAGCTATGGGAGTTGAGATGTCAAATTTTAACTTTGAATACGGATAGACAATTACAGGTAGTATTTGTAACCGGCAAGGGCGGCACGGGTAAAACATATTACGCAAAAAAGCTGTTAAACAGTCTTAATTACGATTTTTGCATATCCTCTTCCTCAAACGATCCGTTTCAGGACTATATGGGGCAAAAAGCAATTATCTTAGACGACTTGCGCGACAGTAGCTTTGAATTCGAGGACTTACTCAAAATACTTGATAACAATACTTCAAGCTCTGTCCGCAGTCGTTTTGCAAATAAAGTGTTTAACGGCGAAATGATAATAGTTACCTCTTCCGTGCCGTTGAATTTTTGGTATAAGGAATTACAGTATAACCGTACTGAAACCTTAGACCAACTCTACCGCCGTATATCGTGTTACGTAGTTGTAACGGATAAAGAAATAACCGTTTATGACGACGGAATCGACGGATACGGCAAACCGAAAGGCTTAGGGCAAGTATTCAAAAACGAGCTTGCAGATATGAAAAAGGAAAACAAGCCGAAGTTCGATTATAAATCGGCGTTCGGAAAAATATGTGAAAGCTCTGCCGACAGCGAAGAAATATTCCCGCAAGCAACAGAGCAAACGAAAATCAAATTCAATTAAGGAAGGTGCAAATATGGCAACACTCATTAAAACAAAGAACGGCAAAAAAGTTGTACTACTCAACCCCGCCGAGCGCGGCAAACGCTATTCGCGTGAATTGGCAAACGGTAGAAAACACGACGGTACACCGCTGACGGATACCGAGGCGGCGTTCCGTATGGGCGTTTTGAACGAACGCAAAACGCAAGCGAAAATATATAACAAGAAAAACGGTTTAAAAGGCAAATCAAAGAAAAACAGAAAAGCAACCGCCGCTAACACGTATGCGGACAGAGGTCGCCCGCAAGACGATTTTGCAGGGCACGGCGGGTGGTTTTAAAATCAATATAAAGCGAGGTAATAAAAAATGAACGA
>CAJTTC010000006.1 GCA_910579295.1 uncultured Christensenella sp. | reverse complement strand
GGGGTTATCAAGAATTTATGGAGTTTCAAATATGAATAAGAAATTACCGTTCGGAATAAGCGTTATCTACTTTGACGATAAAAGCAAAAACATTTACGCAAAACTGCCGCCCGATAAAGAGCAAGCAAAAATGCTGTCAAAGCGTATTTATAAAAACGCTATGACAGCCCTTGCAAGCCGTGAACAATCACCGCGCGGCTAACTGCTTGCCGTACAGTTTATAGTCCGACAGTGGCAATTCCACCGCGCAATATAATTCCCGTCTGTTTACCTTGTATATTACCGTGTTCGTTTTTGCGGTAAGTCGGTGCACCACCCATAACGTAAGTTGAACCAAATTCAGCTTGCGTTATTTTTTGTATTAAAAAAGCCGAATTATTGAAAAGTAGTTCGACTTTACTTTCACAAACGACAATATGTGTCGTAAGAAACGAAAAATATTCAATTTGTACAGCCATTTGACCAATTTATTCAGCTAAAATCAAAGTTGTCTTGCAAAATATCTGTTATATTATCTGAATAATAAATTTTGCCGTTTATTGTCCTGTCTTTTATACAAGTCTTGGAACATATCGAATATCGAAATATTACATAGACCTTTATTTACAAGCAATTCATATTTTCCTTGTGAAAAAGCAAATTCTTCAATTAACCATTTGGCGTCCGCATTATTTTTAATAACGACCTCACCCCAAAAGTTGAGCCCTTGCGCCCGTCCGCTACTCTTTCAACTGTTTTTCACGCCAATTAATGTTTGTATGTTAATATGAGCAAAAAACAACACCTCGGAGAAGAAAATAATGCTTCTGATAACGCGACGGAGTAAAACGCGCAACATTAAAATATGACAATAACGATTATTGGTTCAGTAAAAACAATATAAATTTATCGTACTACAATAAATATTTATTGACGTATCCGTTTTGGCTTGATATAATGAGGCTAACTATTGATGCGAGGATTTGATATGACGACAAAATCATTGTTATTTTGGGTACGTTGCGCAATAGTAATTATCGCTCTTTGCGGTATTACTGTTTGTGCTCTATGGTATCCGTACAGTTTTTCAATTATTAATATAGATTTAACCGCTACTGATTTGTCTGAATTAACTACGGTGCAAGGTTGGGAATTGCTTTCTTTTTATTGGGCTGTATCAATACCCTGTTTTGCAATTCTTATAATTGCGTGGAAAATTTCGGCAAGCATTAAAACAGAACAGCTTTTTACAAATAAAACAGCCAAAATGATAAAAATTTGCGCGTTGATTTTATTGGTAGATTCGAGTGTATTTTTAATCGGTAACGTTGTTTTCTTACTACTGAAAATGAATGATTTTGCAATAATATATTTTTTTCTGATTATGGGCGGTTTGGTTTTATCGGTTTTGCTATCGGCTCTTTCACATTACGTTGCAAAAGCCGCGGAATTACAGGAGTTAAGCGACGGTACAATATGATAATAATAAATATTGACGTAATGTTGGCAAAGCGCAAAATGAGCGTTACGCAATTGACGGAAAGGGTCGGCTTGACTATGGCTAATATTTCGTTATTGAAGAACGGAAAAGTTAAAGCGATAAAGCTATCAACTCTGAATAAAATATGCGAGGTTCTGGATTGTCAGCCCGGCGACATTTTGGAATACTCAAATAAAGAATAAAAGGAACTTAATATGAAATTCCAAAAAAATTTTCTTATGTTGCTTTTAATACTAATTTTGCACATATTTACGCTCGCCGGTTGCGGCTATTCTACTGTTATTGATAGACTAAAAGGTTACGGCGTCGAAGTACAGCTATTGACCGACTATGAAATCGTCTGCGACGTGTCGGGCGAAACTTTTACGGGCTATGCGCCCCATTACGCGGTAATACAGCTTAAAGCCGAGCCTACGGAATTTTTACAGTCATATACAAAAAAGGAGTTCGACAGAGGTTTTTCCTCCGAGAGAAATACCGAGCTTGAGGACGGAATAAGAACGCATAATGATTACTGCCTGCATATTCCAAACGATTATTACCCGAATTGGGACGAAGGGTATATCTGGCACTGCACGGGCGAATCGTATAGTTGCGACAGTTTATATACAATATATTTCCCTTCCGAATTTAGGTTAGCGTTTTTTGAAACAGGGCATTAAAATGACATACGGTAAGTCACGCGCCCTAATAGTCGCTGAACGCCTTATGCGACGACACAAGTCTGTATAAATATTTTATTTTGCCCGACACAACAAAACAGCCGCTTGCAACACAAGCGACCGTTTTATTAAATTATTAAATAATTAAACTTTTTTGACTTTTCCGCCCGTCAAGGCAATCATTTTTATTGCTTCAAGCGAAAAATCCTGCGCTTCTACAATCAAAGGCTTTGAAAGCGATCCGCGGGCAAGCACCTTAATATAACCAACAGAAGCGGGAATTAACTGTTTTTCTTTAAGCGTTTCGATATTGACAATTTCATTCTTCTCGAAGTTTGCTGAAAGCGTGTCAACGTTAATTATACCTTTTTTACCGCTCTTGGAAAGCTTGGGAGCTGTTGCGTCTTCAACATTTTCGACCAGGGACATAGCCACCTCGTCGTCAATAATGCTATTGACCTCAGCCGCGGAGATAAATTCACGGCGGTTCTTGTCAACTTGACGTCGGCTGTACTTACGCATAAACGCCTCATAATCTTCTTTAGAAACAAGCTCTTTAATTAATTCGCGCTGTACAAGCGATTCCGTTGTGTCGTAAGGTTGATAGTAATCTACGCCCGCATTTTCACCTGCACTTAATCCCGCTTTTTCGGCGGCGGCTTTTATAAGGTCTACCGCATATTTAAGTCTGCGGGTATTCTTGATACGATACAGGCACGGCACTTCGGCATATCTTTTTGCAAAGGACCGAACAACTTTATACTTTGTTCCCTCATATTCGTCGGGGTCAAGCGCAAGATACATACAGAGCGTCTTGCCGCGTATTACAAATTTTGCGAACTGAGCTCTGCCCGCATTTATGCTGTCATAGTTCCAAGAAACTCGGCTTCTAGTCTTTTCGTAACTTAAAACCTCATTTTTTAATTCGGTGTAATAGCCTTTAACATCGTCCGAAGATTGAATAAGTTTTGCCGTAAACGATTTTTTATACCGTACAACTATCGCAAGTCCTACGCTTTCGTCTTTGCCGATTAATATGCCGAAAGCCTCGTCGTCTGATTCCGACAGGGGAAGTGACTCCTCGTTATCACCCTCTTCCTCAGGTTCTTCCTCTTCTTCATCCTCTTCTTCATCCTCAGGCTCGGGCTCAGGCTCAGGTTCGGGCTCGGGTTCGGGTTCGGGTTCGGGCTCGGGCTCAGGCTCGGGCTCGGGCTTGGGCTCAGGCTCGGGCTCAGGTTCGGGCTCAGGTTCGGGCTCTTCTTCAACCACCTCTTCCGCCGTCTCGGCAATAGCAAGCGTTTGCATAGACTCGTCGTCCAAATCAATAACTCTGCCATTTTGTTCAGGCTTTTCGTCCTGCTTAGCCGATTCATTTTGCAAATTATAAATATTGGTGACGTTAATAATGTTTGTAACTTGCTGTTCTTTCTGTTCATGCTGTTCGGAAATCTGTTCAGCTTTGTTACTCTTCTTTTTCCCAACGGCAAAATAGATAATGTTGGCAACAAGAAGTACAAGCGCAAGACAAGACAAGCCGATTACGCCGTACAATTGTCCCGCGGGGTACGCCGCCGCTAAAAACAGCGGCGCAACCGACGCCAATTTTTCCCCGCCTGACTTTTTTTCTCCTTCGCCTTTCTTTGCGTCGTCACCCGAATTGTCGGGAGTGTTGTCGGGCGAAGTTCCGCTTTTGCTATTCTTCTTTTTTCTGCTTATAACCTGCGCAACCAAGGCAACAGCGAGCAATCCGCTAACAACACCGAGCGCAATTATGTAAACGACCAGAGTTGAAGCTTCCTTAACAAATATGAATTCACTGAGCGTATCCGATACAATAATAGCATAGCCGTCTTTTATCGTAAACTGCACTTCCTGCGCCTTTCCGTCGACCATCTGATAAATCTTAAATCCGTTATCCGAAAGGGTTTCGGGAATGAGAAGTTTTATTATTACGTCTGACGTCGGCTGAACAATTTCGTCGCCGCGTTTAAGTACGACATCATAAATAACTTCTATATTGTCGGAATTTACCGCAGAGGAATATTTGGCATAATCTTTCTCGTCAAGAATGGTAACGTAGATCTTCAAGTCGGGGTCAAAACCGTTTTCGGAAGAAATATCAACCTCGTCACCTTTACTGCCATCTCCCGATATCGTTATATCAATCTGAGAAGATTTAATCGTCAACGTTGCATAAATAGTCCTTGTAGTCTCTTCGTGATTCTCGTCACCGGCGCAGGTAATTACCGCATAAACCTTATAAATACCCGCATTTGTCTGCCTGTTGTAACCGCTTGCAATGCTTCCGTCTTCATTCCTGTAAACAATAGTAGCGCCTTCGGGCATAGTACCGTAAACCGCTATACTGCGCTCCTCGCCGTTGAACAAAAACGACGCGTCGTCCATCTTAATTCCGCTGAGGTCATAGCTTGCCTTAGCTATAACAATCGTAGCCGTTTTAGGATCGGAAACAGTATGTTTATAGTTGTCGCTTTCCGCACAGGTGAACACGACTGATACAGTATACGTACCGGCGTTAACGCATTCCGCAACGGTTGAGCCGTCCTTGGTATAAGTTATTTCAACCTGAACATAATCGGGCAAGCCGCTTACATTATTAAGATTGGCTGAATGCTCCTTCCCGTCGTAAACGAAGTTAAATTGACTCTGAACAAAGCCCATATCACTGAAATCGTAGTTCGCTTTGTTGATTTTGAGCGTAGCCGTTCTTGAAATTGTTGCCGCCGAATAATTTTCATTTCCCGCAAACGTTATCAGAGCATAAATTACATACGTTCCCGCATTTTTCTGACTGTTATAACCCAACGTATCTTCCGCATAGCCGCCAACCGACGAGTTATCGGCTCTGTAATATTTAACCGTGAACAATCCGTTATCGGGAATACCCTCAACGTTGAGCTCATAATACGACGCGTTGAAAGTCTGTTCATTATTGCTGAAAGTAATTCTGCTGAAATCGTAGTCCGCCTTGTTGATTTTAAGTGTAACCTCAAATGCCTTAGTTGTAGTTAAGTAGTTTGAACCTGCGGGCGCGTTATAACGCAACACTGCAACTATTTCGTACGTACCTGCGTTGGTTTGTCTGTTATAATTATCAACCGCCGGGTCATAGCCGTCATGCTTGCCCGAATCCGCCTTGTAATAGCCGACAACTTCTACGTCCTCGGGAAGCTCGCCGAACTCAACGGCAAATTCGTTTCCTGTATAAGTTACTTCCTTGCCCGTCAGCGTTATTCCGTTAAAGGCGTATTTAACTGCTTTTATAACAATAGTAGTTGTAACCGTCGCCGTCGTTTCGTTATGGTTATCGTCCGCAGCCTTGGTCACGGTTGCCGTCAACGTGTAAGTTCCCGCGTCAACAGGACTACCTTCGATAGCCACACCGTTCTTTGAATATGCGTAAACAACACTGACGCCCGAAAGCAAATTCGACGAAAGCGTCACTTCGTGCGCGTTGCCGTTATAGTCGAATTCGTACTGCTCTTTGGCGAAAGTAATGTTTGACAGATTGTGCGCAGCCTTTTTAATAATAAGTCTAGCGGTCCTCTCCGCAATGGCTTCGTGGTTGCTGTCAACCGTAAATACGGCGTAAACCACGTAACCCTCTTCATTGGCGCTTGTGTGAGCGTTGTAATCGCTACTTGTCTTATCTGCGTTCCAGTAACTAACCGTTACGCCTTCGGGAAGCCCCGAAACCTCGATAGTAAACTCTTCACCCGTATAAGTCTGTTCAACGTTCTCGAATTTCAGATTTGTAACGTCATAGCTTGCTTTGCCAATAGTAACTACCGCTTCTCTTCTGCCGTTCTTGCCCGTACTATCGACAAGCTCGTAATTTGCAGTATCTTTTAAAGTTATAGTTGCGACAACCTTATATTCGCCTGCATTTATGACCGCATCGACGTTACTGCCGTCCTTAGTCACAGCATAAGCTACGTTAACAAGGTCTTTAACAGCGTCGTAGCCGTTCAACGTAGCCTTGTCACGAATATCGGCTTTTTTATCGTTGCCGTCATACACGGCGTTGTAATTGCAGGACAGCCCGGCGCCGCTTACGTCTACCTCCGCTTTTGTTATTTTTACATTAAAGTAATATTCATCACTTGCGCCGTAAATATCATAGTTTTTGACGCTAAGACGGTAGTACACCTCGTAATCACCCGCGTTGCGGGGAACGATTCTTGTAGAAGCGGTATCCATATCATTCTTAGTCAGATAAGTGGACTCGCCCCAACGAGCTAATCTGAATGAAATTTCAGCCGTGTAATAGCTGTTGTAAATTTCTTGATTCCAGATGCCCGTTCTTTCAACTTCGTCTGAATTGCTGAACGGATACGTGCCTTCGGAAAGCTCATACAGATGCAAATCCCCATCGTACACGGGCGTATATGTTTGCCCTTTGATTTTATCGTCAATAGAGCTGAGTTGCGCATTGCCAACCGTAAAGGTGAAAGTGCGCTGGAACGCCTGATAGGTTACGCCATCGTCGTCTCCGCCATTGGACGTATAGCTTGCAACCGATACCCGAAGCGCGTATTCGCCTGCGGGCATAGAATTGTTGATGTAGTTTGCAAATTCCGAACAGTTAAACTGCCCTCCGATTTGCTTATCAGCCTGAATAATATTACCCGAATAAAGAGTAAACGTAATCAAATCGTCAGCCGAGCCGTGTTCAAGCGACGGCGCTTTTGCCGTGCACTCCCCTCCGAACGTCCAGCCGCTGATACCGCCGTACTCCGTTGTACTGTCATCGGGGTCAAGCAAGCCGTTGTTTATGTCTACAATGTACCACGTCTTGGTTATAATCGCCTGATTGCCGTCTTGCGATATTTTTATAACCATATTGCGACCCGCTTCAAGCGTTGTAGAGCTGAC
Organism: uncultured Christensenella sp.; assembly: GCA_910579295.1. GTDB lineage: Bacteria > Bacillota > Clostridia > Christensenellales > Borkfalkiaceae > Coproplasma. The sequence continues at coordinate 117,076 of CAJTTC010000006.1, read as the reverse complement.
GTACTTATAGTTTCCTTTTGCGGCTTCGGTAAGCGTTATAGTTGCCTTTGCCGTATACTTACCGACATTCGTTCCCGTACAACCCTCGTAAACCACGGAAGCGCGGTCAACATCAGTGTTAAAAATATTAGGAATAACGCCATTATTAAGAACAATTGTCAGCAAAGTATTTCTGTATCTAACTATTGAACGGATCAACTCCCCACTCCCTTCAAGGGTCAGAGAAGAATCAGTCTGCCGTTCGTTAAAATAATAGTACTTGTCGCTTACGTCTTTGTAAACCCAACCGGTAAGGAGGTTACTTCCGTATTGATCAAGCGTCCAGTAATAGTTGTCTTCGTCTGCAAGATCGATTTCACAGGGCTTTACGGTTATGTTTACCGTCTTTCCCTCCGCGCCTGTAAGCGTGTAATTCTCATCTAGCAATTTGAATCTGAGCGTTGCGGTGTAGCTGCCGGCATTGATAATTCGATCTTCGCTGAATACAATTTCCACGCTTACTATATTCTCGTCGTAATTGTCTGTAACGGCAATATCACTCTTATGGTCGGCATTGTTAAATTCAAACTCGTACTCGGTCTTGTCGAAATTAACGCCGTCTACGCTATAATTTTTATGCGAAATAGTTATAGTAGCCGTAACATTTTCAGACGTATCGTTATGGTTAACGTCGCCCGCTTTTGTAATTGTAGCAGTTACGGTATAAGTACCGGCGTCGGTCACGAAGCTTACAGGACTGCCGTCTTTGGTATACACATAAGTAACGGTAACTCCGTTTTCGTTTTCAAGCTTTACGTTGTGCACCGCATTGGGTTCATATATAAAAGTGTATTCTTTTGGTTCGAAACCGTATGCGCCGAGATCCCAATCCACCTTATTGATTACGATTGTCGCGCTCCTCGGTTCAGCGGGATGATGCTCATTATAATTGCCGTTGCAAGTAAGCGTAGCAGTTACAGTGTATGTACCCGCGTCAGTGGGAACTTTACCTGCGTCAAGCGCCGCATCGTCCTTTATATAGGTATAAGTTACGTTTGCATAAGAAGGCACAGTACCGCTGATTTCTACCGTATGGGATTTGCCGTCATAATCAAACTCGTACTCGCTCTTCTCAAAATCCAATCCCGAGAAATCGGGTTCAATTGTAAACGTTGCGCTGTATTTTCCTTCGCCTTCAAGCGAATAAGGGTCATAGTAATTCCCACTGTTTGAGCGTATATACGCATACACAGTGTAGACGCCGACGTTTTGCTGTTGGTTATAGCCGAACTGATCTTTGCTGTCATATGTAGATTTCGATGAATAAACAACTTCGGCTTTTATACCGTCAAGACCCGTAGGGAGCTCGCCCGTTACGGTAATGCTGTGCGTTTGTCCGTCATACTTGATTGTGTAATCTTTAAACGATATACCGCTCAAATTATATTTTGCTTTGTCAATAGTAATTGTCTTTTCTCTTACAACTTGAACAGCGCCCGTACCTCCGTCGCTAAGGCTGTAATTTTTGGCGTCTTGCAGGGTAATTGTAGCCTTTACGGTATACGTACCCGCATTGATAACGGAGTTTACAGGACTGCCGTCCTTGCCTGATATGCCGTAAACCACGCTGATTTTGCTGCTCAGGTCACCGTCAAGCGCAATCGTCAAGTCACTAATAATTGTGTCGTAATAGTTGAAATTGTTATAAGTCTTTGTATACGCGGCGTCGGTAAACTTAACGTTCGTCACGTCTACTTCCTGCTTTGTGATTTCAACAAGGAAATAGTAACCGTCATGACCCGAAGAGCCGTACGTTGCATAGTTTTTCGCATTAAGCTGATAGTAAACTTTATAACCGTAAACGTTCACGCCGTCGTGCGTAAAATTCTTATCGTTTTCAACAACATCGGGTTTACTTCCTGACGCAAGATTACCCATTTCAGCTTCCGTGAGGAAGTTGTGCGTATTGCCCCAACGCTCCAACCGATAGGTTATTGCAGCCGCCGTATCATAAAGATCATTGTAGTCCTCGTCTGCCCAAATTCCTACCCTTGTCGTTTCAAACGTTGCGGAAAGAGCCGCGCTGCTATGCAAATGCATTGCGCCGTCATAGGTATACGAATAAAGCTCTCCCTTTATTGTGTCGGATACGTTCATTTCAGCCGTTTTAACAGTGAACGTAAACGTGCGGCTGAAGCTTTGCGCCGTTATACCGTCGTCAGAAGTATATGCGCCGACATGCACAACCAATGAGTAAGAATTGGCGGGCATAGAATTGTTGATATATTGACCAAAATCACCGTAGACAATTTCCTTAGCGATTTCTGTCGCGTCGTTACCCGTTCCGAAATACAGATCAAACGTAATCAGCTCAGTTCCGCCCACTTCAAGCATGGGAGCTTTTGCCGTGCACTCCCCTCCGAACGTCCAACCGCTGATACCGCCGTACTCCGTTGTATTGTCTTCGGGGTCAACCAAGCCGTTACCGATCTGCGCGATATACCACTTCTTGGTTACGGTTGCAGATTTACCGCCGTCAGCAACGTTTATCGTCATTCCACGGTCAGTGTAATCGGTTTCACTTGCTCTGTAAACGTAGTTAACCTTATCATTAAGGCTTATTGCCGCCGTTGCAGTGTATTCACCCATATCGCTGGCGGTATTATTAGTATACTTTACAGCCGCACGCGGATTGGAAGTACCTGCTATGGTTGGAATATTTCCGCCGTTGAGCCGTATAGTAACTTCTGTATTTCTGTATCTTACGATAGACCACTTGACGTTAGCTGCTACAAGGGTCAATCCCGTCGTATCTACCGCTTCATTTTCGGAATATAAGTAGTTATTATCCGCGTCCTTATAAACGTAACCGTTGCGCAAATCGCTCGAATTATCATTATCTGTAAGACCGTTCAGCGTCCAGTAATAATCCTTTGACAGATCAATTTCTATCGGCTTTACCGTCAGAGTGAATTCATTGTTCGTAAATTCGTAGTCGCTATGAGAGCCGAGACAGAAAGTATATGTGCCCGAGTTTTTTATACTCGAATCATTACCTCCACTGTACTTCATCTGAACTCTGTTATTGAGCGCAGTTAATGAACAAACGCCATTTGTTATATCCGCAGAGCTGTCATTCTCCGCGGCGATATAGGTAAGCGTAATCAGATTCCTGTCGCCTGTGCCGTTAAAATCTCTCTCAGCGGAAGTTGTAGTTTCCCCATTATATTGCCACGTTACCTCAGCCGACTTTTTAGCAACTGTTAACGGGAATGTAGCCGTATAATCCTCGCCGTTTTCGGAATATGTAACGGTCACTGTCTGTGAGCCGGCGTGAAGATATGAATGTCCATACGCATACGAAATCGTATAGTTGTCAGTCAACTCTTTACTGCCGTCCGAAAATACTTTATTAACGGTTATATCTTCTTTGGCAACCGAATCGAATGCGGTATATGACTTTGTCGGCGCAGTTACTTCAATGTCCGTAATCGTTATATCCTGAGTAAAATGCGCAGTTATGGTTGTACCGCGCTGAGTTTTATTGTCCGCCGTTGCTCCGACAATTTCCCAACTGCCGAAGTTGTACCTATTTTCTGTATCGGGAGTTGCTGTTACAACGTTCCCGTTAATTGTGATTGTATTGCCTGACTTTTCAATCGGATAAGAGGCTGAAACAGATAAATAAGATTTATCGACCGATCCGCCTCTATCCGCGACAAAATATACATTATAGGTGGCGGTAGAGCTTGTATCTATAGAAACCTCACCGTTCTCCAATTTAAAGGCGTACCCCGCGTCGGAAATGAAGTAATCGTTGATATCTCCGTCACCGCCTTGATAATTCTGCAAAAAGAATGGACTAGTCTGTATCGAGCCTGTGCTGTTGTACGCAATGCCAATTGAAGCGGCAGGCGTCAAAGAGTCGTACACTTCAATTTTATTATTATTAAAGACGTATACGTTGTTGAGTTCTTTCCCGCCTTTGTTTGTATTATTGGCTACTACGGGGCTGCCGGCAAAACCGACGACGCCTGAAGCACCCGTGGAAAGACCGCCGCCGTAAGTGGCGCTGTTATATTCGATTCTTGCTGTTCCCTCGATAAAGACGTAGCCGTCGCGAGAGAAAAGACCGCCGCCGTATTCAGCCGTGTTACCCGCAAGCGTACCGCCGTCCATTACAAGAACGCAGGACTTATTATCGACGTAAATTGCGCCGCCGAAAACTTGCTCATTATAGGGGTTATTTTCGCCGGCATTGGTTACCTCATAACCTTTGCCGCCTGTAATCACGCCGCCCTGAATTGTGACGTCTTTACCATTTATATCAATTGTGTTGACTGCGTTGGGATTGCTGTCTGTAATATACAGTCCGCCATTGTTATTATTGTCAACAATTGCAAATACCGAACCTGTTGACGCCGTGTATGTAATCACGTGTCCGTTCAGGTCAAGCTTTACATAGTTACCGTTCAACGTTCTTGTCGTGGACGTTGCGGGTATTTCGATATCTCCCATTAATTTTATGTAGCTGCTTTTTCCCGTGTCGGTTGTTGCAGTCCTCCACGCGCTATCGAAATCAGTATAATTTTTAGGCGTATTATTCGGAGACGAATCGGCGGGCCACATACCTACCAAAGTGCTTCTCAAGCCCGTATCAATACTTGCATTTGCAATTTTAGGCGTTACGAACGATAAACTGAAAATCAGCGTACAAAGAAACACCACAACCAACGCAACGATTGCGTAAAGCTTTTTGTTGCGCATAACGTTGCTTACCTTTGCAAAGCCTTTGAAAGTTTTTTTCATTTTCCTATCCCCCCAAAAAAAAGTAACAACATAATGATACAAGGCATTTCGTTTAACACCTTATATCACAACATTTACACTCTTTTTTATAATTCTAGCTTTTTAGCTTTTCTTAACTGATAAAACGTATTGCTTGCGTTGGGACAACGCAAGCAAGGGATATCCCTTGCGTTTTTTATGTATGAATACACAAAGCCAGCTCGCAAGTTGTCAATAAGTTACACAATATATACATATCTATCATTATACCGCACAAACACATAAGATGCGTAACAGCGTCTATGCACAAAAAAATTAGTAAATCTCGACAATTTACTTATCAACTTTACGGTTTTCGGCAATGTTTTTACCCTACTTGAGTTAAGTATAACATATTTTTTTAACTTTTCAACATTTTTTCGAAAAAATTTTCAAAAAATCGAAAAAAATGTTGTCTAAAACTCATCACTTATTGAACAATTCACCCACACTTGCTTTATTATATTATTATTTTAACTGAAAAATTAAAGCTTTTTAATATTTTGAGCTTTGCCGCCAATCCGAATATACGCCTCCCCCCCCCCTCCCCCTCTACGCTTACTTTCGAAAAAAATTACTAAAAATTCTAAACTGCGTGTAAGTGATTTACTTGCCCCCTACCCCTTTATCCCTCATTCGTCACTTCGTGACGCCTTACCCCTAAAAATCAAAGGGGAGGCAAGAAGCCCGCACTCGCCCCCCCCCCACCTCTTGACGTAAACAAAAAAAGCAAACGCCGTTCAACGCTTGCTCTTAAAATTATATTTAAATAAATATATTATCAATCGCCGTGCGACAGGGAAATTCAAACCACCTTTCGCCGACTATTTTTTTACGGGGAAAGGAAAATAATATTCCCGTAGTTTTTTTATCTGCACCTTGCCGTTTAAGAAGTCAAGTATCGCGCCGTTAAAATCCTGCTCATCAACCGCCTTAACGGCAACCTTAAAGCCTACCCTGTCCGAATAGTCGGTTTCAATCAAGTCGCACTCCTTTCCGCCGAAAAAACGCATAGCCGCGTCTGTTTCGGAATAATCTACGGTGTACAGACTTTCGGCACAGTTCTCGTACAGCACTATCGGCGCGGCGGCGATATTCTCCGCTACACAGCCCGAATAGGCTCTGACAAGCCCGCCCGCCCCCAGCTTTACACCGCCGAAGTATCGCGTTACCACTACCGCCGCCTCGCACAGTTTATTAGCGCGCAACACGTCGAGCATAGGCATACCCGCCGTTCCCTGCGGCTCGCCGTCGTCGGAGAAGCGCAACAGATTGCCCAAGCTGTCGCAAACGTACGCATAACAGTTGTGAGTTGCGTCCGGATGCTTCTTTGATATTTCCGTGATAAAGGCTTTCGCCTCATCCTCGCCGCTCACGCGTCGGCTTACGGTTATGAATTTTGATTTTTCTATTACCTTTTGAGTAACGGTTTCGCCGCCAAGCGACAGGTATTTGTCAGCCATGGCTTAAACCAAATTAATCTTTATATGCACCTTTTTTCCCTTATGAACGATATCGCCGCTCTTTACGGGGGTGTTTATATCCGTAACCTTGCTGTCGTTAAGACTTACGCCGCCCTGCTGAATAAGCCTGCGCGCCTCGCCGTTACTTGCGCATATGCCCGCCGCTACAAGTACGGGGATTATAGTTGCGCTTTCAACCTTGACGTCCTTTTCGGGCAGATTGTCGGTTGAGCCGCCGAACGCCGCCTTTGCCTGTGCCATAGCCGTCTTAGCCTTCTCCTCGCCGTGCACAAGCTTTGTGAGCTCGAACGCAAGAATTTCCTTTTTCTCGTTGATTCGGCTGTCCTCCCACTTCTCCATTTCGCGTATCTGCTCCATAGGTATAAAGGTCAGCATTTTTATACACTTCATAACGTCCGCGTCGTCGACGTTGCGCCAATACTGATAGAACTCGTAAGGACTGGTCTTGTTTTCGTCGAGCCATACCGCGCCCTTTGCCGTCTTGCCCATCTTCTTTCCCTCGCTGTTCAACAGCAGGGTTATCGTCATTGCGTAAGCGTCCTTGCCGGTCTTCTTACGTATGAGCTCCGTACCGCCTAACATATTTGACCATTGGTCGTCGCCGCCGAACTGCATATTGCAACCGTACGCCTCGTGTAAATGGTAGAAATCGTACGACTGCATTATCATATAGTTAAATTCGAGGAAGCTCAACCCCTTTTCCATACGCTGTTTATAGCACTCGGCGCGCAACATATTGTTGACGGAAAAACACGTGCCCACCTCTCTTAGCACCTCCACGTAATTGAGCTTTAACAGCCAGTCGGCGTTATTGACCATAATAGCCTTATCCTCGCCGAACTCGATAAACCTCTCCATCTGCTTTTTGAAACACGCGCAGTTGTGCTCTATAATTTCGGGGGTGAGCATGGAGCGCAGATCGCTTCTTCCCGACGGGTCGCCCACGTAACCCGTGCCGCCGCCTATTAAAACTACGGGTCTGTTGCCCGCCTGTTGCAATCTCTTCATCAGACAGAGCGCCATAAAGTGACCTACGTGCAAGCTGTCCGCCGTAGGATCAAATCCGATATAAAAGCGCGCGCCGCCGCCGTTGATAAGCTCCCTTATCTCCTTTTCGTCCGTAACCTGCGCAATAAGCCCGCGCTCTTTGAGCTCTTCAAAAATTTCCATTGTTGCACCTTTTATTGCAGTATTATGTATTGATTATATCAACAACGGAAAACATTTGCAAATAATTGAGCCTTACTCCGTAAAAAAATCTTCCTTATTGAGATTTTGCCGCGCCTTTTCTATCGCACGCTTTTCAATTCTCGATACGTAGGAACGCGAAATACTCAGTTTTTTCGCAACCTCTCTTTGCGGCATAGGCACGCCGTCCTCCAAGCCGTAGCGCAAACTGATTATCATATACTCGCGCATATTGAGTATTCCCTTTAACATTTTGACAAACTTCTCTTTCTGAATAGATTTTTCTACCTGCGAAAAGACGTTTTCTTCCTTTTCGGCAAGTAAATCGAGCACAGTCAGCTCGTTTCCGTCCTTATCCGTACCTACGGGGTCGTTGATTGAAATTGTATTTTTATGCTTTTTGCCCGACCGTATGAGCATTAATACTTCGTTCTCTATACAGCGCGCCGTATATGTGGCAAGCTGAGTGCCCTTGCCCTCCTGATAGGTATTTATAGCCTTGATGAGCCCTATCGAGCCCACGGAAAGCAGGTCGTCGGTCTCCGCCGAGCCCGTGTATTTTTTAACTATGTGAGCTACCAGACGCATATTGTGTTTGACTAAAATATCCTTTGCTTCCTTATTGCCCGCCCGAGCAAGCGTAAGATACTTCTTTTCGTCCTCGGGAGATAGCGGCTTTGGGAAAGTTCCCTTTTGCTTAACCAATCCCGTAAAGAAGAAAATCTTCGAGAGCAACAGACCTACCACGTCAAAAAACATAACTACCACCTCGCATTGTCAAGTTTTATAGATTATGTATTTTACGGCTTGTCTAATTCCACATTGAACTCATTTAAGCAAAATTGCGGATTTTGTCGATACAAAACAAAAACGCCCAAGCGAAATTTCTCTTGGGCGTTACTTTTAAATTTGTTATTCAGTTTTTGTTTCTCGAAAACAGAGCTACTATTCTTAAAAGCAATTCAAGAATTTCAATGTACATATATATGAGCGTCGTAACGAGAGAGAACGCCACGTTCCACTCATATTTTTTGTCCGCGCCCACCTGCACTATATAGTCGATATTCTGTAAATCCCAGAATAACATAAACGTCGCCCAAACAACGCACAGCGCAGATATGCCGAGCTGTACCCAAACGTACGCAGTATAATCGAACACACCGAACAGCGACAGCACCCACATTATAAGCTCGACCGCAATCAAACTGAACAGCGCGACCATTAGCCCGCGCGCAAATTTACTGCTGACTCTCACTTTAAGCACGCTGTTTACGACTATCGAAATAAGAAAAACTATCGCCGTTGCAAGAAATGCGGCGAACGCAATTCCGGGATATAACATATCTACGAACAGCGCTACAAGCCCCAGCAAGCCGCCTTGAAGCAGGGCGTAAATGCAACCGAGCACCTTTGCCGTAGAGGGTACGAACGCTATGACCAGCGCAATAACTATTAACGGAATAAAGCATACTGCCGTCGCAATACCCACGACGACAAGCGCCTGATCGATATACCCGTTGGCTATGGCGTGCAACATTAAAAATTCGGTTGCAACCGCAGCTACAATAGTAAGCATTGCATACAGCGCGGCTTTGAGGTACACGCCTTTGTAAGTTGCGGCGTTCTCCGTTTCACCGCCCACCGCTCTTGACGCCATTCGCCTTATCATAGGATTGCCCAATCTCATTTACTATCCTCCGCAACGGAACGCCAATTCCGCCTTTTTAATAGAGTATAACACAAACATCCAATTAATGCAATGAAAAATTTATGATACCCGCGTGAAAGCGCGCGCCCGTAAACGGACGCGCGCTATGATTTTAATTTCAGTCAAGCTCGAAAGCTCCCGTATAGAGCTGATAATATTTACCCTTCTGCTCGATAAGCTGGTCGTGAGCGCCGCGCTCGATAATTTCGCCCTGCTCCAAAACCATAATTGCGTGACTGTTTCTTACGGTGGAAAGCCGGTGAGCGATTACAAAAACCGTTCTGCCCTCCATAAGTTTATCAAGTCCGTTTTCTATGAGCTTTTCGGTACGCGTATCTATGGACGAAGTCGCCTCGTCAAGAATGAGCACGGGGCACTCGGAAACCATTGCGCGCGCAATTGCAAGAAGCTGTCTTTGTCCCTGTGACAGATTTGCGCCGTCGCCCGTAATCTGCGTGTTGTAGCCCTCGGGCAGATGCACTATAAAGCTGTCGGCGTTGGCAAGCTTAGCCGCCCGTACGCACTCCTCGTCGGTTGCGTCAAGTCTGCCGTAGCGGATATTGTCCATAACCGTGCCGCTGAACAGATGCGTATCCTGCAAAACTATGCCGAGAGAGCGACGCAAATCCGCCTTTCTAATGTCGCGGATATTGATGCCGTCGTACGTTATTTCACCCGACTGTATATCGTAAAAGCGGTTGATAAGGTTTGTAATCGTCGTCTTGCCCGCGCCCGTCGCACCGACAAACGCTATCTTCTGCCCGGGCTTTGCATAGAGACTGATATGCTTTAAAATAACCTTTTCGTCCGTGTAGCCGAACACTACGTCGTTGAAACGTATATCGCCCTTCAACGGAATATATTCGTATTTGCCGTCGGGGAGCGGCTTCTTCCAAGCCCAACCGCCCTCTTGACTTTCGCCGTGAGTGAGAACAATGTCGCCGCCCTTATCCTCAGGCTCGGAGTCGGTCATTTCAAAAATTCTTTCCGCGCCCGCAAGAGCCATTACTATAGAGTTGAACTGCATTGCCACCTGATTTATGGGCATATTGAAGGAGCGCGAATATCCGAGGAAGGATACAAGCAAGCCCGCGCACGTTGCAACCGTTAAGCCGTTCATTGCGCCGTATGCCGAAAGCAACCAAAACTGATTGCCCGTTAAGAGCAGCGCAAGCCCGACAATCGCTACAAATATATACTGAAAATAACCTATGTTATTCGTCATAGGTCCCATTATGAACGCATAGGTGTTAGCCGTTTTGCCTGCGTCGTTGAGCTCGTCGTTGAGTATCTTGAACTGTTCGCGCGCTTTCTGCTCGTGACAAAACACCTTAATTACCTTCTGTCCCTCCGTCATCTCTTCGACGTAGCCGTTGAGAGCGCCGAGAGCCTGTTGCTGGCGAACGAAGTTTTTCGCCGATTTCGTCCCCACAACTTTTATTGACATCAGCATAACGAAGAGCATTACGAACATAACTACCGTCAGCGTAAAGCTGTATATTATCATCATTGTCAATACGGCAATTATTGTGACCGCCGAAGAAACGAGCTGAGGTATCGTCTGCGAAAGAAGCTGGCGCATCGTATCCACGTCGTTGGTGTACATACTCATAAGATCGCCGTGGGTGTGCGTATCGAAATATTTGAGCGGCAGCGCGTGCATTTTCCCGAACATATCGTTCCTTAAACGCCGCAAAGTGCCGTTAGATATATACATCATTATACGGTTGTACATAAACGAACATAGCGCGCCCGCCAGATAAACGCAACCGATTATTACGACGTACATTACGATTTTGTTCCAATCGGGGCTGAAAACGCCGTCCGCAGGAGTAAGCTCGGAAATGATAGGAGCTAACAACGCCGAGCCGATAGCGTTTGCCGAAGCCGAGATGATTACGCCGAGCACGACGAAAACCGTCGCAACTTTGTAACGCGAAAAGGTGTAAGCAAGCAACCTCTTCAACGTCTTTTTTGGCGCTTTGGCTTTTTTGCCGCCCTGAATACCGCGAGGTCCGCCCATAGCATTAGCCATTGTTGTCACCCCCCGTTACCTTTTTTTCAGTTTCGTCGCTACCCTTCATCTGCGACTCGTAAACCTCTCTGTAAATTTCGTTGTTTGCCAATAGCTCGTCGTGCGTGCCTATGCCGCTTATTCTGCCGTCGTCAAGCACGATTATCTTGTCGGCGTCCTCTACCGAAGCAACGCGCTGGGCAATGATAATCTTAGTCGTTTCGGGAGCATGCTCTCTTAACGCGGCGCGGATCTGCGCGTCGGTCTTTGTATCAACCGCCGAAGTGCTGTCGTCAAAGATAATGATTTTAGGCTTTTTGAGCATTGCGCGGGCAATGCAGAGTCTTTGTTTCTGTCCGCCCGAAACGTTTACGCCGCCCTGACCCAAATCATAATTGTATTTACCGGGTAACCGCTCGATAAATTCCTCCGCGCAAGCCTGTTTAGCCGCAAGGCGCAACTCTTCGTCGGTTGCATTTTCGTCGCCCCAACGCAGATTTTCGGCAATCGAACCCGAAAAGAGCACGTTTTTCTGCAATACCATGGCAACACTGTTGCGCAACGCGTCAATATCATAATTTCTTACGTTAACGCCGCCGACCTTTACCGACCCTTGCGCCACGTCGTAAAGTCTGGGTAAGAGCGACACGAGCGACGTCTTGCCGCTACCCGTCGCGCCTATTATACCGACCGTTTCGCCCGATTTTATGCTGAAAGTTATATCTTTAAGCACTGCAACGTCCGCTTTCTGCGAATAGAAAAAGTCAACGTCGTCAAACTCAACCGAGCCGTCCGCAACCACGCTTACGGGTTCCTCGGGCTTGGGAAGAGTCGTACGCTCTGTAAGGACTTCGCAGATACGGTCGGCAGAGCCCTTGGACATAGAAACGAAATTGAGGCAAATAGCAACCATCATTACGCCCGAAAGCACCTGCATTGCGTAGGTTATGAGCGCCTGCAAGTTGGAGAAATTCACGTTACCCCAACCGTTGATTGACATATCAGAACCGACAAGAAGCAGAATTATCATTGTGGCGTACATTACGAACTGTACGGCGGGCATCATAAAGGTCAATACCTTTTCAGCCTTTACCGAATAATAATACACGTCCTGCGTAGCGGATTTCATCTTCTCCATTTCGTAATCTTCACGGACGTACGATTTAACCACGCGGATAGCCGTAAGATCCTCCTGCACAACCGAGTTCAATTTGTCGTACTTCTTGAACATCGTGCGGAAAGCAGGCATTACCTTGAACATACATACGGCTATTATTACGCCTAGCACTACCGCCGCCGCCACGAATATGAGCGCCATAGAGGGCTCGATTAAGCAGGTCATTACTATTGCCGCAATAAACAGAATGGGTGCGCGCACCAACATTCTTATACACATCTGATAGGCGTTCTGAACGTTGGTGACGTCGGTAGTTATACGCGTGATAAGGCTTGACGTGGAATAATTGTCTATATTTGCAAACGAAAAGGTTTGCAGATTATTGTACATATCCTCCCTAAGATTGTGCGCAAATCCGCAGGAAGCCTTTGCCGAACACCGTGCGCCGAGCAAGCCGCAAAACAAAGAGAACATAGCCGCAACGACCATCAGGCAGGCAAACAGCACTACTCTGCCCACGTTGACGCCGCTCTCAGTGCCCACGTTCTGAATCTCCCCTATGAGGAAGGTCATCAAAAAGGGGATTACGATTTCCATTGCCGCCTCGCCCACCATTAAAAGCGGGGTAATAATCGAGGAGGCTTTGTACTCTCTCACACTTTTCAATAATGTTTTTAACATTCGTCACCTCATACCTTTCTAAACGGAATACAGAAAGTTATTATACCTAATTTTATAATTTTTGTCAAATATAAGCGTTCTATTTATTATAATCTTATAATGTGAAAAAATCGTGATTGTAAACGAAAAATTTTTACATATTAAAATTTTTTGCAAAAAGCGTTTATCCGTTGCCGTGAAAATTCACAACACAAAAATAACCCGCCAAAAAACTGACGGGTTGTTTTTGGAGCTACTGACCAGATTCGAACTGGTGACCTGCTGATTACGAATCAGCTGCTCTACCGGCTGAGCCACAGTAGCAATTATTTTTTTCGAGCTTTTCGCTTGATTGCTTAAACATATTATATCAAATTGAGAATAAAATCAAGCAATTTAGCGTGTGTGAACAAAAAAATTACTATTAATTTTTTATGTTTTTTTACCGTCCGTGGCAGAATTGAAAAATTTTGGGGCGATTGGTTTAATTATGCTTTTTTGCACAAGCTATCTGTATGAACAGAAAAAATTCGCTTATATGCGCCTTTATGCTGCTATTCCTTTTCATAGCGTCGCAATTTATCGTCTATGCACAAATAGGCGGCATTCAGATTGCTCTTGCCGACGGACAACAGCCGCAAAAGTGCGTTTACCTGACCTTTGACGACGGTCCGAGCGACAGAGTAACGCCCAAAATATTGGACATTCTGCAAGAAGAAAACGTTAAAGCGACATTCTTCATTGTCGGTAAAATGGCGGAACGCAGAAAATATATTGTGGAAAGGCAGTTCAACGAGGGGCACACGATAGGCGTGCACTCCTATTCCCACGAGTACGCAGATATTTATTCTTCCAGAGAAAAGCTGATTGCAGACATCGACCGTTGCAATGAGATTATCAAAGATATAACGGGACAGTACTCCAACGTTTACCGCTTCCCCGGCGGAAGTTTCTGGGTAAAAAAAGGACTTATAGACGCAGTTACGGAGCACGGTATGAGATACGTTGACTGGAACGCCTCCCTGCGCGACGCCGAGCTTGTCAACGCAAAGCCCTCCGAGCTGTTAAATGCGGCAATTAACACGCCCGCAAACCGCGACCACATTGTAATGCTTGCGCACGATACGACTGACAAAACGTCAACCGTGCAGGCGCTTAAAAGCATAATCGACTATTACAAGGACAAAGACTACACCTTTGCAACCTTTTAACAGCCGACTGCGCTATGTTTAAATTGATTACTCTACGCCGTACGCCGCGCGATACTCCTTCATTTTGCCGAGGTACTCACGCCCGTCGATAACGCCCTCCTCAATCGCCTCTATAATGTCGGTCATAGTGACAATCGAAAAGACCTTTACGCCGAACTCCTTATAGACCTCCTGAACGGCTGAAAGCTGACTTTCAAGCCCTTTTTCCATTCTGTCTACCGAAATTACCATACCGACGATTTCGACGTTTGCCGCCGCCTTCAACTTGGGCAGCATCTCCCTGAGCGCCTTGCCAGAGGTCATAACGTCCTCGATTATAATAACTTTTTCGCCGTCGGCAAGCTGTTTACCGACGAACAATCCGCCCTCGCCGTGGTCCTTAACCTCTTTTCTGTCAAAGCAGTAGTTCAGATCCATACCGTACTCGTCAGCAAGCGAAACGGCTGTCGTTACGGCAAGAGGTATGCCCTTGTACGCAGGTCCGACAAGCGTGTCCGCCGTCAAACCGTTCTCCTTTATACAAGCGGCGTAATATTTACCGAGACGGGCAAGCTGCGCGCCCGTTTTATAGTTGCCCGTGTTGATAAAATAGGGAGCTTTTCTGCCACTCTTTAACGTAAATTCGCCGAATTTGAGCACTCCGCTCTCTACCATAAATTTAATAAATTGCTGTTTGTAAGTAAGTTCCATATAAATTTTCTCCTTAATTTAACCTTAAAGTATCGACAATTTCGTTAACGTTGGCTATTTTATGTGCGTCGAGCCATTCGTTCATTTCCCTTATTATTCTCGGCATTGCGCAAGCGTCGGCAAAGTTAGCCGTACCCACCTGCACGGCTCTCGCGCCCGCCATCATAAATTCAAGCGCGTCTCTGCCCGTCATAATGCCGCCCATTCCGACAACGGGTATTTTGACGGCGTGCGCCGCCTCATAGACCATTTTAAGCGCTATAGGTTTTATTCCCGCGCCCGAAACACCGCCCGTGTTGTTGGCGATTATCGGCTTGCGCCTTTCAATATCAATTACCATACCCGTAAACGTATTTACAAGCGAAACGCAGTCCGCGCCGCCGCGCTCAGCCGCCCGCGCGTTTGCCGAAATGCTCTCTACGTTGGGCGAAAGCTTGACCATAAGCGGGGTCTTTTTCAAATTCATTTTGGACAGAGCGGTTACTTCTTCAATATTTTCGGGCTTTATTCCGAGAGCCATTCCGCCCGCGTGGACGTTGGGGCAGGATATATTGAGCTCCACCATATCTACAAGCCCGTCGATTTTAGCGCAGATTTTGCCGTAATCTTCAAGCGTGCTTCCCGCAACGTTGGCGATAACAGCAACTCCCTTCCCCTTTAAAAAACCGAGGTCGTACCTGATAAAGTGCTCTACGCCCGGATTTTGCAAGCCGACGGCGTTTAAAATTACGCTCGCCCCCTCGGCTATTCTCGGAACGGGGTTCCCAAGGCGCGGCTCATTAGTCAAGCCCTTAGTCGATATGCCTCCGAGACAGCTGATGTCGTAAACCTCGTCAAATTCCCTGCCGAAGCCGAAAGTGCCGCTTGCCGCTATCACGGGGTTCTTCAATTTTACGCCGCAAATTTCAACGCTCAAATCAGCCATTATAACTCCACCTCGTTGATATCGAACACAGGTCCGTCCTTACATACTCTGGCATTGCCGCCGTCGCTCTTTCTACATACGCAGACAAGGCACGCGCCTATTCCGCAACCCATTCTCTCTTCAAGCGATACAAGGCAGGGAGTTTTAACGCCGCGCTCTTTAAGCTTCTGCTTTAATACGCGTAACATTACGGGAGGTCCGCACGCGATAATCATATCGGCGGGAACGCCGTCAAGCTCCTCTAAGTACGCGCTTACCGCGTTGTTCTTCGCGCCGTACGACCCGTCGTCGGTCACGATCGTCAGCTTTTCACTGCCGCCGAATTCATCGGTTAAACAAACGCAATTTTTGTTGCGGAAGCCTAAATATGTATAGAATTTTTTGTTTTTATTGCCGTTAACTACGGGAACAAGCGGGAAAATACCCACTCCACCGCCCAACACGACTACGTTTTTTGCGCTGTCGGGAATGTTAAAGCCGTTGCCAAGCGGCAGTAAAACGGCTAACTTATCGCCCGTAGAAGCCCTGGACAGCGCGACCGTCCCCTCACCTTTTACCTGAAAGCAAACGGTTACGTCAAGCCCGTCGACCTTTACTATTCCGAGAGGGCGCTTTAACAGCCGCGACCCGTCGCCCGTGCTTATATTAAGGAACTGCCCGCCCTTGATTTCCCCTGCGCTTTCCGACAGCGTAACCGTCAGCTCATACACGTTTTCGGCAATCAACCGAACGCTTTTTACCGTTGAAACAAGTTCTTTCATTTGCCCATTTTTCCTATGGTTTTAGATAAATCTTTCTGCATATCTATGCACGCCGCCCTCGCCGCCTCTGCATAGCCCATACCGGCATATGCGGGCTTCTTGTAGGCGCAGATTATTCCGCGCGAGTTGTTTACTATGCCGCCAAGTCCGTTTTTGTCAAAACAGCATTTGAGCATTTGCGCATTTGCACCCTGCGCGCCGTATCCGGGGATAAGGAAGAAGGTGTGTTTGAGCTGTGAGCGCAGACGCGCCGCCTCTTCGGGGTGAGTTGCGCCGACCACCGCGCCGACGTCGGAATATCCGTACTTACCCACGCAGTCCTTGCCCCACTCCTCGACAAGCTTACCCATACGCTCGTACAGAGTTTCGCCGCTCTCCAACTTTAAATTCTGCAATTCGCCGCTTGAAGGATTGGAGGTCTTAACCAACACGAAAATGCCTCTATCGTGTTTTTTGACGTCCTCAACAAAAGGAGCTATGCCGTCCGTTCCCAGATACCCGTTAACAGTGAGCATATCCGCGGGGAATGCGTTCAGCTTTTTGCCGTTGATGTCCGTTTCGCCCAAGTAAGCCGTCGAATAGCACTTTGCAGTCGAGCCGATATCGTTGCGCTTGCAGTCGGCAATGACGTACATACCCCTGCCGCGGGCATAGTTTACCGTACAGTCGAAGGCGCGCATACCGTCGTAACCGTACTGTTCGTAATAGGCTACCTGCACTTTAACGGCGGGCACTATGTCGCACACCTTGTCGATAATGTTCATATTGAACTCGATAAGCTGCTCGGTAACGCCCTCGAACGTAGCCATTCCGTCGCGCATCTCGTCGGGCAGATAGCTGAAATCGGTGTCTAAACCTACGCAGGTAGGATTTTGCATTTTGATAATTCTTTCGATTAATCTGTCAACCATTTTTATTCCCTCTGAATTTTTGATTTTGCTTTTTTATTTACAGTGAAAATTTTACTTCGCCGTCAACTAACGTCACGCACACTTTGCCGTACGCTTCGTAGCCGTTGAAAGGCGTATTTTTACCCTTGGATATAAACTTGTAACCGTCTATAACGTATTTTTCGTTTAAATCGACTATCGTGAGATCGGCGGGCGCGCCCACGGCAATCATGCCGCCATCTAACCCGAGCGTGCGCGCGGGATTTAACGACATAAGCTTTGAAAGCTCGGGGAGCGACATTATACCGCTCTTTACAAGATAGGTATAGGAAAGCGAAAGGCTGGTTTCAATTCCGCTTATGCCGAACGCGGCAAGGTTGTACTCAACCTCCTTGTCCTTCTTTGAATGAGGCGCGTGGTCGGTCACTATGCAGTCGAGCGTGCCGTCCTTCAAGCCCTCAATCACGGCAAGCCTGTCCTTTTCCTCTCTGAGCGGAGGATTTACCTTGCTGAACGTGTCGAAATCCGTTATAGCGTCATCGGTGAGCGCAAAGTAGTGCGGACAGGTTTCCGCCGTCACCTTTACGCCGCGCTTTTTAGCAGAACGGATTATGTCAACGCCGCTGTACGTCGAAACGTGGCATATATGGACGGGGACGCCAAGGCTCTCGGCAAGGCAGATATCACGGGATATCATTATATCTTCCGCCGCGCGCGGACTGCCCTTTAAGCCCGTCAAGGTGGAATTTAAGCCCTCGTTTACTACGCCGCCGTCCACCAAATCTTTATCCTCGCAGTGACAAAGACATTTCAGACCGAAGCCGCTAGCATACTCCATTCCAAGGCGCATAATGAGTGAATTCATTACCGATCTGCCGTCGTCCGACAAGGCTACTGCGCCAGCCTGAGCCATTTTGCCGATATCCGCAAGAGCCTCGCCCTTTTCCCCCTTGCTGATTGCGCCTATGGGATGAACCTTGCACAGCCCTACCTCCTCGGCGCGCGTCTTAATATATTTTACCACAACCGCGTTATCGCAAACCGGGTCGGTATTCGGCATACAGCAGAGCTGAGTAACGCCGCCCGCAACCGCCGCTTTGCAACCGCTCTCTATATCCTCTTTGCCCTCGAAGCCGGGCTCACGCAGATGCACATGCATATCTATAAGCCCCGCAAGAACCGTCTTGCCGCTCGCGTCAATAACCTTGCATTCCTTGTCGGGTTTGATTTTATTGTCAAGTTTGACTATTTTACCGTTTTCAATGAGTATATCGAGCTTTTTAACGCCGTCGGTCAACACAACGTCGCCGCCGCAAATCAACGTTTTCATAAGTTTGCCTCCCTGTATTCGGACAATAATCTGAGCGCCGCCATTCTCACGGCAAGCCCGTTCGTCACCTGATCCTCTATTCTGCTGCTTTCACCGTCGATCAGCTGAGGCGTAAGTTCAACGCCGCGGTTGACAGGTCCGGGATGAACGATTATCGCGCCCTTTGCCGCGTGCTTCATAACGGCGTCGTTCACTCCGTAAAAGCGCGAATACTCAGACAGCGACGGGAACAGTCCGCCCGACTGTCTTTCAAGCTGTATTCTCAGTCCCATAACGGCGTTCGCACCGTCCACGCACTGCTCGCGCGAGGTCGCAATATGCGCGCCCAGCTCGTCGAAACCGCGGGGAATGAGCGTTTGCGGAGCGTAAACCCAGACTTCCGCGCCCATTTTAGTCAGCCCGAAAAGGTTAGATTTAGCTACGCGGCTATGCTTTATATCGCCCAAAATTGCCACTTTTAAGCCTTTAAGAGTGCCGAACTCCTCCCTTATAGACAACATATCCAACAGCGCCTGCGTGGGGTGCTCGTTCATTCCGTCGCCGCCGTTAAGAACCGAACAGCCCACCGTTTTGGCAAGCAGATGGGGCGCGCCGCCCATCGGATGGCGGATAGCTATGAAATCTGTTTTTAACGATTGAAGCGTTTTGCCCGTGTCTATCAGCGTTTCACCCTTCTGAACGGAACTTGAAGAAGCCGAAATGTTGATTTCTGTCATTCCGAGATACTTGCCCGCAAGTTCAAAAGAACTGCGGGTACGCGTACTGTTTTCATAGAAGAGCGTAACCAGCGTTTTGCCTTTCAGCAGCTCCGACGTTTTATTCGGGCTGTTGAGCTTTTTCTTCATCTCCTCGGCGGTATCGAGAATTAAACCGATCTCTTCCGCCGTAGCGTCCCTCAATCCGAGTAAATCTTTAGATTTAAGCATATGTATACTAATCCTTAAAATTATTATTGACAGTAAAAAAGCGGATACAAACGTCGGGCATTAATTTTAATGCTTTACGACAGTCATTCCGCCATGTTAAATCTTTATAAAGGTTCGCCGCAAGTACGCTCGATTGCTTCTGCGGCAATTCTTATTTCCGTCATTTTGTCAAAACCTTATCAATTTTTAGCAAGTATACCATAATAAATAAATAAAGTAAAGAAAAACGGCAGAATTTTTCAATTTTTTTTAAGCAGTCAAAGAATGGGCTGTAAGGTAAAACCCACCTTATCGCACGAAGTCAAAACGTATTCTATGCCGTCCTTAACGGTACGCAACGGAAAGTAAGCCTGTCCGTGTATGTGCCCGAAAATTACCTTATCGACTTTATTTGACCTGAATAAATCGGTGAATAGCGTATCGGAAAGCTTGACGCTCATAGGAGGATAGTGGATCATAACGAGAAGAATATCGCCCTCCTCGCGCACTTCTTCAACCTTTTTAAAGCAAAGCTTAAAGCGTTCGGCTTCCCTTAAATACAACTTTCCGTCGTGCTCGGTATAGTCGGAGCTTCCCGGGCAAGTCCACCCGCGCGACCCGCAGATTATAACGTTACCGAATTTAACGCAATCGTTCTGTAAGAAGTAAAAGGTACCGTCGGGCGCGGCGTCCCTCAGCTTGGTTATGCCGTTCCACCAAAAGTCGTGATTTCCCTTAATAAACACCTTTCTGCCTTTAAGCTCTTTAAGAGTGTTCAAATCGTAAACGCCCTCCGAAAGCGCCGTGCCCCAGCTCGTATCGCCGCAAAGAAGCACAACGTCATCCTCGGAAACCTTGGCTTTCCAATCGCTCTTTATTTTATCTAAATGACCTTCCCACCCCGCGCCGAAAACGTCCATAGGCTTATCGCTCATTCCCGACAGGTGTAAGTCGCTTATTGAAAATATCTTCATACTAATTAATTGTAACATAATTTTCCGAAGAATTAAAGCAATTTAAAAGGTGATAAAAATATTGCCACAATTAACTATTTAGAGGCTATTATGCGTGACATAGTACCTTACAATTTGTTAAAAACGCATAAAGTGGCGGCAAAAAAGTTAATTCTACCGCCACTATTATGTCTGATATTGTACTACTTATCCGCTTTAATTATGCGATTTTACCTATTTACAGTTGCAACTTTTGCCCTGCGGATAGAGAGGCAATTCGAAAAATCCCGCGCAAACCTCCTTGGAATAATCCTGTGCGGGAGGAATTGCACAATAGCCGTAGCTGGGTATAAGCAGTTCGACGTCGATTGCAATCTTTAAAATTACGGTAACGCAAGCGTTGATTGAGAAGGTCGACCCCTCACCGTTGAACGAGCCTTCCGCCGAAACCGCGGAAGCTTCCGCAACTACTTTAAAGGGCATTATCGACGGCGCGGGGACGTACAGAAGAACGTCTTCGGAAACAGCGATAGTTCCCGTTGCAACCCCCTCCGCTCCGTTGGCGTCCGTATAGACGACCTCGACGGGAATATTTACGGTTGCCTGTACTCTCGCACAGCCCTGTTTATCTACAAGCCTGTCGACGCCGACGTTTGAAAGCGTCGCGCCCTCGCTTGTAGACCTCGCGCTTATGAATGTGAGCGGATATGTAGGATTGGCGGGCGTGAAGTCCGAAACCGTCAAAGTATAATTTTCTATCTGCAACTGTTTAATGCATGCGTCGAAAATTTTCTGCACCTGTATGCAGACCTTTTCACTCATGCCGTTTAACGGATTGCCGTTTATAGTGCCTGGACATTTATCCGACTGAAAATTTGAAAAGAACGACATTTTAACCTCCTTATTATTTGTGAGCCGTATCGTTTAAGCTTTATTATCGGTTACTGTAATATATGTTTTTGCCGCCGTTTTTGCTACGGCAACCACACCCTCAAACTCGGGTAGATAACAGCGTTTGCATTAAGCTCGCGCAAGTCGCCCTCGTCGACGCGCTCCCTACAAGCTATACTACTGTAAGTATCGCCTACGCGGGCATAGCAAAACCTTTTCGCGCTTTTAAGCTCGATTATCTGACCGAAGAAGAGTTCTCCCGCAGGTATCGAAAAGGCGGCGACAACGTCATCTTTTTTCACACCGTTCCTTATGCGCAGATATCTGCCCCTCTCCGTCACCAACGAATACATACTGCAAATATATGCGGAATATGTCGTAAAATGTGAATATTAAGGGGCGACGGTTTGTAAAATATTGTTGATGAAAAAGACCAAGAAGACAAATATCTATAAATCGGCGGCGCAAGTAACGGTTTTTTCCACCGTTGAAAAGTTACTTAGCTTTATTTACAGAATTATTCTGTCCCGCTCAATCGGCGCGGAGGGGCTTGGCATCTATCAGATATGTCTGTCCGTGTTTTCCGTATTTTTAACCGCCGCTTCAAGCGGTATTCCCGTAACCGTGTCCCGCCTTATAGCCAAAAATACCGCTACGGGCAACTCACAGGGCAAGCACGCGGTAGTTACGGCGGGCGTTTTATGCACTCTTATGTTTACCGTGCCCGCCGCTTTGGTCTTATTTCTGGCAAGAGATCTGTATTTGTTCCTTTTCCCCGACAGGGAATGCGCGACTATTTTTCTCTTTTTACTTCCCGGACTGATAATTACGTCAGTCTACGCTATAATGCGAGGCTCTTTCTGGGGCAATAAGCAGTTTTTGCCATACAGCATTATCGAGCTTGCAGAAAACGCCGTAATGGTCGCCTGCGGCTGCGTACTTATCAGCTTTGCCGGTACGGCTAAGGGCGGAGCGCGCGCGGCGATAATAGCCGTTCTTATTTCATATATATTCTCTTTCTGCGCGTCGGTCGGCTGGTATCTGATAAAGGGCGGCAAATTCGTCAACCCCAAATCGCAGTTGAAGCCGCTTATGAAAGCCTCGTTGCCCATTACGGCAATGCGCACGTCCACCTCGCTGTTAAACTCGTGCGTGGCAATGTTCCTCCCCGCTCTGCTTTCGAAAGCCTGCGGATACACGAGCAGTGAAGCGCTTACGCTTTACGGTACGGTGCTCGGAATGAGCGTTCCTATGCTCTTTATACCAAACTCGGTGATAGGTTCGATTGCCGTCGTCGTTGCGCCCGAAATGAGTGAAAATTTCTATGCAAAGCGCACTGAATTGCTAAGGCGCGACATCGAGAGAACGGTAAAGTCGTCCGTACTCATTGCGACCGTACTTATCCCCATTATGTTTACGTTAGGCAAAGACCTCGGCGTACTTTTCTACAACAGCGAGCTGAGCGGTACGGTTATGAGCAGATTTTCTTTTATGATGCTACCGATGTGCATATCTATGATTACCACGACGGTGCTCAACTCTCTTAATTTCGAGGTGCGCACTCTAATATATTTCTTTATAGGCGCAATTGCTATGATAGGAATGATTTTCGGCTTTACGCATCTGCTCGGCATAAACGCATATATGGTTGGTTTATCGCTCAGCTTTCTCATTACAGCCGTGCTCAACCTGCGGCTTTTGAAAAAGAACTGCCCCGATATCAATTACTTAGGCTATCTGTTACGCAGTATAATTATTTGCGGAGTCTGCTGTCTGTTCGGCACTCTTTTGAGCAATCTGTTTGACGGTATTTTGCCGCGCCTATGGAAGATTGTCGTCTGCGGCGGAATAGTCGGCGTCTTTGCGCTTGTAGCATTCTACGGTATGGAAATGGTAACGGCTCGCCCCATTAAAAAACTGTTTTCCCGCGCGTCGACAAATTAATTTATATGTTTATTAATTTATATGTTTACGGTTAATACGCCGTTTCAGCCGCGGATTTGCTGTATTAGCGGAAACAGCTGTTTAACCGCGATTGCGATAAGGAAGAAACCGAAAAGCTTGCCCAATACGTCCGTCGGCAAAGCCGCCATAACAAAGCCCGCCAGCACGGTGGTTATAAGCGCGGGAATAATTATCCACCACGCGTCGTCGGTGCGCAACAGCCCGTTTTCAGCGTGCGCGGGTAGCACTAACGCCGCCATAGGCAGAAAGGCTATTATGTTTGCCGCCTGCGCGATATGTTGATTTACTCCGAGCAAAATCGTCAGTACGGGAATGAGTATAGTGCCGCCGCCCATACCCATACCGCCGAGTACTCCCGCCGCTACGCCCGCGAGAAGATAAATTATGAACGACATCAGCCTATCACCATTCTTATGCCCGCCACAAGCATCAGCGTGATAAACACTATGTCCACCCATAGCTTAGGTAATTTACCGAGGAGCTTCGCCCCGAGCAAACCGCCGGCGACGTTGCCTATCGTTGCGGGAATTATGACCGACCAATCAATGAAGCCGTTCACAAAATAACTGATCGCGCTGACCGCGCAGACGGGGGTGATAATGAGTATCGCCGTTGCGTGCGCCTGCTTACGCTCATAGCCGAGCACATCGGATAAAACGGGAACGCCAATCATACCGCCACCGCCGCCGAACAGTCCGTTTACCGCGCCGAGCAGCAATCCGCCGCCTACGGCTTTTTTCTTATTTCTTTCCATAACCTCACCTTTATGCGCATAAAAACGCCTATATAAATAAAGTTTTTGCAAAATTTTTATAATAATGAATTTTTTTGTTCGTACAGCAACGATAATCAGTTGCCAAAATCATACTTTTATATTAAAATAATAGGGTATGAAATTCCGTATTGTTGCAGGCGGACAGCACGCGACCGTACGGTGGACAAACTCTATTATAAAGGTGTTATATGAACAGGAAAAAAAGGACCGCATTAAAGACTGCCGTTATTGGCTTTGCCGCCATTGCGACGTCGCTTACTATCGGTATGACCGCGGCGTGCACAAAGACTACGCCTCCCGATGACGATGACGACAAGACGACTACAAAGATTGACAATCAGTTGATTAAAAACGGAAACTTTGAATTTTATTCGGACAACAAGGGGCTTTACCCTATCAGTTCCCCCGACAGTTGGACGGGCGGCACGCGCGGCAATTCCTCAGCTTCTATGTCGGGCATTATTGATACGAGCAAGAAGCGCTGGGATTACATTACGGACAAGACCTTGCCCAAGACGCTCGAGGACAACGACGACCTCAAATCGGACGACAAGAATAAGAAGGATTACAACGGAGCGTTAACCGACGACCTTCCCTACAAAAATCCTCATACCGCCACCCAGAGCAACGCCGAGGAAAAGGATAAAGAGTACATCGGCAATCCCTTTACCCACAGCTACCGCTACAATGACGACGGAAAGGTGATAGACGGCGACGGCAACGAGGTTACGACCTATGCCGACGAGGACGGCAAGCTCTACCTTGACGAGGATTTTAAAACGCCGCTCGAAACTTCGGTATTAATGCTTCACAACTACCGCAGCAGTTACTATACGGGCACGGAGAGCTACTACAACAGCTCTACCACCATTACCCTCGAAGCCAACACCGCCTGTGAAATTTCGGTATGGGTCAAGACGGACGAACTGTATTTCGACGGAGCTAAGGCTTCAAGAACAGAGGTTGAGTTTGAGCGCGGCGCGTATATCAAGGTAAACACTCAGGTCGGGGGCAACTCCCTTGACGAGTTCGTCATTAAAAATATCAATACTCAAAAGCTTAATCCCGCGCCTTTAAAGGAAACAGAGGGCGACAGTGAAGATAAGACGATTGACTATGAGAATTGGGAAAATAACGGCTGGGTACAGTACACCGTATACGTTGAAGCAAGCAACTTTGCCGAAACTACGGTAAACCTTTCGTTGGGTCTCGGCGAGGACGATATCTATACGGTTGAGGGCTATGCGTTCTTTGACGATATCACTTTCACCAAATATCTCAATAACGCCGAAATGACCGAGAAGAGCGCGGCTTTCAATGAGAAGATTGACAAAGACAATACCTCCTATCCCCTCGAGCCTAACGCGAAAACCGAGTTCCGCGTAGACAAGGAAACGTATCAGACTAACGGCGACAACGGCGGCTACACAACCGTAACCAAGGAAAACAATTTTGCCGACAGACATTTCTTTATAGACTTTGCAAGCTCGACCGATACTCAACCCCTTGCTCTCGACGCGAACAATGTTAAGGCGGGCTTGACGGTAGACGAAACGAGCACGGGCAAATTCGTCAGCTCGAAGGGCAACTACAATACAAACGCAGTAGGTTCGCTCGCAAACGGCGCTTCCGACGCGTTCCTGCCCACTAAGCTCCCCGCAGGCGGCATCAACGTTTCCAACGACCTTATCGGCACTACAAACGTAACGAATGCGGAAGACTGGAATCTCAATTTAACTTCTGATTACAACGCACTTCTTACGGACGCATTAAAGACGGCGGCGAAGCTACCCGGCGTCGACGGCTCGACGAACGCTATGTATATGCTGAGCGCTATGGGCGCGGCATACGAAGCGCAGATTACGGACGCTTCGTTCAATATCGGCGACGGCGAGCGACTGCTCATCACATTCTGGATTAAGACTGCGGATATGAGCGGCAGTACGGCGGCGACAATCAAGGCGGTTGACGCTGACGACAATAGCGTTTCCTCCTCTTCGTTTACGGTTGACTCCACCACGGAAACGCTTACAAATATAGGCGACAACGAAAACGTATACAACGGTTGGGTCAAGTGCTTTGTAAGAGTTGAAAACACTTCGAGAGATACCACCCCTAAGAATTTCAAGATTGTTGTCAATTTCGGTAACACCGCTATCAAGGGCACGACTTCCGCTTCTTACAAGGCGGGTTGGCTGACAATTGCCAATATGTCGGTTATGTCGCTTGACAAGGACGTATACGGATATTCTTCCGGAGCGGCGCATTCGACAACGCTCAGCTATACCGAAACCGTACAGACAACCAATAGCAACTTCGACTCGGAGCAGGGTGACAAAAACGTAATTAAGACCGACCTTGCAACTCCCTCCTCATATACGGGCGTAAACGGCAAGAGCATAAACGTAGAGCCTACGTACCAGCCCGCAACCGAATACGACAAGACAAACGCAAATAAACTTGCAGGCTTGCTCAATAAGGAGAACGTTGCAAATTACGACACACCCGATTCGGAATGGTTCAGCGCATTGAGAGATATCGAGCGTATGCCCAACGAGACAAGCGAAAACGTCTGGAACAAGGTATTCGGATCATACGCAGTTCAGCCGCTCCTCATTGTCAATAAGTCAAGGAATTTCAGCGACGTACTAGGCAGCAGAATTTACAATTACGGCTACGTTGCAAACACTGCCACATCGGTAAGTTCGAGCGGCTACACGGCGCTCAGCGTAAGAGTCAAGGCAAGCCGCGGCGCAATAGCAAACGTATATCTGATTGACGGATCGTCCAAAAACAATAGCGTTGCTTCCTACACTCTGCCCAAGTATAATTTCTGGTATGACGACGACGGCAATATCTTAAAGGGCAAACCCAAGGATAAAGAAACGGCGCAAGACAGGAAAGACAATATTGCCTACTCCTTGAGAAATGACGGCTTGTACAACAGAGCAAACAGCGACGACAACAAGCTCTACGCCAACTTCTACAACCTTACTAGATATTACGACATGAGATACGAACACAGCTCTTTCTATAACGAAAACGGCGAATTAGTGCCTTTTGAAGAGCTTGTTCAGGGCGAGATTTACTACGCTGACGCGGCTAAGACGGCTTATGCCCCCCACCACCTCGTTGCAAGCGGAAACGGCAACAGCAAGGTTTACGAGTACAATACGGGCATAGGCGACAACGCTTCCTATTATTATATGGAAAAGCAGGCGGCGAATAAGAACAAGATTGTTTACGGCATCAGTTCGGATTTGGCGGAGTTGCGCTACGACTATACCGAAAGCGAACAAATCCCCTATCAGTTTACCATTGACACGACAAAAAATCCCGAATACGCCGACAAGTGGATAACGGTTACGTTCTATATCCATGCGGGAAGCGAAGCTAAGAGCTATCGCCTCGAACTTTGGAGCGGCGCCCGCGACGAGCAATCGAGCTATGCGGCGGGAACTAACGACAGCTACGTAGTTTTCGATCACAGCAGTATATCGCTTGACCAATCGACGTTTGACGGAATGCGCGACGCATACGTAAACGAAATTCTTGCGGACTACCGCGAGAGAATTGAATCGCTGGAAGATAACGACGGTAATATTGCCGACCTTGAAAAGCTTGCGGAGATAAAGAGCACTCTTTATAACTACATTGCAACCTACTACACCTTCTCGCTGTACGATTCAGCCGCATTTATACCCTTTAACGGCGAAACGGCTGAAAAGAATCAGAGCGGATATTCGTTCTCTTACAGCGATAGCGCCGAAAGCCTCGCTTTCCTCAAAATAGACGACGTGCTTAAAAACGTTGGCGGCGAATGGCATGACGGCAATTTGACTATGTCTGCGTTTATTGACTACTCAGTCATAGATAAGGATATCGACATTATTGGCGTTCCCACGCCTCCCACAAACGACGGCAATAGCAACACGACGACCGATAACAACACCAACGTATGGTTGCTTGCCGCTTCGATTGTGCTTGTTGCCGCTATTCTCGTTGCAATTGCCGCAATATTTATCAGATTTATGATAAAGAAATTCGGGCACAAGAACACTGCCGGCAAGAACTCGTACAACTTCAACAAAAATAAGCGTTACGTAAAGAAATACGTAAAGGCTAACGGCGAAGCTCCCGAAATTGCAGAAGCCGAGGTTGACGAAAGCCTTTTGAGCGATAAGCCCGAAGAGAGTACGGAAAACGTTAACGAAGAGCCGAAGGAAAATTCCGAGAGCGCAAATGAAGAACCTAAGGAAAGCTCCGAGGGTGCAAACGAAGAACCTAAGGAAAACTCCGACGAAAATGGTGAAAATAAACCCGACGACGGAAACAACTAAAATTTAAAAACAAAATCCCCCGCAGCGCGGGGGATTTTGTTTATGTAACGTAGAAATAAAAGGCGAGGCGTCGGCAGTACTCCCTTGACTTCCCACCGAGATACGCTGCTCACCCCTCCTTGTCTTCCACCTTGGTTTTAAGTGAACACCAAAAATAAGGAAGTAAAAAATCCCCCGCAGCCGAGGGATTTTTATTAAATTCTAAGAGCTTTAGGTAAATGATTTTTAAGCGCGCCGTCAACTAATTTACCCCAGCCCAAGGTATATCCTGAATACGTTACGGGTATCCAACCGTACATCATAAGCCCGTCTGAATCCTTATACATAATCTGATAGCCCTTTAAATAATCCACCGCCCCTTCCTCTGACAGCGAAAAACTTATTACTTTTTTATTCAACGACATAGCAAGCGAATGACACGGCTCGAACCTGCCGTTTTTAAATTCTCCCAAACGAAGTCCCGCGCGAAGCGTTTTAAACGGCAATTCGGGACAACTATCGGGTAATGAATAGAGCACGTTGCCCGCCAAGTGAAGATTATCATAACGCCCCTCGCTGCACAGCGTATGTAATTGAAAATTCCGCCAAGAATAACTTAACTGTTTATTCGGAGACTGCAATTTGAAGAGCGGAACGTCGTTCTCCTCGCCGTCGATTTTCTGCAACAGCGCGGCAAAGTGCCCCTCGCCCTCGCATTCATTGGGATACAGCTTTTGCATAGAAATAAGCTTAAAGTTATGATAGCGTTTGAGAAAATCCTCTATCTGCTCTTCGTCCTCCTCGGGAGCAAAAGTACAGGTTGAATATACAAGCAACCCGTCGGGTTTTAAAGCCTTTTGCGCGCTGTCGAGTATGAGCGACTGCCTCTTTGCGCAAGCCTTAACATTTTCTTCGCTCCATTCGGTTACGGCGCTCGCTTCCTTCAAAAACATACCCTCGCCCGAACACGGCGCGTCGACAAGCACTTTATCGAAATACCCGTCAAAATAATCGCATATTCGGTCAGGGCTTTCGCTGATAACGACGGCGTTTCTAATTCCGAGCCGCTCCACGTTTTGCGAAAGAATTTTTGCGCGGGATAAGTTTACGTCGTTGAGTACGATTATACCCTCGCCGTGCATTTCCTGCGCGAGCTGCGTGCCCTTGCCGCCGGGAGCGGAGCACAAATCGAGAACGCGTTCGCCCTCTTTAACCGACAGTAACGGTGCGGCGCACATTGCCGACGGCTCTTGCACATAATACAGCCCCGCCGCGTGCAGTATGCTCTTACCCGCCTTTTCTTCGTTGACGTAAAATCCGTTCTTTTCCCACGGAACGGGGCGCAATTCAAAAGGTGAAATTTCCTTAAAGGCTTCGGGAGTTATTTTCAGAGTGTTTATCCTTATCGCCTTATACGGCTGTCGGTCGTACGACGAGATAAAATCGCCGTATTTTTCGCCCAATATCGAGGACATCCTCTCCTTAAATTTCTGCGGCAATTCAATCATTTATCAATTCTCCCAATTCTTTCGGAGTAACTATTTGCAGTTGACCGCATAATTTTGCCGATTGAGTGCGAACCGAAACGTCGTTTTCCTCGCATACATAAACGTTACATTCGGCAAGCTTCTGCGAGTATTTTCCGCCCAACACAAAAATTTTTTCAAGGAGCGGAATGGAAACGTCGACGCAATCCTCTAACGGGCGAGCAAAGCAAAACACTTTGTCCTTAAATTTCGTCGATTTTGCCCTGTGTCTGCCGTTTACCGTGCAATAAAATTCATTCCGACGTTTGGCACGCTCCTCTTTTTCACGTTTACAATTCGTACGATATTCCGCATAGCCCGAAGAATCAGGTTTGACTATCCTGTGATTTTTAATGTATCCGCGCCTTATGCCCAAAATCTTTTCAATCTCCGCGCACGAACAGTTATACTTTGCGCACAGAGTCTGAGTAACGCGCATTGTGGCGTACGCGTCGTCGGCGGCGCGGTGCGGCGTAAAATCCACGTCTAAATCCTTTGTTATGTATTCTAACCCGAACTGCCGCGTAAAGTCTGAAATTGACGTCATATACATAAGTTGGCTGTCGGAAAACGAAAAATTGAACGACGGCAGATTGAAGCGACGCGTTTCCAAATCGAGATAATTGACGTCGTTGATCGTAGCGTGCCCGAAAACCAAGTTATTTTTATCCTCTAAAAGCTTGCGAATTTTGCCGTGAACCTGCGGAAAAACGGGATACGTTTTAAATTTGTCGTACTCGTAGGGAAGCACCAACCCGTGTTCGCCCCTGCCGTCGGTCAAATGAAATCTGCCCTTGGGATTGATTAAGATATCTTCCTTTTCTATGATATTGAATTGCCCGTCGCACAAAACGTAGCCGAACGCGCAAATCTTCGCGGTATTTTTATATACGCTGGCGCATTCTATATCGAAAAATACTAAATTCATACATTTTTTATTATAACAGAATTGTGCACGGTTGGCAAGCGCAATACACAAATATAAATAAAGCGCGGATAAATCCGCGCTATGCATTATTATTTTTTAGGTGAAATATATTCTTTCCCGCCCATATATTTGCGAAGGACTTCGGGAATGAATACGCTTCCGTCCGCCTGCAAGTGGTTTTCGAGGAACGCAATCAGCATTCTGGGCGGAGCAACTACCGTGTTATTGAGAGTATGAGCAAAGGCGTTTTTGCCCGTCGTTTTGTCCTTATATCTTATGCCCAAGCGTCGCGCCTGCGCGTCTGTCAGATTGGAGCAACTGCCCACTTCAAAATATTTTTTCTGACGGGGACTCCATGCCTCGATATCAAGACTCTTGTATTTGAGGTCGGCAAGATCGCCCGAACAGCACACAAGCGTGCGAACAGGGATTTGCATTGATACAAACAGCTCTACCGTATACGACCAAAGCTTTTCATACCAATAATCGCTGTCCTTAGGCTCGCATACGACTATCATTTCCTGCTTCTCGAACTGATGGATACGGTAAATGCCTCTCTCCTCTATACCGTGAGCGCCCTTTTCCTTGCGGAAGCAAGGCGAATAAGACGTAAGCGTGAGCGGCAACTTGTCGCCGTCTATGACGGTATTCATAAATCTGCCTATCATAGAATGCTCGGAAGTGCCGATTAAATATAAGTCCTCACCCTCTATTTTGTACATCATACCGTCCATTTCCTCGAAGCTCATAACGCCCGAAACGACGTCGCTCCTAATCATATAGGGGGGTATACAATAGGTGAAGCCCTTGTCAATCATAAAATCGCGCGCATAGGTGAGCACAGCCGAATGCAGACGGGCGATATCGCCTGTTAAATAATAGAAGCCGTTGCCCGAAGTACGTCTTGCGCTATCTAAATCTATGCCGTCGAGCCTTTCGAGAATGTCAAGATGATAAGGCACGTCGAACGGCTTCTCCTTGGCTTCCAGGTAGGTGTTCCACTGCACGTTACAGCTGTCGTCCTTACCGAGGGGCACGTCGTCTGCTATAATGTTGGGAATGGACATCATATTCTTTTTAAGCTGTTCTTCAACCTGCGCGGTCTCCGCCTCTATACAGCTTACACGCTCGTTATTTTCCTTGGAGAGGGTCTTAATCTCCTCCGCCTCGTCCTTTTTACCCTCGCGCATAAGAGAGCCTATCTTCTTTGCGTACTCGTTCCTCTTGGCTCTTCTGTCGTCGCCTTCACGTTGAAGCGCGCGCTTCTTTTCGTCGAGAGCAAGAATTTCGTCGACAAGCGGCAGTTTTGCGTCTTGAAATTTCTTTCTGATATTCTCCCTGACTAAGTCGGGATTGGTTCTGACAAGATTAATGTCTATCATTTTTACACAGCTCCGATTTTTTATGTTAATTATGGAAATATTATACGGCAAAAAATACGTAAATGCAATTAAAATGAGCTTTAATCTGTTGAAAAAAAGTACGACTTATGATATAATTATTGTGTAATATTATTTTTTAGCTTCGACTTTGGAGCGCAAGGAAATATATGAGCAAAATAGTTTATAGAGGAAAAAAGAATACTTCTCCCACGGAAGCTAACGAAAATCCGAAGCAAGCCGTAGCCGAAGAAAAAGCCGAAGCCGCCGCGCTGACGCAGGAAAGCCAAGACGTTGCCGAAGCTACGGAAATCGTAGAAACTGCCGAGGTTGCCGAAACTACGGAAATCGCGGAAGCTGCCGAGGTCACGGCAACTACGGAAATCGCGGATATTGCGGGAGACGGGTCGGAGGAAGCTAAAAAGCCCGTGAGGGCGCGCGCCGCTAAAAAGAAATCGGCAGAGAGCAAGCCGGACGCGACAGTAGCTAACGGTAAAGACGAGCCTCAGATCGCAGAAGAAATTGCCGCCACTGCCGCCGCAGAAATTCCGGACGACGATAACGTTGAAGAAAACGCGGACAAAGACAGCTCTGTTATTCAAGAAGAGAGTAACGGCGGCGGAAAAACCGAGGAGCGCTTCGACAAAAGTAAAATAATAAAGTATTTCAAGCGCCACCCGAAGATGACGGTAAATACCAAGGTTGAAAGATTTACGCCCGACTTAAATAACGGTCTCAGCCCGGAACAGGTTGAAACGCGTTTCAGGCAATTCCTTTTCAACGACACGAATAAAAAGTATTCCAAGTCGTATGCAAGTATCTTTATCGGAAATATCTGCACGTTCTTTAACCTGCTTTGCCTTATAGCGTTTATCGCGCTGTTGATTGCAGGTATGCAGGGCTTTGCCAACTACCTCGTAATAGTTATAACTGCGGCGAACATTCTCATCGGAATATTCCAAGAAATCCGTGCAAAAATCGCAATTGATAAACTATCCGTAATGGCAACCTCCTCAACCAAGGTCCTACGCGACGGCGATATTTCTGAAATACCTACCTCCGAAATTGTTATGGACGACGTGATAATTATGGAGCTAGGCAATCAAGTTCCCGCCGACTGCATACTTGCCGAGGGCTCGGTTGAGGTAAACGAGAGTCTGTTGACGGGCGAATCCGTTTCCATTAAGAAACAGGTCGGCGACGTGCTGTATGCGGGTAGCTTTATTGCGAGCGGTAGCGGAAAATGCCGCGTCGATAAGGTAGGCAAGGAAACTTTCCTTGAAAAGCTTATGGCGAAAGCCAAGAAATACAGGCGTCCCAATTCGGAGCTAATCAACTCCATGCAGAACATTATCAAGGGCGTTTCCATTGCCATATTCCCCATTGCCATAGGCGTATTCCTTGTAACGCGCGCCGCGGCGGGGCAAGTCGAAGGCGTTGAAGTTTCGGCTTGGTTGCTATCGGAAAGAAACAGCCTTGCGCTTGCAAAAACGTGCTCGGTCGTAATAGGTATGATACCTTCGGGAATGTTGTTGCTTACTTCGGTCGCGCTTGCAATGGGTATGTTCCGACTGACTAAAAACAACACGCTCGTAAGGGATATGTATTCCCTTGAAATGTTGGCGAGAGTTAACGTACTTTGTCTTGACAAGACGGGCACGATAACCGACGGACGTATGAAAGTAAACGACGCGGTAATTTTAAATACTGTCGGCGAGTACTCCTTAAACGACATAATGGGCAGTATGCTTGCCGCGCTCGACGACAACAACCAGACGTCGATTGCACTGTACAATCATTTCGGACACAGCGACGCGCTGTCACCCATGGCTAAGATACCTTTCTCGTCAAAGCGCAAGCTATCCGCAGTCACCTTTGCCGATATGGGAACGTTTGTTATGGGCGCGCCCGAATTTGTTTTGAAGCCGCTCCCCGCCAAGGTTGAAAGAATTGTCAAACAGTATGCGCAGATGGGATTGCGCGTAATTGTGCTCGCCCACTCCTCCACTCCGATTATCGGCGATAAGTTGCCCGCCATATTAAAGCCAATAGCTATAATATCTATTGCGGACAATATTCGCGAGGACGCAATCGAAACGATAAAGTGGTTTAAAGAAAACGACGTTCAGGTTAAAGTTATATCGGGCGACAACCCCATTACCGTTTCCGAGGTTGCCAAGCGCGCGGGCATAGAGCACGCGGATAAATTTATCTCGCTTGAAGGTCTTAACGAGAAAGAGGTTGAAAACGTTGCGAATAAGTACACCGTTTTCGGCAGAGTTACGCCCGAACAGAAGGCTATTTTAATAAGGTCAATTAAAACAGAGGGAAATACCGTTGCAATGACGGGCGACGGCGTAAACGATATCTTAGCGTTAAAGGAAGCCGATTGTGCGATTTCGGTTGCTTCGGGCAGTGAGGCGGCGCGCAACGTCAGCCACCTCGTACTTATGGACAACAACTTCGGCAACATGCCTAAGATTGTCGGAGAGGGTCGGAGAGTTATCAATAACATTAAAAACTCGGCTTCGCTCTACCTTATGAAAACGCTGTTTACCGCATTTTTGGCAACGATATTCATTATAATGCGCGAGCCCTATCCCTTCGTACCGAGCAATATGTTGCTTTTGGAAGTGTTCGTAATCGGCGCACCCTCCTTCTTCCTCTCTTTGCAACCCAATAATTCGAGAGTTGAAGGCAAGTTTATAACGCACGTCATAAGCCGAAGTCTACCGGGAGCTTTAATAATGGTCATGTGCGTTATGGCAATGTATCTGACCTGTTGGCTGGGCGGCCCGGAATTTGTTTCTAAATTCGTCGACGCGGCAGGCATTGAGCAAACGATAAGCTTCCAGACGGCGATGTGTATGATGGCGCTTGTGTTCTCGGGCTTAGTTATGCTTTTCAGAGTATGTCAGCCGTTCAACGGATTCAGACTAGTCCTGTACGTAGTTATGGTAGCCGCCGCGATAGGCGCGCTGTGTATTACGCCTATTGCAAACGCATTGTGTACGGGGTGGTCAAGGCTCGATTGGAATTATTCTAAGATACTCATAGTTGTGGTTGCCATAGAAGCGGCGTTCCCCATATCGCAATATCTGATAAAGATAATGCAGATTATAATGCCGTCCTCTACCACGTCGGACAGCAGTAAGAAGAATACCGACGATAAAAAGGATAAAAAGAAAGCTACAAAATAGAATTGAAAAACAACTCCCTGCCTTTGCAATATTTAAAGCGGGGAGTTATAATATTAAAATAATCAGCTCTTATAAAATATCCTCCCTCTTTATTTTCAAGAGGGAGGTATAAAAATATTGTATTTAATTAAGGTCTATAACAAAAGCCGTAAAATTCTTTATTGTTTTAGACGTCACTCTTCACCGCTCTCGTCGGTAGGCTCGTCGGGAACGTCAGCCGCACTCTCTTCGGGAGCTTGCGCCTCCGCTTCATCATCACGCTCAGTAAGTGCAACGGTTGCGACAATACCGTCCTTTAACCGCATCAACCTTACTCCTCTGGAAGTCCTGCCAAACCTTGATATATCGGAACAGTGCATTCTTATAATAGTGCCGCCGTCGGAAATTATCATTGCGTCGTCCTCGTCGGAAACCTGTTTAATGGAAACTAAAGGACCTGTAAGCTCGTTAAACGTGCCTGCCCTCGAACCCTTGCCCGAGCGCCCCTGAACACGGAATTTACTTGAATCCGTACGCTTGCCGTAGCCGTTTGCGCTGACTGTAAGTATATCCTTTTCCTTATCGACGACAATCATATCAACAAGGCAATCGTCGTCCGCAAGCTTCATAGCCCTGACGCCCGCAGTATCGCGCCCTGTAGGTCTTACACCTTCCTGAGCAAAAGTAATGCTCTTGCCGACGTGGCTTGCAACCATAACTTCGTCGCCCTCCGAGCAATACTGCACGGATATAAGGCTGTCACCCTCGTTGAGTTTAATTGCAATTTTACCGTTGCGGTTTATACTCAAAAACTGAGATATTTCCGTCTTTTTAATCATACCCTTTCTGGTGGCGAAACAGATAAACTGCTTATCAGCCTTGAACGGGATTATCGTTTCGATCTTCTCGTCCTGCGCAATCTGAACGATATTGACTATAGCTCTGCCGCGCGCTGCGCGAGCCGCTTCGGGTATCTGATAGCCCTTGATCGAATACACTCTGCCGAGGTTCGAAAACAGCAATATGTCGTCGTGCGTGGAGCAGACAAACATATTCTCAACAAAATCCTCGTCCTTAGGTCTATGCGCCGTTATACCCATACCGCCGCGGTGCTGAGCCTTGTACTCGCCGACGGGAAGTCTTTTGACGTAGCCCGAATGAGTGAGCGAAATTACAACCTGCTCTTCGGGAATTAAGTCGGCGTCCTCGATATCGCCGAAATCCACTGCAATTTCCGTTTTGCGCTCCGAAGGGTATTTGCGCTTGATTTCCTGCAAATCATTGCGGATAATCTCGTATACTCTGCTCTCATGCGCAAGAATGTCTTTGTAGTCGGCAATAGCGTTTTCAAGCTCGTTCAACTCAGCCGTAATCTTGTCGACTTCGAGGTGCGACAATCTATACAGACGGAGTTCCGCAACAGCCGTAGCCTGCTTTACGTCAAGCGCGAAATTAGCGGTGAGTTTGTTTACGCAGTCGGTCTTATCGACGGCGCTACGACAGACGGCAACGACCTCGTCGATGGACGCCTGCGCAATAACCAAGCCGCGTAAGATGTGCGCGCGCTCCTCGGTCTTGGCAAGGTCATATTTTGTTCTGCGGCGAATAACCTCTTTCTGATGCTCGAGATAATAGTAAATGAAATCTTTGAGCGTGCAAATCTTGGGAGTGCCGTCAACAAGGGCAAGCATTATAAGTCCGTCGGAGATTTGCAGATTGGTATGCTTATACAAGAGGTTGAGAACGACCTGAGCGTTTGCGTCCTTCTTGATTTCGATAACGATACGCATACCGTCGCGGTCGGACTCCTCGCGAATATCGGAAATGCCCTCTATCCTCTTGTCCTTTACAAGGTTCGCCATCGTTTCGATTAGCTTTGCCTTGTTGACCTGATAGGGTATTTCGGTGACAATTATGCGTTGCCTTGTCTGGTTGCCGCTCTGATAGTCCTCTATTTCGCAACGTGAACGGATTATGATATTGCCACGCCCCGTCCTGTAAGCCTTTCTTATACCGCCGCGCCCCATAATCAAAGCGCCCGTAGGGAAATCGGGAGCGGGAATATATTCCATAAGCTCGTCAATCTCTATGTCGGGATTGTCTATCATTGCGCAAACGCCGTCTATAACCTCGCCGAGGTTGTGAGGCGGTATATTTGTAGCCATACCCACCGCAATGCCGTCAGAGCCGTTTACAAGCATATTCGGGAAGCGCGACGGCAATACCGTGGGCTGCATTCCCGTATCGTCGAACGTGGGATAGAAGTCTACCGTTTCTTTATCGAGGTCGCGGAGCATTTCCGAGGATATTTTCGAGAGCCTTGCCTCGGTATACCTCATTGCCGCGGCGGGGTCGCCGTCGACCGAGCCGAAATTTCCGTGTCCCTCTACAAGGGGCAAATTTATAGTGAAATCCTGTGCAAGCCTTACCAACGCGTCGTATACCGAGCTGTCGCCGTGAGGGTGATATTTACCCAAGCAATCGCCGACTATACGCGCGCACTTACGGAAAGCTTTGTCGTTATATAAGCCGAGGTCGTGCATAGAATACAAAATTCTGCGGTGCACGGGCTTTAAACCGTCCCTTATATCGGGAATGGCACGGGATACGTTAACCGCCATTGCATACGCAATAAACGATTTTTTTAACTCCTCGTCAACCTCGACTTCGAGCATCTTGGTCATTGCCAGAGTTTTTATAAACTCTTCGGTTAATTCGGGGCTGGTCTGTTTTTTAGCCATTACCGTTCTCCTTAATCTTTATTTACAGAAAATCTATTTTAAATCTTTAAAAATTCTTCGCGGGTCACGTTTGTTTACCGTCAAACGTCCAAATCCTCTACAAGCTTGGCGTTGTCCTCGATAAACTGTCTTCTGAGCTCGGGCTGCTCACCCATTAAAAGCGCGAACATCTTATCGGCTTCAACGGCGTCCTGCACGTTTATTCTTACCAAAGTGCGCTTTGAAGGGTCCATCGTCGTTTCCCACAGCTGCTCTTTATTCATTTCACCCAAGCCCTTATAGCGTTGAAGCTCGAACTTGCCGTCGGGGTGCTCTTCCCTGAATTTAGCAAGAGCGGGGTCGTCATAGAGATAAGTGTCCTCTATGCCCTTTCCCGACACCTTGTAAAGCGGAGGCTGAGCCGCATATACGTGTCCGTTTTCAACAAGCGGGCGCATATAGCGGAAGAAGAAAGTTAGGAGCAGTATTCTTATATGAGAGCCGTCGACATCGGCGTCGGTCATAATTATAATTCTGTCGTACCTTAACTTGCTCTCGTCGAAGTTTTCCTGTATACCGCAGCCGAAAGCCGTTATCATAGCCTTGATTTCTTCGTTTTCCAAAACGCGGTTTATGCGCACTTTTTCAACGTTTAAAATCTTTCCGCGCAAAGGCAGTATTGCCTGAAAACGCCTGTCGCGCCCCTGCTTAGCCGTACCGCCCGCCGAGTCGCCCTCGACGATATATATTTCGCACAACTCCGACCTCTTATCGGAGCAATCCGCAAGCTTGCCGGGGAGCTTAGTGCTCTCCAAAACGCCTTTTCTGCGCGTTTCTTCTCTCGCAAGTCTTGCCGCGTCGCGCGCACGCTGAGCAGTTATACAGCGCATTACAAGCTCGCGCGTTTCGGCGGGGTGCTCTTCAAGGTAAGTGCCGAACTTATCGACAACGGCTTTATGCACGAAGCCGCGCACATAAGTCGAGCAAAGCTTGCTCTTCGTCTGGCTCTCGTACTGCGCGTCGGCAATCTTTACGGACACAACCGCCGTTATACCCTCGCGCACGTCGTCGCCCGATAACTTGTCGTTTTCCTTTAAAATGTTGAGGCGGTGTCCCGCGTCGTTTATTACCTTAGTGAGCGCCGCCTTAAAGCCGTCGAGGTGCGTGCCGCCGTCGGGCTGACGGATATTGTTAGAGAAGGGGAAAATCTGCTCTGTATAGCCGTCGTTGTACTGAATGGCGATTTCCAAAAACTTATCGTCGCCCTCGCTGTCCTCGAAATACACAGGCTGAGCGAACAGCACGTTTTTGCCCTCGTTTATGTCCTGTATAAAGTGAACTACGCCGCCCTCGTAGCAGAACGTATCGGTGCGTACTTTTTCGCCGCGATAATCCGTAAGCGTTAACGTCAAGCCCTTATTGAGATACGACAGCTCCCTTAAAAGCGTCTTCAACGTTTCGTAATTAAAATCTATCGTTTCGAACATCGTAGGGTCGGGGTGGAAACAGATTGACGTACCCGTTTCGGCGGTGTCCCCGATTATCTTTAACGGCTCTTCGGGAACGCCCTCGTGATATACCTGACGGAATTTGTGTCCGCGTTGGCAGACCTCGGCAATGAGCGTATCGGACAGCGCGTTTACGCACGAAACGCCTACGCCGTGCAATCCCGACGAAATTTTATAGCCGCCCGCCTTGTTGCCGCCGCCGAATTTACCGCCAGCGTTTAAATTGGTGAGAGCAAGCTCTACGCCCGAAATTCCCTCTTCCTCGTTTATTCCCGTGGGAATACCTCTGCCGTTGTCCTTGACGGTGCAGTAACCCTCGGCGGATATAGTCACCTCAATTTTATCGCAATAACCCGCAAGCGCCTCGTCAATGGAGTTGTCGATAACCTCTCTGACAAGACAGTGCAGCCCCTTTTCATCGGTCGGTCCGATATACATTCCCGGATGCTCCCTTACGGGCTCTAATCCTTTTAATGCTTTTAAGCTGTTCGCGTCGTAATCCGAACGTACTTTATCGGGCATAAATTCACCTCACAATCCTGTTTGTTTTTCATTTCTTTAATTATACCATATTATTAGAAATAACGCAACTTTTTTTAAATTTTTTAGAACAAAATAAGCCCGAAAAATAACGGATTTTTTCGGTTAAATACGTATTAAAATGACTTTATCCGCACACCATAATTTTATGGAAAGATGCAACGGTTTTTTAGGGTCGGACGATTGGAACAACGGAACGGTTTACGAGTGTGAAACGTGCGGCAATCACGTATGTATGCGGTGTGCGGTCGCCTGCCGCGACGTGTGCCCCAACTGCTTCGGCAGACTGTTGAGATTAAGTTGAGAAATTTAAAAAAGCGTTGACTTTTAAATTAAAACGTGTTAGACTGTCAATTGCGACATCAATTGAATAGTTTAATTCGTTTTAAGATATACTCGGTAGAGGTGTATCTTCTTTTTAGATTACAATTTCTTAAAATGAATAAACTGTAACAAAAAAATTGGTGTCGCAACCTACGAGAAGTACATTTTCTATATGTCGCTTTCTTGTTAGGGAGCGGCATTATTTTTTTGCAAAATTTATTTAAAGGAGATACATATATGAAAAACAAGAGAATTACCGCGCTGTTTATAGCATGCGCGGCAACGGTTGCGGCACTCCCGGCGGCAGGTTGTAATAAGAAGGGAAACGACGCACCTCCCCCGACTACCGACCTTCCCTCTCACACCTCGCACGTGTACGACAGAAAAGTTACGGAGAGCAAGTACTTGAAATCAACGGCAACCTGCACTCAAAAAGCCCTCTATTACTATTCCTGCGAATGCGGCGAAGCGGGCGTTGACACGTTTGAGTACGGCGATAAACTCCCCCACTCATTTACCGAAGAAAAAGCCGAAGAAGAATATTTAAAATCGCAGGCTACATGTACGGCAAAAGCCGTTTATTACAAATCCTGTTCCGCTTGCGGTGAAAAAGGAAACGATACTTTC
Source organism: uncultured Christensenella sp. (assembly GCA_910579295.1). Classification (GTDB taxonomy): domain Bacteria; phylum Bacillota; class Clostridia; order Christensenellales; family Borkfalkiaceae; genus Coproplasma. The sequence continues at coordinate 75,753 of CAJTTC010000006.1, read as the reverse complement.
GAATACGGTCAAGTCGGGGAACACTCCTATAAAAACGGTAAATGCGCTGTCTGCGGGCAAGACGACCCCTCGTTTGTTCCGAATACGGACGGTTTTGATTTCAGCCTTTCCGCCGACGGAAACAGCTATACGGTAAGCGGTATCGGCGAGGTAAACGTAACGGATATAATTATTCCTTCCGAACACGACGGAAAGCCCGTAACCGAAATAGCCGACAATGCGTTTAACGGCAACAAAGCGATAACTTCCGTAAGTATTCCGGACAGCGTTACTACAATTGGCGTAAGCGCATTTTTCAGTTGCGGCGCGCTTACGGAAATCAAATTCGGAAGCGGCGTTAAGACGGTAAAAACAAGTGCGTTTCAATTTTGCGAAATTCTGACGAAGTTGGAAGCGACCGTTGCGCAAATGTGCGCGATTGACTTTAAAAACCAATTTTCCAATCCGCTCTACTACGCGCACACGCTGATCGAAAACGGAGCTGCCGTGACCGCGATAAACGTTCCGTTGCAAGTTGATAAAATAGGCAATTTTTCCTTTGTGGGTTGCAACGCTACGGCGCTTAGCGTTCACGATGGCGTATCATCAATCGGAACATATGCCTTTAAAGACTGCGTAGAGCTTAAAAAAGTCGAACTCGGAAACGGACTTACGACAATCGGCAATACCCCTTTCGCGGGTTGCGAGCTGATAGAATATACGGAATATGAAAACGGGCTTTATTTGGGAAACGCAGACAACGATTATCTCATTCTCATAAAAGCAAAAAACGTTGAAATACCAGATTGCCTGATACACGACGAAACCGAATATATTATGGGTAACGCTTTTAAGGACTGCGTAAATATAACGGCAATCACCGTACCTTTAAAAGTGTCGTACATAGGAACGAGCGCATTTTACGGCTGCACCTCATTAAAAACGGTAAATTATTTGGCTTATAAAGTTAGTACTACGTATAACGCAACTTTGTCCACCTCGCCGTTCAGCGGCTGTTCGGCGATTGAAAACATTACGATAGGCGCAAGAGTTTCACAAATACCTAAAATGATGTTCAGAAAGTGCGGCGTTATAAATCTGACTTTCGAAGGTAAAAAGACCAAACTTCTCGCGAAAGCGTTCGGCAATTGCGCAAATCTTACAAAAATTTCATTTTTGAACGGCACGAAAGAAGAATGGAATAAATTGGGAAAAGCCAACGACTGGGCGGAAAATACGGGCGATTACGTAATAAGCTGTTCGGACGGAGATATAGCTAAAAGTTAAAGACGCATAAATACTTACGCGCGGCGCAAATTCTTTGCGCCGCGCGTTAATTTTTATTGATTATTGTCAGCATAGCCGTCGGGCAGATACTGTATAAGCTCATTAAACCTCGATAAATACTTTTTCGCCGTAACATCGTCGCCCTTGGCAAGATAGTATTCGTATCTCAATTGTGTTAAAACGATAAAATTAATATCGTCCTCGGGCAACTGCGGAACGTCCGTAAGCATACTCTCGTCGACGTCTTTGAGCATTACGCCCGCATTTACAAGCCCCTGCACCCTCAATATCGCAAACATTACCTGCGAGGAATCGCTGTGCGACAGAGCCTCTGATATCACAAGCCCGTCGGTTTTGCCGCTCCCGTATTCGAGAGGCGCGCCGTTTATTACAAACGAATAGAACGCATACGGCAACGCTACGCCCAAGAAAGGCGGCACGGACGGCACGGCAAAAGCGATTACGCCGACTATTATAAGAATTAAATTGAAAAACAGTCCCGCGCCCGCAGTCAGCACAAATCTCAGACGCATACACCTTGCGCCCTTGGGAAAGACGTCTACGGAAGAGCTTTTAAAGATGTGAAATTTGGGCAATTTTACCCCCATTGAACAGCACGCGCCAACCAGAAAATGCGCGCCCTCGTGCACGATTTCAACGACTAACGCGCCAAAAAACACAAGTATAATATAGACGGGTATAAGAGCGAAAAGCTCCCGCGTCCCGCCCAGCGCAACCTGCGTACAGAACACATATCCGCCCCAACACGCAATTCCCGCCGCAAGCACTGCCGCAATGACCGTTACGAGCTTGTTTTTCATTTATTCACCCAAAAATTAATCGCTGAATCACTTTGTAATGATGTCAATATACTCGTCGTAGGTTACGTTTTTATCGAAGCGCTTAGTGCCGTTTATTTCAATTATACGGGTGGCAACCGTATTCATAAGCTCCTGATCGTGCGAAGTGAAGAGCATACAGCCCTTGAAATTCTTCATACCGTTGTTGAGCGCCGTTATGCTCTCCAAATCGAGGTGGTTGGTAGGCTCGTCCAAAATTAAGAAGTTGCCGCCCTCAAGCATCATCTTAGCCAACATACAGCGCACTTTTTCGCCGCCCGAAAGCACCTTTGCCTGCTTTAACGCCTCCTCGCCGGAAAACAGCATTCTTCCCAGCCAACCGCGCAGATATTCCTCGTAGTGGTCGTTGGAGAACTGCGACAGCCACTCGACAAGGTTTAAATCGCACCCCTGAAAATATTCGTTGTTGTTCTCGGGGAAATACGAAGAGGTTATTGTCTTGCCCCAACGCACCGTACCTTTGTCGGGCTGAGCTTTGCCCATCAACACGTCGTAGAGCATTGAAATCGTAGTCGACTTGTCGCTGACTATGCCTATCTTGTCGCCGCGCTGTACGGTGAAGGAAACGTCCTCGAAATACCCCGCCTTCGTCAATCCGTCGACCATTAATATGTCGTTGCCGATTTCCTTTTCGTATTTGAAATCAATATAGGGATATTTGCGCAGGGAAGGCTTGAAGTCGCTTATCGTCAGCTTTTCGAGCTCCTTTTTACGCGAAGTCGCCTGTCGGGATTTTGAAGCGTTTGCCGCAAAGCGCGCTATAAACTCCTGCAACTCCTTTGCGCGTTGCTCGTTTTTCTTATTCTGATCCTTCTGCTGACGTGCAAGAAGCTGACTTGTTTCGTACCAGAAATCGTAGTTTCCGAGCATCATATTGATTTTGCCGTAGTCCACGTCGCAGATATGCGTGCACACCTTGTTTAAAAAGTGTCGGTTGTGCGATACGATTATGATTGTGTTTTCGAAGTCCATTAAATAATTTTCGAGCCAGCGCGCCGTCTTTATGTCGAGGTTGTTCGTAGGCTCGTCCAATAAGAGCACGTCGGGATTGCCGAAGAGCGCCTGCGCAAGCAAGACCTTGACCTTTAACTTTGCGTCAAGCTCCGCCATTAACACGTCGTACAGCTCCTCGCCGATATCGAGAGCCGATAAAAGCATCTGCGCTTCGGGCTCTGCGTCCCAACCGTTGAGCTCGCTGAACTCGTTTTCGAGCTCGCTGGCGCGAACGCCGTCCTCCTCCGAAAAGTCCTCCTTGGCATAAAGCGCGTCCTTTTCGTCCATTATTTCGACAAGGCGTTTGTGACCGAGCATTACCGCACGCAACACGGTTACGTTGTCGAATGCCGCCTGATTTTGCATAAGCACGGACATACGCTCGTTTTTATCCAACGTCACGTCGCCCTTGTTCGGCTCGATTTCGCCGCTTAGCACCTTTAAAAAGGTCGACTTGCCCGCGCCGTTAGCTCCTATTATACCGTAGCAATTGCCCTTTGTGAATTTTAAATTTACGTCCTCGAATAGCTTTTTACTGCCGTACTGCAACGATACGTTATTGACCTGTAACATAATACCTCCGTTATTTTAAGCGTCATTCGGCAAACTGGCTGTTGTACAAATTCTTGTAGAAGCCGCCCTGCCCTATGAGCTGTTCGTGTGTTCCCTGTTCGATTATATTGCCGTTTTTCATAACAAGTATAAGGTCGGCTTCCTTTATTGTTGAAAGTCGGTGGGCGACGATAAAGCTCGTTCTGCCCTCCATTAATTTAGCAAACGCATTCTGAATTTTTAACTCCGTGCGCGTGTCGATTGATGAAGTCGCCTCGTCGAGAATGAGCATAGGCGGCAGACAAAGCATAATTCTCGTTATGCAGAGGAGCTGTTTCTGCCCCTGCGAAAGATTGCCGCCGTCCTCGCCGATAACCGTATCGTAGCCGTCCTTCATCTGCATAATAAACGTATGCGAATGCGTAGCCTTTGCCGCCGCGATTACCTCTTCCTCGGTTGCCTCGGGTTTGCCGATTTTTATATTGTCGCGCACCGTACCGCATTTCAGCCAGGTATCCTGTAACACCATTCCGTAGCTTTGGCGCAACGACTTGCGCGTTATTTGCCGTATATCGCTGCCGTCTACGCTCACCGCGCCGCCGTTGACGTCGTAAAACCGCATAAGAAGATTAATAAGCGTGGTTTTACCGCACCCTGTCGGTCCGACTATGGCTATTCTCTGTCCCGCTCGCACGTTGAGATTTAAGCCCTCTATAAGCGGCTTATTCTGCTCATAGGAAAAGCTCACGTCGTCAAACTGCACGTCACCGCGCACGTTTTCAAGCTCCGCCGCGCCGTCGGCGTCGGGTATCTGCGCGGGCTCGTCGATGAGCTCGTAAATTCTGCCCGCGCACGCAATCGCATTCTGAAATTCAGTTACCACTCCCGAAATTTCGTTAAACGGTTTTGTGTATTGGTTGGAGTAGTTTAAAAGCGTGCTCAGCTTACCGACGCCGAAAGCAACGGGAAGCACTGACGGATAGATGAGTGTGAGCGCGCCCGCAAGCGCGACAGCCGCATATACGACGGCGTTTACAAAGCGCGTGCAAGGGTTGGTAAGCGAAGAAAAGAATATCGACGAAAGGGACGCCTTGGTAAGTTCGTCGTTGACGGCGTCGAATTTCTCTTGGTTTTCGTCCTCCCTGCCGAACGCCTGCACCACCTTTAAATTGCCCGTCATTTCCTCTATGAACGCCGTCTGCTCACCCCTTATTTTAGAGGTCTTTTTGAAGAGCGAGTACGTGCGGCTCGCAATAAACTTTGCGACGAACAGCGAAAGCGGAGTTATAAAGAACACGGCAAGCGCTATTATCCAATTGTATATAAACATTATGACGAGCGTAACAACTATGGTTATAATGCCCGTAAACAGTTGTGTAAAGCCCAAAAGCAAGCCGTCGGCGAATTGGTCTACGTCGGCTATACAGCGGGATACCACGTCGCCGTAGGAATGCCCGTCGATATATTTAAGCGGCAGGTTTTGTATATGAGCAAACGCCTCCGCCCTTATATCCCTTATTACTCCGTAAACTATGGCGTTGTTGATTACGCTCATAAGCCACTGCACTACCGCGGTAGCCGCCACGATAGCCGCTATTGCTATGAAATAATAGGTCAGCCTGTCGAACGCAACAGCGCCCTCTCCCACAATATAGTCGATTGCGTCGCCGAAAAGTATGGGCGCAAGCAGGTTGCCCGCCACGCTGAGCATTGCAAAAAGCAGAGAAAGTATTATAGCGGGGAGGTATTTTCTCAGCTGTTTAAAAACGCGCTTCAACACCTGCGGCTGAACTTTTTTACTCATAATTCAGCCCCCTTTGCCGCACCGTCGCCGCCACCCGAATACTGCGAGAAATGAATTTCCTTATACACCTCGCAGGACTTTAACAGCTCGTCATGAGTGCCGCAACCGACCAATCGCCCGCCGTCCAGCACCAGAATTTTATCGGCGAACCGCACCGAGCTTGTGCGTTGCGAAACCAAAAACACGGTTGGATTATAATCGAGCGAACGCAGATTTTTACGAAGCTGTGCGTCGGTAGCGTAGTCGAGCGCGGAGGCGCTGTCGTCAAGAATGAGAATTTCGGGCTTTTTGACGAGAGCGCGGGCTATTGTAAGTCTTTGCCGCTGTCCTCCCGAAAAGTTTTTTCCGCCCTGCTCCACACGCTCGTCTAACCCCATAGGTTTTGAAGCAACAACGTCGGAAGCGCAGGCAAGCTCGACCGCGGCGGTTATCTCTTCGTCCGTCGCCTCTTCGTTGCCCCACTTGATATTTTCGCGGATCGTACCCTCGAACAGCACGGCGCGTTGAGGGACTATGCCGCACTCTTCGCGCAGTTTAACGTCGCCGACAGCGTTTACGTTTATGCCGTTCAGAGTTATTTCGCCCTCCGCCGCGTCGTAAAAGTGCGGTATAAGATTGACGAGCGTACTCTTGCCCGAGCCCGTGCCGCCTATTATACCCACCGTTTCACCGCTGTTTACGGTAAAAGAAATCCCGCTGAGCGCGTCAGAGCCGCCGCCCGAATAGCGCATACTGACGTTATCAAAAGCAATGAAGGGCGCGCCCTCCACCTTTTCGCCCGCCGTTCCGTGCCTCAACGTGGGTTGCATCTGTAAAATCTCGTTTACTCTGCCCGCGCACGCAAAGCACTTTGTAACCGTAATTATGAGGTTGGCAAGCTTGATAAGCTCGATTAAAATTTGCGACATATAGTTGTACAGCGCGATTACCTGCCCCTGCGTGAGCGCGCCGTCATACACTCTGCCCGCCCCCACGTAGATAAGCACAATGATACCCGCGTTTATGACCGCGTACGTCAGCGGGTTCATTAAAGCCGATATGCCGCCGACAAATTTCTGCGACTTAGTCAAAGCCGAATTGCGCCTGTCAAACCCGTCAATCTCTTCATTTTCCTTACAGAAAGCGCGGACGACCCTCGAACCGACAAGCGTTTCGCGCGTTGCCGCCGTTACGCCGTCCAGCTTGGACTGTGATTTTTTGTACATAGGAATGGTTATGAACATTATGCCGAACACAACCGCAAACAGAACGGCTATCGTCACGGCGAACACCCAGCCCGCAGTAACGCTTATTACAAACGCCATAGCCATTGCGCCGAACACTATAAACGGCGAACGCATAAACAGGCGCAACACCATATTTACGCCCGTCTGCACCTGATTTACGTCGCTCGTCATTCGGGTTATCATTGCCGACGTACCCAAGCCGTCTATCTCGTACCACGAAAGGCTTTGAGCTTTTTTAAACATATCGCTGCGCAATTCCTTAGAAAATCCCACAGCCGCCTTTGCCGCAAAGTACTGAGCGCACACCGCGCTTACGAGCCCCACTACGCCGAGACCGACTAAAATAAGGCACGCAAAAACTACGTACCTTGCCCCATCCGCCGAGGTGGCTCCGCCCGCGTTCACAATATTGATTTTGTCGACTATCGCCGCGACGATAAACGGGATCAGCAGTTCGAAGCTCGCTTCCAGCAATTTGAATAAAGGCGCGAGAATACTCTGTAATTTATAGTGCTTTAAATATACGAGCAATTCCTTCATACTGTAAAATTATACCAAACCTAACAATAAAAATCAAACGTTGTAAGGGCAAAAACGCATATTCTTGTCATTTGCTTGATTTTAACTGTCCGATCTGTTAAAATGCCGATATGTGTTACAGAATATATCTGAAAAAGAATGAAGAGAAACGTATTGTTGCAGGACACAGTTGGGTGTATGCAAACGAGGTCGCGCGTATTGAGGGCAAGGATAAAAACGGCTCGCTTGCCTCGGTATTCGCGCACGACGGCAGGTTCATAGGCAAGGGATATATTAACCACGCCTCTAAAATTCTGGTACGCGTATTTATCCGCAACGACGGGGTTGACGACAGGGCGTTCTATCTCGACGCGATTGCGCGCGCCAAAAATTACAGGGAGAAGCTTGGCTATAAAAATTGCTATCGCGCGGTGTTTGCGGAAGCCGATAATCTGCCCGCGCTGATTGTCGATAAATACGGTGATTATCTTGTTATTCAGTGTCTGTCTCTCGGCATAGACCAACGCAAAAAGCTTATTTGCGAGTGCCTTTCCGAAATCTTTAAACCTAAGGGAATTTACGAGCGCAGTGACGTGAGCGTGCGAAAAAAGGAAGGTTTACCCGAGGTTAAGGAGCTTTTATACGGAGAAGTGCCCGACTACTGCCCCATTGAGGAAAACGGTATAAAGATGCTTGTCGACGTGAAAAACGGGCAAAAGACGGGGTATTTTTTAGACCAGAAAGAAAACAGATTTGCGATAAGGAAATACTGCGCGGGCGCGGAAAACGTTTTGGACTGTTTTTGCAACAGCGGCGGCTTTTCACTGAACGCCGCGACCGTAGCCAAAAACGTCATTGCCTGCGACATATCTCCGCTCGCATTGAAAAACGTCGAGGATAACGCCCGTCTCAACGGCTTTAAAAACGTAACGACCTTGCAGGGCGACGTGTTCGAGGTTTTGCGCGGTTTCAGGCGCGAGAAAAGATTGTTCGATACCGTTATTTTAGACCCGCCGGCTTTCTGCAAGACCGCCGACGAGGTTAAAGACGCCTACCGCGGCTATAAGGACGTTAACCTGACCGCTATGAAGATTGTCAGAAGCGGCGGGTTTTTGATAACGTGCTCGTGCTCTCACTATATGACTATGCCGCTGTTTGAAAAAATGCTTATTGAGGCGGCGCGCGAAAGCGGCAGGCGCGTGCGGAGTGTGGAAGTTAAAACTCAAGCTCCCGACCACCCCTCTCTTCTCTGCGCCGACGAAACTCAGTATTTAAAATTCTTTATATTACAGGTGGAATAGCATTAGAATATTTTGAATTGGGCGTTTTACTATTAAAACGCCCAATTGCCGTTTTTGAAAATCTGAACGCGCTTGCCGTCCGTCGTTATTCCGACGATTGACATATCCTTACTGCCTATCATAAAGTCGACGTGTATCATAGAATTGTTTACGCCGAGCTCGCGACACTGCTCGTTCGTGTACTGTTCGTAATTTTCAAGGCAGTTATTGAAGCCTCTGCCGAGCGCCAGATGACAGCTTGCGTTCTCGTCGAAGAGCGTATTGTAAAACAGTATGTCCGTGTTGTTTATGGGGCTGTCGTACGCAATAAGCGCAACCTCGCCGAGGTACGCCGCGCCCTCGTCCATAGCTATCATTTTTTCAAGCAAGTCCTGATTTTTCTCCGCGCCCACCTTTACAGCCTTTCCGCCCTTAAACTCTATCCAGAAATTTTCAATGAGCTTGCCCTGATACGAGAGCGGCTTGGTCGCCACAACCTTTCCGTCCGCCCTGCCGCGCATGGGCGTTGTGAACACTTCTTCCGTCGGTATATTGGGATTGAAATACACCCCGGCGCCAAGCGTAGTTTCGCCGCCACCGCAGAATATCCCCTTTTGATTTAATCCGACCGTAAAATCCGTGCCGTTAGCCGACTTATACTCTAACCTGTCGAACTTGTATTTATTCAAAAATTCACACCTTTTTGCAAGTGTTGCGTTGTGCCTATCCCATTCCTTAACGGGCTCTTCGGTCACGCGGGAGGTGTACAAAATTGCCTCCCAAAGCTTTTCCACAGCCTCTTCGGCAGACAAATCGGGGAATACCTTGCGCGCCCACTCCTTGCCCGGAACGGCGGCAATACACCACTGATACTTGTTTTCGAGCGCGTCGCGGTAGGGCTTGATTATCGGATAACGCGCCATATTCGCCTTTGAAATCTTTTCGTTATCAGTGCCGCTCAGTCCGTCGGGATCGTCGGAATCGAGCCACAGAAGGCAGGAAAGATGATCGACGCGCGACTGCCACTCCGCTTTTTCGATATCCGTGACCTCCGACAGCGTTTCAAGCGAACGATAGATATAGTTGAGTTTGGATACGGGCATATAGCTCCACTTGACAGTGACGCTCTCCGCGCCGAGCTTATAGCACTCCTCTACGACCATTGCGACAAACTCGGGTTGGTCAAGTCCGCACTGTATAACTACCCTTTGCCCCTTTTGAACGTTTATACCGCTGCCCGCTATAAGACGGGCGTAGCTTTTAAGCTTATTTTTATCCATTTTAAACCTCCCTTTTTATGCGCGTGCAATCAATTGCCGTGCGCGTCCTTTGCAAGCTGATAAGCCACGGCGAGTTTGTATTCTTCCATAGATTATTAACCGCCTTTACCGTAATTATAATAATATTCTACCACTTAAAAGCGTTTGCGTAAAGAAAAAGAAAGCGATATGAGTTAAAATTTTAAGCACAACTTGACATTTACCGTTTACGGGAGTATTATAAATCAGTAAACTTTTAAGAGAGGTGTACCATATATGAAACAAGTGAAAAAAGCAACTTTGGTCTGCGGCATATTAGCCGCTATCTGGCTGGTTCTGGGCACATTGTTAATTGTCGTGCCTATGCTTATAAACAAGAACGCAGGACCGTCGCCCGTTGAAGTAAGCGAATATATTCGCCTCGAACGCATTCAGTCAGGTTCGTACCCGTACGAATTGCGGGGCAAAATCAAAAACGTGTCCGACAACACCGTAACTATCAGCGGCGTCGGCGGACTTAAAGTATACTTTGACGATTCCGAAAACACTTCCACGTCCGACTTCTGGTTCGAGGACAACAGTGATATAGTTCTCGATCCGAACGAGGAATATAACTTTACCAATTGCGATTATGCCTTTACATCAAGCTTTAACGTTAACAGGGTAATCGTAGAAATAGACGGCAAGTCGTTCGCACTTGTCGGCAGCCTGCCTAACTACACTCTTCCTTTCGGAATATTTTCACTGTTTGTCGCATTTATTATGATTATCTGTACGATTTGCTCCATACCCGCGCAGAAGAGAGCGGCGGCGAGAAAGCAGGCTGTAAATAATCTCGTATCGCAATTCGGGAATAACAGCATAATTTTAAGCGGCGTTGTATCCAACAAATCGCAGGAGAAAGCAGAAGCGGCTAAAACGGTAGGTTGGGCGATAGGCGCATTCTTCTCGGCTATATTCCTCGGCGCAGGCGTGTTCCACATTTATCAGGCTTCGCCGAAAAGAGATTTTATTTTGAGCGATGACGCGCTGTACATACTTGACCCGACCAGTCGCGACGTTTCTCAGAATATTCAAAAAGCCACCAAGACCGAATTTACCGCCGCGTCGATAACTGCGGGAAAGAAAAAAATTACAATGAAAGGCACTGACGGCAAAACCTATTTTAACTTCAACCTGAAAGATTGCCCCGTCAGCTCCGACGAGCTTGTTGCAAGGCTCAACAACATTTTCGTTACGGGAGTGAACGTCGATACAGCCGAAAGCGCGCCTTTGACCGAGCCAACGGATAACGTGTTTGCAGAGTTTGCTACCGCTCCCGCAGTAGACGAAGCCGCAACGACCGAAAACGCGGACGGTAAAATCGACCTTGATAAAACGTTGGAAACGGAAAGCAACGTCACTGCAACGGGCGAGAACGAGCAAAACGACGGCGAATAATTACCGCCGCTAAGGTTAATGAAAATTTATTTTGGCTTTTAACGATTTTTAATTGACTGAAAGACATAAAAAATAATATAATACTTTTGCCGTGATTTGTCGCGGCGAAATTGCGAGGCGTAGCGCAGTTGGTAGCGCGTATGGTTCGGGACCATAAGGTCGTGGGTTCGAATCCCGTCGCCTCGACCAAATACGGAATTTGTTTTTACACAAATTCCGTATTATTTTTTTTAATAAATCATACGGGGTGCGGCTGATAGCCGCACCCCGTATTAGTCTGAGCTTATTTTTAACGCTGTTATTGTTTAGGTGTTCCGTCTGCGTTTACGTCTGTTGCCGTGTTGCCGGCTCCGCCCGTATACGCGTCTGTCGCAGAATAAGCCGCTCCGTCCGCATTCACATCGGCTGTCGTATAAGCCGTATTGTCCGCGGTTGCATCTGATGCCGTATAGGTTGCTCCTTCTGCCGTCGCGTCGGTTTCAGCGCCGTTAACGTCCGCAGTCGTTTCACCGCCTTCCGCGCTTGCTCCCTCTTCCGCCTTCTTATTCTGCTTGTTTCTCGTTACCACCAAGTAAATCATAAAGCCGATAAGTGCGATTAAGAAGCCTGCGAGAATGATAGAAACTGCAAGCGCAAGCCATGTGAGTATGCCCGCGTCCTCTTTCTCGGCAATTGCGGGGAATCCGTCTACAAGCTCGGTATTGCCGTCTGCGCACACCTTGAAGTGCTGTGCGTGAAGAGCCAGAGGAAGCGAATACGTATTCTCATACTTTTCGTTAACCGCGTAGGTTACAAGGTATGTTTCACCCACATTGAGCCCGTCAACCGCCACCTGTTCGCCGTTTCTGTCGGTGATTACGCTTACAAGCATATCCTCGGGCAACTCATCTCTGTTGAACGCAAGCACGGGAACTTTGTTGAACCTGTTCCAAGCGCCGTCAAGCGTGAGCTTGCTTATTCTGAATGTGAGAGTAATGTCCTCGGTACTACCTTCCTCGCCGTCGTTCTTCCACGTGAAGCCTTCACCGTAAATGTGCAGCGTTACCGTGTAAGTACCAACTTCTGTCTGAGTCAAAGCGTCAAGTCCTTCAACAATCTGCACGTACTTTTTAAGCTCGTTCCAATTGCTGATTTGGAAGGTTTGAGCCGCACCGCTGTATTCCTTGCTGTCTATCTCGATTACGGGACGGTCGAACGATACGTAAAACTCGTCTTCGGTAATGCGGAATATGAGTGTTCTGTCGAGCGCCGTACCGTTTTCCCACGTTGCGAGCGTCTTATCGATGATATGGAGCGTTACTCTGTATTCACCGATCTCCGTTCTCGTAAGCGTGCCCACGACCTGCATATACGGCTCTAACTTGTCCCAATCGGCTATTTCAAACGTGTGCGCGTCGCCGTCGTACTTGATAGCGTCGATGACAAACTTAACTTCCCCGAGCGTCGTCTTGACTACGGGTACTATTTCGCCGTCGGCTGTAATTCTGTAAACAAAGCGCGTTTCAAAGCCTTCTTCAAACGAATAATTGGGGTCGGTGATTACTGCCGTAATGTAGTAATTTACGCCCGCCACCTGCTCGTCTGCGGAGATTACGTTGCCGTTATAGTCGGTAATTTCGTACCTTACTATGTCGTCCGCCCTTACGTCGGATTGCGCCGCAATGCCTCTTGCACGCGATACAGTTTTAAACTCTATGTAAGGCACGTCGGTATTGCTGTAAACCCACTCGGCTTTGAGCGAAACAGTCTTTACAACGAAAGTTACGGTAGCCGTTTCGCCGCCGTCCGCCCAAACGTAAAGCACGCTGTTTTTGATGCGAAGGGTCACCGTGTAGGTTCCCGCCTTCGTCTGCGTTAAGCTGTCGCCGCTGAGCTCTACCTTTCCGTCCAAATCCGCCCAGCCGTCAATTTCAAACGTATGAGCCGCGCCGTCGTAGGTACACTCCGCAACTACCATTTCGGGCATTTCGAGCCTTGTCGTACCCGAAGTTCTTTCGGTTATTGCAAACGTCAGTGAGAACGTACGTGTAGTGCCGTTTTCCCACGTTGCGAGAGTCGTGTCGATAATTGCGAACGTTACTCTGTATTCGCCGACCCCGGTCTGCGTGAGGTTAGCTCCGCTCATTTCGAGGTACTGACTGAGGTGCGCCCAATCTTTGATTACGAACGTGTGAGCCTCGCCGTCGAACTCGATTTGACTTTCGACAAACTCGGGCATTGCAAGCCTTTCAACCACTACGGCGAACAGTACGTTGCCCTCGGTGTATCTGAACGCAAAAGTCGTTTCCACGCCGTCGGCAAACTCGAAGTTGTCGTTGACAATCTTAGCCGTCATATAGTAGGTTACGCAAGTCTGCGTGTCCTTATAATCAAGCACGTTGCCGTCCTTATCGGCTATGGTATACTCAATCATGCCCTCGGGATATGCGCCGAATACGCTTTCGTCGGGTGCAAAGTAAGGAACGTCGTCACCGAGCTTCCACTCGCCGTCCACCTTAGCTTTGACAATCTCGAAGGTAAGAGTTACGTCCTCAAGCTTGCCGTTAGCCCATATGAAGAGCGAGGTGTCCTTGATTTTGAGCGTTACGCTGTACTTGCCTACGAGCGTCTGCGTAAGGCTGTCGCCACTGAGCTCGATTATATCCTCGTACTTTTCAGCCCAACCGTCGATTTCGAAGGTTATCTCCGAACCCGTATACACGAGCTTGCCGTCCGTCATTGCGGGCATATCTACGGGCAGAGCCGTCGTGCGCGCCGTCACCTCGAAGGTGAGCGAATAGTCGCCCGTCGTGCCGCCTACCCACGTTGCAACCGTCGAATCCTTAATGTGGAAGGTTACTTTGTACTTGCCTACGTTAGTCTGCGTCAGCTTATCGCCCGTCACCTCTAAGAAGTCCGCAATTTCGTCGAAGCCGACTATCTTAAATTCGTGAGCCGTGCCGTCGTATACGAACGAAGCCTGCTCGAACTCGGGAAGAGCCATTCTCTTGACGGTTACTTCGGTTAAGGTGTTGTCCGTGTTAAGTCTGAATACCTTTTCGCTATCAACGCTGTCCGAAAGCTTATAGTTGCCGTCGGTTACGCTTACCGTCATATAGTACGTTACGTTGCTCTTTATCGCCGTTATTACGTTGCCGTCTGCGTCCTTAATCACGTAAGACAGCAAATCTTCGGGAAGCGCAAAGCCCTCTTCTGTGAGCTTGAGGTAGGGCTTTTCAATACCGTCCTCTTCGAATATCCACTCGCCGCCGACAACTCTTGCAGTTACGCTGAATTTGAGAACGACGTCTTCCATTCCGCCGCTTTCCCAGATTGCCGCAACGCCGTCCTTGAAGCGGAGCGTTACGCTGTACTCGTCGGCGTCGGTCTGCTTTAAGCTGCCTGCAACTATATCCAGATACTGCTTATAGATAACGTCCCAATTCTCTATTTCGAAAGTGAGCTCTGCGCCCGTGTACGCCTTACTGCTCTCGATAATTTCGGGCTTGGAAAGCTTTTTGAGCTCTGCGGGCTCGATTTTACCGTTGCTGATATGGAACACGTAAACCTTCTGAACGTCGCTCGCGAACGTAAAGTTCAGCCTGTAATCCGCGCTTATTGCCGCAGTAACGTAATAGGTCGTATCCGCGACAAGCTCGTCAACGGTTATAACCGCGCCCGTCTCGTCCTTGAACGTGTAAGTTATAAGTCCGTCGGGAAGTCTGTCGCCCGCGTATTCCGTTTCACTCGTGTCGAGCACGGGTGCGCTGCCACTGATATCCCATTCGGCATTTACCGTTACGCCCGTTATTTCAAACCTGAGCGTTACTTCGTCCGTACTGCCGTCCATCCACGTTGCGTGAGCGTTTTCCTTGAAGCTGAGCCTTACCTCGTACTTGCCTACGTCCGTCTGCGTCAGACTGCCGTCCATATCAAGATAATCGGCGTAGGTTGTTGCCCAATAGCCAATCTGGAAGGTCTGCGCCTTACCGTTGTAGGGACGGGACGCGTCCTTTATCGTGGGAAGAACAAGCTTTTCGTAGTTAATAGGCATCGTAAACGTTACGCTAAGCTCGATATTTTCGTCAAGCTTGTAGTTTGCCGCATAGGAACGGGCAATCGCCACGGTTGCGGTGTAGGTTTCGCCCTCTTTGAGGTTGTCGGGGTCTGCCGTCCTGCCGTCCTTATCGGTGTAAGTAACGGTTACAAGCGCATTATTGTCGGCGGGATACGTGCCCGAAACCACGAAGGTGTTGGGTAAGTTCTTGGTATCCCATCTGCCGTCGACCGTTATCTCGGTAATTTCAAACGTCAGCGTTACGTCGTCCGTACTGCCGTCCTGCCACGTGGATATCATCGTATCCTTTATGTGCAGTTTAACGGTAAACTTGCCCGAATCCTGTTGCGTTAAGCTACTGCTCTCCGCCGTGACTATCTCTACGTACGGTGAATACAAATCCCAGTCGTTTATAATAAACGTGTGCGAATTGCCGTCGTAAATTATGCTCGACTGCGAAAGCTGAGGAACGTACATTGTATGTACGGACATTACGAAGTAATATCTCTTTAATCCCGCCGTTTCGTAGTTGACCACAACGTTTTCGCTGTCGCTTACTACCAATTCCTTGGAGAACTTGACGCCCTTAGCCGCCGTAAGTACGTCGGACTCGTCCACCTGCTTGCCGTCCGCGTCCTTAAATACGTAGCTTACAATGCTTGCGGGCAACGAACCGCTTTCAAGCTTGACCGTAGAGTCGTTTGCGCTTTCGTTCCAGCCGATTACCTTGACTTCGAGCTTGGCGACGGTTATTACCACCTCGATATCATCGGTATTTTCCGTGCGCGCCCAAACTACGTTGTTTGCGTCATCGGGGTTGAGCCCGTCCTTAATATGGAACGTCAGCTTGTAGTTGCCTGCGTTATATCCGAAGTTGCCGTCGAACGCGCCGTAGGTTACGCCGTCGGTCGAATATTCGGTTTTTACCGTATAGTAGTTAGTCCAATCGGTCTGAACGCCGCAGAGTTCGAGCAAATCGTGGTTTGCCGCGTCGAATACCGTCCACTTGCCGCCGTTTGTCGGAGCAACCAGCTTAGTCTGCGTTATCGTCCAATTCAGCGTGAGGTCGGAATTGTCGCCGCCCTGCCACTTTGTGCTTTCGGGATACTTCAAGCCGATAACCAATGTATAGCTACCCGCGTTCGTGCCCTTGTCGCCGCTCTTAATCTCTACGTAGTCCGTACCGTTGTCGGCTATGTACTGCGCGAGAATATTGATTTCAGAGCCTGCGTAAGCCACGTTTGAAAGCGCAGGTTTAACGATCTCCTTCTCCGTTATCGAGAATTTGAGCGTATACGCGTCGGTCGAACCGTCCGCCCAAGCCGCAACCGAATTTTCCTTGAACGAAAGCGTGATTTCGTAGTTACCCGCCACCGTCTGCTTCAAGTATTCGGCAGGCTGATTCATTTCAAGATACTTCGCGTACTTCGTAGCCCAATCGACAATTTCGAACGTGCGCTCGGAAGCGTTAAATTCATAGCTGTTAAATCTTAAAACGGGCTTTTCGATAAGCAATTTTTCCGTGGCAAAGAAAAGCGTTCTGTAAGAGTCGTTGGAGTAAATAATATTAACGTAATCGACGTACGCCGACCTTACGGCAAGCTCGATTGTAAAGCCCTTGCCTATGCCCGCAGTGAGAACGTCGTCTACCGTCACAATCTCCTGAGTATCGCTGTTTCTTATTATGTACTCGAAGAATTTCGTCGACGCCGTTGTGCCGTCTGAGAGCTTGACAGTCGACTGCTCCTTATTTGCGTTCCAACCCGTTACGGTTACGCCGTAGTTGGATACCGCTACGGTAGCCGTCTGATCTTCAGTCGTGTAGTTGCTCCATACGACGTTGCTCTTATCGGAGTTGAGCGCTTGCTTGATAGCAAATACTATTCTGTAAACGCCCGACTTATAAGCCGTGTAGTTCTTGCCACTCTCGTAGCCCTCGAACGTTTCAAACTCCTCGCCGTCGACGGAGTACTCTACCGTCACATTAAAGAAGTCGTTCCAATCGTCGCCGTAGCCGCAATCCTTTACAAGGTTGTGAACGTCGCCGTCGAATACCGTCCAGCCGCCCGCGTCGGGAGTGGAGAGTATCTTCTGATTGATATTCCACGTTACCGTCTTTTCTTCTGAGCTGCCGTCGTTCCATACGCAGCTGTCCGCGTCCTTGAATTTGAGAGTCAGTTCATACTTGCCCGCGTTGATTGCGCTTACCGTACCCGTCAGCTCCGCAAAGCTTAACAGTTCGCTGTCGAGCATATCGGTAAGATTTATTGTCTTACCCGTAAAATCGTAGTCGCTTACGGTGGGAAGCTTAACCATCTTGACGTTGATTGTGAACGAGAGCTCTATTACCTTGCTTCTGTCAAGCGAGCCGTCCGTCGTTCTCCACGACGCGTTCGCCGTATCCTTTATTTTGAGATATACGGTGTATGTGCCCGCCTTCGTCTGTCTGAGCGAAGCGCTCGATACCGTTTCGCCGTCGACCGTTACGCTCGTAAATTCAAGATAATCTGAGTAATAATCCCAATTGTCGATAACAAAAGTATGCTCGTTACCATCGTAGTCTGCGGTAGTTGACGTCAGCTCGGGATAGTCGAGCCATTCAAGTCCGCGATACTCGGTCACATATTCGTAGCTCTTGCAGTTGTCGTCGACGTAAGCAAGATTGATGTTGCTTGCAAACGTGCTTACGACGTAGGGTTTAACCGTCAGGGTTATTCCGCCGCCGAGCTGCTCCGCCGCTTCCTTGGTGTACTCCTTGCCGTCGGCGTCGGTTATCGTATAGCCGAGCATATCGGGCTTAACTATCGAGTCGTAGTCGGTTATAGCCGTGCTGTTCTCGTAGTTGCCGTTCCAGCCCGTTACCGTTACCGTCAGCTTGTCAATCGAGAAGCGCACTACCTGCCTGTCGGCGCTCTCGTTCTCCCAGACGGCGTTGGTCGCCGTCTTGGTGTTTACGGTGTCCTTGATTGTAAGCGTAAGCTCGTAATAATAAGCGTTATACGCGTCGGTCGGCACACTGCCGTAGCCCGTATAGTTGAGATACGTCGTGCCGTCGGTCGAATATTTGAGCGATACGTTATAGTAGTCCGCCCAATCGTCGTCCGCGCCGCATACCTCGATAAGCAGGTCGTGCACCTTGCCGTCGAACTCCGTCCACTTGCCGCCCGCCTCGGGTATGGTGAGCTTGCGCTGTTCGATAACCCAGGTGAGCGTATCCTTTAACGTTTCGGGATAAACTATCGCGTAGTTGGGGTTGGTGAGAGTTATGCTTACCTTAGCGTTATACGTACCAGCCGCCGAACCCGTATTGCCCGTATAAATAACCTTAGCCGTGCCTGCGGTCAACATATCCGTAAGCTGTTTGGGTAAATTCTCAAGCTCAACGGTATAAGCCACCGCACTGCCGTCAGCCAGATCGTAGACAAACGGATCGCCGTACGTCCACGAAGCCGTGCCGAGATTGATTTCCGCAATCTTTATGCTCCAATCGAGAACGTTGGAGAAATCGGGAGCTTCCCAGCTGTTGGCGTCGTAGGTCATTACGAACTTAGCCTGATAGTCGCCCGCTTCGGTTGCCGTAAGTCCCGTGAACGCCGAAAGAGTTAAGCCGTATAACTTATCGGCGCCCTCGAGCCTGAGCGTGTAGGCGTTGCCGTCGTAGACGAAATCGTCAACTTCCGCGCCGTATCTGTCAATCCACTTGCCCTGAGCCGCGTCGTACGTGCAAGCTCCGCTTCCGCCCGTGTGGTCGATTTTCCATACAAGCATCGACGTATCAATCGTACCCTTTACGATTTCAAACTCGTCCTCAACCTTGCTGTTGATGCTTGCGGAATCGCCCGCGCTCTTTATATTATAGCTGAGCGTTATAGTTACCTTGTACCTGCCTACCGCTACGGGCGCAGTACTGCCGAGGTTAGTTCCGTCGCTCAACCTTGTATAGGTTACCTGTACGGAATTTTCAACCACGGAAATTCTGCCCTCGTCGTCCTGATCGACCGTTACCGTAGCCGTATACGCACTGCCTGTGTAAGGGAACTGCGTGCCCGTCTTGCCGTTTATAAGCACCTTGAACATTACGGGGATCTGCTCGCCGCCCACGGTAAATTCGTGAGCAACCGTAGCGTCCTCGCTTGGAACAAGCTTATAGTTGGCGGCATAGTTTACGGTATTGAACGAACCGTCGGTAAGCTTAGGCGTTACGCGGTAAGTTACCTCTTCGGTAGAATAGGTTACCTTTTCAACCTTTTTCCAATAGCCTCCCTCGTCGTAGGAGCTGTCTGCAATAAACTTCTCGTAAGAGTAGGTGACTTTCTCTCCGCTATCGATAAGTACGGGGATATTGAAAATCATATTGTCATCGTCTACCTTGACGATAGGCTTCCAACGCACGTCGATAGGCGCTTTGTTTATCTGCCATTCGCAAGTCCAGCTAAAATCGCCCGTGTAGGTCGAAGGGTCGGATTGAAGAGGTACAATGTAGTTCTGATTTGCAACCGTGAACGTTACTCCCGTCGTATAGCCCCTTGCCATACCCTCGGTCGCGTCTACCATTGCCCTGCTGCCCGTATAGCCTGCAACCGTAAGTCCTGTGGGAAGAGTTTTGCCGTCTATCTCAACGTTCTTAGCCGTTTCGTCGTAGGTGAACGGCTCGGAATAATCCCACTTAACCTGCGAAAGATTGAATTTCGCCTTGTTAATTCTGTAATAGAAGTTGTAAGTCGTCTTGGGGAAGTAGTAAGCCGAATCGTACGCCGCGATAGTTACGCTTACGCGGTACGCGTCCGCGCTGTAATTTGTAGCCGTCGTACTGCCCTCGTAAGATACAAGCCTTACATTTAGCTTCTGCAATTCGGCGTCGCTAAGCGTTATGGAGAACTGGTACGCCGCGCCCATGTAGTCAAGGTCGAGCGCCGTGCCCGCCGTGTTGTGACTGCCGGCTACCGCAATTTTGTTCTCGCCGCCCGCCGAATACTGCCATACAAGGTCGTTTTCGGTAAATCTTGCGGGGTCTGAATTGATGACGAACTTCAATCTGTAAGTGCCGAGCGTGTAGTTGTCGGCTGCCGCCGCGTGAGCAATTACCACGTAATAGGTGCCCTTTGTCAGAGTCGTGGGAAGCGCGTAGCGCCTTACGCCCGTCTCAGTCAAAGTCGTAGTTACCGAGGTATTGTTCGCGTTGTACCAATATGCGTTGATGCCGACAGTTTCACCCTCAACCTGATTAAGACCCGTTATCGCCGCATTGACGAATACCGGTACGCCCGCAGCCCAGCTCGTCGAGCCGTTGCGGATTGCGTCGTTTACCTCCGTTACGGGCGACGAGAACGTTACCTCTGCCGACAGCGCCTTTCTGTTTATATAGAAGTTGAACGTCAGCGAGGTGTATCTCGTCCAGCTCGAATTATCGGTGTCTATTATGGATACGACAACCGTGTACGTGCCTACGTTCTTTGCGCTGAGCGTAAGGAAGCCCTGATCCCAGGAAACTTCTTTCAGCTCACCCTGCGTTACCACGTATTTGTCAGTGCCCTGCACGACGTTTTGCAACCTGAACTCGACGTCCTCGCCCGTGTAGGTTACAGACGCGCTCGAACCCGAAACAAGCGTGGGATAAGCGTGGTTGAATTTGTTTATGACAAGTCCGCAATCGAACGTATAATTATAGCCCGCGCTGTAACCCGACCAATAGGTGTTGCTGAAATCCTTTAATCTTACTCTGAACGTGTAGGTTGCAACGTACTTAGCCTTTAAGGTAAGTACCTTAGTTTCCTTATCGTAGGTAAATACAGCCTTATGGTCGTCGTCCTTGCCCGCATAGTTGGTAAGGTCCTCCCACGTCATATAGGTATCGTCAATGTCTTTGAACTGTGCGGTTATAAAGTTGCCGCCGTACGTCGAATACTTATATCTGCCGCTTATGGATTCGTTTGTAGCCAGCCCCGTTCTTACAACCGAGGGAACGGTAAGCATCGCTCTGTTGACTACTATTCTGTAATCAATATAGTTGGATGTCGTCGTTGACCAACGCGCGTTTGCCCATGCGTTGTCGGCTATCTGAAATCTTATATAGTAAGTTCCGACATACTGAGCGCTGATTGTCGCCGACTGACTTTCTTCGTCCCACTCGATTTTAAGCCTGTGGTCGTCCGCCGTGCCCGAGCCGTAGCCCGTGATATCGCGCCACCAGACGATTTTGTCGGTTACGTTTACGTCGTTGATTACGTTCTTCATTACGGCGCTCTGCAAGTCGAAGTTGAACGTAAACGTCTTGATGTAAGCCGTAGTCGTGCCCACTCCGTCGTCCACGAAGAAGGGCGAATCGTAAATAGCCTTGGTAATTTCGAGCGTGTAATCCTTATAAGTAGAGCCGTCGGTAAACGTACAGAAGCTATTCGTGTTTACTCTTACGATATAAGTGCCAACATTCTGCGCGCTGAAATCCATCGTGCCGTCTGTTGCGTTCCATACGCCCTCGTTGCCGTTGAATTTCGCCGTCGACCTTATCGTATAGGTCATCCACTTAGCCGTGCCGTCGTCGTTCATATCGCGCAGGTAATTATCAAGCGCAATCTTCTGATCTTTGCCGTTATAAGTTACGGTCTTTTTAAGGCTCGTTCCGTTGTCGACTATTCCGGGTATCGCCACCTGCGCCTTCTGCAAATAGATATACACCGACTTGTTGGAGGTTGCGTTTGACGTATTCCACTGCATATTGGTGTAATTTTTGAGAATAAACGTTACGTAATAGCTCGTTATAGGCGCGTTCGCCGCTACGGTTACGGTGAGAATTTTATTTTCCGCGTCAAGCTCCGCCGACATATTCTTTATATCGCTGAGCGTATAGGTCATATATTCGGCGCCCCATACGTCGCGGTATTGGAACGTGTATTTGTCGGAGGTATACTTTTGGATATTGTTGCCGACTACGGAAGGCATAACCATCTTGACGGTCTGCACCCTTAAATGATAAGCCTTGTTGCCTACGTCCCAGCTTGTGCTCGTCCACGTCGTGTTGAGCGTATCTTTAAGGGCGAGAGTTACGTAGTTATCCCTTACGTCCTTTTCCGCATTGCCGACAAGTATATCGCCGTCTTTGTACTCAACGGGGAAGAGCGTGGGATTTGCCGACGTTGCCGTCATCCAATTCTGATCTACGCCCGTGAGCGTGAACGATTGCGGCTGGTTGTTGAAAGGCACGTCAAGGTAGTACATATTGCTACCCGTATTTCCCTCTATCCTCGGCAGAGCTATCTGCTTGCGGTTAATTCTTATATAGAAATACTTTGCGCCCGTACCGCTCTGTCCGTCGTTCCATACGTAGTTCTTCGTATTGGTCAGCGTAAGCGTAACCGTGTAATCTATCGTATTGCTGTAATAGTTGAGATACACGTGCGACGCTTCGTAGTTGAGCGTATCGGTCTTGGGGTCATAGCTGTCGAGCAGGTCGCCGTTCTTATTGCCGTTGGAGCTTGTGGCAACCGAATTGTCGCTGTACCTGATTATGTTATTGAGCACGCCGACAAGACGGACGTTTTTCTTGCTTCCGTCATATTCGAAGATTGCCTTGCCGCTGTTGATAGGCGAAAGCACTTCCGTATCCTTGCCATCCTCGTCCTTTTCCGTCGAGACCTCGTAGAATGCGGGCAGGTCGATAGCCTTGCGCTCTATTCTTAAATTGTAAGTTCTCGCAGTAGTCGTGCCGTCCGTCCAGCGATAGTTGCTGTTAACAAGTCCGAGCGTTATGGAATAGTTGTTTATACCCGTCGTATAGAATACGTCCGTTGCCGAGCAAACATAGCGCTGATTTTCCTGGTCGTAGCTGTAATTAAGTCTGTACGTGCCGTAGGTCGTGTTACTGTAAGACGTATAACCCGTTACCTTGATTATATTCTCATCGACAATGTTGGTGAGATACATATACTGAGTAACCGCATTACCGTTTGCGTCCGTTTCGTAGCTTACGGTCTGCGTCATATTTGAGCCGTATCCCTCAATTGCGGGAATAGCCATTCTCTTGATATCGACGCGCAAAATTATGTCGACATAGCTGTTTGTCTGGTTATCCCACTCCATATTATTGGTGTTTTTGAGATTAAATCTGAACGTGTAGGTATTGACGTCGGTCGCCCAAACGTTTAATACGTCATTCTTCTTCCATTCGTCGTCGGTAGCCTTACCCGGCGTGTTATAAGTCGTGAGAGTGACGAAGTCGAAAGGCGCGTTTATGTTCATATACTGCGCCTGAGCGTTGTACTCCACCGTCTTAGTGTTGCCGACGATAGTGCCGTTATCGCCCAAATCCTCATAGACGATAGTCGGTCTTGTCACTCTTATCTTGTTGATTTTTAACTGCAACGTCTTGGTATTGTTGTACGCGACGTCGTCCTTCCACTTATAGTTTGCGCTTTCAAGGGCGAAAGTTATAGTGTAGGTGTTGGCGTCGGTCGCCTGATACTCGAGCTCGTTTGTAGTCGACCACTTGGAATCGTCTTTGAGCGACATTCCGCCCGTATAACCCAAAACTTTTGCCTTGCCGTAGGGTATGCTAACCTTTATGGACTGCGCATATGTATTGAACGTTACCGTTTTTATACCCTTGCTGTGGTCGTAAGTTGCGGTCGATTTGTCGTCCTCTTCGATTATAACGGGAAGATCTACAGCCTGCGGCGTTATGCGGAGATAATAATATCTGTCGTCCGCGCCGTTGTCCGCCCAACGGTAGTTGCTGTAATTTGTCAGCCTTACGCGCACCTCGTATCCCGTGTTGTTGAGATAGTTCATTGCGTAGAATTCGTTGGGATTGGTTGCGCTTACGCTCAGACTGCCCGTCTTGCTGTACATCAACACTTCGTTTGCGTCCCAGGGCGAGAGCGTCATAGACTGATTTTCGCCGTTGAACACAACCGACTTTGTGTTGCCCGCTACGCCCTCTATATTCGGAACGGCTACGGGCTTTTTGTTGATTACAAGATATACGGACTGTCCGTCCCTGTTACCCGTTTCCCAGATATAGTTGGTCGAATGAGCAAGCGTAAACGTTACCGTATATGTATTCGCCGCCGTTGCGTAGAAGGTGAGATAATTCTTCTTAGGCGTATCCGTCTCTTCGCCCTCCGCAGGAGCCGAAGGCGCTGCAAGGAGATTGAGCGACGACGTCTTGCTGTAATTGATTAGGTTGCTGTCGTAACCGTCGATGACAAGATAACGGAAGCCCGTGTTGTAGTCTACGTACTTGTAAGCGCCCGTCCAGCGCGACGTGCTGTCCTCATACTCGTCGTTTGCCACTACTGTGGGAACGGATACGGTTTTGGGCGCGATAGTAATGTAAATAAATCTGTGAGGATCGCTCTGTCCGTCCGCCCACTTGTAGTTTGTCGTATTATATATTTGGAAACGAACGTAGTACGTTGCCGCGTTTACCGCCGTGTAGGAGTGCAGATTGCTTGCCTCGTCTACTACGGTATGAGTTACCGTGCCGCTTATATACGTGGCAAGCTCGACATTTTCCGCAAACGTAACGTTAAAGCCCTGCTGTTCGCCGTTGAACGTGAGATTGATAACTTTGCTGGTAGCGTTACTTTCTACGGTGGATACGTAATCGGCGTTATCGGTTACAGTCGGAATAGGAACGGAAACAAGCTTTTGCGTAATTTGCAGCGTAAGAGTTTTAGCCGCCCTATCCGTGCCGCCCGTCGTATTCCATATGAAGTTGTTAGTAACCGTGAAGGTAAGGCTGTAAGAAGTAGCGTTCTGCGCCGTAGCCTTTAATATAAGCTCGCTGAGAGCCTCGTCGGTATAAGTATCCGCGCCCGTACCGTTCCACGTATACGTCATTTCCGTAGGGTTGTAGCCCCTTACGAGCATCGACCTTCCCGCCGTGTCGGCAGTATAAACAACCGTCTTGCGCGTGCCGTCTACCGTGCCGTTATCATTCAAGCCGTCGCCGTTGATTATATAAGGTACGTTTATGGGCTTGGGAGTAATGACAAGCGTGTATTTTTGCGTTTGCGAGCCGTTGGTAAAGATATAGTTGAGATTTACGTTGTTGGTTGCCGCAAGTCCGAGCGTTACCGAATAAGTGTTAACGTCGATTGCGCCCGTGTACGTAACGTTGCCGTCCGCCCAAGTCGCCGTAAACGCCGTATGGTTTTCACCCGCGGTACGAGTGACTACACCCTCGCGTGCGTTGAGGATTTTGAGGGTTTGGGGCGTTCCGTCGTATACGACAGTCTTGGTAAAGGTCGTTTCTCCCTCTATCGTGGGCAGAGCAAGCTCTTCCCTGTTAATGACTACCGTATAAATTCTTTGGTCGGTGTTGGTGCTACCGTACCACTGGAAGTAGCTTGGGTTTTTAAGCCTGACGTAAATAGTATACGTTCCTGCGGTTACAAGGTGGTAATTAGCTTCCGTGCTACCGTCAGCCCATTCAAGGTTTACGCCGCTTATCGAGCCGTTGTTCCAATTGATTGCGCCAAGCGCGAACGTAACCTGATTTTTGTCGACGTTCTTAATCCTTATATCGTAACCGTCGGGGCTGTAAGTAACGTCCAACTGGTTGCTGGAAATAAGATTTTCAACTTCATAGTCGCCGTCGTCGCCGTTCTGCACGGTTATTTGATACATATTGGGCGCAACCACGTCCTGCTTGGTTATGTGCAAGTTATAAACCAAAGCCGTTGTGCCGCCGCCGGACCACTGATAGTTATTCGTATCTTTGAGGTCAATCTGTATCTTATAAGGATAACTTGCGTTGTTTACTCCGATGCAGTTGCTGTTAAACGCTATCCATTTGTCGGTTTCGTTCGTCGTAGGTCTGTACGAGCTGTTGTTCTGATTATTGTTGGGATGCCACCAATAATCGTTTTTCATTAAAGCGGTATCATAGCCTTTGATGTGAGCCGTTACGCCCTTGTTGCAGTAAACTACGCTTAGCGTATCGCCGTTTAAGGTATATACGAAGCCGTTGTCGCTGAGCCACTGCTCGTCAAATTCGGGCGCGGCAACTTCTTTACGCGTTATACTGAAGTAATAAACCAACGGGTCGGTTGAACCGCCTATCCAACAATAGTTGTCCGTAAGGTTTACGTTGACAGTATAGTTTGCAACGTTTGTCTGATAGAAATAGTAGTATTTATACGCCGCCCACTGCGATGAATTTGCGTTGAGCACGTAGCTCTTGTTGCTCGTACCTGTGACAAAGGTTACGGAAGCGGTGTCGTCGACGGCAAGCTTGAAAAACTGGTTTGCCCCTGTATAAATTGTACTGAACGTATCGCCGTCAACCACTTCAAAGTCGGAAGAGTTGTACGCAGCTCCCGTGAACGTGTAGACGGGTGCGGCAATCTGCTTACGGTTAATGGTAAAGGTGTAATCTCTGAACGTTTCGCCGCTGGGCCACGTGTAATAATCGGGATATTTTATGGAAACTCTTACGCCGTAAGTGCCCGCGTCTCTTGCCGTGCGGATACATTCCAAAGTTGAGTTATTCCAGCTTGCGCCCGTTGACGCGTTGGTCGAGAACGGCGTCAATCCGTTTATACTGCCTATATTGACCTGTAAGCTATCAGCGCCCTTAAATTTTATACTGTAATAATTGCCTGAATATTCAACCGCATAGCCACTGCTTATAGGCGTATCCTTGGTTGCCGTGGGGTCTTCTTCCGTTGCCGCGTTTTCAACAAAATGGAAAGTCGGTTCGGCTATTATCTTCTTGTTAACCGTAAACGTATACGTGCTTACGGTAGTTACGCTTTCGCCCGTCCACCTGTAGTTGGTCGCGTCCCTTAAAGCTACGGTGAAAGTGCGAAGCGCGGGCGCAAAAGCCTGCACGGTTACTACGTACGCAGGTCTTACGTCGCTTCCGTCCTGAGCCTCACTGCAATCGAGCGTAGTCTGCATATAGCTTGCAAAATAGCTTGTGTTTATGCCGACTGTATACTCGTCAAGCCGTGCCGTACTGCCCTTTGGAGCTACAACGTATACCGAACGCGTTGTGTTGCTGTATTCTTCAATTACGGTATTGTCCGATTTATACTCGCCGTCGTACCAATATTCAAGTCTGGGAATTTCTTTGGGCGTAATTATGAAAAGGAACTGCCTTGAAGTCGTATAATTCGAGCCGTCATCCCAAATATAGTTATCGTTTAAAAGTCCGACGCGGTAATCGTAAGTACCGACCGTAGTTGCCGACATATAAGCCGACTTAACTGCTACGGAGCTGTCGTCGGAAAGCTTTAACGTGATATTACTGCCCGCATTTACCGACAATATGTAACTTGAATTATTGTAATATGTGTTATAAACCCTTAACACGTCGGGGCTGAAATTTTTATAGTATTCGTTTTCGGTAGATACGGTGGGAACAAATACGATATTCTGGCTTGCTCCCGTGTACGGCGACGAATACGTAATACCGCTCGAACTTGCAATAATCTCGCCCGTTGTAGCGTTATAGACGCCGAGCCGTGAAACTACAATTCGGTCTATGGTTATCGTGTAAACCTTTGCGTCAGTGCCCTCTCCCTTCCACTGATAGTTTGCATTTAGTGTAAGCGTAAGAGTATAGTCACCGCGGGTTACGCCTGCGGCAAGGTTGAGGAAATAGTCAGTACCCGTAAGCGCCGTTTTTAAATTGGCGCTTGCAGTAGCCGAATAATAAGTACTGCCGAGATAATTTTCAAGCACAAACTGATAAGCCGAAGTCGTACTGTAGCTTACGTTTGCAATGCGCGTGTCCTGATTTACGTAATCGGGGCTTGTTTCGTCAGTTACGGGATTGCCGTCTATTACGCGATAGATCTTCGGAGCTTCTACCGGCGCTCTCTGAATGACGAGGTGATATACGGGGTTAGAGGCGTTGTTTTTCCACCTGTAATAGTTGCCGTTGGTTACGGAAAGCGTAATAGTATAGTCGCCCGCGTTTATCGCAAAGAAATTACGCAAGGTAACCTTTTCGCCCGCTCCCCCGATTGTTTCCGTAGTCGTACTATTCGTCATTCCCGCGGTTGTGGAGACACTTATGCCCTCAGTCGCAAAATTAAGGAATGAAATTCTTTGGTTTGTGCCGTTGTATACGACCGTCTTATAGCCGTTCTTGAAATCATCGCCTTCCTCAATCAACACGGTGGGAATTTCGATTTCCAGCTTGTCAACGTAGACGGTGTAGCTCTTGCGCGCAAAATCGGTTGTCGAGCTGTCGGATTTCCAGCAATAGTTTGCCGTGGGCGTCAGGTAGAATACCCAGCCCGCGTCTCTTGTTATGGCAGCGCTATACTGTCTGAGCCAGAGCTTAGCCCGCTGATTTGCATTATCCCACGTTACGTTCTGCCAATCGCCGCTTTCCGCCTGAGCAAGCGTGAAGTAAGTGCTTGTTACGTGCGTGTAGCCCTCGAACGTAAGGTAGTGATAACGCGTGTTGTTGCCCAAAGTCGTAATGTGTATTTCGCCCGTATCGGAGTCATTTACCCTGTTTGACGCCAAATAGGTGGAATCCTCGCCGTAGTAAGCTATCTTGGGCGCTTCGATTTGCATACGGTTGATTACGACGCTGTACGAGCGCGTACCCGTAGCGTTTGTATCGTCCCACTGCGCGTTGCCTGCAAGCGTTAAGGTGAGCGTATAGTTGCCAGCGTTGGTCGCCTTGAACAGATATCTGTTAGAAGCGTCCTGCCACTCGTAAGTACCGCCTGTAGTACCCGTTACGGCTATTGTAAACCACGACGATTTTGCGCCGTTCAGCGTTGCGATTTGCTGTGAGCCGTTATAAGTAAAGGTTTTAATAGTGCCGCTCGAACCTGCGTCCGCGCCGTCAAATTCGGGCAATGCGATTTTAGTAGGTATTACCTTAACTATAAATTGGATTGCCGTAAGCTCGCCGCCGTCGTCAACGTTCCACTCGTGGTTGGCGTCGGGGCTGACCGTAAACGTTATAGTGCCAGTGCGGTAGTTGCCGCCTCCTTGATTTATATAGAACGTGTATCCCGCATAACCCGACTGATAGCTGTGAGGCACGGACATATTACCGACGCTTGCGGAGATTGTCATCTGTGTAGGCTCAAAGCCGAGAATATTGAAGTAATGCGCAGGACTTACACGGTATTCAACCGTAGCTTCCGTTTTGGCTTCGTTAAACGTCACGCCCGTTTCGACAGGCGCAGAAGCGTAACCCGTATCGGTGTAGATGAGCGTAGGTATTGTTGCCTTTGCGCGCGTAATTACCAACGAGAATACCCTCGTACCCGTCTTGGTAGCGTCGTTCCACTCGTAGAAAGTGCCGTTGGAAACCGAGAAACTGAGCGTATAGGTATTTGTTGCCGCCGCTCTGAACGTATAAGTGCCCGAAGTAGCGTCGGCTACGATTGTAGGGTTGTTCGTTACGGTTCTGCTGATGTAAGAGAAATGGTCCTTGTTTGCCTTTATCGTCATACCTACGGGAGCGCCTTCCTGATAGGTGAAGGTTGCAGTGCGCGTCGTTTCGTCGTAGGTCGCTCCGTAGCCGTTCGTTACGTTGCCGTCGTCGTCGGTTTCGTCGCCGTCAAGCGCAAACATAGTGGGAACGTCAATGACGCGCTTGGTAATCTGAATGGATATCGTTCTTGCCTCGAAGGTGGCGCTGTCGTCCCATACGTAGTTAGCCGTGGGCGTGAAATAAATATAACACGTCCTTATGATACTGCCGTAGCCCGTATCCGAATATTGATAAATTCTGAAACGCCATTCGCCCGTCGTACCGTTAGCGCCGACGTTCTGCATAAAGCTGCTGTTATAATTCTGAGGCGAGTTAGCAGGTATGTTTACCGACACCTGTGCCTCGGCAAGGGTCGTGTCGTACAAGCCGTCTATAGAGAAATTATAGTAGCCGTAACCCATATAACTTGTAGCATAAGCGACAGTTGAGGTAAGCTGACTCGCAACTACCGTCTGCTTATTGTTTACGTTATAGGTTGTATCGCTACCGTAATAGTTTAAATTGTGGTCTACGGCGTTTATTCTCTTTCTGTTAATTTTCAGAGTAAACACTCTTGCGGCGGCACCGCCTTCGGCGGCGTCCTCCCACTCGTATCTGCTTGTGTTTGCAAGAGTAAACGTATAGGTGTAAGTACCTGCGTTTTTAGCGTACCAATAGTACATTCCGACAGCCGCACCGGCGTTGTGAGCCGAACTCATTCCAGTGCCCGTAGTTCCTTCCGCCGCGCCGTATGCGAACGTAGCCGTTATTATCGCAGTCGTCTGATAGCCACTTACCCATATAGGGTGATTTGCACCGTCGTACGTATAGCTTACCACCGTGGTGTTTGCCGTCGTAGTGCTGTCTATCGTGGCAAGCTTGTACTCCGGCTCGTCGGTGTTGGCAATTTTTGGCACCTCTACCTTTACCTTATCGACGACTATCGTAACCGTTCTTGCAGAAGTCGAACCGTCCTCCCAACAGTAGTTTGACTTCGGAGTAAGCGTGTAAACGCACGTAAAAGGATTGACGTTACCTACTATGTAGAACATAGCGTAATGTCTTGTACCGTCTACACCTTGATTTTGTATATAAGTCGCATTGTTGACGGAAAGCGTGACGTAATTCGCGTTTTCAATGTCGGTTACCGCAAAATACTGAGCCGTCGTGCTAAAAGGTATGTGATAGATGTAATTAAGCGTGCTTGTGGCTTGCGATTTATCGATAACCACCTGTTTGTTGCCGTCCGCACGGGTTGAATCCGAACCGAAATACAACAGCTCGTGGTCGCCCGTTATCTGCCTCCTCGTTATTTCCAGATAATATCTGATAACGCCCGTAGAACCGCCTACCCACTGATATCTGTTGACGTCGGGGAGCTTTATTCTTATGGAAGCCGAGTTATCGCCCGTTCTTACCGCGGACTGCCACAGACGGATTACGCCGTTACCGCTGCTATTTTCGTCATAAGAGGAAAGCCCGTAGCTTGTGCTGTTGTTGTAGAATGCGTCGTTAAATCTGAATAAGGGAACTCCGTCCTCTACCGTCCACGGGAGATGCAGAAATACGTTACCGCCCGTATATTCGTAGGTTATCATATTATAATAATCAACGTCGCCGTACTTGCTTATGACGCCCTTGCGCGTCACGTCGGTAACTATGTTGTTATCCTGGTCTCTGTAAACGCCTTTACCGTCGTTAGCCGAAGCGTCGAACCATACGCCGTTACAGATATCGGGGATTTCAACGTTATGCTTTGTTACCTGAATGTACAGATATCTCGTGCCGTTAGTTCCGTCCGACCAGCCGTAGCCCGTTTTAGGCGTAAGCGCAATGTTATAAGTGGTTACGGTTGCCGCCGTGGTAACGTAAAAACGTAACGCAGAATTGCTGTCCGCCAACGTACCGGAGCCGAGAATACTTGTGTTGTTTGGAACATAATCTATATAATTTCCTTGGAAGGAAGTTATAGCGAAGTATTGGTTGACAAGCGGATATTCCATTACGTAGCGGTAATTCAAGCCGTCCTGTATAAGGGAAACTTCCTGCTTGTTCGCGTCGGCGTAACCGTTGTCCTTGCCGAAGGTTACAAGCTTGTAATCTTCAAGCTTGTCCATTGCCCGAGTTACGATACGAACAACGTACGCTCTGGTTGCGGACGAATTTGTAGCCGCATCCTCCCACTGATAATAACTCGTACTGCTCAGTTTAAGCCAGATCTGATAAGTGCCTACGTCGGTTGACCAAATAGTATAGTGTGTTTCACCCAAATAAACTTCATTGCCGAGACGGTTGCTATTGGGCGAAGAGCTGTTGTGCTGTATAGTTGTTCCCACATAGTTATTGAGATAGACTTTCTTTTGAGTACCGTCGTAAAGGTAGGTAATCTCGGTATCGTTGTTGCTCCTTATACCCGTTGTCGTCGCCGTAATGCTCTCATCCGTGGAGATATCGCCGCTGACAATTTTAGGAACGGCTATACTCCTCTTGTTTACGGTAATGCTTACGGTTTTAGTGCCTGACGTACCGTTCTCCCACATATAATCAGTCGTCGGAGTAATCAGGAAAAAGTGCGTGCCTATGGGGTCGTGATAGCTGGAGTTATAGGAATAGTCGACATAGAAATTATAGCGGTTATTGGCGGCGTCCCATCCGTTTTCACGCAGATAATACTTTGTGGAATAGCTACCCGCAGTAATCATACTGCTGTTAACGCCTATCAACGAATAATAGAAATCGTTGGTATCATATTCTATCGTATCCGAAAATTCCGAGCCGCCGCCCGTAACCTCGGTTATAACCCTCTTAGGCGTGGTTCGCGCGTTGTCGTGCTCATAGTAATTGAGGGTAATCGCGCCGTCTTGGATTACCGCCCTGTTGACTATTACAGTATACGTTGTATTGGGGGTCGCATTGTCCTCCCACATATAGTTAGCCGCGTCGCTGAGAGCTGCCGTTACGGTATATATAGCCGCCCTTGTAAACAATCCCTTGTACGTGCCCGCCGCCGCGTCGAAAGAGCCGCTTGCAGTTACTCCCGAAACGTTGGCAACGATAGTAAATTTAAGCTCGTTGGAAATAGCGGGCGAGAACACTACCGTCTGCGCCGCGCCCGTATACGTAATGGTTTTTACGTTTGTCGCGCCGCTGTCGTGCCCTATAATTTCGGGCGCTTTTACTACCGCTTTTTCTATCTGAATAGTGTAATCCTTATACGTGACCGCAGTGGCGTCCGACCACTCCATTGAAGCGGCGTCTTTCAGAGTTACGCGCAGATATCTTGTGTCGTTAACAGCAACTCTTCTTGGATATGTAATATTTACCTCTGTGCCGTCCTCGCTCAGAGCATACGTTACGTCGCTTTTGGAAACGCCCAACGTGAACAAATCGGCGTTAAATCCCTTAATCTTAAACGAGTACGCGTCGTTATAGTTATAAGGCACGCTCATAAATTCAGAGCCGACAGCTACGTCCTTTGTCGTCGTTGTGCCGTCATCCGCAGTCTGCTTTTCAACTTTATAGAAAACGGGGTTGGTTACGCTGAGCTTATTGAAAGCCACTTCGTAAATCTGGTCGGTCGCGAATAGGTTGTCCCAAGTATTTTCAACCTTGCCGCTCTCCTCGTCGGGCTTGAGCTTGACCGTAATTTTATAGGTTGACGCCGCCAAGGTCGCGGGGGTCTTCTCCTTAAAAGTGACAGTTAAGGTCTTAGCCGTCGCGTCCTCTACCGCCGCCATATACGTCGTATTTGACAACGCAAAAGTCATAGTTGCGGGATCGTAACCCTGCAACTGCACGAAATGCGATTGCGTAGTGCTGTATGTAAACGACGTGGCGTACGCGCCGCCCGCTACAGGCGTGAACTTAGGCGTTCCGTCGTCGTTCGTACCGCTTTCGGTATAGAAAACAGGGCGTTTCAAAGCCGTTGCCGCCAAAGGCGCAATCCCGTCGCCCTCGTCCGCGTAAGCCGCTACGACGTCACTTTCGGCTTCGGCAACTCCGCCACGTCCGATAAAAGCCGTTCCGCTGATAGCCAATGCTATTGCAAACAAAGCCGTAAATACCACTGCCAATAATTTGGATTTTATAGTCTTCATAATTCTTCCTTCTCCGATTCTTCTCGGTGAGCGTTTTTTAAAGATTTTTCCGTATGCGTATATCCGCGCGTATCTATCCGACTTCCTTTACGTCAGCCGTTCTGCCCCTGCGGCTCTTCCTGTTGCGGCGGGATTTCCCGCGTTTCCTCTCTCGTCGACATCTTTATCAGATTTCGCTGCATAAGCGCGTCCCTGTCCTCCTTAGGGAATTGCGCGGCGTAATCGACAACTTCCGCACTATCCGACTTAGGCGCGCCCTCCGCGCTCATCACCATATCAATGAGTTCGCGTGCAAATTTCAGCCGCCTCTCGTTCTTTACCCTGTACATCGTGGGCGTGTCCGCATAGGTTGCCTTGTCCGACAAATCTCTTACGCTGTATTTTGTTCCCTCGAACTGCTTGGGGTCGAGCGCAAGACACAGCGCAACCGATTTACCGCTGAATTTAAGCTTGGCAAGCGTCTTTCTGCCTAGACGGAACGCGTCCCATTTCCAGCTTATACGGCTCTTTACCCCCTTATAGGATAGAAGAGCGTTCTTTACTTCCGAATAATATCTCTTCGCGTCGTCAGTGCCCAAAACAAGTTTAGCCGTAAAGCTACGGTTATATCTCGTGTAATAATAGTGCGCAACCGAGCCCTCCATACGTACCTGCACTTCGGTGCCGTCGTCGCCGTCGTCATCGTCGCCATCGTCGCCATCCGTCGCCGCAACGAAAGGCTCTTGGGGTAATTCGGTCGGAGGCGCGTACTCCTGCGGCGGCTGCTCGTAAACAGGCTGTTGCGGCTGTGCCTCATAGACGGGCGCAGGCTGCTCGTAAACAGGCTGTTGCTGAGGGGGCGCGTACTGAGCGGGAGCGTTCTGATACACCACCGTACCTTCGGGCGGGGGAGCGGACACGTAAACGTAACGTATCTCGGGCTCCTTGTCGCTCTTCGGCGCGCTTTCATCGCCGTCGCTTCGCCCAACCAGCTTTTTGTTGCGTACCATAATGTAAGCTAAAAGCGCAAAAAGCAAAATTGCCCCGATAATTTCCACTACGGCGATAATTATCTCTATAAGATATATTTCGTTAGACACAAGTAAAATCATTTTATCCCACCGATTTTCTTTGGCAAATTTTGCACCTCTTACTACTCTGCTGTTATGCACAAATAGATATTATTGTTTGCGTTGGAACAACGCAAACAAGGGATATCCCTTGTAATTTCTAGTCAATTTTAACAGCGGTTAGAGCATAATACTCCAAAGTAATTTATCAATTATACATTTTACACTAATTTATGAATAAAAGCAATACAATATTAGAAAAATAAATGACATAATTAATTCTTTTATCTGTTATTTTTTTAATTTTCGTTAAATTAATCGTTAAACTAAATAAATTGTAAAAATTTAAAAACTGCGGATATCATATGACACCCGCAGTTTTTTTAGAAGCAGTCAGTTTCGTTACGCCCGTCGGACAAGTTGCAGGGCTTTATTTGACTGTTTGTTGATTATTCGTCGTCTAATCTTATTGCAATAGCCCTACCGCCCTTAAATTTGCAAGCAGCGTGTTAAATCTGGTGACGACGTCGGTAGCGTCGGTAGCGTCCGGCACGTCAGCCGCGGCTACCAAAGTGGCGTCATATCCGCGAGGTCCTGTCGGACCTGTCGGACCTGTCGGACCTGTCGG
Source organism: uncultured Christensenella sp. (assembly GCA_910579295.1). Taxonomy (GTDB): domain Bacteria; phylum Bacillota; class Clostridia; order Christensenellales; family Borkfalkiaceae; genus Coproplasma. Next base: position 40,295 of record CAJTTC010000006.1, on the reverse strand, counting down.
ACCCGTTGCACCTGTCGGACCCGTCGCGCCGATTTCACCGTCAGCTCCCGTTGCACCTGTCGGACCTGTGGCGCCGATTTCACCGTCAGCTCCCGTTGCGCCTGTCGGACCCGTTGCACCCGTGGGACCCGTTGCGCCAATTTCACCGTCAGCGCCCGTTGCACCTGTTGCACCCGTCGGACCCGTCGCGCCCGTCGAACCCTTAATTCCTGCACGCCCCGTAGGTCCTGTCGCGCCTGTTGCACCTGTTGCTCCCGTTATGCCTATGCCTGTCGCTCCTGTCGCTCCTGTTGCACCCGTTGCTCCCGTTGCTCCCGCCGGACCTGTTGGTCCTACAGCTTCGTACCTTATGGTCTGGACGTTGCCGTTACAATTATTATTGCCGCCGCAGCCGCCGCAACAGTTACACCCAAATAAGATTGTAAAAAGATTATTTAACATAATTTTAAAGCTTTACCTCTCGCTTAATTTTGTCTTGAAATATTGTCTGTTATGAAGATAGCTATCATCGTCGGGTTTAAATTTTCCCGCCAACTCATTGTACTTACACGCAAGCGCGTACTCGCCCAAGCCGTCGTATAAAACGCAGAGCCTTATGGCAGGAAAATATCCGAGATAATCGACGTTTATAAACCCTCCGTCCTCCACGCTTTCTTGGGAATTGACGGCGCGTTCGTACCAATATATAGCCGAACGAACGTCGTTTTTCGCCTCGAAATAGCCCGCCAGATAACAACAGTCTTCGGCTCGCGGATAGGACAGCGTAAAGGCGTATACAAGCGCTCGCACAGCCTCGTCACTCCGCCCGAGATTGTTTAAAGCCTTATACAGCGTTCTGCACGCCTCCACCTTGTTTTCCACCCAGCCGTTACCCTTTAAATATGCGCTAAGCACGGCGACGCATTCGGTGTACAAGCCGTTAAAAAACAGCTCACGCCCGTAGTAAAACTTATGGCGTTCGTCAAGCGACTGACCGCGGGAAATCAAGCTCTGATATATGCGGAGATTGCGCGCCGCGGGATTGGCTTTTACCTTTTTGTGAAAAATGCACGCGTCGGAATAGATTATTCTGCCCGAGCACTCGACCACCTCGTGCACCGCGCCGCTCCACCTGAACCCGAGCAAACGGCGGAATATGCGTTCGCGATAATATATAAACGAGGGCGTATCCCCATCGAATGCGGCGGCATACTTTAAATACGCCGCGTCGAAATCGTTACGGTTTTTCAGTTCGGCTATCTTCGCCGCGTTTTCGGCGTTAATCACGTCATCGGCGTCAAGCCACATAACAAGGTCGCAGACCGCTTCGGAAAAGGAGAAATTGCGGGCGGCGGAGAAGTCGTCGCACCACTCAAAGAAAAACACCTTGTCGGTAAACGACCTTGCGATTGTGACCGTTTCGTCGGTAGAGCCCGTGTCAACCACTATTATTTCGTCGGCAAAGGATTTAACGCAGTTTAAACATCGGGCGAGGGTTGCCGCCTCGTCCCTGACTATCATACAAACACTTAACGTCATAGGCGGTAATACATACTATGAAAAAACGGGCGTTTGCGTGATTATTTATAGACAAATATTATAAGGAATGAATACAGATAATGAGAAGAATTACTTGACAAGAAAAGTATGATTATACTGCCGAAGATTTAAGCCGTTTGACCGTCAGATATACAGAAGCCGCGATTGCCGCCGCCGACATCAACGCCATTATTAAAATAAGTACCCACGGACAAGACAGACTTTCAACGGTATTGTGCAGGTTGGCGCAAGTAAAATATTTTATTGCTCCGTCCGCCGCCGCATTGCAGCAAACATTAGCCACTACGCAATTGAAAACGATAACGCCCGCAAACGCAATCACCGAAATTACCGTACGGTGTTTAAACGCTTTTATATTGGCTATTGCGTGAAAAGCAAACGTTATAAACAGACTGTACAGACACTCGAAAGCCGCCGCATAGTGCGAGTACGCCTGCGGCACGGATTCTTCGACTACGAAAGGAAAGTCAGCCCACTCTCCTTGCGTCAAGCCGATAAAGACCCAGACCAAAACCGAAAACAGCAACGTTATGACAATATACAGCGCTAATATTAAAACGTACGCAACGATAGCCTTTATTATAATAGCCAAATACGTAAACACTACGCGCTGTTTCGGCGAAAACGGAGAAACGCCGAGCGCGGACGTACGGTGAGCCAGACATATCGACATTCCTATTGCCGAGCCGCAAAACCACGGCAAGGAAAAAATACTTGCAGATAACGTATAGCCCGAATCCGTTAAGTTTGCAGAACTGTACTCGATCATAGAGGCGAGCACGACGGCAGCGAGGCATAAGATCAGAGGCGTATACTCTTTGAACACTGCGGAGTTTGCCTTTACGCCGTGTTTGGTAAGGCGCATATACAGACAAAAATCTTTGAACTGCTTTTTTAACCCCATAAATTTACACCTTCCCGTAAGAATTGCGCTTTATCATAAGATATAATGAAAGTCCGAAAGTAATCGCAACCATAACGCCGAGAACCAATAACACGACCCACCCGTGAGGCAATATATCCAATGCGCTCAAAACGTCCGCCGTAAAGCTGAAACCGACTGTCGACGCGTCTTTTGCTTTGGCGCAGAAGTTTATCAGTGTGAGAGCGAGAGCCTCGTTTATAATCGGGAACAAAACGAACGCCGCCAGACGCAACTTGCCCTTTTTCAATCCAATCAAAACGAACATAGCAAAGAACAGGTATATCATCATTAACAGCACCGTTGCGTTAGCCAAAGCCGAAAAACTGTCCTGCGCATAGAACAAATACATATTCGTACCTTCGACTATATAAGTCACAAGCGCGCTGATTGCAAATGCTATATTTCCAAATATTGCCAAAACCAGAAAGAAAGCCAAGCTTTCCAAAATTGCATACAGATACGAATACGCTACCCTCTGCTTTGAAGTAAAGGGCGTGACGGCATACAGGGACGGCTTAGCGTTCATAATTACCCCTATGGAGTACACGAACAGCATAGGCATCAGGGCGAAAGCGGCAAAATTGACTTCTATCTGAATTAAACATATTTCAACGGATAGTATCGCTACAAGAAAACCCCACCGCCAGCTCTTATTGCGGTTAGTGACGCTGTTAGCGCCGATATTTTGCAGACGGACAAACAGCCAAAACTCCTTAAACCATTTTTTGATTTTATCCATATATCCTCCCGCCTATATTCCGAAAATATTTTCAGACGAGCCGTTCGATTTTTTTTGCGAAGTCAAATGCACGAAAATTTCCTCAATGCTCGGCGTTTTGACCTGCACCCCCTCGCCCTCTTCCACCGCGCTTTCGGTTAAAAACGTATAGCCGAACATATCCTGTTTAAGCCCCAACGCGCTCCTCTGCATTCCCTCGGTAAGTTCGGCGGCGCGCACGAGGCGAAACCTCTCCATTAAGCTCTCCTTGTCGCTGTCCAATAAAATCCTGCCGCCGTCCATCATTACGATATAGTCGGCTATCTTATCCAAATCCTCGGTTATATGCGTGGAGAACAACACGGCGTGGTTTTCGTCCAACATATACTCCTGCAACAGCGACATAAGCTCGCTTCTGTCAAACGGGTCTATACCCGAAGTGGGCTCGTCGAATATCAGCGTTTCCGCGCCGCGGCACAATTCCAGAATGAAGCCGAGCTTTTTCTTCATTCCGAAAGAGTATTTATAAACCCTCAGATCCTGCGGCAACGCAAATTTTTCGACCAGCTCATAATAGCGCTTTTCATCGAACGACGGATATAAGTCCTTATACAGCTTTACTATCTTTTTAGGCTTGGCATAGGTTGAAAATATCACGTCGTCGAAAACGCATGCAAGCGAGGAAAAAATTTCCTTCTCGTTGCCCGCAAACTTCTTGCCGTTGTACAGAATACTTCCGCTCACCGCGTCCTGCACACGCATAATCGTCTTTATCAACGTCGTTTTTCCCGAGCCGTTTGCGCCTACTAACCCCGTGATTGCACCCTTGCGCACGGTTAAATTTAGCCCGTCGATTTTGAATTTATCCAGCTCTACGCAGAGATTGGAAATTTCAATCGCATTCATCTTAATCCTTGTCCTCCCAAACGTCGTTTAATATTTCTGTAAAAGTTTCTTTATTTATACCGTTGGCACGCGCGTATCGCACGCATACGGCAAGATTTTTTTTCAACTCCCCGCGCGCCGCCGCCGAAAGCTTTTGCCTGTCTGAATCCGCAATGAACACGCCCTTGCCCGCAACGGAAACGGTAAACCCCTCCTCCGTTAAATCGTCGTAGGCGCGTTTCGCCGTTATTATTCCTATTTTTAATTCTTTTGCGAGCATACGTATAGACGGCAGCATTGTTCCCGCAACTAACTCGCCGCTCGTTATCTGCTCCTTGATTTGCAGTTTTATCTGCTCGTATATGGGCTGTTCGCCGTTTGCATTTATAACTAACTTCATTTACACTGTTATTATATGATAGATACAGTTGTTTGTCAAGTGCTTAATAAGGAATTTTTTTTAATATTTAAATAATAAAAAAAGCTCCGCGCAACGAACGCTACGCGGAACGGAGAATTATTAAATTATTTAATCAACCGAAAAATTCGTGATAGATTGCCGCGATACATTTTTCGCAGTCCTCGTTTTTAACGCCGACTATAATGTTCAGCTCGCTCGAGCCCTGATCAATCATTTTAGCGTTTATGTTCGCCTCGGACATCGCCTTGAACAAGCGCGCCGAAGTGCCTATCGACGACGACATTCCGTGACCCACCGTCGCTATTAAAGCAACGTTCTCCATAACCCTTATAACGTCGGGTTCAGCCTCGTTTTTAATGCCCTCTATAATCTGTTCGAGCTTATAGCCCTCGATTTCGTCGCTGTCCACTACAACCGACATAGTGTCGATACCCGACGGGATATGCTCGATTGAAACGCCCTCGCGCTCCAAAACGGACAGCACCTTGCGGATAAAGCCTATTTCGCTGTTCATATGGTTTTTTTCAATCAGGATTACTGTGAAATTCTTTTTGCCGGCTATTCCGGTTACGATATTGCCGTCGGGCTTATACTGCGTAATGGGCAGAATGGCCGTGCCCTCGTCCTCGGGGCGGAAGGTATTTTTTATGATTATGGGTATGTTCGCCTTGCGCACGGGAAATATACTCTCGGAATGGAGCACGTTAGCGCCCATATACGAAAGCTCCCTCAGCTCCTTGTAAGAAAGATTTTTAATGCGCTTGGGATTTTCGACTATTCTCGGGTCGCACGCCAGAAAGCCCGACACGTCAGTCCAATTCTCATACACGGAAGCATTGACGGCGCGGGCTACGATTGCGCCCGAAATATCCGAGCCGCCGCGCGAAAACGTTTTGACCTTTCCGTCCGCGCCCTTGCCGTAAAAGCCGGGGAATACCGCGCACCCGCCGTCCGCAACAGCCTGCGAGATTGCGCGATAGGTAGCCAGATCGTCGAGCTGTCCGTCCTCTTTAAAGAATACTACGTCCTCGCTGTCGATAAACTTTGCGCCAAGCAGTACCGCCATTATGCGCGCGGAGAGATACTCGCCCCTCGACGCGGTGAAATCGGCGCTGTGCTCCTCGACAAGCCGCTTTTCGGTTTCGTCGAGAACGGACTTCACGTCGAAGTCAATATTCAGTTCCTTTATAATACTCTCGAAGCGAGCGCGCACCTTTGCGAAGCTCTGCTTGCAGTCGCCCGTTTCCTTTAACTCGTTATAGCAGGCGTACAGCAGATCGGTAACCTTTGTATCGCCGTTAAACCTCTTGCCGGGCGCCGAAACTACGACGTATTTCCTCTTCTCGTCGCTCTCTATTATCTTTCTGACGGTCTGCATTGTGTTGCCGTCCGCCATGGACGTGCCGCCGAATTTGCATACTTTTAAAGTCATATTATTTCCTTATTGATAAGTCAATCGCATAATTGACAGGTCTGTCACTTAACGAGCTTTTTAGCCTCTATATAATATCTCTTCTCGTTGCCCTCGCCCATAGAAAAGGTCTTTCGGGGCAGATTGCCGCCCGTAACAATCAGACGGAAGAAATCGTCTTTTGCTATTGCGGGGAGTATCACGCCCGCGCCCAAACGGGACAGTTCCTTTATCTCCTGTTCGCCGTGTATATAGTCCACTTCGCCGCCGTTCTCGGCTATAAACCCGTCTATATACTTATCGAGCTGTCTTATACCGTCGGGCACGTCGTCGCAAAAAGGTATTTCGCTAAGTTTACCCCCTACTACAACATATGCCCTTTTGTTGCCTTTCGTCTTAAATCCGCTGATAAATTGTTCCGCTTTGTCCGTCTTGACAAGCCTGTGAATGGGCTCGAAGGTAAGCGCGGGGTCGAAGATATTGACAGCCTCGACAAGCGCAAATCTTGCGGGGTACGTCGCCGCCGCTTCTGCCGTCAGTCCTTTTTTGATATTCTCCCAACACGTCTTTGCCGTCGCAAGAGAGTGATTTCCGTCGCCCACCGCAAACAGCATAGGCTTGCCGCCGTAGTCGTTCATATCGCAGAGAGCATACAGCGCTTCGCGTACCTCTTCGGCGTTGGCAATATAAGTGCCCTTAACGTGCCCGCCGTTCATATTCATATCGAAATCGTAGAGCACATTGCCGCGCCTGACCGCCTTTAATACGCTGTCCGTCCTGTCGTCGTAAAGTAACATTACGTGAGGCAGTTCGATTTGCGCGTGCTCCCTTATCTTTACACGGGGAGGTATTCTTTCCAAAATAGTCGCTTCGGTGGAACGAATGAGCGCGGAGCTTCCCGCCCTGTAATCGTAGTCCTCTAAATCAATTGCAAGCACTATGCCCGTGCGCGTGCCCGACTGCGTTGTGCGCTCGACTAAAATAAAGCCGCCCTCTACGCTATCGAAAACGCCGCTTTGCAAGTATTCGGTCATATGCGCGTTTATTTCGGATATGCGGCGCTCGGGGTTGTCCTTTAAATATATTTCGGGATAGATGAGCTTTAACGCAGACGGCTTATCACCGACAAGCTCCTCGACCTCGCGCCAATAATTTTCGTCGGAAGTGAACTGATCGCAGGCGTTCACCGCCCACACGCTCATATCCGCGTTTTTCGGAAGAAGAATTTCGGGTATGCCGATAGCTTTCATATCGCACCTTACTCTTCAACGTCAAGGCAGTACTCCACGACTGCGGAAGTCTGCTCTTTTTCGCTCTCGTCCGCAGTTGCGGGAATGTTTATGAACGCCACGGCGAACAACGCGAGCACCACGGCGAGAATTTTTATGCCTATATTCTTTGTAAATATTCCCAAAAGGAATTTGCCGAATTTTTTCATTACGCCTTAGCCTCCTTGCCCGTCAGATCCGTCCAGAAATAGTCGCTCAGCACGTTTTTAAGGTCGCCGTCGCTTGCATATTTCTTCTTGATTTCACCGTTTCTCATAATGGAGATGACGCCCGTTTCTTCGGAGACTACTATCGCCGTTACCTCCGCAACGGTAGTTACGCCGAGCGCGGCGCGGTGGCGCGAGCCCACCTCCTGCGGCAAGCTGTCGTTCTGAATGAGCGGAAGGAAACAGCCCGCGGCGTGAATTTTTTCACTCTCGATTATCATTGCGCCGTCGTGCAGGGGAGCTTTGGGATAGAACACAGCCTCTATCATCGGTGCGTTTATGTCGGCGTTGATTACCGTACCGCTCGATATAATGCCCTCGGGAAGGTTGCCGTTGGAGAGCACGATAAGCGCGCCAATGTCGTTTTTGGACATATGCTGAACGGCGTGCGTGATTTCGTCTATTATAAATTCGATATCGCGCACGGTCATACCGTCGCGCTTTGTATGTTTTTTAGGACCTGCGCCGAGTAACGAACGCTTGATTTCCGTGTTGAACAGCATAAGTACGAATATGACGAGCAGGAACGTTACCATTACGAGGGTACGCGAATCAATCGTACTCGACAGCGAGAACGCAAAGCCGAATACGATTACGGCGGCAAACAGCAAAGCTATAATTTTACCGCTCTTGTTCTCCTTTAAAAGCTTGAACGCAATATAGAAAGCGACTGCAAAAGCTATAAATTCTATAATATAGCTCCAATCGACGGACAACGCCATGTCCTTAATTCTCTGCCAATAGTTCAGCCAGAATTCCTTTCCGAACTGCTCACCCATAAGCTACAATCTCCGTAGTAAAATACTTTATATACACTATTATATTATTTTATAACAAAAAAATAAAGCGTTTTGTATAAGGTTTAAAATTTACCAATTATTTTTTTTGCGCGTTTAACAGGCAATTTAGTCAAAAAAGACGTGAGCGATAGCTGTTTCAAGCGCGCCGTCCGCAGTTATTCTGCCGCTCTTGAACTGCGAAGCAAGCGAATACAGGCTGTTAATAAACACGATGAGCCTGTCCTTCCCTATCGCCTTTGCCTGCTGTTTGGTTTTTCCCAGCGCATAGTCGTTCATTTTGAGCGCCGCCGCAAGCTCTTTATCGGACAAACCGGAAGTTACCGAAGTAAGAAGATTTTTGAAATAATTGACAAGCGACGCTATTACCGCGTTTTCGTCGTAGCCGCGCGTCAACAGGTCGTTGCAGATTTCTGTGAACGTAGCCATATCGCGCCTTGCAACCGCGCCCGTCATCTGATATATACGGTAATCGGCGTCCTTATAGACAAGCTCGTCCACGTCGCTCTTGGTTATCATTCCGCCCTTGCCGTACTCTGTCAGCTTTTCAACCTCTTTGCTGACGCGCGCCATATCGCATAGGCAGTAATCCGCCACAGCCTCGCACGCCTCAACCGACGACGAAACGCCCGCACGCTTCATTGTAATATAAGCCCACTTCGCCACCGTTTCTCTGTCCGATTTGTTGCAGTCGATATACGTCACGCACTTCTTGCGCTTTAAATCCACGCCCTTTTTTCCCTGACTGTTGACTATTATGAGCACCGTCGTCGGAGGAAAGCTTTCAAAAGCCTCCTTTAAATATTTGTCGTAGTCGCTTTCCGTCGGGTACAGCTCGACAACCTTAATAACACGCTTTTCCGCCATAAAAGGAAATGCCGCCGCCGCAGATACGATATCGCCGAGCGCCGCGCCCCTGTACTGCGAGCCGTCGAAAACCGAATAGTTGAGCTCGGGCATAGTCAGAAAGGCGGTCTTTATCTGTTCTTCCGCCTTAGAGCGAAAATAGGCGTCGTCGCCCTCGATTAAATAAATCGAACGCGCTCCCTCTTTCAAATCGTCCTTTAACTGTATAAATTTCATAACCGTGTTCTACTCCTTTCAAAGAACGCTTTTATTCCGCGGGGACGACGTGCGACGGCAGGACTTTGCCTCCGCCGAATATAAAGCGCATCGAACCGCACGTTGCGATGCCATAGCTTTCGCCACGGGTAAACAGCACGGCGCCGTCCGCTCCGTAGCAATACAGATTGAACTGCGCGTCCTGCAACAGCGAGCCGTACTCCTCGCCGCGGCTTTCCCTCTCCACGGCAACCGACACGCCCTCTACGTTGAACGTCAGCACGTCGCCGCTATACGCAAAACTTACGCCGCACGCCTCGAAGCTGTCCGAATAAATTATGGGCGTACTGCCCAAGGTCGGAATATGTATAGCGCTGCCGCGGACGTACAACGCGCCGAAACTACAATCGAGCGAAGAAACGACGGAAATATTATCTTCGCCGCCGAGCACTACGAGAGCGTCGAAATTCCGCCCGTCAAACGTTTCGTATCCGCCGTAATTTTCAGTTACGATAAGGAGCGAGCCGCCGCTACTCTCAACAGTAACCGCGCCGTTGCCGAACGTTACGTTTGCCGAAGTTTTGACCGAGGTTGAAGCAAGGGCTATGCTCAGACATAAAACCGGCAGGGCAAGGAGCGCGCCACGTGCAGATAACCGCAAATTGAGTTTATCCGTCATTCCCGCCGTAAACACAATAAACGGTAAGTAAATCAAATTGTCCGTGTTTAAACTGATAAGCGAATTTTCAAAGCCGCAAAATGCGACTACGTTTATTATCAGCTCCAACGGCGTGCACAATACGGGAAGAACGGTTGACGCAAACGCAGGGAATACCGCTCCTATAAGCGTGCCGACAAAAACTATTACGTAGACTGCGGAAACAAGCGGTATGAAAATTATATTTAAAAACAGTCCTGCCGCAGACACATAGCCGAACGAAGAGATAAGCGCGGGCACTGTCGCAAACTGCGCCGACCAACCGACCGAGAGCGCCTCGGCAAGTTTTCTCGGGAGGAAGCTCAAAAGCCTTTTTACGTTTACGGACAGTAAGACTATGCCCGTCATTGCGCCGAAGGACAGCACGAACCCCGTATCGAACATATACAGCGGATTTATTAAAAGCAATAAGAGCGCGGCTATCGCAACTGCGTTCAATGCGTCGTATTTGCGGTAAAGACAAGACGAAGCCGCCGACACCGCACAGCACACGAGCGCGCGAACAGACGAAGGTGAAAAGCCGCAGACCCCGGCATATGCCGCAACTAACGCTATTTTAACAGTTGCTGACACAAACCTGTTCAGCCGTAATTTTTTGAATATAAAGGATAACGCGCCGTATATAACGCCTATGTGCAGACCCGACACGGCAAAGACGTGAGCTATACCGCCGTTGCGGAAAGAGGCTAACGTGCCTGCGGATATTCCGTCGGTATTGCCCGTGAGCATTGCAAAGCTTACGCCAGCCGTCTCAGCCGACAGGTTATTGAAAAGCGCGTTTTCCATTGCGTTGGCGATTTCACCGAACAGCGAAAAACGGTAAGTAGCTTGCAGACCGCCCGTAACCGAACAGTAATATTTAATGTTTTTAACCGCGCGATAATCAATAGCGCCGTCGGAAATGAAGTTCACCTTGCTTATCGTCGTTTCGAACGTGACTTCGTACCCTCTGCGGCAGTATTCGCCCGCGTTTGACGAAAGATACGCCAAAATTCTGCCGCTTACGCGCGTATTGCCGACCGTTACGTTGTCGAGAATTATGTACCTGCTTCCCGTTGAAGTCAATCCCGCCTCTCTGACTCTGCCGCAGATTTGAACCAACTCCCCGACCAGAAAAGAGTTTTGACAGAAGCTGAAATATACAACGTACGTATAAATTGCGCCTACGGTAAATACAACCGCCGCCATTATGCAGGCAAAAGCTCTGAATGCGCGCCGCCTTGAAATCGCGTATATAATGCAGCCGCCAAACATAAAAAGCGCGGGCACAAGAATATAAACGCCGTCAAGCGAGAAAAAGGCAAGCGTCACAGCAAATATAATACCGCCCGCAAACGACAAAGCGTATAGCACGGGTAAACGCAAATTAACTATCTTTTTCATTTGACCGCCGTGACGTAAGCCGTAAACATACTGTATTATCCAAAAAGGTTATTTCTCTGCTCTATAATCGTATCGACTTTATCTATATAAGTTTTAATGTCCTTGGGAGCGGCATAGCGTTCAATCGGCTTGTCTGCGCCCGTTATACGCTTGGAGATAGCGTTAGCGCCAACCGCTACGTTGTCGGCAATCTCCTCCATTACGTCTATATTGTAGACGCATTCCCTGCCTTTCTTCGCCCAACCGCAGTTTTCGTGTCCGCCCGCCTGATACTTTTGTCTGTACATATAGTAAGGCGAATAGCCCGCCTCCGTCAGCAACCTGCGCGAGCACGCAAGCATTGCCCCTATATCCTCTATCTGTAAACTGTTGCATTTCTCTTTAAGCTTTGCGCCTGACTTTAAGGAGAGCGTGTGCACCGTTATATTGGCGGGATTTAACGCAATCGCGCGGCGCACGGAATTTTCGAAATCTTCGAGCTTCTCGTCGGCAAGCCCCGCAATGAGGTCGATATTGATATCGAAGCCGTATTTCTCCGCCATTCCGAACGCGGCATATACGTCCGCGCAAGTGTGCTTTCTGCCTATCTTTTCAAGCGTCTTGTCGCTGAACGACTGCGGATTTATGCAAATGCGCGTTACGCCGTAATCCTTTGTCAGCTTCAACTTTTCCTCGCTGAACACGTCTGGTCTGCCAGCCTCTACCGTGTACTCGCATTTCGGCAGGTTAAGTGCGTTAATTGCGGCATATACCCGCTCCAATTGCGCCGTTTCTATTGCAAATGGAGTGCCGCCGCCCACGTAAATGCTCTTGGGTTTAGTAAGCAGCGGACGTACGCTCGCAAGCTCCTTTTCAAGACAGGTTACGTACCCGTCGACGTATTGCCGCGTAGCCGAAACGGGCGCGGTTATAAACGAGCAATACTCGCACTTAGTCGGACAAAACGGCAGGCTTACAAATAAATCCTGCCCGCCCTTATCGGCATAGTACGGCTTCTGTACGTCGATTATACGCGCAACGTGCCGCACATTTTCTTCACTAACACCGCAATCGGCAAGCAATTGCTTAAAATCCCTACCCGCCGCTTGCTCGATATATGCAAGCTTGGTCGGGCGTATACCCGTAAGCGCGCCGTACGGAAAACTTATGCCCCTGTCCTGCGACAGCACTTTGTAAAACGCCAGCTTTGCATATCTCTTCGCATAGCGCTTGTACTCGACGTCGTCCGAGGGCTCTTTCTTGTCGCGGAAGTCAAAAAACCTGTCCTTATAAAGTATACTGTTGAAAAATTCGCCCCCGCCAAACGAAAAGTAGTGCGTAAAGTCCTCGGTCTCGGCGTCGAGCAGTCGCAACACGTCAAGTATTTCGGCGCGTAAAAATTCTGCGTTAGTTGATAACATTTTTCCTTTTACCGCCCGACTATTGCTTTACGAACTGATTGTTCTTTCTTTCGTATCCGAGCGTCGTCGGCTCGCCGTGACCGCAATACACCTTAAAATCGCCCTGCAGCGCATACAGCTTTTTAACCGAAGCGAAGAGTTTTTTAGCGTTACCCGTAGGCAAATCCCACCTGCCTACACTGCCGCAAAACAGCGTGTCGCCCGTAAAAATGCAGTCGCCCGTCTTATAGCACACGCCGCCGACAGAGTGCCCGTCGGTTGCAATCACCTCTATATCGAGCCCGCACAGCGAAATCTTTTCGCCGTCTTTTAACGTTCCCGCGATTGCAAAGCGCTCGATTTCCTCGCCAAAGATAGCGGCGTTCTCCCGCGAAAAGATAAACTTATCTTCGCCCGCGCCGCAATATATATCCGCGCCGTATTTACCGAGCTCTACGCAACCGCCGATATGGTCGTAGTGACCGTGTGTGAGCAATACGGCGCGCGTAGTAAGCCCGAGCTTTTTGCACTCGTCTAAAACCCGCGGCTGAGCGCAGTCTATCAATATACAGTTCTCTCCGTCCTCCGTTACCGCATAAGTATTAGCGGCGAAGCCCGCGGGATAAATTGTGTAAACTTTCATTAGTTTGTCGTCCTGAACACGTCGATTATATGCTTATCGCGCTTTAAATGCTTTATTAAAAGGTCTAAATCGGACAGCTTGTTTAGCTTAACCGATATCAAAAATACCGCCTTGCCGTCCTTGCCCACTCTGCCGTTTATCTGCGTCATATACAGCTGCATAGAGGAAATCTCGGAGGTGATGAATGCCGTCAAGCCCGCGTCGTCGTCGGCAATTATCTTTATGCCCGCCAAGAAACCCTGCTCGGCGTCGCCCGTCCAGCTTGCAGGCTGTATCCTGTCCGCTTCGTAATCCTTTAAATTGGGGCAATCCTTGCGGTGCACTATAACGCCGCGCCCGCGGGAAACAAATCCTACAATCGCGTCGCCCGGCACGGGATTGCAACAGTGCGCAAACCGCACTAAAAGCCCCTCCATACCCTTTACCGAAACACTGCCCGCAGGGGTGTGCCGCAGATTTTCGGTGTCCGCCTTGGGCATCTGCAACGGCTGTTCGCGGCGGTAAAAATCTATTAATTTATTTACTATATGGTTTACGCCGACAGCTCCGTAACCGATAGAAGCCATCATTTCGTCGACCGAAGTATAGACCATTTTTTCGGAGAGCTTGGCAAAGGATTCGTCCGTAAGCAAATCGGCAAGCGCGTAACCGCGGCGTTTTGCCTCGGCTTCGAGCATTGACTTGCCCATTTTAACGTTTTCTTCCTTCATTGCGTGCTTGAAGAACTGCTTGATTTTTGCCTTAGCCGAGCCGGACTTTACAAACTTAAACCAATCCCACGAAGGTCCTTTTGAGTTAGCCGAGGTCAGTATTTCAACCACGTCGCCCGTTTTGAGAGTGCTGTTTAACTGTACGATTTTGCCGTTAACCTTTGCCCCCACGCATTTATTGCCCACCTCGGAGTGTATTGCGTATGCGAAATCGACGGGCGTTGCGTCAAGCGGCAACGATATGACCTTGCCGTGCGGCGTGAATACGAGAAGCTCGGTGGCGTAGAGATCGTTTTTGAGCGAATCAATAAACTCCTTCGACGTTTCGACGCTGCCCTGCCAATCCATTACGTCGCGTATCCAGCTCAGTCTTTGGTCGAACGCCGTTTCACTGCCCGCCTTCTGCTCTTTATACTTCCAATGCGCGGCAATTCCGTACTCAGCCATTTTGTGCATATCCGACGTTCTTATCTGAATTTCAAAGAACTGTCCGAAATCGGTAACGACGGTTGTGTGCAACGATTGATACATATTGCGCTTGGGCGTCGCTATATAATCCTTAATTCTGCCGGGCACGGGCTTCCACGTCTTATGGATAATGCCGAGCACCTCGTAGCACTCCTCTATCTTATCAACGATAACGCGTACGGCGGTAAGGTCGTAAATCTGGTCGAGGGTGAGCCCCTTGTTTTTCATTTTGCGGTAAATCGAATAGAAGTGCTTGGGTCTGCCTACGACGTCGCCCTTTATGCCATTCTCATCAAGCATCTTTTTCAGCTGTGCAACGACAGTATCGACAAACCTCTGACGCTCCTCGCGCTTCTGATTTATGTTGGTTACAAGGTATTCGTACGCCTCGGGTTCGAGATATTTGAGGCATAAATCTTCAAGCTCGCACTTGACCTGCGAAATACCGAGCCTGTCTGCAAGCGGAGTAAAAATACCCAACGTTTCCTTGGCTATTCTCTGCTGTCTTTCGTTGGACAGATAGTTGAGTGAGCGCATATTGTGAAGTCTGTCGGCAAGCTTGATAATTATTACGCGCACGTCCTTAGCCATTGCAACGAATATCTTGCGGAAGTTTTCGGCGTCCTCCTCCTCGTGTGAATGGAATTTAATCTGGTCGAGCTTGGTTACGCCCTCCACCAGGTTGTAAATTTCCACGCCGAACTCGCGCTTAACGTCGTCCGCAGTCGCCGCGGTATCCTCGATTACGTCGTGCAGAAAAGCCGCCGCAACCGTAGGCGTATCGAGCCCCAAATCAACTAATATTTCCGCAACTGCGCAGGGGTGCGTAAAGTACGGCTCGCCCGAAGCGCGCTTCTGATTTTCGTGCATTTTTTCGGCGTAACGGTACGCTTTGACAAGCAATTGTCTGTCCGCTTCGCTATAATTTTCGTTGATTTTATCAATTACCGATTTCATATTCGTTTCTCCAATCGCATTACGCCCCTTACGTCGGGAAAGCTATTGCGTGATACCCGCAATGAAATTGTACAAGTCGGAGTTGTTGAGTTGCGTTTTTACACCGCGCTTTACCGTCAGTCTGCCGCCGAAAAACGATATCAAACCTAACTCTTCAAACACCCTGAGCGCAAAGTACGCCTGCGCCGCGGGAACTCCGAAATCATTGAGCTGTGCCGCCTCTTCCGAGCTGTCGCCCGAAATGCCGTACGCGTTCGCGCTTAAAATCTTAAATACCGAAAGCAAATCGTCGCGCTGTGTACTCAGACGTCCGAGCTGTGCTCTGCCGTCTATATCCTTACAGACGTAAACTTTCTTGCCGGAAAGAGAAGCTATCGTTATATCCGCGGGATCGTCCAGGAAAATGACTTTTTCATAACCCGACAGCTCGCAATCGGCGGCGGGCGAAAGCAGAATAATACTTGCAAGGTTAGCCGCGGACGGAGTGAATACGTTTATCTCCCTGTCGCCGCAGTCGAACTGTTCGAGCGTGGACGGCTGATAGGCTATGAACAGCGTGCCGTACTCCTCGCATTCCGAAAGCGCCCTCTGAGCCTCTTCGCGTGTGACGTACTCGACGGCGCATTCCGATTTTTGCCCCGCCGCAAGCTGAACGGCGTTGAGCGCAATTCCGTCGCTCGCCCCGCCGACGCCGTCCGCCGTGTAGATGACGTCGCGAAGATAGCTCTTCGTCTGCTCTTTACCCCTGAACCACGACGAATTGAATTCAAAAATCAGCCGCTTGTGCATAGCGCTGCGCAACAGCTTCGAGTATTTAAGCCCCGAGAAGAAGATAAATTCCTGTCCGCAACACTTGACGGAAAGGTGCGGCGTGCCGTCCTTTAATCGCTTGATTTTACAGCTCTCCGCTTCGGCAACAAACAGCGGCTTGCGATTGCCAACGCCGAACGGTTCGAGCAGGTTAAGCTCGTTTATAAATTTCTGCGACATAGGCGAGGCGCAACTGCCGTTGATATAGTGCGTGGGAGTAAACGCGTCCGCCGCATAATTTTCGTGAAGATATTTATTCAAAGCTTCTTCGAGAGCCGTTAAATTTTCGCCCGATACGTTGACGCCCGCCGCCTGCGAATGACCGCCGAACTCGTCTATAAGACTGTCGCACGCCTTTAACGCTTCGAAAATATTTACGCCGTCAATACTGCGCGCACTGCCCTTATAGCTGTCGCCGTGCTTGACAAACAGCATTGCGGGACGGCAATACTCTTCTGCAAGACGTGCGGCGACTATGCCGACAAAGCCTGCGTTCCACTTCTCCGCGCATAAAAGGATTATTCTGCCGTTCGCGCCCTTTTCTTTGAGCATCTGCTTTGCGGATAAATAGAGCTCGTCGCAATATTTCTGCCTCTCGATATTGTACGAAGTCAGCCGCACGGAATAGTCGTAAATTTCCCCGTCGTCGTCGGACAAAAACAGCGAGAGCGCCGCCCTTGCGTTGCCCATTCTGCCCGCCGCATTGATTTTCGGCGCAATCTGAAAGGCTACCGACTGTGACGTAGTACGTTCGTCTTTCTTTAAAAACTCCGCGTAATTTTTGCGTGGCGAAGCGTTTATGAGCTTTAACCCCTCCGCCACGATATCGCGGTTTTCGCCCGTGAGAGGAACGCTGTCGGCAACGGTGGCTATCGCCGCCAAGTCGACATATTTATACGCGTCCTTGCCGTTGAGCGCGCAACCGAGCTTGAACGCAACGCCCGCGCCGCAGAGATTGTCGTACGGATAATCGTCCTTGAATTTGGGATTTACGCATATACAGTCGGGCAAAACGTCGGGCAACTCGTGGTGGTCCGTGACTATGACCTCCGCGCCCTGCTCCTTTATATATTCGACCTCCTGCGCGTTAGATATACCGCAGTCCACGGTAATAAAGAGTTGCGGGAAATACTCCTCGAAAATTTCGTCGATTGACCTGACGTTGAGCCCGTAGCCGTTGATACGCTCGGGAACGTACACCGTTGCCTGTATGCCGAAATCGGACAGAGCGCGACAGAGTATGGTTGAAGCGCAAATGCCGTCCGCGTCGTAATCGCCGTATATCGCAACCGACCATTCCTCGTCGCGGGCGCGGGTTATCAGCTCGACAGCCTCTTTCATTCCGCTCATTAAAAACGGGCTTAAAAACCTGCTACGCCCGGGGTGAATAAATCCGTTAATCTTATCGGCGGTATCTATACCCCTGCCGTAGAGTATGCTGACGGTTTCTTGGCACAGTCCGCATTCCTCGGAGAGCGCTGTAATTTTATTGAGTTGTTCCGCCGTGTATTCGGCTTCGGCAATAATCTTTTTCAATTGCGTTCTCCGTTAATTACTTTAAAATAGCCACGCAGATAAACGATGAGTTTACCGCGTTTTCCTTATCCCCGCGCATATCCGCAATAAAGACGGAAGTCACGCAGGCTAAACTTAATTATATTTTTTACGCAAAACTTAATTTATAAGCAAAAAGGCGGGAATACTCCCGCCCTTAAAGATTTAAATTATGCTTTTTTAGTTTCCGCAGACTTTGACGACTTCTCTGTCTTAGTCGATTTGGAATTGTTCTTTATCTTTTCGCATACGCCGTCTATTGCTCCGTGCACCGAGGGAGTGAAGAATATTGCACCGTAGAAGCAAGCAACCAAGCCGAGAATAGCTATTGCGAAGGGCGCTAACGCACCTATCCAAAGCTGTGCAATTGCGGCAAACACGCCCAAAACTATCACAGCCACGGCAAGCGAACCTATTGAGCAGACGTTGATAAGCCTTGTTTCGCAAGCCGAAGTGTCCACAACCTCCAAGCGCTCCGCCTTTTCGTACTTAACGTTGGCAAAATTCTTTCTCGTTCTGTCGAACAGCACGCACGAAAGTATCATAGTGAGTACGACGACCGCCGCGCCGAGGGCAATCATTTCCGCCCCGACGGGTATGCGGGTAATTGCCGCCAAAGCGACAAATACGCCGAGATTGTGCACGCACGCAAGCAACGCCGAAAACGCCGCGCGAAGTTTATAGCGGAATATGAAATAGATAAACATAAACGCCGAAGCCGACGCAAGCGCGATAGAAGCGAAGGTTATCGCTTTTGAACCGCCCTCGTTTACCGTTGCTTCGTGAACGGAAGCCACGTTAAGACCGCTGTTGTTTTTATCGAGCTTAGCGTTAAGACTTTCGACCGCCGCATTTAACTTATCCGTATCGGTATTCATTGAAAACTTGTAAACGATTTCACTCTTTACGCCGTTAGAAGCGTCGGAATAGCTTACCTCGTAAGCGTTGAAATCCTTTAAAGCTTCCTCGCATATGGGCTTTACCGCGTCGACGTCCTTATATTCCGAAAAATGATAAGTGACGGTAACGCATTTATATGACGAAAACTCTCCGCCGTAATTGAAAAATCCGTTCGCACAGAAATGACAAACCGTACCCACCGCCATTCCTATGGCAATGATTAACGAGCTTATTATGATAAACAGGTGCATTTTTGCACAGATTTTAAACTTAGTCATCTTCAATCACCCTCTTTATGCCCGCAAAACCGAACTTGTCCTTTTCGGGTGAGCTCTCAACGTACCACATAAATCTGTTGAACCAATAGAGCACGTAGCTTGCAACCACGCCGATAACAGCGATAAGTCCGCAAGCGGCAACCTCGCCGACGCCGACAGTTGCAAGAAGAATTGCTACGACAACAAGCACGATGTGCATATCGGTTATAGTCATAAGAACGTTTTTATACGCGTCCTTTATCGCCGCCTGTATTATGCGCCCGCCGTCGGTTATGCGCCTTACCTCGGCAAACACGATTGCGTTGCTTATAACGAACAGCGCAAGGCAGAGCATTGATACAATTATTACGGCAAACGTTACCTGAATATTGAGAAGATAGAGCGCGTACAGCTCTACAAGTGCAAATATTACCGAAATAAAGGAAGTTACCGCTCCGAGCTTTTTATACTTTACGCACAGCAAAACAATGAGCCCGACAAGAACCAACAGGCAAGCGATAAATGCAAACAGTGAAGAATTGTCGCCTCCCGTCGCGGAAGAAGTCAGAACGCTGTCGATATCTTTATAATCGACTTTAAGCTCGCCGCCGTTTACTACGGAATTCATTGTAATAGCCGAATTCTGCGCGGTTGCCGCGTCGCTCGACGAAAGCGAAACGCTCTTGACGTTTACAGCCTCTTCGCAAGTGTAGTTGACGAGCTGTCTGTCGCCCACGAAGAAATATATCGAATGGCTTGACGACGAAGCCGCGCGGGTGGTCAGCTCGTAGAACTTCTCACGTCCCTCTTTCGTAAGATTGAAGGTGATAATCGCGTTACTGCCCACGCTCCTGCTCGTTATACTCTTGAAGAACTCCGCCGCGTCCTCGCCGTCGGCAAGCGAATAGGTTTTGCTTCCGTTTACCTGCGCTTTTTCAACCCACTCGTCCGAGCCCCTTTTGGTAACGTCGTAAGTAATCGAATTGCCGCTTTCATCCTTCATCGATATGGAAGTATCGGTTGTACGAAGCGTAAGATTTCCGTAAGCGCTCATACTCGAAAGCGCCGCGCTTGCCACGGACAGAGCCGAACTGCGGGTGTTCTCGTCGTTGTTTAAATACGCCGCGCGCGAGAAATTGGTGGGAACGGACAGCTTAATGGAAATTCCGTCCACTACCGCCACCGAATACGACGAATAGCCCTTTTGACCGAAGCGCCTGTTGAGAATTTCCGCGTCCGCCGCAACGTCTGCTTTGAGCCGGTCAACGTCGGAATGCGTTTCCCTGTCGACGTAAAGTCCGCCGACCTTGTCGTATCCGCTCTGCTTGTCCTCATTCAAAGTACCGTACTCTTCGGCGGTAAGCACACCCTTCGGATAGACCGTTGCGTAGGCGTACCCCGTAAAGTCCGCGCCGAGGCTTATATTGCTTGCTATGGAATTTAATCTCTTGACATTATTTGCTACGGGGAACGAGATGGCGGCGAAGAATGCCGCGACAGCAACAGCTAACGCTAAAATGACGGTGATTACTACCGATTTGGCTTTGCTCATCTTAACCCTCCTTTTACCTTACTGCACGTCCTTCGCGGGACAGTGCGCTATTAATAGTTTATAACCTTTATAATTATATAGAAAAATAGCAAAGTAGTCAAATAATTTTCACTTATTGTGAGCATTTACTTTGCCATAATCTTAATTTCCCGCAAAACTGTTTGACCGTTGCCGCGGAAAAAGCCGTTATTTTAAAATC
Organism: uncultured Christensenella sp.; assembly: GCA_910579295.1. Taxonomy (GTDB): domain Bacteria; phylum Bacillota; class Clostridia; order Christensenellales; family Borkfalkiaceae; genus Coproplasma. The sequence continues at coordinate 19,512 of CAJTTC010000006.1, read as the reverse complement.
AGTTTTTTTGATTTAGCCGCTTTTTGGAGGCAAGAACGTGCATTCCGCACTCTATTCGCTTTTTCATCATTTCACAGGTAACGCCGTAAGGCTTGTTCATATCGCCCTCGAAATGATAGTTGTTAGCGCTGCAACCGCCGCTGCAAATGTATTTTGCAAAACACTCCCCGCACTTTTCGCGCGTAAAAAGACAGTTGTCCGCAAAGGTATGACGGATTTCGCCGTCTATCCTGCCGTCGTAAACGTTGCCCATCAAAAAGCTTTTGTCGCCGACGAACTGGTGGCAGGGATATATGTCTCCGTTGGGCGCGACCGAATAGTACTCGTTGCCCGCGCCGCACGCCGAAACACGCTTGGACAGGCAAGGTCCGCCCTCCAAATCGACGTTGAAATGGAAGAAATTGAAGCCCTCGCCCCGCTCGTAACGCGCGAGGTACTCGTCGCACAGCCTCTCGTATTCCTTTAAAATGGCGGGAAGATGCTCCTCCTTTATGGCGAGGTCGGGAATGTCGGTGACTACGGGCTCCATAGAAATGCTGTCGAAGCCGTTATCGGCAAGGAACAACACGTCGTTTGCAAAATCGAGGTTTTTAGCCGTATACGTACCGCGCACGTAGTAGTGCTTGTCCCCGCGGCTCGCCACAAATTTCTTTATGTTGCCGATTACGTATTCGAAACTGCCCTTGCCGCTCACCGTCTTTCTTATGGCGTCGTGCACCTCCGGTCTGCCGTCGAGAGAGAGAACGACGTTTTCCATTTCCTCGTTGAAAAACTCTATGGCTTCGTCGTTTAAAAGCAGAGCGTTGGTCGTAGTCGTAAACAGAAATTTTTTACCGACTGCCGCCGCCTTTTCCTTGGCGTAGTACACTACGTTCTTTATGGTTTGCAGACACATCAGCGGCTCGCCGCCGAAAAAGTCCACCTCCAACACCTTGCGCTTGCCGCTGTTTTCAATGAGAAAATCTATTGCGCGCTTTGCCGTCTGCTCGCTCATAAACTCGCGCTCGGAATGATACGCGCCCTCGTCGGCAAAACAGTAACGGCAACGCAGGTTACAGTCGTGACAGATATGTATGCAGAGCGCCTTGACCTCGTCGGACTTTGCGGGACGGGCGCAGGTTTCCTCCTTGAAAAGAAGCCCCTGCTCCTTTAAAGCGTTTAAATCCCCCTCGATTTCGTCTATTTTCTCCCGACTTAAATAGGATATATCGACGGGCTGACCGAGTTTGTTGGCAAGGTAATTGAAGGTATCGCCGTCGCACTCGTGCAGACTGCCGCTACCGCTGTCGTAGATGTAGTTGTATTCCTTATACTTAAAAACGTGAACCATTTTGTCCTCTGCGGTAATCAATAAATTACAATACCGGAAAAAAGTTAATAAGGAGCAGAGAAAATTTCCGCTCCTTTAATTCGAATAATATTCAGCTAAGCTTACTTAGCGCTCTTTTCGGGGTTCTCTTCTCTGGTAATTCTCTCACAGCTCTGATTGCCGACCGTACAGCTCGTTTTGCAAGCCGACTGACAGGTGCTTCTGCATTCGCCGCAAGCGGTAACCTTCTTTTCCGTAGGTTTTGCAATTGTCTTGATCATGATAATTCTCCTTAAAGTTCGCTTATATAATCAATTATATAATATACGTCGAGAAAAATCAAGTACTTTCTTTAATATATTACGCCTTTTTTATATTTACGGCGATAATTCCCGTGATTATTCCTGCGGCAAGCCCGAGAATTATTTCGAATATAAACGTCCAGCTTACGGCAAAAGATCCGCCGATTATGCCGAACAGCACATAGGATAAAAGTACGGAGAGCAAGCCTGCCACAGCTCCCTTAACAAAGCCCTTTTCACCGCGTATAAACAGCAGTCCGCCCACGGCAATGGCTATGATTTTGAACACCTGATTGACGGGCTTTATCACCCCCGAGCCGACCGACGCAAGCTGAATTATGAGCGTGAACACTATGACGAATATCAGCGAAAATACAAGCGCCGCAAGCGTTGCTTTTGCAACCTGCAAAATACCTTCTTTAAGCATAAAAATTACCCTCCGCTTATCATAAGATATGCGAAGGGCGGGTTTTTGAGAACGTCGTAATTATTCTTTATCTTCTTTATTCTCTTTATTATCTTTATCTTCTTGCGCGGTATTCTCTTTTTCTTCGTCCGCGCCAATCTCTTTACCTTCCACGACGGTTTCCTCAGCGGTTGCGGGCTCTTCATCCTTGACCTTTGCGGTCTTAGCATCGTCAACCACCGCGTCGCTCTCCAAAATAGCCTGACGGACGAACTTCATAAAGCACTTACCGCTTGCCTCGCTACCCGTTTCGAGAACGAACGTGTCTTCCTCGGGGTCCACCTCGACGACTATGCCGCATATGCCGCCTATCGTCTTAACCTTGTTGCCGGGCTTGACGGCGTCAATCAGCTTCTGAGCTTCCTGCTCGCGCTTTTTCGAACGGCGGCTCATCAGTACCATGGACACAATAAGAACCACAACAAGAACGCCTATGAGGACGTACGAAAGCCATTGATTGCCGCCCGCAGGGGTAGCAGTTTCACCTTCTAATAATGACAAAAGCATATTTCAATATCTCCGAATTATTTCCGAATGGAAAGTATTTACTAATTTAGTATATATTACCGCCGACGATTTTGCAAGCGTTTTTTTGTCGGGTTTTGATTTTACACCCGTTTTTCACATACAATTCTCAAAACGAATACTTCGAATAGAATTCTTTCGCGAAATCTTTTAAACTGTCGGCAAAAATCGCGCTTCGCATATCAGCCATAAGCTTGTGCAAAAACGTTATGTTGTGCAGACTCAGCAGCATTGCGGACAGCATCTCGCCGACGTTGATGAGGTGGCGCAGATACGCTTTCGTATAATTTTTACAGCAATAGCAGCCGCATTCGTCGTCGAGCGGAGAAAAATCTTCCCTGTATTTGCCGTTGCGCACAACCGCTTTGCCCTTGGACGTGAACGCCGTGCCGTTGCGCGCTATCCTCGTAGCAAGCACGCAATCGAACATATCTATGCCGCGCAACACGCCCTCGATAAGACAGTCGGGAGAGCCTACGCCCATTAAATATCTGGGCATATTTTCGGGAAGCTCCGTCCGCAATGCGTCGAGCATTTCGTACATCAGTGGTTTGGGCTCGCCCACCGACAGCCCGCCTATGGCTATACCGTCCACCGCGTATTGCTTGCATCTTTTAAGACTTTCGAGCCGCAAATCCGTATAAAAGTTGCCCTGCACTATGGGGAACAGAGCCTGATCCTCGCGCGTTTTCGCCTTAAAACAGCGCTCCAACCACCTGCTCGTGCGCTCCATTGCCGCCTCCGCCTGCCCGTGAGTGTAGCCGTACTCACTGCATTGGTCGAACGCCATTATTATATCCGCGCCGAGGTTCTCCTCTATCTCTATCGCCTTTTCGGGTGTGAAGAAATGCTTCGTGCCGTCAATCGACGAATTAAAATATACCCCGTCGTCGGTGATTTTATTCAGCTTTGCCAAAGAAAAAACCTGAAAGCCGCCGCTGTCCGTTAAAATCGGTCCGTCCCAGTTCATAAATTTGTGCAGACCGCCCGCCGCCTTTACAAGCTCGTCCGAGGGACGTTCGTACAGGTGATAGGTATTGGCGAGAATTATACTGCTTCCCGCTTCCTTCAAATCGCGCGGAAGCACGCCCTTTACGGTAGCCTGCGTGCCCACGGGCATATATACGGGCGTTTGAATATCGCCGTGAGGAGTATGGAAAACTCCCGCGCGCGCGCCCGTGTATTTATCTATATGTTGTAATTCGTAGCTGAAATTTTTAGACATATTATACCTTATTAATAATCATCATCGCGTCGCCGAAGCTGAAAAACCTGTACCTTTCATCAACGGCAGTTTTATATAAATCAAGAATTTTCTCTCTGCCGACAAGCGCGGCAACAAGCATTACAAGCGTGCTTTCGGGCAGATGAAAGTTGGTTATGAGCGCGTCTACGCACTTGAATTTATAGGGCGGATATATGAAGATTTGCGTGTCGCCGCTTCCCGCGCGAACCGCGCCGCTTTCGTCCGCCGCGCTCTCCAACGTGCGCACCGAGGTCGTGCCCACCGCGATTACCCTTCTGCCCTCCGCCTTAGCTCTGTTTATCGTTGAAGCGGCGCTATCCGTCACTTCGTAGTGCTCGCTGTGCATTTTGTGATCGGTTATAATATCCTCTTTTACGGGGCGGAAAGTGCCCAGCCCGACGTGCAGTAACACCTCGACGACCTCAACGCCCATATCGCGGATTTTTTGCAGAAGCGCGGGCGTGAAGTGCAACCCCGCCGTGGGCGCAGCCGCCGAACCGTCCGTCTTGGCGTATACCGTCTGATACCTGTTTTTGTCGCTCAGCTTTTCCTTTATATAGGGGGGCAACGGCATAGAGCCGACTTCCTCTATGATATTCTCGAATACGCCGTCGTATATGAAGCGGACTATGCGCTCCCCGCTGTCCGTCACGCCCTCGACGGTGAAAGACAGCTTGTCGCTGATTGTAAACGACTTGCCTACGGCGCACTTTTTACCCGGCTTGGCAAGCACTTCCCACCTGTCCTTATCCAGCCGTTTTAAAAGCAGTATTTCAATCCTGCCGCCGTTTACGGTGTGCGCGTACATACGGGCGGGCAAAACCTTTGTATTGTTGATAACCAAAACGTCGCCCGACTTCAAATAGTCGCACACGTCGCGGAATATGCGGTGCTCAACCTTGTCCGTCGCCCTGTCATAGACAAGCAGACGGGAGCTGTCGCGGGGCTCGGCGGGAGTCTGCGCAATCAGCTCGGGCGGCAACTCGTAATAAAAATCGCTCTTTTTGTAGCGTACCCCTTCCATTAATCTTCGTCCTTATTGAACAGCGATAGCTGTTTTAACTGTTTTTCGGTTATTTTGTAGCCGAGATGCTCGTAGCCGCCGCGGAGTATTACCCTGCCCCGCGGAGTGCGGGCTATGAAGCCGAGCTGTAATAAATACGGCTCGTACACGTCCTCTATCGTGCCCGCGTCCTCGTTGACGGTTGCGGCGAGCGTTTCCAGCCCCACTGGCTTGCCGTCGAATTTTTCAGCCATTGCGCGAAGCAGATTGCGGTCGGTTTCGTCCAGACCGAGCCCGTCTATTTCCATTCGGGAAAGAGCGAATTGCGCTTCGGCAAGCGTCACCTTTGCGCTGTCGTTAACCGTAGAGAAATCGCGCACGCGCTTTAAAAGTCTGTTGGCGATACGCGGAGTGCCTCGGGAGCGCATAGAAATTTCACGCGCGGCGGCAGTTTCTATGCCTATATCGAGCGTTTTCGCACTGCGCAGAACTATTTCCTCCAACTCGGACGGAGTATACATTTCAAGACGGCAGATTATGCCGAACCTGTCGCGCAGGGGATTGGCTATCATTCCCGCACGCGTAGTCGCGCCGATAAGCGTGAATTTCTTCAACGAAAAACGGATATTGCGGGCGTTAGGTCCTTTGCCTACGATTATGTCGAGCGCGTAATCCTCCATTGCCGAATACAGAATTTCCTCGACGCTGTGATTGAGGCGGTGGATTTCGTCAATAAAGAGCACGTCGCCGTCGTTGAGATTGGTCAGAAGCGCGGCAAGGTCGCCGCTACGCTCTATCGCGGGCGCGCTTGTCATTTTAAGCTGTCCGCCCATTTCGTTGGCGATAATGTGCGCGAGCGTAGTCTTGCCCAAGCCGGGCGCGCCGTAAAGGAGAACGTGTTCGAGCACTTCCCCTCTCTTTTTCGCCGCGTTCATATACACGGTCAAATTTTCTTTCACCTTCGTCTGCCCGACGTACGCGTCTAAAGTCTTGGGGCGTAGCGCGTTTTCCTCCGCGTCGTATTCGCCCTTTGTGCTCTGAACCAGACGGTCGTCGTCAACGCCGTAATCGTCGTCTTCTTCGTCAAAAAACATAGTCTTTACCTTTTAATTATGAATTAAGAATGCGAAATTCGGATAAGTATTATTTGCTCGACCCAAATTTACGCATTGCGCACTTTTCACATTCCCTTTAACGCCTGCATTATGATATCTTCCACCGTCTTTGCGCCGCCGCTCTTCGCCTTGGCTACGGCTCGCTCCGACTCGGCGCGCGTAAACCCCAGCGAAATGAGCGCGACAACGGCGTCCTCGTCGCCCTCGGATTTGCCGATGACCGTCGTAGTTTCAGCCGCGTTGCTTCCGCCGCTCATCGGCGCACCCACTCTGTCGCGCAACTCGACGATAATCTTTTCCGCCGTCTTTTTGCCGAGCCCCTTGACGCGCGAAAGCGCCTTGACGTCGCCCGTCACTACGGCAATCGCCACGTCGTTGACGTTCATTTGCGACAGTATGGCTATGCCGACCTTAGGTCCTACGCCCGATACGGAGATGAGTTTAAGAAACATAGCCTTTTCCTGTGCGGACGAAAAGCCGTACAGTGCAACGCCGTTAGCCTCGCTTACCTGCAAATACGTGTAAACTTCACACTCCGCGCCCTCCCGCATTTTGGAGAAAGCCGCACCCGAGCAATACACCTCATACCCCACACCGCCGACTAAGACGAGCGCGCTGTCGGGCGACATACTCAAAACCTTACCTTTTAAATAACCTATCATATAAATACCTGTAAACAGTGTTTTTTACTTTATTCCGTACAGTATGCCGAAGCGCGAGGTGTGAGCGTGGCAGAGCGCAACCGCGAGAGCGTCCGCAGCGTCGTCGGGGCGGGGAACGCTTTTCAGCCGAAGTATCGACTGCACGACGTGCATCATCTGCACCTTGTCCGCTTTGCCGTAACCCGTAAGCGCCTGCTTTATCTGATTGGGCGTGTACTCGAACAGCCTGCCGCAAAACTTGATTGCCGAGAGCAGTATTACTCCCCTTGCGTGCGCCACCTGTATACCCGTGGTGACGTTCTTTGAAAAGAACAGCTCCTCAACGGAAATTTCCTCCGGCTTGAATTTTGCGTACAGCTTATTAAGCCCCTCTTCGAGCATTGCAAGGCGCACGGGAAAAGTTTCGTCCTTTGGCGTCGTTATTACTCCGTAGTCCACGGGAATACAGTCGCCGTTCGGTCTTTTATCTATTATTCCGTACCCCATTGTGCCGAACCCGGGGTCAATGCCCATAATAATCATTGCCGTACACCTTAAAAATTCTTAATTGCCGTCATTTGCTTGCTTAACTTTAATAATTATACTATAATTGATATAAATAAGTCAATTTGTAAAAGGAACAAATATTTATGAAACTTTGGGAAGGGCGGTTTGACGCGCCCACCGCTAAGAATGCCGACCTCTTCGGTGACTCTTTACCCTTTGACAGACAGCTTTGGGCTGTGGATATTACCGCTTCGCTTGCGCACGCGGCTATGCTCGGCAGTTGCGGCATAATTTCTATCGAAGACGCGCAGAGCATTTGCAACGGACTTGAAGGTATTGCCTCCGACATAGAGGCGGGCAAGCTTGAAATAGCAGGCGCCGAGGACATACATTCATTTGTAGAGAACGAGCTCGTTTCACGCATAGGCGAGGCGGGCAAACGCCTGCACACCGCGAGAAGCCGCAACGACCAGGTTGCAACCGACTTCCGACTGTACGCGCGCGGGTCATTCGACAACCTCTGCGACAGCCTCATAAACCTTGTCGAAGCGCTTGTCGGAAAAGCGGGCGAGGGCGTTAAATACATTATGCCGGCTTACACGCACCTGAGAAAAGCTCAGCCGATTTGCGCGGGGCATTTCTTCAACGCATACGCCGAAATGTTTATGCGCGATTTAGACAGGGTGAGCGCAAGTCGCGAGAGAGCAAACGTTATGCCCTTAGGCAGCGGCGCGCTTGCGGGAACTTCTTACCCCATCGACCGCGACGTAACAAGCCGGATGCTCGAATTTGACAGACCTTGCGAGAACTCGCTTGACGGCGTTTCCGACCGCGATTTCGTTGCGGAATACCTGTTCGACGCGTCGCTCGTTATGGCTCACCTCTCCCGACTTTGCGAGGATATTATTCTCTATACCTCCGAGGAGTTCGGATATCTTGAAATTTCGGACGCGTACTCGACGGGCTCTTCCATTATGCCGCAGAAAAAAAATCCCGACATAGCCGAACTTATACGCGGCAAGACGGGCAGAGTTTACGGACACCTTATGGCGTTGCTGACAACCGTCAAGGGCATTCCGCTCGCCTATAACAAGGACTTGCAGGAAGACAAAGAGGGCTTCTTCGACGCGGAAAAGCAGGTCATTAACTGCGTGGATATTATGGCGGAAATGCTCGGGGCTATTTCTTTCAGGGTGAAAAATATGCAAACCGCCGCCGAGGGGGATTTCTGTTGCGCGACCGACGTCGCCGACTACCTTGCAAAGCGCGGAGTGCCTTTCAGAACGGCTCACGCAATTGTCGGTAAAATTGTGCGCAGCTGCATAGCTGACGGAAAGACTTTACAGACTATGACGGCTGACGACTACCGCCAATTCGCCCGTGAATTTGACGGAGACATCGTTGAAGCGGTTAAAGGCAAGGCTTGCGCGGACGCGCGAACAAGCTACGGCGGCGGCTCGGCAAACAACGTTAAAGCCGAAATCAAAAGCCTTAAAAAGAGATTGAAAAAATATTTATAATTAATGAGGTATAAAACAGACGGCGGAACGCTTATCAGCGTTCCGCTATTTTATGAACTCTTCATCTGTTAATACTTTTACTACTTTTTATAGCTCTCCGCCAGCTTTTTAAATGCGGGGAGCGATTTTTTTATCATTTGCGGACTAACGCAATACGCAATGCGCACGTATCCCTTTACTCCGAAGCTGTCGGCGGGGACTATCAACAGCTCGTATTTCTTTGCGCGTTCGGCAAACGCCGCGGCGTGTTCCTCCAAAGACTTAACGAACAGATAGAACGCTCCGTCGGGCTGAACGACCTCGTAACCGTACTCCCGCAGAGCCTCGCACAAAATATTGCGGTTGCTCTCGTACACGGATATATCGGAGGTTTTTCCCAACACACGCTTTACAAGCTGTTGAAAGAGCGCGGGGGCGCACACGTAGCCCATTGCCCTGCCCGCTCCGCATATACCCGCATATATTTCCGTCCAATCGGGCATACGGTTGTTGACCGCAATATAACCTATTCTTTCCCCCGGGAGAGAAAGGCTCTTCGAGAACGAATAGCAGACAATGCTGTCGGCATAGTAATTCATAATGAACGGCACATATATGCCGCCGAATACAAGCTCGCGATAAGGTTCGTCGGATATTATAAACACGCGGTTGCCCGTCTTTTTTTCGTGCTCGGCAAGGACTTTACAAAGCTCCTTAATCACTTCTTCGCCGTAAACAACGCCGCTCGGATTGTTGGGCGAATTGATTATTACCGCCTTTGTCTTTTCGCCGAGAGCCACGCTGAATTTGGCGATATCGGGAAGAAAAGTTTTCGGGTCTGTTTCAACGGCTTTCAACGTTCCGCCCGCATTAGCCGTAAACACCGTGTACTCGGGGAAGAACGGAGCAAAGGTAATAACCTCGTCGCCCTTATTTAAAAGAGCGTTCAGCGTTATGCACACGGAAGCCGCCGCGCCGCAAGTCATATAGATACAGTCGGCGCTAAGAGCCGTCGAAAAGCGAGAGTTCAAATCGTCGGCTACAGCCCTGCGCACGGATAAATCGCCCTGCGCCGAAGTATAGCCGTGGAGCGCGACCGCGTCCTCCTCTATCACAAGCTTAATGAGCGCGTCCGTCACCTCTTCGGGGGCGGGCACGGACGGATTGCCGAGAGAAAAATCGTAAACGTTATCCTCGCCGATTTCCGCCTTGCGCTTTTTGCCGTATTCGAACAGCTCGCGTATTACCGAGCGCGTTTTCCCGTAACCTACGTTAATCTGATTAATCATATACCTATTATATTATAGGCAATTAAAATTGTAAAGAAAAATAGCAAACAGCCTCCGCGCAAAAATTTGCACGGAGGCAATTCGGTTGACACTTTTTATCTCGGCTTCCGACCTTAACGCGGCACAACAAAAGTTGCGGCGATTGAAGTTCACCCCGTAAGCTTATTTCTGAAAGCCTGCATTATCTTATTTTCTATGCGCGATACCTGCACTTGCGAAACCCCCATCATAGCCGCCACTTCCGCCTGCGTCATATCGCGGAAATAGCGCAGCATTATCACCTTTTTATCCCTCTCGGGCAGCGTCGATATAGCCGAACGCAACTCCAACACGTCAAGCATATCCTCCTGCTTGTCCTCTACGGGCAGTCTGTCAAGAAGATATTGCGATTTCTCGTCTTTATAGTCGCTCTGCGCGTATATAGAAACAGGCATATGTGTAGAGCCCATAGTGAACACAACTTCCGACTGCGGCATCTGAAACTGCTCGGATATGGTCTGAACGGTGGGCGGAGAGCCGTGCTCCAACGAATAACTCTCTATGAATTTATTTATTTCCTTCGCCGTCGCCTTTATAGCCCGTGACACCTTTATACTGCCGTCGTCGCGCATAAACCTTTTGATTTCGCCCGAAATCATAGGCACGGCATATGTCGAAAAGCGCACGCCGTAGCTCTCGTCAAACCCGTTAATCGCCTTTAACAGCCCCATACTCGCAAGCTGAAAGAGGTCGTCGTACTCGACGCCCTTGTTTAAGTAACGCTTTACTATTGATTTTATCAGGTTTACGTTTTCGGAAAGCAACCTTTCCTTCGCGGCGTTATCCCCAGCCTTTGCCCCGCGTATAAGGTCATTAGTTGTCTGTTGGTCAAGCATTCTCCACTTCCGGTTTGAAGCATTTTACCATATAGACTACGGTGCCCTCGCCCTGAACCGAATTTACGCGGAACTCGTCCATAAAAGTCTGCATAATCGTAAAGCCCATACCGGAGCGCTCGTCGTCAGGCAGCGTTGTAAAAAAGGGCTGTATCGCCTTTTCCACGTCGGGTATTCCCCCGCCCGTGTCGCTCACCTTTATATGTAGACTGTTTTCCTCTATCTCGCATTCCAAAGTAATAAGCCCCACTCCGTCCTTGTATGCGTGTACGGTACAGTTAGTCACCGCCTCCGACACGGCGGTTTTTACGTCGGATAAATCGGACAGAGTAGGATTTAATTCAAGACAAAATGCCGCGACGGCGTCGCGGGCAAAGCCTTGATTACGAGCAAGTGAATAAAATTGCAGTTTTAAATAATTCTTCGTCATTGTCATTCCGCCTTGGGTATTAGTGTATATATGCCGCTTAAATTGAGTATCTTGTCCGCAGCCATATTGGGCGCTTCGACATAAAGCGGTATCGACGCCCGCGCCGCCTTTTTGTACCTGCCTATCAGAAATCCGATCCCCGTCGAATCCATAAACGCCACTTCCGATAGATTGATTATAATTTTTTTTACGGACAGGTTGTCCTCTATCAGTTTGTCGCATTTTTCCCTTACGCTCTGCGCGGAGTACTCGTCCATCTCGCCGATAAGCTTTATGTACAGAGCGCCGCCGTATAGTCCGCTTTTAATTTGCATATCTGCTCTCCCGCATTTGTTTTTATAAAATATTACTATGCTCGGGGTTAAAAAAACTGACAAATCAAGTACTTTTTTGGAGAATTATGCCGAAATTGCCGCAAACTCCTTCCTCTACGACCATAATTCAGCGTTTTGAAAAATTACTCAAATTTGCTTAAAAAAATAATTAAAAGCGCATTAAAATTACTTGACAAAAAAAATGCGGTATATTATTATATACAAGCGTTGTGCGTGAATGCACGATTAGTTTAAGGGCCTTTAGCTCAGTTGGTTAGAGCGGTCGGCTCATAACCGATTGGTCCGCGGTTCGAGTCCGTGAAGGCCCACCACATTAAAACTTATCGCATTGAACGTCTGTTGACGGTCGCTTGTAAATCAGGCACAATACAATTTAATAGATTTTGGCCCGATAGCTCAGTTGGTTAGAGCGCCAGCCTGTCACGCTGGAGGTCGACGGTTCGAGCCCGTTTCGGGTCGCCAAAACTTTTTATAAGCGCCTTAATCGGCGCTTATCTATGCCTTGGTAGCTCAGTCGGTAGAGCGGTGGACTGAAAATCCATATGTCGGCGGTTCGATTCCACCCCAAGGCACCACTTAAATATTTTAAGCGGTTTTGCTGGTGTAGCTCAACTGGCAGAGCAGCTGATTTGTAATCAGCAGGTTGCGGGTTCGATTCCAGTCACCAGCTCCACTCACTATCAACGCCGCTAAAATAGGCGGCTAAAATTTAATATATGGGCGGTTTGCAGAGTGGCCAAATGCATCAGACTGTAAATCTGACGTCTCCGACTTCGGTGGTTCGAATCCACCACCTCCCACCAATAGCGTTAAAGTTCGAACCACATCGGTTCGGGCTTTTTTCGTGCCGAAATATAACACCCGCCACAGTGCCACAAGTCCTTTTTACGTTGTCATATACTTGAAAAAGAAAAAGTTTTATGCTATAATAAAAACATCAAATCACAAAGGAGCGTATCGTAGTATGTTAAAAGAAAAACGAATTAACTACGCTATAGGTTTATTTTTTTGTATTTTGATTTTAAGTTTTATGTCTGTACCGTTTTTCGGTGATGCAACTTGTTATGAACTTTTAGAAGTATTTTCAATTATGCAAGAATTAGGAGAAAACAGCCATTTGATTACAGCGGTCTATGCTTTTTTAATAATCAACTTAGTTGCAATTTGTTTATTAACTACGCTTAGTATAGTCGGTTTTGTATTAAAATGCACCAAATACAAACAAAGTAAATTCGAAAATATAATTTCGTTTATATACTCTTCAATGTTATTTTTTATTATTGCAAGTATGTTTATACTACTTATACTGAGTTTAATATGGCTTATCAATGCCGAATTAAAAATGAAATACGGGTTTATTGTTTTGTTTGCTATTACCTATCTATTCCCGTATTTTTGTGCGACAAAGTTTAATTTTATATTTGCAATTTTTATGACGGTTTGCATTACATATATCGGGTTCATTTTCGTTGTACTTCACGAAAAAATATTCAAACCACTTTATTATAAAAACAATTCCTTGTAATCAGAATTTAGAAAATTCTTTTTAGTTTACTACCGCTCCACCATTAGCGATAAAGTTCGAACCGCATCGGTTCGGGCTTTTTTCGTACCGAAATAGAGCACCCGACACAGCGCCATAGTCCTATTTTTGCGTTGTTATATGGTTGAAAAATGCTTTCGTTTGTTGTATAATATAAATATCTTAAAAGGCGGTTTAATCGAAATGGAATACATAAAACTCACCCCCGAAAATTTAGATATAGAACATATATGTTGCGCTATCTCAAACAATAAAGATATTCAAGTATCGAGCAAAAAAGCGTGGATATCCGAAAGACTTAAAGACGGTTTGGTGTTTTTGAAATCTAACGAGCGTGGTAAATGCTTTATCGAGTATATACCTGCCGAAAACGCTTGGTGTCCTATCGAAGCGGACGGCTATATGCACATAAACTGTTTTTGGGTTTCGGGTTCGTTCAAAGGACACGGCTATGCTAACGATTTATTAAACGCTTGTATTGCCGATGCAAAAGCGCAAGGCAAGCACGGAATTACCGTTATATCTTCACCTAAGAAAATGCCGTTTTTATCAGACCCGAAATATCTCGCCTATAAAGGTTTTTCGATAGCGGACAAAGCCGAGCCGTTTTTTACATTACTGTATTTGCCTTTTGACGATAATGCACCCGTTCCGAAATTCAAAGACAGTGCAAAAACGCCGCAAATAGACAAACAAGGTTTCGTAGTGTATTATTCGCACGGTTGCCCGTTCACGGCTAAATATATTCCGCTCGTCGAGCAAGTAGCGAAAGCAAAAGGCATACCGTTTGAAAGCGTGTTGTTAGACAGTAAAGAAAAAGCGCAAAAAGCACCTATAGCGTGGACAAATTATGCCGTATTTTACAATGGGCAATATGTATCTAATGAAATTCTTAACGAGAAAAAGTTTCTTGACCTTGTAGCGCAGTTGGCTTGAATTATAAAATTCGTTTTGGGTTACTCCCCCACACCACTGATTAAAGACAGGTTTTGCGCCTGTCTTTTTTAATGAGTTTAAGTCTTAATCACGCACAATAATTTATATTAAACGGCTTAAATAACAAACGAATAAATACACTTGATATTAAGCGGATATTATGATAAAATGACAATAGTTTCATTTTTATCGGAAACAGCACCTTTAAATAAGGAATTTTGACTATGGAATGTCTGAACTGTAATTCTAAAAGACTGGTTTACGAAACCGCCTCCGACTCTTACATATGCCTTGACTGCAAATACAAATATCCCAAGCAATACTTCTTTATATCCCATTCCCACCTCGATATAGAAAAGGTGAGAATAATCAGAAATATTATCGAGGAAACTTTTTTTTATGAGCCTATCCTCTTTTTCTTGAAATGTCTTTCCGACGAAGAGGAAATTCAGAGCTTAATACGCCGCGAAATATACGAAAGAATATGGTTTGTATATTGCAAGAGCAAGAACGCGGAAAATTCCCGTTACGTCCGCGAGGAGCGCGCATACATTCAACAGCTGATAGACAGCGGCAAGCGCATAAACGTTTTAAACGTCGAGCTCGACAAATTCAATATCTGGGACGGGGAATGTCACGAATATATCCGCAGTCAGATTGCCTATCAGATACGCAAGACCAAGCCTTTTATTTGCTGTTCGCAATATGACGGCAGAGCGGCTTCGGCAATTGCCGACGTTTTGAGTTCTAACGGCTATCAGGTGTGGCAACACAGAGAAATGCTCGGCTTTGACAATTGGGCTGAGAGCGTAAAAAGTCACATAAAAGAGCACAGCTACAAAGACGGCTGTATCTTTATGCTGATTTCGGAAAGATCGCTGAAAAGCAAATTTATTCAGAGCGAAATAAACTACGCCCTTTCTCAAAACGCTTTTATTCTGCCCGTTCTCTGTACAGACGGCACAAAATCGGTTGAGAATGCTCTATGGCAGGAAGCGGTAACGCTCTATCCCGCCCTTGCAGACAGACAATTTATTGCGTTCGGCACAGCCGACCCGTACGAAAGCGCGAACGTGCTGTTCGAGAAGTTTAAGAAGTTTTAGCCGATCAGTACTGCCAAGCGGAGGAATAAATGGAACGGGTTGATAAAGCGCCTTATATCATAGGCGGAATTGTTGCGATTTTCGTCAGTCTGCTCTGCGGCGTTACGGCGTCGTTTATGCTCTATAAAGAGTTGCTGACTTATTCATACGTGCAAACCGAAGCCGTCGTTGTCGACCATTATTTTACATATAATTCAAGCGACGACTACGGTCATTATTACGACGTCGTTGAGTTTACCGTGGGCGATAAAACTTACACGGACATAGCCTATAACAACGGCTCATACATTGACGAGCCCGCAAATTACGGCGAGACAATTACTGTTTATTATAACCCCGACAATCCCGATGAAGTATTGTATAAATCGTCCACTCACGTAATAATGATAACCGTATGTTATATAGTTTTCACGGGGTGTGCGGTCGGAGCGGCTATAATTTTTTATAAGCTCTCAAAAATAGTAAAAAAAGAGCGTGAGTTTAAATCCCGCCTTAATCTGTGGGAGCATAACGGTTAGCTCCTCCTCTTTACTCTCGGCTTGCGGACGGCTTTAAACGCATAATACAGCCCCTTTAATTGTCAGCAACTATTAATTTTATATTCAAACACCTCTACACTGCTGACAACCGCCGCGGCGGTTCTTATAATTGTAAAAAAACGATTTTACGGAGACAATATGAACGAACTTGAAAAGATGCTTTCAGGCAAGCCGTACGACGCAAGCGCCGACGGACTGCCGCAAAAACGGGCGGAAGCGCACAGGCTATGCTCACTTTATAATGCAACATACGAAACCGAGGAAGAAAAACGGGCGGACATTCTGGGCAAGCTTCTACGGCACGCTCATTCAAGCGCCTATATTCAAGGTCCTTTTTACTGCGATTACGGCGATTACCTCACAATCGGCAAAAACTTCTACGCCAACTTTAATTTCACAGTGCTCGACTGCTGTCCCGTTACAATCGGCGACGACGTGTTTATCGGTCCTAACGTATCGTTGCTCACGCCCGTACACCCCCTGCGTTGGCAACAGCGCAATATACGGTTTAAACCCGACGGCACGGCTTATGATTATGAGTACGCAAAGCCCATTGTCATAGGCAACAATTGCTGGCTTGCGGGTAACGTGACGGTTATCGGCGGCGTAACTATCGGCGAGGGGTGCGTTATAGGAGCGGGCAGCGTAGTTACGCGCGATATCCCTCCCAACTCGCTTGCCGTCGGCAACCCGTGCCGTGTTCTGCGTCAAATTACCGACAAGGACGATATAGCTGAACTCATAAATAAAATTTAAATAATTTGCATTGCTGATTAAATCCCGCGCCGCTTACTTTTCAGGTTATAACGTTGTTTTCTTCATTTTTTTCATAATGAACGGAAGCTACGGTAACAAAATAGACTTTTAACGCTCCGCGCTTTTTCAACTCGGCGCTGATTGCGTTTGCTGTCGAGCCCGTAGTCAGCACGTCGTCAACAACTATCAGCGACATACCGGCAACAACGCTCTTATCGGCTTTAAAACACGATTGCAAATTGACTTCTCTTTCCCGCTTGGTCAAGCTCTTTTGCGAAGAAGTTTCTTTTACCTTTACTAATGCGTTTTTGAGTAACGGCAATTTTAGTAGCTTTGCCAATTCCTTAGCTAACAGATACGACTGATTATAACCGCGCTTGTACTCAGCTCTTTTCGTCATAGGCACGTAGCAGACCGCGTCGACGGCTTTAAAATCGCACTTGGCATACATCAGCTCGGCAAACCACGTTTTGAGATACGGACGGTCTTCCTTGAATGCGAGAATTAATCTTTGCACTCCTTTCTCATAAATCAACGCAGACACGGCGCGGTCGTAAATGGGCGCAAGCTCCTTACATTCAAGGCAAACACAATCGCTCGCCGTCCTTCTGCCGCATACGGGACAGGTATGTCCGTTGTTGAACGTAACTTCGTCCCTGCACTCGGCGCATAACCTGCTTCCGTCAAAAATTTCTCTGTTACATAATTCGCAAGTATAGCCTTCGGGAAATATTGAGTCTAAAATCTTTTTAAATACGTTCATTGCTCTATATTATAACAAAAATTTAGCGTAATGAAGCCACGCTCCTACTCCAAGTCCAAATTTTCGGCTAAAAATGTTTCGTCGTCTATAAATTCACTCGGCGTAATCCCCAACCCGTGCGAAAGCATTATTATCGTCTTTAACGTTATACCCTTGGTTCTGCGTTGCATTATGCTCTTTATCGTAGGAAACGGCACGCCACTCAATTGCGATAACTTATACTGAGTTAAATTTCGTTCGCCTAAATACTTGCACAGCCTTTCTACTACTACGTCATTTAGTTTTCTCATATATATAATTTTAGCTTAATAATAACAAAAAATTAGGATTATACATCATTCTTTTGGTTGACGTATAATCCTAAAATTAAAATATACAAATTAATCTGATAAAAAATTTAATAAAGGCTGTGTAAAATTGCTTGCAAAGCTTTTAGGTATGTGATATACTCATTAAGTAATTAGGTGTGGCCTTGTGGTCAAGCGGCTAAGACGGAGCCCTCTCAAGGCTCAATCTCGGGTTCGATTCCCGACAGGGTCACCAAACGAGGGGTATAAGAACACCCCGAAAGAGAAGTCGCATTAGCGGCTTCTTTTTCTTTTGCGCTTTGTTCGGTTTCGCTCCCGTTTTCGCCGTTGCCGTCGGGATAATCGGGGAAAATCAAGTTCAAAAGCAGTTCCTCTTTCTGCCCGCCTTTCAAGTGGAATAACACTTTCATTTTATCATCATACAACACAACGCGATAAATAAAGATATTGATTAGCTCCTTGCGGTGTTTTGTCTTTGAATAGTCAAGAGTGCGGAAATGTAACAGCCATTTGCGAATGTCCGAATAACTGTATTTCATTTGCATTGCCTTTTCCATTGCAACGGTGTCCGCAAGCTCTTTGTTTTCGTTCTCTAACCGCTCCACTTGCGACAGTATAATATCGGTTGCCTTGCCGTGCATTAACGCTTGCATAAGGTTGTCAATAGCCTTTTTGTTGTCCTCGATTATATTTTCAAGCCGCTTTATCTCGCTGTCGTTCCGTGCCGCTTGAATAAGCGTGTAGGTTTCGGCGGCAACCATATCTATAAATTCGTCCGTTAAAACGCCGTACTTGTTCCGCTCCGTGCCGTCGCCCGTAATGGCAGTTATAATTTCGTCCTCGATAAACTGCTTGCGTATCGTCCGCTTGTCGCAAGTGTGCTTTGTAACGCCTACGCACTTATAATAGTTGTGTAGCGTTTTGTTTTTGCTCATTGCACTTACGCCCGTCATTTTACTGCCGCACTTGCCACATATCAATTTTTCCGATAATATGTACTCGACCTTTGCTTTGCCCCGTGCGGGTGCGGCGGCATATAACGCAAGTTTTTGTTGCGCTTGCTCGAATAGCTCGTCGTTGATAATGCGCGGCATACCGCCGTCAATCTCGTTGCCTTGATAAATGTACTTGCCCAAATAGCGGCGGTTGCTCAAAATGCGCTGAAAGCTGTTTTTGTTGAACTCGCCGCCTTTGGTGGTCTTAACGCCCCGCCCGTTCAGATAGCGGATAAGCTCGGCGTAATTGCTCCCCGCGACAAACATTTCAAAAACCGTCTTGACGACGGGCGCAAGCTCCTCGTCAAGCACAAAATTTTTCTCGCTGTTTACTTTGTAGCCGAGCGGAATAACGCCGCCGAAATACTTGCACTTTGCCGCCGACATTGCAATACCGCGCTTAACCTTTTGGCTTAACTCGGCGGAATAGTATTCCGCCATACTTTCAAGTACGCCCTCAATTAAAATGCCGCTCGCGTCGTCCGTGATGTTCTCTTTTGCCGAGAGTACGCGAACGCCGTTTTTTTTTAACTTGGCTTTGTATGTCGCGCTGTCGTATCTATTGCGGGCGAAACGGTCTAATTGATAGACTATTACAAACTGAAAGCCTTTGCGCTTGCTGTCCTCAATCATTTGCAGAAATTCGGGGCGCTTGTCCGTCGTTCCCGTTAGGGCGCGGTCTATGTACTCGTGAACAATGCGTAAATCGTTGCGCTGAGCAAAATTATAGCACTCGGCAAGTTGCCCCTCGATTGATTGCTCGTTCTGCGCGTGTGAACTGAAACGGGCGTAAATAACTGCGTTTTTCATTGTGTGTCTGCTCCTTTGCGCCGTCTGCTTGGTGTGCGGACTGCGGCTTAAAAATTTTGTTGTTCGCTTTGGTGCTTACCGTCTTAACCAGAGAAAAATGCCGTCGCAGACAAATTGTCAAGGGTTTGCGCCGTAGGCGACGACGGTTTTATGCCTTACGGGAGATAAATCGTCGCCCTTTACAATTTGTCAAGGCGGCGTATTCCGTCCCCAGACG
>CAJTTC010000005.1 GCA_910579295.1 uncultured Christensenella sp. | reverse complement strand
TCAAGGCGGGTTCGCTCATTCCGCTATATTGGGCATTACATCACCAGCTTACACTATATTTGGGTTCAAAGAGGGAGAAAAACAATCAGATTTATATTGGAAATATGTTTTTAACTCTCCCGAATTCATAAGAAGATTAGAAACTGTTACATATGGAATACGAGATGGTCGCAGCATAAATTACGATGAGTTTTTGGCAATGAAATTTGTCATTCCGAAATATGAAGAACAGTTAGAAATTGCTGGTTATTTATCAAAAGTTGACAACCTTATCACCCTTCATCAGCGTGGGTTGATTAAAATACAAGGAGATAAAAATGGCAAAAAAAGAAGTATCAGAAGAATTGTTCAGCGATTATTTCGAACGCTGGATAAGAGTTTACAAAGAAGGCGCAATTAGAAAAGTCACGATGAATAAATACTTGCTGGCTCATACGTGGCTTAAAAAATTGATTCCCGATTTAAAAATGTGCGATATGGATAGAATCGCATATCAGCGGTTGCTAAATGATTATGCGAAATACCATGAACGTCAGACAACGATGGATTTTCATCATCAGCTTAAAGGGGCAATTTTGGATGCGGTTGATGAGGGGCTGATACCTCGTGACCCCACCCGAAAGGCAATCATAAAAGGCAAGCCGCCGCGTGATAAAAAGCCCAAATATTTAAGTCAATTTGAGCTGCACACCTTATTGGCAAATCTCGACTTAAAAAGCGATGTTAATTGGGATTGGCTGATATTGTTGGTGGCTAAAACGGGGATGCGCTTTTCAGAGGCGTTGGCGATTACACCGAAAGACTTTGATTTTTCGCACCAAGCTCTGTCTATCGGAAAGACGTGGGATTATAAGGGCAAGGGCGGTTTTCTGCCCACTAAAAATAAGACATCTGTCCGTAAAATTCAAATCGATTGGCAGACGGTTGTCCAGTTTTCAGAGCTTATAAAAGATAAACCCGAAGACGAACCCTTATTTGTTGATTGCAAGGTTTACAACTCCACGGTTAATGACGTGCTGAGAAGGCGGTGTAAGTTGGCGGGGATTCCGACAATTTCTATACACGGATTAAGGCATACTCATGCATCGCTCTTACTGTTCGCCGGGGTGTCAATAGCAAGTGTTGCAAGAAGGCTGGGACATGCAAGTATTAATACTACTCAAAAGACATATTTGCATATTATCCAGGAATTGGAGAACAAGGATATAGACCTGGTAATGAGGGCATTATCAAGTCTTTAATACATAACGCTGATAGGTGATAAGGTTCAAAGAACGGTCGCAGTAATGCGATCGTTTTTTGTGTTTATGAGCTTGTAAAATTTTGGTGATTATGCTATAATTAAAAACGAGGTGACACTAGGATGGAAAGGGACGGCGGGCGATCTCCTCAAAAGAGTATTCGACGTTACAGGGAAACCGTACGCAGGGTCATCCGTTGGGCTTGGCAAAGAGCTACGGAATATTGAGGAGCAACTGTATTATATGACTCACGGCTCAGGCGATGCTCGAAAGCAACCGCTGTTCTTCCTCATAACTACGGCGGGAACTGATCGAAATTCAATCTGTTGGGAAGTGCATCAGAAGGCAAAGGACATACTCGAAGGGCGCAAGCATGACCGCTCGTTCTACCCTGTAATATACGGAGCAGACGACGATGATGATTGGGGCGATGAAAAGGTATGGCACAAAGCCAATCCCTCGCTCGGCATTACAGTCGATATTGATAAGCTGAAAACCGCCTACGAGTCAGCGAAAGACAACCCGGCGGAAGAAAACTTGTTCCGACAACTCCGACTAAATCAATGGGTAAAGCAGAGCGTTCGCTGGATGCCAATCGATGCTTGGGATAAATGCGATTTTGAGGTGGACGCGGAAAAGCTCAGAGGGCGTGAATGCTACGGCGGACTTGACCTCTCCAGCAGCACGGACGTGACCGCATTTGTGCTTGTATTTCCTCCCATAACCGACGAGGACAAATACATCGTTTTGCCATTCTTTTGGATACCCGAAGACACGATTGAGTTGCGAGTAAGACGCGACCACGTTCCATATGATGTATGGCAAGCGAGAGGGCAAGTCATAACAACCGAAGGCAACGTAATTCACTATGGGTACATCGAAAACTTTATTGAAGACCTTGGTACAAAGTACAACATAAAGGAAATAGCATTTGATAGGTGGGGTGCTGTGCAAATGACGCAGAATCTTGAAGGAATGGGGTTCACCGTTGTGCCGTTTGGTCAAGGTTTCAAAGATATGAGTCCGCCGACGAAGGAGCTGATGAAACTTGTGCTTGAACAAAAGATAGCACACGGCGGTAATGTTCCTCTGCGGTGGATGATGGATAACGTTTTCGTTAGAACCGACCCTGCTGGAAACGTAAAGATGGACAAAGAAAAGTCCACCGAGCGAATAGACGGTGCGGTGGCACTCGTTATGGCGTTAGACCGTGCAATCCGCAATAAAGGTACATCGGACAGTGTGTATAACGACCGAGGAATAATTATTATTTAGCGAAAAAATTGCGTTAACCTGTTGACTTTATACGCCCGTAGGAGTATAATATAGAAAAGTAACTCTTGGGGAGTATATAAGGATAAAACAATGAGCAAACTTATTATATATCATGGTTCACCTGAAATTAGAGAACATCCTGAATTTGGCGGTGGGAAACCATACAATGATTACGGTCTAGGGTTTTATTGTACAGAGCATATTGAGCTTGCCAAAGAGTGGGCGTGTTCAGAAGGTGTCGATGGATATGCTAACAGATATGAAATCGAAACAGATGAGCTAAACATTTTGAATTTATCTTCACCTGAATATACGATATTAAGCTGGTTGGCAATTCTATTGAAACACAGAAATGCAAGGCTGTCCACGCCGATTGCACTTAGAGGTCGGGATTATCTTATCCAAAACTTTCTTCCCGATTATGAAAACTACGATGCAATAGTGGGGTATCGAGCAGACGACTCATACTTCTCATTTGCAAGGTCATTTGTTCAGAATGAGATTTCTCTAAGACAGCTTGGATATGCAATGCGACTTGGCAAACTCGGAGAACAATTTGTGTTAAAATCCAAGAAAGCGTTTGATATAATCAAGTTCCTTGATTACACCGTAGCGGACAATGCTGTGTATTATTTTAAAAGAAAGGCGCGTGATGACGAGGCACGTGCGGCTTATCGTAAGGAAGTTGAGAATGAGGATTTAGATGGAATCTTCATGAGAGATATAATCAGAGAGGCAATGAAAGCAGATGACCCACGCTTACGCTGAAAGCTATTTAAACGATGCGATGGAAAACTTGGGTGAAGCCTTTGACTATGCGGTTAATGCTTGCATGATAGATATTGAAACATTTATGGGGCTCTTCATCTCAAGCGGATATGCTAACCTATTCGGCAAGGGTGTTCCTAAAGTAGTTTCAGGTTTATCTGGAACAGAATTGGTTATGGAAGTAGTGAATAAGGCTGGCACATTCTATTCGTTCCCCAAACCGCAAGTTGAATACGATTATTCGCCAGAGTATTGGTGTGGCTGGATACTTGCATACTATCAATGGAAAACAGGAAGGACATTTAAGGATATAGAAGTTAATCTGTCTGTTACGGAAATCTTAAAAATGTATCCGACCTTGCACGAAGCATCGGAAGATAAATTCGTAGATACAGCCAATGCTATCATATTACGAAGAAATAATACGACAAGATTACAACGGCAAAGGAAACAATGCGGATTGACGCAGAAAGAGTTGTCAGAAAAATCAGGCGTAAAACTTCGAACAGTTCAGCAATACGAGATGAAAGCCAAAGACATTAATAAAGCTGCTGTGTCGACGGTTTTGGCGCTCTCAACTGTGTTAGGGTGCAGAATTGAGGATTTGTTGGAATATAAGGTGGTGGACGATGAATAAGAGCGAAAAAAACTTGGTAATCCTACAAAATGAATTAGATGAAACCGATGCAGAGATTCGCCTTAAAAGTGCAATTGTTCAAGCTGAACAGAGAATAACAAATGGTGAATCGTATATGGAAATGTTGGAATTAAAACAGAAACTTGGACTATAAATAACAAGGATAAAATTTATTTAAACATTAAAAACCGTACTTGAAGAGTGCGGTTTTTTTGTTGCAAAAATTCTTTGAAAAAGTTTCGGGTTTGGGCGGTGTTTCGCTGGGCTCTTTCAGTTGTTTACGGTATTGTTGTGTTACAAAAAAGGAAAGGGGCAGCACCCCAAAAGGAGTAACAAAATGGCAGCAACAGTAACAGTAAGGGCAAAATTAACAAGCAAAATCGGGTTCTATATCGGCGACGTGTGCTACGAAATGACTGATGAAGACTACTATGCGGACTGGAGCAACAACTTCGAAGACTTCGAGGGCGAACACGAACTGCGAGGACATAAGTTCGCAATCGGCGGAACAGCATACGGTGACGGTGAATACGAAGACCAGTACGGACATCGCTACGGAGTGGACTCGGGAACGATAGGCATCCTACCGTATGAACTGTGTAAGGATAAGAACATAAGCGAACTCGACAGATACGGACGATTCGTAAGAGCGACAAGCGCAACATTCACCGCCGAGGACGGAGAGTTCGACATAAAGTTGAATACACAGCAAAGCTATCATATAAGTACCAACGACTATGAAGAAGACGAAGAAGATGACTACTACGATGATGAAGATTATCTAATGACGTGATTTCAGAATCTCAGCATTAAAGCAAAAATCGCTTTGGCAAAGAAATAGCTGTTCTTTTTTTGCATTTCCATTAATTCGATGTTATCAATCTTTTCATAATCGTTGTTATACATATTGCTTCATCTCCTTTAAACAATGTCTTTAATCAAGCGTTCTCTTGATTTCGCAAGCAGTATAGCATATGAAAAATTGTTGGTCAATAACATTTTGCAAATTTTTAAAAAATGATTTTATGTTGCAAATTAACATATCTGCCTGTTAAAATATATAATCAATCGGAAAATAATGTTAATTTCGATATTAATGTTAGAAAGCAACATAAAATCGCTGTTAATATTTGCCGGTAGATTCGCGTTGAACGCAGGTTGTGCCGACTGTTACCGTGCGCGACGGGCAGTCGGGATTTTCGATCCTCGTGATTAGAGTGCGAATAGTTTCCCTCCCTAAAAATTCTTTGTTTATCGAAAAGGACGTGATTTTCGGGTACATAGAAATTGCTTCGGAAACGTTATCGAAGCCGACGATTAATACGTCTGAGGGTACTCTTATATTAAGGCTTTCAAGCGCCTTACAAACCGTTCTGGCAACAAAATCATTACAGCATATAAAACACTCCGGCTTATATCTCAGTTTTAAAATTTCCGTCGCGATTGCGTGAGGGTTGCCATAGTCAAAGCTTTCGTCGCTGCAAAGGATATCGTTCCTTTTATTATGCTCATTGCTTATTTTAATCAGACCTTTCAGCATTCCCATATATCGCTCGTAAAAGCTACGACAGTGCTTTGCGTCGCCCACGAAAGTAAATTTTGTAATTTTATATTTATCGTAAAGGAATTTTACTATACCGCAAACCGACCTTTCGTCGTCGGCGCTTATTATGTCATAGCTGCGGTTAACGGCTATGTCGTTTACACTGAAATCGTTAAAGACGACGGGTAAGCCGATATTCAACAATTTTTCTATGAAAGCTTTATCAAAGCATTCTATCGCAACAATGCCGTCCGGTTTCAGACTTTTTGCGTACTCCGAAAAGTGCCCGAACGGAGTTCTGTCCTTGTTGAAGGTATACTGGAATAGCTCAAAATTCTTTTCAAAGCAATAATTTTCAATGCCCTTAATTAAGGGAATAAAATAATTGATATTGTTGAGCGGCTTGCCCGAAACAAGCAGTATTCTGTATCTGCGGGCTACGGCATCCAAACGTTCGGCGTTTAATCCTTTATAGTTCATTTCCCGCGCTTTTTTCAGCACGGCTTCCCGCGTACTTTCCGGTACGTACTGTCCGTTTAACGCTTTAGCTACGGTATTTCGCGATAAATTAAGCTGTTCGGCTATGTCCTTAATAGTTACGGCTTTCTTCATTTCTATTTCCCCCGAATTTATTATACAGTGTAAATAATCGTTTTGCAATACTATTTTAACAAATGCACAAAAATAAGCTTTTATTTGCTGTGCAAATGCACAAAATTTGTCGTTTGGCTTTACATAAAATAATGTATTTGATAAACTTGATATGCTAAAACATATTTTGTGTATTACTCACAAAAATTCGATTGGCGGGATATCCCGTCATCGTTGACACGCAGCTGATTGTACGTAAATTGAAAGTTAAAAAATAAAAAGGGGGGATAGGATGATGGTAAAAAGCGAAGCGGTGCAAGCCACTGCCGATATTTCTACCGAATCGGCAGATAACGATTTGCTGGTCGAAGAAGCTTATGAAGCTATGGGTTCGGACAGAAGCGGAAACGGGTCTGCCGAAAGCAAGCATCCGAAATGGGAAAAGTGGATAGAGAATTTTAAGCGCAGAGGCTGGATATTGGTATTTATCCTGCCTGCGCTCATTTACGTTCTGATTTTCTGCTACGGACCTATGTACGGTATTTTAACGGCGTTTCAGGACTATATGCCCGGAGATGAAATTTTAGGTTCGAACACTCTGTGGGTAGGCTGGGATAATTTCAACACGTTCTTCTCAAATCCCAACTTCGGCAGTTACTTTTTAAATACTTTCCTTTTATGTATATTTGGATTTATAGTCGGTTTCCCTTTGCCGATAATTGTGGCGTTGCTGTTAAACTCGATACGCAAACCTAAAATCAAAAAAGGATTGCAGATACTCTATTACGCTCCGCACTTTATATCCCTCGTCGTACTCGTGGGTATGATGAAGCTTATTTTCGGTTCGGACGGACTATTGGATCAGCTTGCCATAAAGCTGGGCGGAAGCGAAAACGGCTTGCAGCTGTTTTTAAAGCCTGAGGCGTTCAGACCGTTGTTTATTTTTTCGGGCAACTGGCAGGATTTCGGTTGGTCGGCAATTATCTATCTTGCCGCGCTTGCCGGCGTTGATCCCGCCCTTCATGAGGCGGCTAAGGTCGATGGAGCTTCGCGTTTCAGAAGAATTTTCAGCGTGGATTTGCCTGCTATTTTGCCCACGATAGTAATGCTTATGATTTTATCGGTCGGCAATCTTATGAGCTGCGGTTACGAAAAAGTATTACTTATGCAAACGGGCGGCAATTTGGAAACAAGTGAAATTTTATCAACTTACGTCTATACGTTCGGACTTATGGACGGGCATTACGGAGTAGGTACGGCAGCGGGCTTGTTTAACTCGGTTATAAACGTCGTGTTACTGATAATTGCCAACTTCACTTCTAAAAAGCTTGCTAATCAGAGTATGTGGTGACGGATATGGAAAAACAATTGGATAATAAAAAATTGAAACAGTTGAAAAAGCAGAACAAGATTAAGGAAGCAAAAACCGATTACGTTTATTACGCTATCTGCGGCTTCATCTTGTTTTTGTTGGCGGTAATAGTAATTTATCCGCTCTACTATATAGTCATTGCATCGTTTTCCGATCCCGACGCCGTAATGAGGGGCGACGTTTGGCTGTATCCGATAAAAATGACCTTCTCCGGTTACGCGGCGTTGTTTAAGCGTACGGATATTTGGAGCGGATACGGCTTCACGCTTTTATATACGGTGTTGGGAACGCTGTTCAACGTGGTGCTGACAATACCTGCGGGCTGGGCTCTTTCAAGAGATTATCTTCCGTTCAGAAAGCTTATAATGGTATTGCTGATAATTACTATGTTCTTCGGCGGGGGTCTGGTTCCGTACGTTATTATGTGCCGTACGCTCGGACTGTATGAAAATCCTTTAATCTTGATTATCGGCGGCGGCGTAAGCGTTTACAACGTGTTTATGTGCAAGTCGTTCTTCCAGACTAACGTGCCCAAGGAGGTGTTGGAGGCGGGTCAGATTGACGGCGCAGGCGAAATAAGAACGTTCTTCGATTTGGTTCTGCCCATTTCAAAATCAATAATAAGCGTAATGGTTCTCTTCTATGCCGTAGGACACTGGAACAACTATATTGACGCATTTATCTTTAATATAGATAAGCAATTTTATCCGTTGCAGTCGATTTTGCGCGAGATTATGGACGCGACGACGGGCGGTACGGGAGACGTCGTTCTCGAACAGATGCGCCTTGCAACGCAGATAAAGTTCACCTCTATCATAGTTGCTACCGTACCTATTCTCATTCTCTATCCTATGATAGAAAAGCATTTCGGACAGGGTGTGCTTGTAGGCTCTTTTAAATGATAATCTTAAAAAATAATGTAAGGAGAAAATAAATGAATAAAAAAATTATTGCAGGAATAATGGCGGTTACTATGTGCGCAGCTGCGGCGTTTACGGTTACGGGCTGCGGTGGCGGAAAAGGTTCCGGACACGAATTCACCGTGCTCGCGGTTAAGGAAGAAACGGTAAAAGATTACAACGATATGCAGGTGTTCAAGGACATAGCAAAGGAAACGGGTAAGGACGTTTATTGGACCTTCAACACGAGCACTCAGTACAGCAACAATACGGACCCCGTCGGCATAAAGGGGATTGACGCTATCTATCATAGCGGTTTCTCAAACTTAAAGCTTAACGACTACGGTAAGAGAAAGAGGATAGTGGCAATAGACGAATATCTCGACAGTATGCCCAATTTCAAGAAGATTCTTGAAGACCGCCCCGATATAAGGGAAGCATTGAAGTCCCCCGACGGACATATCTATTCACTTCCGAGAGTGGAAGAAATGGGGCTTAAAACCTATCCGAATATCCTGTTTTTAAACAAAAAATGGGTTGAAAAGCTGATAGACAACGGCAATATGCCTGAAGGCGTAAACATAACGAAAGAACAGCTTGTTGACGGACTCGACATATCAAGGAACGAGTTCAAAGCCATTTTGCAGAAGTTTAAAGACAACAATATGGACGACAGCATTGCCGACAACGACGAGGTGCCCCTCGCATTCGTCAGCGATAACTGGCAGGGCAACGAATCCGACTTTATAGCGTCGTTCGGTCTGCCCGAGAACAGACAACACAAAACGCTTGTTAACGGCAAGATTACGTTTACCGTAGAAGACGAAAAATGGTTCAACGCCATAAAAGAGATGAACGACTGGTACAACAAGGGGCTTATACGTACGGCTGCGTTCGACCAGGATCAGGATACTTTCCTTGCCAAGGGACAGGACGGCAGATACGGAGCGTTCTATTGGTGGGAGAAGAACACGGTCGTTTCCAAGGATAAGCGCGACGATTATATCGTTGTAAAGCCGTTAAAGGACGACGACGGCAACAGATATGTTGGACCGAGCAACGAGCTGGAAGTGGAAAAATCCGCTTGCGTAATTTTGGGGACGTGCAAGGATAAGGCAGGACTGCTGTCCTATTTCGATAAATTCTTCGAGCCCGACTATTCCGCCCAGATAAACTACGGCTCGATTTCTGCGGGTGCATTCCTTCCCGAAAAGAACGCCGACGGAATGCTTGTGCCGAACGACGACCACGGAGCGCAGAGCGCGGACGACTTCCGTATGCAGAATGCGGCCTACGGCGTAGTTTACCTCACTGAAGAAGTGTTTGAAAAGAACGTGGTAATGGAATCGCGCGCAAAGCTCAGAAAGGAAATACTTGCCGAGCACGTCATTCCCTATACTTATCCGGGAGCGGAGCCTATTCCTAACCTGAATTATACGGAAAGCGAGCTTAAAATCCTCAGCCAGTACGAAGCTACGCTTGGCAAAAATATCAAGAGCTATATGACTAACGCCATAATAGGTGCGTCCGTACCCTCTAAGAGCGATTGGCAGAAAATGATTTCCAACAATAGAAATTCGATAGACAAAATCAAAAAGACCAATCAGGACGCTTACGACCGTTACGTTGCGACAATAGGCAAGACCAACTGAGAAAGCGGTTGTCAGGGAGAAGGATATGAAAGGGTTGCAAATTTTCGGTGAATACGTCTTTGAATTTATCGTAATTACGCTTTTGCTTGCCCTTTCTGCCTTCCTGATTATACCTTTCGTTCCCATGACGGTGGGAGTCGTCGGATATTTCAGGCAGGATATAAACACAAGGCGGTTCAAGGATATATTTACTACGGTAGGGGCTAACTGGAAAGTGCTGATAATTTATACGCTTTTCCAGATTATTATCGTTGCATTCCCCGTACTCAATATATATTTCTTTACCGCCCATCCTGAAAAAATGAATTATTTCGTACTTGCGGTCAGCTGTATAGCGTTGGCGGTGGGGGCAATGTATCTCGTTACCGCACCCGTAGTTATAGTAAATATGAAGGTAACGTTCCGCCAGCTTATTTACAACGGAATAATGCTTTTGTTCGGCGGACCGTGGCGCAGCCTTCTATCGCTTGCGTGCGTGGGCGGAATAATTGCGCTTATACTTTTTTATCCGTACGTATTACCCCTAACGCTTTACGCCGCGCCCTATCTTATATCGGCGCTTATGACCGAAAACTTTTATCATCTGAAAGCCAAGGCTACGGGCGTCAGCGTCTTTGAACTGAAAAGAAAACTTAAAGAGGACGACTATTTAGACGATAACGGTAAAATTAACCGTACCGAAACGGAAAATCCGGAGGAGAACAATGAAGAAAATTAAACTTATTGCTTTGCCGCTTGTTGCGGCGTTGTGTCTGGGCGGAGCCGCCTGTACGAAAAATGGTGCCGACCAAGCCCCCGAAATTACCGGTGTGGTCGACAGAATGTGCGCCGTCGGCGCGGTGTGCGATTTAATCGATGGCGTAGCCGCTCTCGATCGGGAGGACGGGGATATAACGCCCTCGATGGAGATAACGGTAGACGGTGAAACGGTCGGCTTTTATGCCACGTTTAACGAGGAAAAGGATTACGAGGTTAAATATAAAGTTGCCGACAGCAAGGGGCATATCACGGAGACGACGGCTACGGTGAGTGCCATTGCGCGCGACGAGTACAAGAAGTTCGACTTAGTGGACTTTGGCGGCTTTGAGGTTAAAACTTCGGGCGCGGCGATACTTTCATCTCAGAGCGTTATCGGCGACGGCGCCGCAAGCCTGTATACCTTTAAAGTAAGCAATGCTGCGGCGGATACGGACGCGGTCTTTACACGTACGTATAAGTTAAAAAGCGGTACTGACTATACGGTTAAGTATTACGTAAAATCAAACGTTGCGGGTACGGCAAAGGCAAAGATAAACGACGGCGAACCCGTTGATTTGGAAGTAATCGAAGGCGACAACGTATTTACTTTAACTTATAGCGTACCCGAAGGCGAAGCTGAGGAAACCGACGTTAAAATCGATATCCTCTTCGGCGGGCTGGGCGCTAATATCGAGTGGACGTTCGACAAGGCGGTTGCGGAGCACGTAACCGAAGAAATAACGCTTGTTAAAGGCACAAACGTTCACGACAGATTTGACGGTACCTCGGGAGAGGTTACGGTAGCAGAGGACGGAAAGTCGGCAACGTTGAAAATTAATTCGGCTTCAACAGAAAGATGGCGCGGCGGAATGTTTATAAATACCGGGTTAGCTCTTTCCGCGGGTACGAAGTACACCGTTTCATACGATTTGACGGCTGAAAAAACGGGCTTCGGCGTGGCGTTGGAAAACAAGCAGTGGGAGGCAAAACGCTACGGATATGCAAGCATAGAAAACGAAGGCGATTTTCATCAGGAAAACGAGATAACACCCGATGAAAACGGCGGGCTTTGGCTGTACGTTGAGTCGGGCGACAGCGTAAACGAAATAACTATTTCAAACCTTAAGGTAACGGGCGGCTCGCAATCCGGTACGGGAACGCAGACCGTGTCTGAAACCTTTACCTGCGCCAACACGTTCAAGATGTTTGCGGCTAACGGCGCGCCCAATTACGTACAGTGGGTTGACGGAAAGCTCATATACGAAGTGGAAAAGTTCGGCGACACCGACTGGCACAACAAAATAGAGGGACCGCAGTTCTTCGTGGATACGTCGGGCGTGGAATTTATGATATCGTTCAGGGCAAAGGCAACCGCTCCCGTGCTGTGCACCTGGGTGGGACCCAAGTCCGGCGGTTGGGACCCCAATCTCATCTGGCAACAGTTCAAGCTGTCGGAAACGGAGCGCGTGTACACGTTCAAGGGAAACGAATCGGATATGTCCAATCACCAGTTCGAGTGGCAGTTCGGATTTGCATCCAACATGAAATACGAGAACGTTAAGATAGAAATAAGCGATATCGTAATTTATTGGCAGAACGGCATACTTGACGACTAAAATCAAAGGTATAAACAATGACAAATGTAATTCAGCGAGTTGACAGATATATTGCTAAAACTAAAAATCAGGTAAATGCACAATACAGAATGGTCTATCACATGATGCCGCCGTGCGGCTGGATGAACGACCCGAACGGTCTGATATACTTCGGCGGCAAATATCATCTGTATTATCAGTACAACCCTTTCGATACTCATTCGGGCACTATGTACTGGGGGCACTTCATTTCCGAAGACCTTATTTCATACGAGGATGCAGGTGTGGCTCTTGCGCCTGAGGAGAAATATCAAAGCATATTTTC
This sequence comes from uncultured Christensenella sp., assembly GCA_910579295.1. Lineage (GTDB taxonomy): Bacteria > Bacillota > Clostridia > Christensenellales > Borkfalkiaceae > Coproplasma. Next base: position 113,500 of record CAJTTC010000005.1, on the reverse strand, counting down.
CGGCGGAGCCGTCGAGGAAGACGGTAAAATTACCGTACTGTATACTCTTCACTTCGAGCAAGGCGATTTCCGTACGGAAGAGATTTACAAAGCGGTATCTGCGGACGGAAATACTTATTCGGGCAATAAACGCATATTCGATAACGGCAGGCTTCCCGCAAATTTAAGCCGCACAGATTTCAGGGATCCGTGTCCTGCAAAGATAGACGGCAGATTTTACGTGTTCGTCGGTGGCAAGGATATACTCTTAAACAAGGGCGTCATTATCGTTCTCGGCGGCAACTCGCTCGATAAATTGGAATACGAGTTTTACATAGGACCGTTCGCCGAGCTCGGAGATATGGGCGAGTGCCCCAGCTATTTCAGGGTAGGCGGAAAGGACGTGCTTTTGGCTTCGGGTTGCCACGTTCACGAACGCGACAACGATTTTATGAACATCAATGCAAGCGTTTTCATAGTCGGGGAATTAGATTTCGATAAGGGCAGAATGCACGTGGATTTCATAAAGGAAATCGATAAGGGCGACACCTTTTACGCTCCGCAGTTCATACGGGGGAGCGATAAGCCCGTTATGATCGGTTGGCTGGAAATGTGGAATAAGCCGTACCCCACGAGAGATTTGGGACACGGTTGGGTCGGCGCATTTTCCGTGCCGAGACAGATTGAATACAGAGACGGCGATATATTTCAACGTCCCGTAGATGAAATAAACAAGTATCTATTTGAAGTAAACGGAAGCGAAGTCCCGCTTTCCGCGGATATAAATTTCCGTTTCGAAGGCGAGGGCAAGCTGACGCTTGAAGGACTTAACGGCAAAATAATAATAACGAACAACGGCAACGTTTGCCTCGATACCCGCTTTACAAACAATTCCTACGGCAGTATCCGCCGTACAAACGGCAGTTACGAAAGTTGCGGTGTGCGCGTGCTTCTCGATGCGTCAAGTATCGAAGTTTTCGTGGACGACGGCAGGGAAGTAATAAGCAGCAGGATCTATATCGACGGTAGTTACCGTATAGTTTCCGAAGGGAAAATATGCGGGTTAAAAATCAATGAAATAAGGAGAAAGGTATGAAGAAGAAATTCTTGGCATCCGTATTGGCGGCAACGCTTTGCGCAGGTGTGGCTATCGGCTGCACGGCGTGCAACAAAACGACGGGGACTGTGGATCAGGGCGGATTAAACGTCTATCCGTATTCTGCTTATCGCGATTCGCAGGGGATTTATATGGGCGACGTAATGCCGTTTTACGATAACGGCGTTATGAATATTTACCACTTGCAGGACACAGTCGGTTCGCTGTATATGTACTATCATCCCATTTCAAGGCTGACTACCACCGATTATATTCACTATAACAACGAGGGTATAGCTTTAAATTACGAGGAAAATATAAATTCGCACGATGCGGCTCTCGGAACGGGTTCGGTTATAAAGGACGCGTCGACGGGGAAGTATCATTTCTTCTATACGGGACACGGAGCAAGCAGGGAAGACGTTGCTCCCGACCCGCTCGAAGTAATCCGCCACGCAACCTCCGACGATCAGGTAACGTGGACGAAAGACGACGGGTTTAAGATTAAGGGCAACAGTGCCGAAGACTATTTAAATCACGACTTCCGCGACCCTTACGTCTATTACGACAGTGAGGACTCCTTGTACTATATGCTTGTAACGGCACGCGACAAAGTGGACGGCGTTGAGACGGGCGTTATCAAATATTATTCTTCAACCACTCTCGACGCGGCTGCGGACGAATGGGAATATGAGGGCATATTCTTCCAAAACGACGCGGGAACTTACAATATGGAATGTCCTTCCTATATAGAGTTGAACGGCTATTACTATCTTGCGTACAGCGAGCAGGGAAGCGAGCGCGTAACGCGTTACCGCTATAAGACTGAAAAAGACGGCGAGTGGAAGAAATTTGACAGGGATACGATAGACGGCGCAGGTTTTTATGCGGGCAGGCTGGAAAAGGCGGGCGACAAGCTGTATGCCTTTGCCTGGTGCGCAAAACTTAAAAACGGTGATTACGGCGAGTTTGACTGGGGCGGAAATTTGGTTGCGCACGAAATCGTAAGAGGGGAAAACGGCGAGCTCAAAGCGGTTATGGTTTCCGCAGTCAAAGAAGCGTTAAAAACTAAGGTTGACTATCAACCCGTATCCGGAGGCAAGTCGGGAGATTTATCCTTTGAAGAGAACAAGTTCGCCGCCAACGCCTACGCCGCATTGAGCGGAAACGCAACCAGAATGTGTTTCAAGTTTAAAGCGGATTCCGACAAGGGCGACTTTGGTCTTACGTTTGGTATAGACGGTGATTATAACAACCGTTTAGGCAAAGCGTTAATAGCTTTCCAACCGGGCGACAACCGTATTTCCTGCTATAACAATGTTACGAATATATTGCGTTACGGTTCGTTGCTGACGACCTCTGATTTCGCTTTCGGAAACGGCGTATGGCACGACGCGGAGGTATTGTACCAAAACGGAATTTGCACTGTTTATCTTGACGGAAACGTCGCGTTTACGGTTCGCATGCCAAAGACCGAAAAGCTGAATTTTGCTTTCTATTCCAACGGTGCGAAAGCGGAAATCAAGGAGATAGCGTTCTATGAGTAATCTTTACTGCATTGGCGAACTGCTGATAGATTTTCAATCGGTCGGGAACGCTTCATTAAAGGAAACTAAGCAGTTTGTAAAAAATGCGGGAGGTGCGCCGGCTAACGTGTGCGTGCAGGCGATAAAGCTCGGACAGCGGGGTTTTTACCTCACGAAAGTCGGCGACGATGCTTTCGGCGATTTTTTGATAGAAACGCTTAAAGCCGAGGGCGTGAACGTAAACTACATAACCAAAAGCAGAGATTACGATACTTCGCTTGCGTTCGTAAGTTTCGGTGAAGGCGGCGAAAGGGAGTTTACGTTTTACCGCCGTACCGCCGCGGATCTGTATTTTACACCTGAAGACTTTAAGGAGGTTTCATTTAAGAAGGACGACTTTCTGGAGTTCGGAAGCGTAGCTCTTAAAACTCCGCAGGCGCAAAAGACGCACAAATATCTTTTGGATAAGGCAGTTGCGGCGGGTGCAACCGTTTGCTTCGATCCCAACGTACGTTACAACCTGTGGGATAGCAAGGAAGAGCTTAAAAGCGCTATTTTGCAGTTCAAGGATTATGCAAACGTCATAAAGATAGGTGAAGACGAGCTGGAATTTATAACCGGCAGCAGTGGCGATGAGGCGGCTCGCAGTATGTTTACAGGCAATCTTAAACTGCTGTTTGTGACTAACGGCGGTAAGGGAGCTAAGCTTTATCTCGAAAACGGCAAAACGTATACGCAGAGCGGTTATAAGGTAGAGTCGGTAGATACTACGGGCGCAGGCGATTCGTTTTTCGGCGCGGTAATAGCTCGGCTTATGCAAAGCGGTGAGGCTATCAAAGAGAGCGATTTGCCGGAAATACTTGACTTTGCCTGCAAATGCGGCGCGTATACAACGACTCATTACGGCGCGATTCCGGCGATGGGAAATAAAGGAAATATCGATAAGGCGGTAAAATAAAATGGCTACTGTAAAACTTGTAAATGTAAATAAGGTGTACGACGGCGGCGTTCACGCCGTGCACGATTTTAACATAGACATTGCGGACAGAGAATTTATCGTGTTTGTAGGACCTTCGGGTTGCGGTAAATCAACGACTTTAAGAATGATTGCCGGGTTGGAAGAAATATCCTACGGAGAGCTTTTAATCGACGGAGAGCTTAAAAACAACGCCGCGCCAAAGGATAGGGATATAGCGATGGTTTTCCAGAGCTATGCGCTTTACCCGCAGATGACGGTATATAATAATATGGCTTACGCGCTTAAACTGCGCAAAGTCCCCAAGGACGAAATCGATAAAAGAGTAAGGGAAGCGGCTAAAATATTAAAGCTGACGCCTTATCTTGACAGAAAGCCGCGCGCGCTTTCGGGCGGTCAAAGACAGCGCGTTGCGCTGGGCAGGTCGATAGTAAGAAGACCTAAGGTATTCCTTATGGACGAACCGCTTTCTAATTTGGACGCAAAGCTTCGCGTGGCGATGCGCAGCGAAATCGTACGTATTCACGAGGAAGTAGGTGCGACTACTATTTACGTTACCCACGACCAGATAGAGGCTATGACTATGGCTTCGCGTATAGTCGTTATGAAGGACGGATTTATTCAGCAGATAGGCGAGCCCAACGAGGTTTACCGCAATCCCGCCAATATATTCGTGGCAGGTTTTATCGGAACGCCTGCAATGAACTTTTTACACGGCGTTGTGGAAAAAGGTTACTTTATAATCGACGGAACGGGCGAAAAAATCAAGCTGTCCAAAGAGCAGACCGCACTCTTGAAAAATTATGAGGGCAAGCGTCTTGTGTACGGTATACGTCCTGAAAATCTTGTCTATCAGGACGACGAAAAGTTTGCTTCTTTCAGTGACTGCGCCTTTGCAATTAAAGTAAGTATGGTGGAGCTTCTCGGTGATATCGTCAACGTTCACGGGTATACGGGCAAAACAGAGATTATCGTAAAGACAGGCAACAAATATCAGATTAAGGATAAGCAGGACGTAAAAGTTGCGATAGACTATAACTTTGCAAGATTCTTCAACGAAACCACAACCAAGGCGATAACTCCCGAATATTGCGAATACGAGGAGATTGAGGTAACGCAGTCCCTCGATGAGGACAACGTGGTAATAATCGAGCAGAAGAAGGGCGTGTTTGCAAGGACGGTCGGAGCAATAAAAGATAAAATTGCAGCATCAAAAAAGAAAAAAGGGCAGGGGAACGAACAGACGGAAAGCGACGTCGCGGAAAAAACAAACGACGGTAAGAAATCTTAAATAAGTTTTCTCCTTATCACAATAACGGGCTTCGTTCTGAATATGAGCGAAGCCCGATTTTTTTGCGTAATCGATTGTTCGACATTATAGAAGTCTGGCAGTACCAACACAGAGTATATCAACTGCGCTCCAAAAAAGTTATGATTTGAGGTAAAGTCCGTCGTCGCCGCAATCGAGCACAAGGCGCGAACCTGCGGGCGGATTGTTTTTAATTATATAGCTTGCAATCGGCGTTTCGGCGTGAGATTGTATAAACCTCTTTAAGGGTCTTGCGCCGTAAACGTTGTCGCAACCGTTCTCCGATATGAACGCCTTTGCCTTGTCCGTCACTTCGAGAGTGAGGTTTTCCTGAGCGAGCCGCTTTTTCAGCCGCTCTATAAGAATGTCGACAATGCCCTCCACGTTCTCGCGCGTGAGCGGTTTGAACATAATTATCTCGTCCAGCCTGTTCAGGAATTCGGGGCGGAACGCCTGCTTCAACAGCGCATATACGCCGTCCTTTGCCGCCTTTGAAATCTCGCCGTTCTCTATACCCTCGATTATGTCCGTCGAGCCTATATTGGATGTCAGGATAATGACGGTGTTTTTAAAGTCGACCGTGCGCCCCTGCGAGTCGGTAACTCTGCCGTCGTCCAAAATCTGCAAAAGTATGTTGAATACGTCGGGGTGCGCCTTTTCTATTTCGTCGAAGAGCACGATGGAGTAGGGCTTTCTGCGCACGGCTTCGGTCAGCGTGCCGCCCTCCTCATAGCCCACGTATCCCGGAGGCGCGCCTACAAGACGGGATACCGAAAACTTTTCCATATATTCCGACATATCTATGCGGATTATATTTTTCTCGTCGTCGAACATATTCTCCGCGAGCGACTTGGCAAGCTCGGTTTTACCTACGCCCGTAGGCCCGAGGAAGAGGAAAGAGCCTATGGGGCGCGCGGGGTCTGAAATGCCCGCCCTTGCGCGCAGGATAGCTTCGGAAACCTTCCGAACGGCTTCGTCCTGCCCGACGACGCGCCTGTGCAAATCATCGCCGAGGTGCAACAGCTTTTCTCTTTCGCCCTCTTTAAGGCGCGCCACGGGTATGCCCGTCCAACGAGCTACAATCTGATTGATCTGCTCTTCGGTCACTTCGTCCTGCAAAATGCCGCCCTTGTGCCCGTCCGCCTTAATCTTTTCAAGCTTCTTTTCAAGCTCGGGCAGTTCGCCGTATTTCAGCCTCGCCGCCTTTTCAAGCTCGCCGCTGTTCGTCGCGGAATCTATCTCGCCGCGAACGGCGTCTATGCGCTCCTTTAAGTCCTTTTCGCCGCTTATGGCGAGCTTTTCGTTTTCCCACGCGGTCTTCATAGCCGCAAACTTGCCTTTAAGGTCGGCAAGCTCTTTCTTAATGGCTTCGAGCCTCGCCGCCGACAGGTTGTCTTTCTCCTTGGCAAGCGCCTTTTCCTCGACCTCCAACTGAATGATTTTGCGGTTGAGCGCGTCCATATCGGCGGGCATCGAATCTATCTCCGTCCTTATCATAGCCGCCGCTTCGTCAACAAGGTCGATAGCCTTGTCGGGCAGATAACGGTCGGTAATATAGCGGTTGGAGAGCGTAGCCGCCGCCACGAGCGCGTCGTCGTGAATGCGCACGCCGTGATAAATCTCAAACCGCTCTTTAAGTCCGCGCAGAATGGAAACGGTGTCCTCTACGGTCGGCTCGTTTACAAGCACGGGCTGAAATCTTCGCGCAAGAGCCGCGTCCTTTTCGATATATTTACGGTATTCGTCAAGAGTAGTTGCGCCTATGCAGTGCAGTTCGCCGCGCGCAAGCAGGGGCTTTAACAGGTTGCCCGCGTCCATTGCGCCGTCCGTCTTGCCCGCGCCGACTACGGTGTGCAGCTCGTCGATAAACAGCAGAATATTGCCCTCCGACTTCGCAACTTCGGCAAGCACGGCTTTAAGCCTCTCTTCAAATTCGCCGCGGTACTTCGCGCCCGCTATCAGCGCTCCCATATCGAGAGAGAAGAGCGTCTTGTTTTTAAGCCCCTCGGGCACGTCGCCCTTAACTATTCTTATCGCAAGCCCCTCTGCAATGGCAGTCTTGCCTACGCCGGGCTCGCCTATCAGCACGGGGTTGTTCTTCGTCTTGCGCGAAAGTATGCGGATTACGTTTCTTATCTCTTCGTCCCTGCCGATGACGGGCTCTAACTTGTGTTTGCGCGCCCGCGCGGTCAGATCCGTGCCGTATTTTTCAAGCACGTCGTAGGTGTCCTCGGGGTTGTCGCTCTTTACGTTGGTGTTGCCGCGTACCTTTTTCAGCTCGCGCAGGAAAGCGTTTTTGTCAACGTTAAAGCGTTTAAACAACTTCTGCACGCGCTCGTCCTCGCAGTCGAGAAGCGCTAAAAACAGGTGCTCCACCGATATATATTCGTCTTTAAGGTTGGAGGCGAGCCTGTCGGCTACCGTAAGCACGCGGTTAAGCCCGCCCGAAAGGTACATATTGCCCGCGCCGCTCCCCGAAACTCTCGGCAGGCTTGCGATATCTTCCCTGACCGCCGAACTAAATCCGTCGACGTCCGCGCCCGTGCGCTTTAAAATACCCGCAATAAGACCGTCCTTATCCAAAAGGGCGTATAAAAGGTGTACGGGCTGAATTTCCTGATTGCCGTATTCCGCGGCGATTTGCTCGCAACGCGTTAACGCCTGCATACTGCTTTTCGTATACTGTTTTCCGTCCATAATCTAACCTCCCTGATGTAACGTTCACCTTTATTATACCCTTTGGGCAGGGGGAGCGAAACGCAATTAAGATAAATAAAGTCACGTAAAATTTTTAAAAGTTGCGTTTAAAATCGTAAATAAGGTTTAATGATAGCGTTTTTTTGGGTGGCGCGTTGAGGGGGTCTGTCTTTTGCCTTATAAAATAGAAACGCGGGCGCAAAAAAATTTGCGCCCGCGTAAAGATTTAACTTTCTCTGCCTAAAACAAAATCAACACGGCAACCGAATGCGTCAGCAAGATTTACGATGTTGTCGAGCGACGGAACGTGTTCGCCGCGCAGCCATTCGTAATAACCGCTTTTGGAGATTTTTGAATTATGATAAATCTGATAAGCCGTACACCCGAAATGCTTTTTCAAAAAAGCAAGCCTTTCGCAGAAAGGCGGACAGGGTTCAAACGTTAAGCTTCTGTTATCTTCTTCACGCCCCAACAGATAGTCGGTTGAGCAATTGAAATAGTCGGCTATTTTTACAAGACTTTCTATTGTCGGAACGCGCTCGCCTTTCGAATAGTATGTAAGGCAAGATGCGGAAATATTAATTTTTTGCGCAAGAGTTTTAAGGCTCAATTGACTATCGGAAAATACGTCCGTAAGCCTGTCGCTGAGTTTCGACATAATTCACCAAACGAAGTCTTTATTCTACAATTTATTGTGTGCCAAATTGAGAATTTTTACTTGCAAATTATCAGTTTCGCACTTATAATCAAAGTACACAAGGCGGTGCGCAACGCGGGGTGAATAAATTTTAAAGGCTATAAAATAAAAACGCGGGCGCAAAATTTGCGCCCGCGTAAATTTTTTATTTATTATTTATTATTTATTGTATATTTTTAAAATATATGCTATAATATCTGCATAATTATAAATTTTGCGTATATCGAATACGTATATCAGGAGGAATTATGATAGATATTTCACTCATTGCGCAGACCGACCCCGAGGTTGCCGAGGCGTTAAAGCTCGAGCTTGCGCGCCAGCAGGGCAATATAGAGCTTATAGCAAGCGAAAATTTCGTTTCCCCCGCAGTTCTCGCCGCGGCGGGCAGTCACTTGACGAATAAGTATGCGGAGGGCTATCCCGCTCACCGCTATTACGGCGGCTGTCAGTTCGTCGATATCGCCGAGGATCTTGCCCGCGACAGAATAAAGCAGCTCTTCGGTTGCGAGTACTGCAACGTTCAGCCTCACTCGGGCGCGAGCGCAAACCTCGCCGTTTTCTTCGCTATGCTTCAACCGGGCGACACCGTAATGGGAATGAACCTTGCGCACGGCGGACATCTCTCGCACGGCTCGCCCGTAAACATTTCGGGTAAGTACTTCAATATAGTGCCCTACGGCGTAAACGAAAGCGAGCAGGTAATCGACTACGACGAAATGGAAAAAATCGCCGTGGAGTGCAAGCCTAAAATGATAGTGTCGGGCGCGAGCGCTTATCCCCGCGTAATCGACTTCGCGCGTATCCGCAAGATATGCGATAAGGTGGGCGCGCTTATGATGGTGGACATAGCTCACATTGCGGGCTTGGTTGCCGCTGGGCTTCACCCCTCGCCCGTGCCCTACGCCGACTTCGTGACGACTACCACGCATAAGACCCTGCGCGGACCCCGCGGCGGCGTTATTATGTGCAAGGAGGAGTACGGCAAGGCTATTGACAAGGCTGTTTTCCCCGGCATACAGGGCGGTCCTTTAATGCACATAATCGCGGCAAAGGCGGTGGCTTTCAAGGAGGCGTTACAGCCCGAATTTAAGGAGTATCAGGCGCAGATTGTCAAGAACGCGGCGGCTATGGCGGACGAGTTCGACAAGCTCGGCGTCAAAATGGTATCGGGCGGCACGGACAATCACCTCATTTTATTAAATCTCACCGATAAGGGTCTGACGGGCAAGGAATTGGAGCATATGCTCGACGAGGTGCACATAACCGTCAACAAAAACGCAATACCGTTCGACGTGCAGAAGCCCTTTGTTACGAGCGGTATAAGAATAGGCACTCCCGCAATTACCTCGCGCGGAATGAAGGAGGCGGAAGCCCGCAAGATTGCGCGGTTAATCGCCGAAATTATCGACAAAAAGCAGGCGGCTTACGAACACGTCACCGCAGAGGTTGCAGAGCTGTGCAAGGCGTTCCCGCTCTATGCCGATTGCGTAAAATAATCTATAACCCTTTTTAAAATTTAAATAGGCGCGGAGGCTTTTCATACGCCCCCGCGTTTTGTTATAAAAAGTAAACTCCATATGCCGAATGAGGGATAATGTAATGTCGTATTATGACTTTTTTGTGAAAAATATGAATTAAGTATTGCAAATTTATTTACAGAGTGATATCATTAATAGGATAAAAGAGGTGACTTAATGAATATCAGGATTACGTCGGACTCCACCTGCGATTTGGGCGAAGAGCTGATTAAGAAGTATAATATCGGTATATTTTCGCTGACGGTCATATTGGGAGAAGAAAGCTATAAGGACGGAGAGATTGCTCCTGCGGATATATTTGCGTACGTGCAGAAGAGCGGGCAGCTTCCAAAGACGGCGGCTGGGACTGTCGACGGCTACGCGGCGTTCTTCAAGGAAAATTTAAAGGGATACGACGCGCTCATTCACTTCAATATCTCCTCGCAGGCGTCGTCGTCCAATTCCTCGGCGTGCAAGGCGGCGGAGAGCTTCGGCGGAAAGGTTACCGTCATCGACAGCCGCGCTCTCTCTACGGGGCAGGGCTTGCTTGTGTTAAAGGCGTGCGATTTGGCGGCGGAGGGGCTGTCGGCTGAGGAAATAACTCAAAAAATCAACGGCTTGCGCCCCCTTGTAAACACGTCGTTTGTGCCCGACGCGCTCGACTATCTGCATAAGGGAGGGCGTTGCTCGCTTGCCGCGCTTATCGGGGCAAAGGTTATGAAGCTACACCCTATGATTTGCGAAAACAGGGACGGGCAGTTAATCGCCAAAAAGAAGTATATGGGCGGTATGTCGCGCTGTATCAGAAATTATATCGCCGATTTAAAGGCTCAATATCCCGCGTACGACAAAACGCGTTGCTTTATCACGCACAGCTCGGCGGACAGCGAGCTTGTCGGGCTCGCCAAACAAATCGTAGCCGATAACTTCACCTTTAACGAGGTGTTGGAAACGGTTGCGGGCAGTATAGTGACAAGCCATTGCGGCAGAAACACTCTCGGCGTACTCTTCATAAGCGAATAAAATTTTAACAAAATTCAACGCGGCTTGCGCAAGCCGCGTTTGTTTTTTTATCAGCCCTGCGCGAGCAGTGGCAATCATATTATAAATTTAGTTCTTTTTAACGCTTGCGTATTTTTGACAATTGTGTTAAAATATTTGACGCGGAAACGGAACGGGAGGCGTTTTATGATATATATTACGGGCGATACGCACGGTTTGCAGGATTTTAACAAGCTCCATATTTTTGCGGGCGAGCACCCCGAACTGACTTTAAACGATTACGTCGTTATCGCGGGCGATTTCGGCGGGGTGTGGAGCGACAGGACGTTGGTAGCCGATTTAAAATATTATACCGAGCTTCCGTTTACCGTGCTGTTCGTCGACGGCAATCACGAAAATTTCGACCTTTTAAACTCTTTCCCCGTGGAGGAGTGGAAGGGCGGCAAAGTGCATAAAATCAGACCGAATATCATTCATTTAATGCGCGGTCAGGTGTATGAAATCGAGGGCAAAACCATATTTACTTTCGGCGGCGCGACAAGCGTCGACAGGGAATACCGCAGAAAGGGCGTAAGCTGGTGGGCTCAGGAGTTGCCCACCTACGACGAGCTGGACGAGGGCATAGCCAATCTCAAACGCCATAACAATAAGGTGGATTACATCATAACGCATTCCTGCGGCGAGCGCGCGTTGCAATATCCCGGATTGAGGGCGGCGGCGGGCGTGAAATTGCTCTGCCCCGAAAGTCATATGCTTTCCTATTTCGAGGATGTTGTGCAGTTCGGGCATTGGTACTTCGGGCATTTCCATATCGACGCGGAGCTTGGCGACAGATACACCGTGTTGTACAATAATGTTGTCGGGGCGGCTGAATGAAAGTAATTTTTTTGGATATCGACGGGGTGCTCAATTCCCGCAAATACGACAGGGAACGCGATTGGAACGTGCAGAGCGACATTGACGAAACTCGTCTGCCGCTTGTCGGGAGTATAGTGGAGCAGACGGGCGCGAAGATAGTTTTATCGTCGACGTGGCGCACGGATTGGGAAAAAGACCCCCGACTATGCCGCGACGACGGCGTTTATATCAACGAAACATTTGCAAAGTACGGGCTTGCAATCTACGACAAAACGCCTTATTTGGGGCTGTGCGCAAACCGCCGCGACGAATTAAGGGCTTGGCTGGATGAAGCGGAAGAAATCGTGGAGAGCTTCGTAATAATCGACGACTACGGCTTCGGCTGGCAGGAGCTGTCCGACAGATTTGTAAAGACCAATCCGAATTTCGGTGCAGGCTTGGAGGAAGAGCACGTTAAGAGGGCGGTGGCAATTCTCGGCACGCCGTTAAAGTAAAAAAAATTATTAATTGTTTTTTTGTAAAATTGGGAGCGTCGCGCGCTTGACATATACAAAATTACGCAATATAATGATATCACAATTTAAAGTTATTCTTTGGGGCGGAGTGAAATTCTCCACCGGTGGTCATAGTCCACTAAGGACGGGCGCGCATACGGCGCAAGTCCCCGATTCGGCGCAATTCCGAAACCGACGGTTATAGTCCGGATGTTAAAAGAATAAAAAGCGGTGTTATATCGTTTTATTTTCGCTCCGAATTTACGGAGCGTTTTTTTATGCGAAGAACAACTTTAAAAAATAAATTTTCAAGGAGTTCTTTTATGCAAAAAACAAAACGCAACTATTTCAGCGCAACTCGCGTTGCGGTAATCGCAATGTTCGCCACGTTGGCGGGCTTGCTCTACGTATTCGGCTTCCCCATTGCGGCGGCTTTTCCCTCGTGGCTGGAACTGAATTTCTCAGACATACCCGCGCTCATAGGCACGTTTGCGCTCGGCCCCGTTTCGGGCGCGATAATCGTGTTTGTCAAAATCTTAATCAAACTCGTAATCAAGGGTACGACTACGGTTTTCGTTGGTGAGCTCGCCGACCTCTTAATCGGCGTCGCGTTCGTCGTTCCGTCCGGGCTTATCTATAAAAAAATGCGCACGTTCAAGGGTGCGCTCCTCTCAATGGCGGTCGGCATGGTGTGCTCTACCGCAATGAGCATAATCGCCAATTGGCTCGTGTTAGTGCCCTTTTACAGGCAGCTTTTCTTTCATGGCAGTTGGGCGCCGCTTGTGGGAACAATGCAGGTTCTGTTCGGCGAGGGGTGCACGGAGAACACGTTTTATACCTTCTATCTGTGGTGTTCGGTGCTTCCGTTCAATCTTATGCGGTGTATAATTGCAATCGCCGTTACGTTGCCCGTATACAAGCATATATCGCGGCTCATAAACAAGCTTAACGACAAGCTGTCGCCCGCGCCTCTGCCCGCCACGGAAGGGGGGAGCGACGAGAGCGTCAGACGCGCGAAGAAGCAGGCGATAATAACCGTGTGCGTAGTTGCCGCGGTATTAGTCCTGCTCGTCGCGGGAGTACTTTTGAGATACTTTTTAGGCAAAAATCGGTAAAATAATTAATAAATTTTATATGCACCGCGGAAACCGTACGGGCTTTCAGCGGTGCATATTTTTATGTTAAAAAGGATTGAGCGTTGGAGTAATTACATATCTGTTACGTCTAAAGCTTTCTTTAATTCCATACCGTATTTTATTCCGACGTTCAATACAAATTTGTTCATCTCGTAATTTATGTAGTCATAGCGTAGTTCAAGCGCACTAACATACATACCTAAAAGTTTTTCCTGTTCTTCGTTTAATTTTTCGCTGAGAGCAGACCTTTCATTATCTACGCTTGTTATAATACTGTGATCTTCTTTTTCTATGCGCTCACGTAATCTATGTAAAACTTGCGCGTAAATAATGTCTATAAGTTCGGGAATTTCCATTTGACACCTCTTTTTTATTTTTTTACCATTATACTAAGTATTTTGCTTTATGTCTTTAAAGTACGCGATTCGCGTATTGACAAAGTACATTTTACTACTAATTTTTAGTATTGTCAACTAAAATTTAGTAGTGTTTGCTATTATATATAGTATGAAATACGAAATCAAATTCAAATTAAAAGAATTGCGTAAAGAAAAGGGATTAACACAAAAACAACTTGCAGCTTTATTGAATAAATCTGAAACGGGGTTAGCAAGCTGGGAACAGGGATTATCTGAGCCAAATATAAACGACTTGCGCACGCTTTGCAAAATATTCGAAGTAAGCGCTGACTATCTGTTAGGGCTTTCCGACAATTAAGCTCCTTGCTCAAACTTGTTGAGCAGGGCGCCCCGTCAATTAAGCCTTTTGTATGTTTTGTGCGTTTGCTACTTGCGCTCAGCCGTTTTGCCAATCTTTAAAAAAATAATTGCAATAACAGCCTTACGGGTGTATAATGTATCCGTATGGCTGTTTATTTATCGGGTAGCGAAAGGGCTACGGTTGAATTTGCAAAGGAATATTCAAAGACTCTACGCGCGGGCGACGTCGTTTTACTCAACGGCGATATGGGCGCGGGCAAGACGGTATTCTGCAAGGGTATCGCTAAGGGGCTGGGTATCGAGGACGAAATTTTAAGCCCGACTTACGCCTATATGAACGACTATGACGGCAAGCTCTATCACTACGACTGTTACCGTTTAAACAGCGGTGCGGAGGCGGAGCGGCTGGGCTTGACCGACTATTTTTACGGCAACGGCGTGTGCGTTATAGAGTGGGCGGAGAACATCGCCGACGTGCTTCCTTCGGGCTGTAAAACCGTTACCATTAAGAAAATAAGCAACGTAAACAGGGAGATAATCTGTGAGTAATTTTCTTGCCGTGGACACGTCATCGCGCCACTTGACGGTGGTTGCGTGCAAGGGCGACAAAAAGACGATAAACCATATTCCCGACTGCGCTATGAACCATTCCGTTGTACTTATGGACGAGATAGACAGGGCGTTGAACGAAGTGGGGCTCACTCCCGCCGAATGCGATTTTTTCGCCGCGGTTACAGGACCGGGCTCGTTTACGGGGATAAGAATAGGTATTTCGTGCGTTAAGGGCTACGCCACGGCTTTAAATAAGCGCGCGGTGGGCGTAACGGCTTTCGATATGCTTTCATATAATGTCAACAGCGGTTGTGATTACCTTGTTGCGGTGGACGCGGCGCACGGCAATTTCTACGTCTGCGGCTATGCGGCGGACGGCGCGTGCAATCTTCAACCCTGCTGTCTTTCCCTGCAAGCGGTCGAGGAGCTGAAAAGACCCGTGTACGGCTTCGAGGAGCTGCCCTTTAACGGTTACACGCGGCTCAACGTAAGCGAATGTCTGTATCCTGCCGTGCTTGCGAAAATTGCGGAGGGCGGCGAGGGCGGCTTGTTCGCTCTGTATGTGAAGAGGTCGCAGGCGGAGGAGGAGCGCGCGGCGCGTCTTAGGAAAGTATGATTATACGTAAGTGCAGATACGAGGATATTTTAAAGATTTCAGAGATGGAAAAGGAGTGCTTTAAGGTCGAGGGTTGGGGCTTCGGCACAATTGCTTCGGCATTCGAAAACCCCGCTTACAGCATGATTGTAGCCGAGGATAACGGCGAAGTGATAGGCTATGGCTGTACCTGTACCGTCTGCGAAACGTGCGACCTTGAAAACGTCGTCGTTGCCGAGGAGTACAGAATGAGCGGCGTGGGCAGAGCTATTCTCAACGCGCTTGTCGAGGACGTTAAGAAGCGTGGCGCAGAAAAGATATTTTTAGAGGTGCGCGTTTCCAACGTCGCCGCAATGCGGCTGTATCTGTCGTGCGGATTTGTCGGCGTATATGCGCGCACGCGCTACTATTCCGACGGCGAGGATTGTCTTGTAATGCAACGCGTAATCGGGGCATAGTAGGGGGGTAATCAGCCGCGAATAAAGAGATAGGGGTGAACCCATTTTAATCGACGGCGATTTTGTAAGCGTTTTAAAGAGGGGGAGCGGCGCGCCCGTTCTGCTTCTGCACGGCTATCTTTCGTGCAAGGAAAGCTTTTACTATCAGATAAACGCGTTGTCGGAGCGCGGCAGACTTGCCGTTGCGCCCGATATGCCCGCTTTCGGAGCAAGCTCGCCCATTAAAAGAGCGTGGTCCGTGGGCGATTACGCCGAATGGCTGTGTAAGTTTATCGACGAAAATAGGCTGAACGGTGCGGATATAATTGCGCATTCGTTCGGCGCGAGGGTGGCTTTTAAGCTGTTGTCGGAGCGCGGAGAGCTCGCTAACCGCCTTATAATTACGGGCGGCGCGGGACTTGTAAAAGAGCGTTCACCCGCATATATGCGGCAGGTAAAGCGATACAGGCGGGTAAAAAAGCTGTTCCCGAGGTATGCGGAAAGACATTTCGGGAGCGAGGAATACCGCGTTCTGCCGCCCGTAATGCGCGAAAGCTATAAATTGATAGTCAACGAAGATTTGCGCGGCAGTGCGGAGAGGATAAAAAACCGCACGTTGCTCATTTACGGCAGGGGCGACGCCGTCACTCCCGCGAACGAGGAGGGCGAAATTTTTCACTCGCTGATTGCGGGCAGTCGGCTCGAACTCATCGACGGCGGGCACTTCTGTTTCAGCGAAAATCCCGCCGCGTTCAATGAGCTGGCGCTCGAATTTTTAAGCGATACTTAGTTTAATGCGGCGGACGTTACGCGGCGAAAACCGAGAGGATAATGTATGGGAATTTTTATTGATTGGCAAACTACTTTGGAGTGCGTGTTAATCGCGCTTGTATTCGCTTGCCTGTTATGCGCCGTCTGCTTTAAGCCGCTGGGCATATTGCAGGGCTTCGGCTATAAAGGGGCGCGGCTGTTCGGCTGGGCGCGCCGTAAAAGCAATCTGCAACAGGCGCGTTATTCCGTGCTCGCCCTCGCCTGCGTTCTCGCGTGCGCCGTAATCTCGCTCTGCTTCGGCTTTGTCGGGGCGCACTGGTCGGCGGTGACAGGTCTTGCCGCATATTTAATATTCTTCATTCTGTATATCTGTGCCGAGGCGCGCTCGACTACAAGGGCAAACGCGGCGCTCACCCCCCGATTTAAAAGGCTGTTTATAGCCGTGTGGCTTACGCTCGCCATACTTATCTACATTGCGGCGACGTTGCTCAATTTCGCCGAATACGTCTGGGGTGCGGAGCTGTTTGCTACCTTGAAGTATTGCGTGCTCGCCATATTCCCTATGTGCCTGTTGCCGATTATCGGGCTGGCAAACGCAATCACGCTTTTATGGGAAGCGCCCATAAACAAGTCTTTCGTAAAAAAGGCGGGGGCGAAGCTTGCCGAAGCCGACTTAACCGTCGTGGGAATAACGGGCAGCTACGGCAAAACGAGCGCGAAAAATATTCTCGCGGCTATGCTCAAAAAGAAGTATAAAGTCATTGCCACGCCGTCCTCGTACAACACGCCGCTCGGCATTGCCAAGACTGTAAACGACAGCGATATTAGCGAAGCGGAGATATTTATTGCCGAAATGGGCGCGCGGCACTCGGGAGATATTGCCGAGCTCTGTAAGCTGTGCCAGCCCGACTATTCGCTGATTACGGGTATCTGCCCTCAGCATTTAGAGAGCTTCAAGACGATTGAAAACGTCATAAAGACCAAGGGCGAAATCATCACCGCCACTAAAAAGAGCTGTGTTATCGCCGCCGACTGCTTCGACAAGTTCGAAGGAACGGAGGGCGACAAGATAAAGTGCGACTGCGTTTCGGACGTGGTTGCCGACAGCACGGGCACGGCGTTCACTTTGCATTTGGGCGACGAAAAAGTTGCGGTCAAAACCAAGCTTCTGGGCGCGCACAATGCGTACAATATCGGGCTGTGCGCTCAGCTTGCCTACGAAATGGGCGTTTCTTCTTCGGATATTGCCGCCGCAATCGGTGAATTGGAGTTCGTCGAGCACCGCTTGCAGTTAATCGAGAGCAACGGAGTAAACATTCTGGACGACGGCTATAATTCCAACGTGGTGGGGGCGCGCGCGGCGATAGAGGTTCTGCGCACGTTCGGCGGGAAAAAGATTGCCGTCACCCCCGGGTTGGTTGAGCTGGGCGTGTTGGAAGAGGAGGAAAACGTCGCGCTCGGCAGTGAGCTTGTCGGGCTGGACTACGTTATTCTCGTGGGCGAAACGCTTGTGGGAGCGGTTAAGCGCGGTTATACCGAGGCGGGCGGCGACGAAGATAAAATTACGACCGTGCCGACTCTTGCCGCCGCGCAGGACGTCTTAAAGGATATTATCGCAAAGGGCGACGCCGTGCTGTTTTTAAACGACTTGCCCGAAATATATAATTGAATTAGGCTGAAGCGGCGCGCTTCCCTGTTTTGCTGTGTTAAAGTAAGATATCTTATCGGCAATTAAAGGACTTGGCTGAAGCGACACGCTTCCCTGTTTTGCTGCGTTAAAGTAAGATAACTTATCGGCAATTAAAGGACTGGCTGAAGCGACACGCTTCGCTGAAGCGACGCGCTTCCCTGTTTTGCTGCATTAAAGTTAGATAACTTATCGGCAATTAAAGGATTAGGCTGAAGCGACACGCTTCGCTGAAGTGGCACGCTTCCTTTCACCAAAGCGAAAAAATATTTTGCGGAGGTGTTTTTTTATGCAAAAAAGTTACGATATCGCCGTAATATTCGGCGGAGTTTCAAGCGAGAACGAAGTGTCGGTAATCACGGGCGCGCTCGTCTGCAACGTGCTTAAAAAGGGCGGCAAGAGCGTTTTGCCCGTATATATCGACCACGACGGCGTAATACGTGCCGACGAAAAGCTCGCCGACGTTTCGATTTACAAGCGCGGCGGCTATAAGGACTTTGCTCTGTGCGGATTTTGCACGGGCGGCGCGGTGCTGTTAAGTCAAAGCGGAAAACCCAGGCGCGCGGTCAAGGTGGATTGCGTACTCAACTGCTGTCACGGCGGCGCGGGCGAGGGCGGCGCGATTGCGGGAACGTGCGCTCTGTTTAAATTGCCGCTTGCATCCGCGGGAATGTTCGAGAGCGCGGCGTTTCTCGATAAATACTACACGAAGCTCGTGCTTGCGGGCTTGGGCGCAAAGACGGCTAAATACGTTTATTCGCGGGATATTAATGGGGCAATTGCTGGCGCGGCGGCGCTTGGCTACCCCGTAATCGTCAAGCCGACAACGCTCGGGTCGAGCATAGGCATTGCCAGATGTAACGACGAAGAGGAGCTCACCGCCGCCCTTAAAACGGCGTTCGAGCTGGACGGCTCGGTGCTTATAGAGGAGTTTTTGGAGAACCGCAGGGAGATAAATTGCGCGGCGTATTATTCCGACGGTCAGGTTATAACCTCGTTGTGCGAGGAGGTGACGGGCGCGGGCGATATTCTTTCGTACGACGATAAGTATACGGGCGGCGGCAAAAGGCAGTTCCCCGCTAAGCTCGACGCAGGCATTGCGGAGGGGATAAGAGCGGAAACGGCGCGCGTATATACGGCGTTGAATATGCGGGGGATAGTGCGTTTCGACTACATAATAAGCGGTAAAAACGTCTATATCAGCGAGATAAACACCGTCCCGGGGTCGCTTTCGCAGTATCTTCTGTCGGATAGCTATAAGGCTTTTTACGGAGTGCTGTGCGGCTTGACCGAGCAGGCGCAAACCGACTTTGACGAAGCCGGCGGCAAAAAAATCATAACTACGGGAATACTCAACAATTTAACCCCTCACGGAAACAAACTTAAATAAAAAAATCGGCGTGTTTTTTTAAGCACGCCGATTATATTGAGCGTACGTGAGATTATTCAAGCCGTTAAAATACTTGCAACGCGGGCAGGTTTATAGTAAAATAATAAAAAATGTAAAGAGGTACGGTTAAATGTCAAAGATACGTATGTCTACGCCCATTGTCGAAATGGACGGCGACGAAATGACTCGCGTTTTGTGGAAGTGGATAAAGGAAATTTTAATAGAGCCGTTCGTCGATTTAAAGACGGAATATTACGATTTGGGGCTTACCGAGAGGGACAGAACGGACGACAGAGTAACCGAGCTGAGCGCGCTTGCAACCAAGAGATACGGCGTTGCGGTTAAGTGCGCAACCATAACTCCCAATGCTCAGCGCGTAAAGGAATACAACCTTAAACAGATGTGGAAGAGCCCCAACGGCACTATCCGCCGCATTCTGGACGGCACGGTGTTCCGCGCTCCCATTCTTGTAAACGGCATTACTCCGTACGTGCCCGGGTGGAAGAAGCCCATTGTGCTCGCCCGCCACGCATACGGCGATATATATAATTCGGTTGAGAGCAGGGTGGAGGACGGACAGACCGCATACCTTGTAGTGTGCGACAAGAGCGGCAGGGAAGTCGAGCGCAAGCTCATTCATTCCTTTAACGGCGACGGCATAGTACAGGGCTTGCACAACGTGGATAAATCTATCGAGGCGTTCGCCCGCAGCTGCTTCAATTATGCGCTGGAAAATAAAATTCCTATGTGGCTGGGCGCTAAGGATACTATTTCCAAGACGTACGACCACCGCTTTAAGGATATCTTCGCGGAGATTTACGAGAGCGAATACAAGTCGGCTTTCGAGGCGGCGGGCATTTATTATATGTACACGCTTATCGACGATATCGTCGCGCGCATAATGCGTTCGGAGGGCGGCGTGCTCTGGGTGTGCAAGAATTATGACGGCGACGTGATGAGCGATATGGTTGCGACGGCTTACGGCTCTTTGGGAATGATGTCGAGCGTGCTCGTATCGCCTGACGGCAAGTACGAATACGAGGCGGCGCACGGCACTGTAACGCGGCACTACTATAAATGGAGAAACGGCGAAAGCACTTCGACTAACTCGGTTGCTACTATTTGGGCGTGGACGGGCGCGCTTGCAAAGAGGGGAGAGCTGGACGGTATACCCGAACTTGCGGACTTTGCCAAGAGGTTGGAGGCGGCTACAGTCGGCACGATAGAGAGCGGCTATATGACGGGCGACTTAATTCCGCTTTTCCACCGCGAGGGCGTAACTCCCGTCAAGCTCGACAGCGAGGCGTTCTTAAAAAAGATTGCGGAAAATCTTTAAAAAATAAATGCCTCCGCGCAGTCGATTTTGTCAAGAAAAACAATGATTAAAATAAATCTTCGCGCAACGCAAGCGTTGCGCGAAGATAAAAATAATTATGTTTTAATCCTTATTCGCCGCAATAACTTTTTCGGCAAGAGCGGGAGGCAGCTCCTCATAGCGTACAAATTCGGAGGAGAATTTGCCCTGTCCGCGCGTCATACTCCTTAGCTCGGTGGCGTACTTAGCCGTCTCTGCGAGGGGCACTTCGGCAATTACGGTCGTTATATCGCCCTCCGTGTTGCTCTCTATAATCCTGCCGCGGCGCTTGGAAATATCGCCCATAACCGCGCCGAGGTATTCGCCCGCAACGGCGGTCTTTAATCTGACGATAGGCTCTAAGAGAACGGGAGAGGCTTTTTTAATTCCCTCGCGGAAGGCGAGAGCCGCCGCCGCTTTGAACGCCATTTCGGAGGAGTCCACGTCGTGATAACTGCCGTCGAACAGCACCGCGCGCACGCCCGTCACGGGGAAGCCCGCAAGCACGCCTCTCGAAAGGCACTCGCGCAGTCCCTTGTCAACGGAGGGTATGTACTGACGGGGCACGGCTCCGCCCACAACCTCGTCTACAAACTCGAATTCGCTCTCGCACGGCTCGAAGCGCACCTTGCAGTGCCCGTACTGTCCGTGTCCGCCCGATTGCTTTTTGTGCTTGCCCTCGGCGGTAGCCGTCGCGCGTATGGTTTCGCGATAGGGGATTTTCGGCTCGCCTAAAACCGTAGCTATGCCGAAGCGGCTCTTCAATTTTGCGCAGAGTAGCTCTATGTGCGTTTCGCCCTGCCCGCTCAGAATAAGCTCGCCCGTTTCGTTGTTCTTGGTTACGGCAAAGGTGTAGTCCTCCTCGCGCATCTTGTTCAAGCCCGCTACGACCTTGTCTTCCTCGCCCTTGTTCGCCGCCTTTACGGATAGGGACAGGCAGGGGCGGGGGAAATGCACGGGGTCGAACTGTATATTCGTGCCCAAAGCGCAAAGCGTGTCGTTTGTGTCGGTAGCCGTCAGCTTGTTTACCGCACCCAAATCGCCCGCCGTAAGCTCGGTCACAAGCTCGCACTTCTTGCCGGCAAGCGTGAATATCTGACCTATGCGCTCTTCCTTGCCGGAGGTGGAGTTGTAAACGACGTCGCCCGTCTTTAATTTGCCGCGCAACACCTTGATATAGTTCAGCTTGCCCGTGTAAGAGTCGTACACCGTCTTGTATACAAGGGCGGCGAACGGCTGATTTTCGTCGCATTCTACGGTTATAAGCTCGTCGGCGGCGATATCCGTAGCAAGCCTTCTGCGCTCGTTGGCGGTGGGCATATAGGTGACAATCTCGTCCATAAGATTGATTACGCCCCTGTTGTTTATTGCGCTGCCCGCCATTACGGGGATAACGTTGCCCGTCGCAATGCCCTTTCTTATGCCGTGCACGGCGTCCGCCTTGGTCAGTCCGCCCTGCTCGAAGTACTTATCCAACAGCACGTCGTCGTTTTCCGCCGCCGTTTCGACAAGTCTGTCCTGCATTTCGTCCATTTGCTCTTTAAGGCTGTCGGGCACGTCGATTTCCTTAGGCCCGCTCGTCGAAAATTCGTACGCGCGCTCCTGTATGGCGTTTATGTAGCCCGTCATCTTGCCGTCCTGCATTATAGGTATCTGAATGGGTGCGAGCTTACCCGCGTACTTAGCCCTCAGCGCGGCAATCGTTCCCGCATAGTCGGCGGTGGGCTTATCCATTCCGTTTATAAATATGACGAGCGGCTTGCCGAGTTTAAGGCAGTAATCGACAACGCTCTCCGCGCCTATGGGGAGTACGCCGTTAGCTCCTATTACAAGAACCGCGCCGCCGCAAGCCGTAAGCCCCTCGTGGCGCTCGCCCTCGAAGTCGTAAAATCCGGGCAAGTCTAAAATATTTATTTTAATTCCCTTCCACGTAAGGTGCGCAACCGAGGTGTAAACGGACATCTTTTTGGCTTTTTCAGCCTCGTCGTAGTCCATAACGGTCGTCCCGTTTTCCACCTTACCCATTCTGTCCGTCGCCTGCGCGTTGAATAGCATAGCCTCGCATAGCGTTGTCTTGCCCTCGCCGCTGTGTCCTATTATGGCTATGTTCTTAATTTCCTTTGCTGTAATGCTCATATAAAAAACCCCTTATCGCGGACTTTTGCCCGCCTATATATACATTATAATATATATAACCGCCGTTTTCAAGACCCTTTTTTAAAAAAAGACAAACTGCTTTAACACTTGAAGTTAAAAGCGCGTTTATTGCCGCTATGTTTATTGAGTTGCGCCGAACCGACGACCTTAAATACGTTGATTGCGGGAAAAGTACTATCGGCGTGGAAGCAAGCTCGAAATTGTTATAAATAGCTAATATGTAAGAAGTTAACAAAAAATTTTGTCAAAAAATTACAAACAGAGTGTTATATAACATTTGCGGTTTTGGTATTCAAAAATATTATACATATATTTTTAAAGGGGCGGACGGGTAAGTTTGCCCCCGATTTTCGTATTAAAAAGCGCAAAAACGTCAATATATTGTGGCGGAGAGCGGACGTTGGCACAAGTTTGAGGACGGAGAGGCTAAAACGGGGCAAAACGGCGGTATTTTAATCAAAAACGGGTATTTTTCGGTAAAAAAATGCCTTCAAACCGTTGACAAAGTTATTCGGTTTTTATATAATAGTTAAGCGCGTTTAAAAAAGGCGTGTATTGGGATGAAGCGTAAAGTTACTTTAAACCCCCGTTCAAACCCGCGGGAGAAGATAATTTACGCCGACAAATGTAGGGGCTTAGACCCCTGCGACTAACCGTGGCTGATTTGTGCAAACGCCGCTCGGTCGGTGTTTTTAAAAACAGTCGCCGCGATACACACGGATAAGTTGACGCGTAAAATGAAAATTTTGTTAGTATAAAAAGGAGAAAATCATGGCAGGACAGAAAATCAGAATTAAACTTGCGGCTTACGATCACGAGCTTGTAGACCTTGCGGCTTCCCGTATCGTAGAGACAATGAAGAAGAGCGGCGCAAAGATATCGGGACCTATTCCCCTTCCCACGGAAAGAGAAGTTATCACTATTTTGCGTTGTCCGCATAAGTACAAGGACAGCAGAGAGCAGTTCGAGCAGAGAACCTATAAGAGAATTATAGACATCTATACTCCCAACGCGAAGCTTCTCGACACCGTTCACCTTCCCGCGGGTGTAGATATCAAAATCAAGCTCTGAGCTGATTGTTAATTAACCAATATAGATACCCAACGCAAAGCGGACGACGGTAACGGCGGGACGGCGGAGCGCGGTATCTGAAAAAATAAAAAAATATCGGAGGAACTTTATCAATGAATAAAGCAATCATCTGCCGTAAAGAGGGAATGACGCAAATTTTTACGGCGGAGGGGAAAGTAATCCCCGTCACGGTATTGCAGGCAGGTCCCTGTCCTGTGGTACAAATCAAAACTGTTGAGAAAGACGGCTATGCCGCTCTGAAACTCGGTTTTGGTGAAACGACCGAAAAGGCGCTCACAAAGCCCGAACTCGGACAGTTCAAGAAGGCAGGAGTTAAGCCCTGCAAAGTGCTCAAAGAATTCAGACTTGACGACCTTTCAACCTATGCGGTCGGCGGCGAAGTCAAGGCGGACGTGTTTGCGGCGGGCGACAGAGTCGACGCTCACGGCGTAAGCAAGGGGCACGGTTACAGCGGCGTAATCAAGAGATGGAATCAGCACCGCCTAAAGGAAACTCACGGCGTCGGCCCCGTTCACAGAGAGCCCGGCTCAATGGGCGCGAACAGCTCGCCTTCGAGAGTATTCAAAAACAAGCACCTCGCGGGTCAGTACGGTTGCGATAACGTAACCGTTCAGAACCTCGAAATCGTCAGAGTGGACGTGGAAAGAAACTGCATTCTTGTAAAGGGTTCAGTTCCCGGTCCTGACGGAAGCATCGTTACCATTAACGATACCGTTAAATAAGGAGGACGAAAGAAATGCCCAGCATTAAAGTATATAAGATGGACGGCACTGAAGCAGGCACGATGAAGCTGAGCGACAAGGTCTTCGGCGCCGAATACAGAGAAGAGCTCATTCATCAGGCGGTCGTTACAAGACTTGCCAACGACAGACAGGGAACGAAGTCGACCCTCACCCGTACGGAAGTGCGCGGCGGCGGCAGAAAGCCCTGGAGACAGAAGGGAACCGGAAACGCAAGGCAAGGATCTATCCGCGCCCCGCAATGGATCAAGGGCGGCGTAGTGTTCGCACCCAAGAGCCGCGACTTCTCCAAGGATATGAACAAGAAGGCAAAGACGGCTGCGCTCATTTCCGCACTTTCAAAGAAGGTTGCCGACGGCGAGGTTGTCGTAATAGACCAGCTCAGCGTAAAGGAAGGCAAGACGAAGGAGATGGCGGCGTTCCGGAAGGCGTTAAAGCTTGATAAGAGCGCTATTATATATATGGATAAGGCGGACGAAAAGGTTGTTCTCGCTGCAAGAAACCTCGAACAGCTTGCAACCCTCCCCGTAGAGCAGTTATCCGTATACGAGGTGGTAGCCAACGCAAAGGTCGTTCTTACCAAGGCTGCCGTCAAAAGAATCGAGGAGGCTTACGGAGAGTAATGTTAGCACAGGACATCATTATTAAACCCCTTCTCACAGAAAAGGGTTACGACGGAATAACCGACAAGAAGTACACGTTCATCGTTGCTAAGTCGGCAAACAAGACCGCGATTAAGCTCGCCGTTGAAAAGCTTTTCGGCGTTCAGGTTGCAAGCGTGAACACCGTAAACTGCAAGGGCAAGTTAAAGCGTATGGGCAGGAACGAGGGATATACGCCCGACTACAAGAAGGCTATCGTTCAGCTCAAGGCAGATTCAAAGACTATCGAGTTCTTTGATTCGCTGTCCTGATAGGAGGAATAGAAAATGGCAATCAAGAGATTTAGACCCACGTCCCCTTCGCGCCGCTTTATGACGGTGCTCGCAAGGGAGGAGCTGTCGGGAGATAAGCCCGAGAGAAGCCTGCTTCACGACAAGAGAAAGACGGGCGGCAGAAACAATACGGGCAAAATTACCGTTCGTCACATCGGCGGCGGCAACAGAGTTAAGTACAGAATAATAGACTTCAAGAGAAATAAAGACGGCATTCCCGCAAAGGTAATATCCATTCAGTACGACCCCAACAGGTCTGCTAACATAGCTTTGCTTTCGTATGCCGACGGCGAGAAGAGATACATTCTCGCACCCGTAGGGCTCAACGTGGGCGACAAGGTTATTTCAGGTGCTACTGCCGATATCAAGGCGGGCAACGCGCTCGCGCTTGCTGATATCCCCGTAGGTACTGTCGTACACGCAATCGAGCTTCAACCCGGCAAGGGCGCTCAGATAGCGAGAGCGGCGGGCATCTCCGCGCAGATTATGGCAAAAGAGGGCGCGTATGCAACCTTGAAAATGCCTTCGGGCGAAATGCGTCTTGTTTCAATCAAGTGCAGAGCGACTATCGGTCAGGTAGGCAACCTCGAACACGAGATAGTACACCTCGGTAAGGCAGGTAAGACGAGATACCTCGGCACAAGACCTACCGTAAGAGGTTCGGTCATGAACCCCAACGACCACCCTCATGGAGGCGGCGAGGGAAAGTGTCCGGTGGGACATGCCGGTCCTATGACCCCTTGGGGCAAGCCTGCATTGGGTTATAAGACGAGAAAGAAGAACACGTCTTCGAAGTATATCTTAAAGAGAATTAATTAAAGGAGGAATAGTTAAATGTCAAGAAGCGTTAAGAAAGGGCCTTACGCAGAAGAAAGGCTTATGTCGAGAATAGAAGCGATGAACGCGGCGGGCGAGAAGAAGGTTGTCAAGACCTGGTCCAGAGCATCAACTATATTCCCCCAGATGGTCGGTCACACAATAGCCGTATACGACGGCAGAAAGCACGTTCCCGTGTATGTTACTGAAGATATGGTAGGCTGCAAGCTCGGCGAGTTCGCTCCCACCAGAACGTTCAAGGGTCACGCGGCAAAGACGACGAAGAAGTAAGGAGAGTTTAAGTTATGGCAAAAAATATGAAAGAAAAGACCGAAAAAATTGCCGCAACCAAGGATAAGCGTCCTTACGCAACGGCTAAATACGTCAGAATATCCCCCTACAAAGTGAGAACGGTTCTCGCTCTTATCAGGGGCAAGAGCGTTGAGGAAGCGTCCGCAATTCTTACCTACTGCAACAAGGGCGGTAGCGAAGAGGTCAAGAAGGTACTTCTTTCCGCGGCGGCTAACGCAGAGCACAATCAGGGCATGGACAGAGGCGATCTTGTAGTTGCCGAAGCTTATGCGAACGGCGGTCCTCACTTAAAGAGAATGCAGCCCGTATCCAAGGGACGCGGACACGCTATCTTAAAGAGAACAAGCCACATTACCGTCGTGCTCGACGCGAAGAAGATTTAAGGAGAGTGAAGTATGGGACAGAAAGTTAATCCTCACGGTTTGAGAGTAGGCGTTATCAAGAGCTGGGATACGCAGTGGTACGCTGAAAAGAAGGACTTCGGCAAACAGTTAAAAGAAGATAACGTCATCCGTACCTTCATTAAGAAGAAGTATTACGACGCGGCAATAAGCAAAATCTGCATCGTAAGGGCGGCAAACAAGGTAGAAGTTACAATCTACACGGGTCGTCCCGGCGTGCTTATCGGCAAGGCGGGCGCAGAAATCGAGGTTATCAAAAAGGACCTCGGCAAGCTCACCAACGGTAAGATTATAATTATCAACGTCAATAAGGTTGACAAAATCGACCAGGACGCGCAGCTCGTGGCAGAGGCGGTTGCTTCTCAGCTCGAAAAGCGTGTTTCTTACAGAAGAGCTATCAAACAGCAGCTTTCAAAGGTGTCCAAGGCGGGCGTTAAGGGTGTAAAAATCACCGTAAGCGGACGACTTGACGGCAGAGAAATTGCAGGCAGCGAGAGCTACCACGACGGCTCTATTCCCCTTCAAACGTTGAGGGCGAATATAGATTACGGCTTTGCGGAAGCTCACACTACGTTCGGCGTACTCGGCATCAAGTGCTGGATATACAAGGGCGAAGTACTCACGGGCTCTAAGAAGCTTATAATCTCAGACGGAGGCGAAGAGTAAAATGTTAATCCCCAAGAGAGTAAAGAGAAGAATGCAGCACCGCGGCAAAATCCGCGGCAGAGCGCATAAGGGCAATAAAGTAGCTTACGGCGAGTACGGTCTGGTTGCCGAAGAGGGCGGAAGAATTACTTCCAACCAGATAGAGGCGGCGCGTATCGCGATGACGAGATTTATCAAGCGTGGCGGACAGGTTTGGATAGACATATTCCCTCACAAGCCCATCACTAAGCACCCCGCTGAGTCCCGTATGGGTTCAGGTAAAGGCTCGGTAGAATACTGGGTGGCAATCGTTAAGCCCGACAGAGTAATGTTTGAAATGGCTGGCGTATCCGAGGACGTTGCAAGGGAAGCTATGCGTCTTGCATCCCACAAGTTGCCCGTTAAGTGCAAATTTGTTAAGAAAGAAGATTTAGAAGGCGGTGAGGCAAATGAAGGCTAAGGAAATTAAGAATTTAAGCGACGAAGAACTTAGCGCAAAGCTGTCCGAATTAAAGACGGAGCTTTTCAATCTGCGTTTCCGCCATGCAAGCGGTCAGCTTGAAAATCCTATGCAGATAAACCTTGTAAAAAAGGACATCGCAAGGGTCAACACCGTTATCCGTGCAAGGCAGATTAAGGGTTAAGGAGAAAGGTCATGGAAGAAAGGACAACTTTAAGAAAGGAAAGAGTCGGGTTGGTAGTTTCCGACAAGATGGACAAGACGGTAGTCGTAGCCATCACCGAGAAGAGCAAGCACCCCCTCTATAAAAAGACTATAACCAAGACCACCAAGTTCAAGGCTCACGACGAGAATAACGAGTGCGGCGTAGGCGACAAGGTGAGAATAGTCGAAACGAGAAAGCTTTCCAAGGATAAGAATTGGCGCGTTGCCGAGATTATCGAGAAGGCGAAGTAATTTAAAATTAAACGCGGAATGCGGACTATGCTTAATTGCAAGTCTTTAATTCCCGATCGGAAAAGCGGCAAGGTAAGGTAACCCGGTAAGGGACGGCAACCGTCCGCCTTACCCTCTGAACGTTAAATATAGCGTAGTTACTGTTCTGAGCTTTTAAGTGATTGGCAAGTCAAATGCTAAGCAATAAAAAAGCTCGGGTACAGCGATACGCTGCGAGTTGTAAGTTTTAGAATAAATCAAGGAGAATTTATATGATACAACCTCAGACGAGGCTCAAAGCCGCAGACAACAGCGGCGCAAAAGAGCTTATGTGTATAAAGGTGCTCGGCGGTTCGTTCCGCAAGACGGGCAACATCGGCGACGTAATCATATGCTCGGTAAAAACCGCAACCCCCGGCGGCGCGGTTAAGAAGGGCGACGTGGTTAAAGCCGTTATAGCAAGAAGCAAGCAGGGCGTAAGGCGCAACGACGGCACTTATATCAGATTTGACGACAACGCGGCGGTAATCCTCGGCAGCAATAACGAGCCGAAGGGCACGCGTATCTTCGGACCGATAGCAAGAGAATTGAGAGAGAAGAACTATATGAAGATAATCTCCCTCGCACCCGAAGTTCTTTAATTAAGGAGAAACGCAATGAACGTAAAATTGAATGATAACGTAGTAGTTATCACCGGTAAGGACGCGGGCAAGCAGGGCAAAGTAATTGCCACATCTCCCAAGAACGGAACGGTGACTGTTGAAGGCATTAACCTTCAAAGCAAGGCAAAGAAGGCAAGAAAAGCAAACGAAACGTCGCAGATAGTCAAGCAGGAAGGACCTATCGACGTATCCAACGTAATGGTAGTTTGCTCGGGTTGCGGCAAGGGCGTAAGAATTAAGCACTCCGTTGTCGACGGCAAGAAGGTAAGAGTTTGCGGCAAGTGCGGAGCGGTTCTCGACGGCGCATACGCAGGCAAGGGCAAGAAGGCGGCGGAAGCGCCTAAGGAAGCGCCCAAAAAGCGTACGAGAAAGCGCGCGGCAAAGAAAGACGAGGCGGTAGAAACGCCCGCTGAAGATACGGCTGAATAAGGAGAAATACGGAAAATGGCTAAGAAAGAGGCTCAGAAAGTATACAAGAGCAGAATAGCTCAGCAATACGCCGAAGAAGTCGTGCCCGCATTGACTAAAAAATTCGGCTATAAAAATCCCATGCAAGTACCCAAGCTTGAAAAGATTATAATCAGCTCGGGCTTAGGCGACATAAAGGACAACGCGAAGTCCATACAGGCGGCTGTAAACGAAATCAAGCTTATAAGCGGACAGCAGCCCATACTTACCAAGGCGCGCAAGTCTGTTGCGAACTTCAAGGTAAGGGAAGGACAGAACGTCGGTATCAAAGTTACCCTTCGCGGCGACAGAATGTATCAGTTCTACGACAAGTTCGTTTCGATAGCTCTGCCCCGCGTGCGCGACTTCCGCGGCGTTCCCGCAGACAGCTTCGACGGCAAGGGCAACTATTGTATGGGCGTTAAGGAACAGCTTATGTTCCCTGAAATCCAATACGATCAGGTTGAAAAAATCAGAGGTATGGATATCTGTATTGTAACCACTGCAAAGACTGACGAAGAAGCGAGAGAGCTTTTAAGGGCTTTAGGTTTGCCCTTCAAGAAGTAAGGAGAAATAAATATGGCAAAAAAGTCGATGATAAACAAGCAGCAGAAGCCTGCTAAGTATAAAACGAGAGCTTATACGAGATGCTCCATCTGCGGCAGACCCCACGCGGTTCTCCGTAAGTACGGTGTGTGCCGTATCTGTTTCAGAAACCTTGCTTATAAGGGTGAAATCCCCGGTGTAAAAAAGTCGAGCTGGTAATAAAGGAGGAAAGATAAAATGACAGATCCCATAGCAGATATGCTCACGCGCATCAGGAATGCGCTTGCGGTAAATAAAGAAACCGTTGAAATTCCTTCCTCCAACATGAAAAAGGCAATTGCCGACATCATGTTAAAAGAAGGCTATATCGAGGGCGTTAAGCTCGTTGAGGACGGCTATTCGGGCAAGCTCGTAGTCACCCTCAAATATGCAGGTAAAAAGAAGTCGGTAATCAACGCATTGCAGAGAGTATCGAGACCCGGTCTCAGAGTGTATGCAAACGTTGACAATATGCCCAAGGTTATGGACGGGCTGGGTATTGCCATCATCTCGACCAATAAGGGCGTTATGACGGATAAGCAGGCAAAGGCTGCCAACGTGGGCGGCGAAGTGCTCTGCTATATCTGGTAAGGAGGTAATACAATGTCAAGAATAGGTAAAATGCCCGTTGTAATTCCCGCAGGCGTAACCGTATTGTTTGCCGACGGCGTTATAACCGTCAAGGGCGGCAAGGGTACGCTTACTCAGAAGGTAGAGGGCGATATTACGGTTAAGGTAGAGGGCACGCACGCGCTCGTTGAAAAGCTTCACGAGTCCGCCGCGCTCGACGCAAAGCACGGCTTGTACCGCGCGCTCTTACACAATATGGTAGTCGGCGTTTCGGAGGGCTATTCCAAGAGCCTCAAAGTAAACGGCGTCGGCTGGAAGGTCGCTAAGCAGGGCAAGAAGCTCGTTATGAACGTAGGCTTCTCCCACCCCGTCGAGTTCGAAGAGCCCGCAGGCATCACGCTCAGCTGCCCCAACCCCAACGAGATTGTCGTTGCAGGTATAGATAAGACCCTCGTAGGTCAGACTGCGGCGAATATCAGAACGATAAGAGAACCCGAGCCCTACCACGGATACGGCATCGCGTACAGCGACGAAGTTATCGAGCGTAAGGAAGGCAAAACGGGAGGTAAGGGCAAGAAGTAATTTCGGGTATGCGGCAAAAAGCGCCGCGGCTTAAAGCCCGCCGCCCGCGCGCTCCGCGCGGGATAAGCGGATACGGGCTTGCCAAATCCGAAGGAGATACCGCAGAGATTAAGGCGGTTGATTGCTCTAAATAAGGAGACATTATGATTAAGAAAATCGACAAGAACGAAGAAAGACTTCGCCGTCACAGCAGGGTAAGAAAGAAGATTTCCGGCACGGCAGAAGCACCCAGAATGAGCGTATACCGTTCGCTCAATCACATCTACGTGCAGGTAATCGACGACGTTAAGGGCGTAACCTTGTGCTCGGCTTCCACAATGGACAAGGAAGTTAAGGGCGAGATAAAGGATATGACCAAGACCGACGCGGCGAAGCTTGTGGGCAAAAAAGTTGCGGAACGCGCCCTTGCAAAGGGTGTAAAGACGGTCGTGTTCGATAGGGGCGGTTACCTCTATACGGGCAGAGTACAGGCTGTGGCAGACGGCGCAAGAGAAGCCGGACTTAATTTCTAAGGAGTATGGTCATGGAAGAAAAGAAAGAAAAATCCGCAAGAAGAAACGACAGACCCAGAAAGAGGGAAGAGGACGACGGCTTTATCAAGAAGCTCATACAGGTAAACAGAGTATCCAAGACTGTTAAGGGCGGCAGAAATATGCGCTTTGCGGCTTTGGTAGTTGTCGGCGACGGCAACGGCTCTATCGGCTACGGAATGGGCAAGAGCAAGGAAGTTCCCGAGGCAATCGAGAAGGCTACGGCTCAGGCTAAAAAGAGCCTTAAAAAGGTTAATCTTCAAGGTACGTCCATACCCCACGGCGTTGTAGGCGTATACGGCAGAGGCTCGGTTCTTATGATGCCCGCTGCGGCAGGTACGGGCGTTATCGCGGGCGGTCCCGTCCGTGCGGTTATGGAAGCCGCAGGCGTAAAGGATATCCGTACCAAATCCCACGGCACAAACAACCCCATCAACTGCGTAAAGGCGGCTGTGGCGGGATTGGTTGCGCTCAAATCGCCCGAAGAGGTTGCCTCTGCGAGAGGTAAGTCCGTAGAGGAAATTCTGGGCTAAGCGGAGGTAAGATATGGTTAAGATTACGTTAATTAAGAGTATAGCCAATGAAACCAAGACGGTAAAGGCTACCGTTGCGGCGTTGGGACTTAAAAAAATCCGTCAGAGCAAGACCTTGGAGAGCACGCCCGCAAACTTGGGGCAGATCGAGAAGGTTAAGTACCTTTTAAAGGTTGAAGAGGTTTAAGGAGAAGATATTATGAGAATAGATACATTACAGCCCGCAGAGGGCGCAACCACTTCTCCCAAGAGATTAGGCAGAGGTATCGGCTCGGGTAAGGGCAAGACTTCCGGCAAGGGACACAAGGGTCAGTGGGCTCGTTCGGGCGGCGGCGTTCGTCCCGGCTTCGAAGGCGGTCAGATGCCCCTTCACAGAAGAATACCCAAGAGAGGCTTCCACAATAAGTGGGCTACGAATTACCTGATTGTCAATCTCTCTCAGCTTGCTTCCGTACCCGCAGGTACCGTCGTCGATTACGACTACGTTGTAGAGCACAGCCTCACCAAGGTTGTAAAGAACAACGGCGGACTTAAGGTTTTGGGCAAGGGCGAGGTTAAAGTCGCTCTCACCGTAAAGGCGGCAAAATTCTCCGAGGCGGCTAAGGCGGCTATCGAGAAGGCTGGCGGCACGGCAGAGACCGTTTAATTTTCGGAATTTGGAATCAGACGTTATCGGAAAATACCGAATTACGCATTCCGAATTTGTAAAGTGAGGTTGAAATGTTTGAAACAATAAAAAATTGTTTTAAGAACAAGGAAATCCGAACCAAAATATTTATAACCTTGCTTTTGCTGGTTATATTCAGGCTCGGGTGCTATATTCCCGTACCGGGCATAACTGCGGAAACGTTCGAACAGGCGATAAACGGACAGTCGTTCCTCAACATAATGTCGTCCATATCGGGCGGATCGCTTGCCAACGCAACGCTGTTTGCACTTGGTATAGGACCGTACATCAACGCTTCCATTATTGTTCAGCTGTTGAGCGTCGGCATTCCCGCGCTCGAAAGGCTGTCGAAGCAGGGCGAAGAGGGCAGAAGAAAGATTGCTCAGATAACAAGATATCTGACGATATTGCTTGCAGTAGCGCAGGCTATCGGCATAATCGTTAACCTTGGTCTGAGGGGCGAAAACGCGGCGATTAATCTCGCATACTTCGGCTTCACGGCAAGCGGCGGCATAAGCAAAACTGCGGCTTCGTGGGTTGCGGGCATATTCCTCACCGTAGTTTATACGGGCGGCGCAATGCTCGTTATGTGGCTCGGCGAGAGAATTACAGAGTACGGCGTTTCCAACGGTATTTCGCTTATAATCTTCATCGGCATCATTTCGACGGCGGGCAATCAGATTGTCGCTAAGTTTATCGAAGCGTTTGCAGGTGTAGACGGCAATGCGGCTAATCCCGCTGTGCTGTGGGAAGTTCTCGGCTTCGTTATTCTGACGATGTTCGAGTTTGCGGCTATCTGTGCCGTAGACTTATCCGAAAGACGTATTCCCGTTCAGTACGCAAAGCAGGTCAAAGGCAGAAGAATGTACGGCGGTCAGTCGTCGGTTATCCCCATGCGCATATCGGGCTCGGGCGTTATGCCGCTCATATTCGCGTTTGCGATAATCAGCGTGCCTGCAATGCTTGCCAGCCTGTTCTGGCCGGGTAGCGGCTTTGAAAAGGGCGTTGCAGAGTGGTTCTCGGGTAGCGGTACGTGGTACGGTCAGCTCATATATATGATAGTGCTGTGTCTGCTTATCTTTGCATTCTCGTTCTTCTACGCGTCAATGCAATTCAATCCCGACGACGTATCGAGGACAATTCAGCAAAACGGCGGGTTTATTCAGGGTATTCGTCCCGGCAAGCCTACCGCAGATTATTTGAAAAAGATAAACAACAGAATAACGCTGTTCGGTGCAATCTATCTCACGATAGTTGCGTTAGTACCTTCGATTTTGGCAATTATACTGTCGGCTGTGGGTATTTCGACCGACCTGATAAGCGTATTCTCTACAACGGGTATTCTGATCGTCGTATCGTGCGCATTGGAGCTCGACAAACAGCTTCAATCACAGCTTATGATGAAGAACTATAAAAAGGGCTTCCTTAAATAATTCTTTATTGCATTGAGAAATTCGGAATTTGCGATATTGAGCAATCAACTCGCATTCCGTATCAGTTGAGAGGTAATTATGAACATAGTTTTACTCGGCGCACCCGGCGCAGGCAAGGGAACGCAGGCAAGCATGATTGAAGAGCGCTTTCACCTCGTTCACATATCGACGGGCGACATTTTCAGGGCGAACATAAAGGGCAGCACGCCTATCGGCAAGGTGGCTAAAAGCTATATCGACGCAGGTAAGCTCGTTCCCGACGAAGTAACCTGCGATATCGTAAAGGACAGGTTAGCGGCTGACGACGTAAAGAGCGGTTATATGCTCGACGGCTTTCCCCGCAATCTCTTTCAGGCGGCGGAGCTCGACAGGTTCGCACATATCGACCTCTGTATAAATATCGACGTCGACGTATCCCTGCTTCTTGACAGAATTTGCGGGAGAAGGGTTTGCAGTTGCGGCGAGAGCTATCACGTTTCAACGCTGAACGGAGCTACCGCGTGCAAGAAGTGCGGCGGCACGCTCTATCAGCGGGACGACGACAATCCCGAAACGGTGGGCAAGCGGTTGGATACCTATTTCAATGAAACCGCGCCACTGGTTGAATATTACAAAAACCAAGGCAAGCTCTTTACCGTTAAGAGCGGCAAGCAGCCTCCCGAAGAGGTGTTCGCCGTTATTGCCGCAGAGCTCGAAAGGCGCTCTGGCAAATGATTAACGTAAAGACAGAGCAGGAAATCGCGCTTATGCGCGAGGCGTGCAGGGTCGTTAAGGAGACTTTGGAATACGTCGGCAAGCACATCTGTGCGGGAATGACGACCAAAGAGGTGGACGGGCTCGTCTACAAGTACATTACGGCGAGCGGCGCAACGCCCTCCTCTCTCGGCTATTGCGGTTATCCGGCAAGCGCGTGCGTATCTGTAAACGAGGTCGTAGTGCACGGCATTCCCGACGACAGGATAATAGAGGACGGCGATATCGTAAGCGTCGATATAACGGCTGAGAAGAACGGCTATAACGGCGACGCGTGCAGAACCTTTCTCATCGGCAACGTGTCGGAAGAAAAGCGCAAGCTTGTCAAGGTAACCGAAGAGTGTTTCTTCAAGGCTATCGAGGGTTTAAAGGCGGGTACTCCGCTCTACGACATAGGCTATGCCGTTCAGACTCACGCCGAAAGCCACGGCTATGGCGTCGTTAGGGCGCTGGTCGGTCACGGTATAGGCAGGGAGATGCACGAAGATCCTTCCGTTCCCAACTACGGCAAGAAGGGCACGGGTATGCGGCTGAAAGCGGGAATGACGATTTGTATCGAGCCTATGATCAATATGGGCACGTACAAGGTTGAGTTCGACAGACGCGACGGCTGGACGGTCAGAACAGCCGACGGAAAACCTGCCGCGCACTATGAAAACACCGTGCTCATAACCGAGGACGGAGTTGAAATTCTTACCCTTTGACGGTGGCGCATATGAAGGTTAAAACGCCGCAAACGGGCGGAATTGCGCAGAGCACGCAGGGGCGCGACAAGGACAGGCTTTACGTCATAACGGAAGTGCGGAATGACTTCGTACTTGTAGCCGACGGACAGACGCGTACGCTCGCAAACCCGAAAAGGAAGAATTTAAAGCATTTACGGCTCTTGCCGCGCAATATCGCAGACGACGGCATTGTACGGGACGGGTCGTTCGATAACAGGGTCAGTTGCCTGTTAAAGAGTATAAAAGAGCAGACTAAAAGTTAAATCGGAGGATAGGTTTTGTCTAAGGACGACGTAATCGAAACAGAGGGCAAGGTAATAGAGTGCCTTCCCAATGCTAATTTCAGGGTAAAGCTGACCAACGGACACGTAATCACCGCGTATATTTCGGGTAAGCTCCGTCTGAACTATATCAGAATTATCGAGGGGGATAACGTAAAGCTTGAAATGAGTCCCTACGATTTGACTAAGGGGCGTATCACCTGGCGCAGTAAAGGTTAAGCGGAGCGCTCCGCGGTCAAGTCCTTTACTTGTTAGCGCGTTAAACTATCCTTGTTTCAATATAACAAGGTATTCCAAATTAAAATTATAAAATACGGAGATAAAAAAATGAAAGTAAGACCTTCGGTTAAGCCTATGTGTGATAAGTGCAAGGTAATCAAAAGAAACGGCAAGGTTATGGTTATCTGTTCCAAGAATAAGAGCCATAAGCAGAGACAGGGCTAATAGCCAAAAGGCGGGCGCAGAATATCGTCCGTAAGTATTTTTGTAAAAATTTACCGCGTAAGCGGTTGAAATTTCTTGCCTTTTTATAACAACGTGTGATATAATGTACGTTGCAGAATTTCGGTTAAAGTAGCTCGTCGCGCTGATCCAAGCGCGTCTAAGAGTATGCTTTTCCGTTTTTTTGCGTTTAAAAAAGCAAGCAAATCAAAGCTTTTAACGGGGAATAATCCCCTAAGCACAAAAAAACTGCATATCCGAGCAGGCGCGGCTCACATTCCAATCTACATTCGCCCCGCCGCGGATAGGGCTATCCATATACAATATTAAATTAATAGTTAAAAAACGGAGGAAATAAATCGTATGGCACGTATTGCCGGTGTAGATTTACCCAGAGAAAAGAGAATCGAAATCGGTCTGACCTATATATACGGCATAGGTCTGACTACGTCAAAGAAGATTCTTGCGGCAACAGGCATTAACCCCGACACGAGAGTTAAGGACCTTGACGAGACCGCAGTATCCAAACTCAGAGAGTATATAGACCATAATTACAGAGTGGAAGGCGAGCTTCGTTCGGAAGTATCGCTCAATATCAAGAGACTTATGGAAATAGGCTCTTACAGAGGAATCCGCCACAGAAAGGGACTTCCCGTAAGAGGACAATCTTCCAAGAGAAACGCGAGGACGAGGAAAGGACCTCGCCGCACGGTAGCCAAGAAGAAGGGCGCAAAGTAAGGTCAGGGAGGATTATAAAGCTTTATGGCAGCAACTAATAAAAAGACGACCGTAACCAGAAAGCGTAAAGAGCTTAAAAAGGTTGACAAGGGTCAGGTACACATTCAGTCATCTTTCAACAATACTTTGGTGACCGTAACCGATATGCAGGGCAACGCAATCAGCCAGTCCAGCGCGGGTGCGCTCGGCTTCAAGGGTTCGAGAAAGGGCACTCCCTTCGCGGCTCAGATGGCTTGCGAAACTGCGGCAAAGGCGGCTAAGGAGCACGGACTTCGCTCCGTCGAAGTCTATGTAAAGGGCCCCGGCGCAGGCAGAGAATCCGCAATCCGCGCGCTTGCTAACTGCGAGCTCGAGATTACGCTCATTGCCGACGTATCGCCTATACCCCACAACGGATGCAGACCGCCTAAGCGTCGCAGAGTA
Organism: uncultured Christensenella sp.; assembly: GCA_910579295.1. Classification (GTDB taxonomy): domain Bacteria; phylum Bacillota; class Clostridia; order Christensenellales; family Borkfalkiaceae; genus Coproplasma. The sequence goes on along the minus strand of CAJTTC010000005.1, from coordinate 75,343 downwards.
TAAAGGAGGAGAGAACAGATTATGGCAACATACAGAGAAGCAAAATGCCGCCTTTGCAGAAGAGAGGGCGCAAAGCTCTTTTTAAAGGGCGATAAATGTTATAACGGCAAGTGCCCGTTCGAAAAGCGTCCCGTCGCTCCCGGCGTTCACGGCGCAGGCAGAAAGAAGGTTTCCGAATACGGACAGCAGCTCAGAGAGAAGCAGAAGGTTAAGCGTATCTACGGCGTGCAGGAAGGTCAGTTCCGCGCTTATTACGAGCGTGCGGACAGAATGAAGGGCATCACCGGTGAAAATATGCTCTCACTGCTTGAAAGAAGGCTTGACAACGTAATTTACAGAATGGGTATCGGCGTATCCCGTGCGCAGGCAAGACAGCTTGTCAACCACGGTCATTTCACCGTCAACGGCAAGAAAGTAAACGTTCCCTCCTTTATAGTTAAGGTCGGCGACGTTATAGCCGTTAAGGAGAGCAAGACCTCCAATAAATACTTCGAGACAATCAAGTCCGCTAAGGCAGCAAACCTGCCCAAGTGGTTGGAATTCAGCCCCGAGAAGCTGGAAGGCAAAATTATTGCGCTTCCTGCAAGAGACGATATTGACAGCCAGATTGCAGAGCATATGATTGTCGAGTTGTACTCCAAGTAATATATAGAATAAAGGAGGTAGTATATGATTGAGATAGATATACCCAAGATCGAGGTAGTGGAAAGCGAAGATCAGTCATACGCAAAGGTTGTTGTAGAACCCCTCGAAAAGGGCTTCGGTCTTACAATAGGCAACTGCCTTAGAAGAATTTTGCTGTCTGCGCTTCCCGGTGCGGCGGCTCAGGGGATAAGGTTTTTAGACGGCTCGGTAAAGCACGAATTTTCGCCCGTCGCAGGCGTTAAAGAGGACGTAACCGAGATAATTCTCAATTTAAAGACTCTTGCAATCAAGACAAAAATCACCGATAAAGACTATATTAAGGTAGTTCATCTCTATAAGGAAGGTCCTTGCGAGGTCAAGGCAAGCGATATAGAGCAGGACGCCGAGATCGAAATAATAAACGGCGATCAGCACATATGCACGATAGACGAGGGCGGCAAAATCGATATGGAAATTACCATAGGCCGCGGCAGAGGCTATAAGGGTGCGGATCATACCAAGACGGAGCTCATCGACTACATTCCCATCGACTCTATCTATACGCCCGTAAAGAAGGTTAATTACAACGTAGAGAATACGAGAGTCGGACAGAATACCGACTTTGACAAGCTTGTCTTGGAGGTTTGGACGAACGGCGCGTTCTCCGCAAAGGAAATCGTTTCGCTCGCCGCTAAGATTATGCAGGATCATATCGGTCTGTTCGTCGATTTATCGGAAACAATCAAGGATATGGATATACTCGTGAAGAACGAGGACGACCGTCAGCAGAAAATTCTGGCAATGGCAATCGAGGATATGGATTTATCCGTGCGTTCGTACAACTGCTTGAAGCGCGCGAATATTCATACGGTTGAGGATTTGACCAAAAAGACGGAAGAAGAGATGCTCAAGGTGCGTAACCTTGGCAGAAAGTCGTTGGACGAAGTAATTTTGAAGTTGCAGTCTTACGGACTTTCGTTAGCTAACAAGGAGGACTAATAGTATGCCCGCAAAATTAGGAAGAACATCAGAACAGAGAAATGCGTTGCTCAGGAATCAGGCTTCCGAGCTTTTATGGTACGGCAAAATTAAGACAACTGCGGCTAAGGCTAAGGCGCTTCAGTCTTACGTTGAGAAGATTATAACAAAGGCTATCAGCGTTTACGACCTCAACGAAGAGACCGAAGTCACAAAAACCGACGCTAAGGGTAAGCAGGTTACTTCTAAGGTAATCAAGGACAGCCCTAAAAAGCTTGCCGTTCGCCGTGCGTTAATGGCTAAGCTCCGCGATTTGCAGGAGATTAAAGGCTTTAACGAGAAGAAGTCGGAGTACAAGGCGAGAACAAAAGACATTCAGCACCCCTTAATGGAGAAGCTGTTCAACGAAATCGCGCCTAAGTACGCTCAGCGCAAGGAAGAGCTCGGTCAGGGCGGCGGCTACACCCGTATCTATCTGTTGGGTCAGCGTCGCGGCGACGGTGCGGAAGAAGCTATAATAGAGCTCGTTTAACAAGCGTGTCGCTTGACCCCCGTCCTTTAAATGCGAGGCGGTAGGCGGACTTGATATCAGCAAAACGCAAGCGTGTCGCTTGCGCCAAGTCCTTTAATTGCAAAGCGGTAGACGGGCTTGATATCAGCAAAACGCAAGCGTGCCGCTTGCGCCAAGTCCTTTAATTGCGAGGCGGTAGGCGGGCTTGATAGCAGCAAAACGCAAGCGTGTCGCTTGACCCCCGTCCTTTAAATGCAAAGCGGTAGGCGGGCTTGATATCAGCAAAACGCAAGCGTGCCGCTTGACCCCCGTCCTTTAATTGCGAGGCGGTAGACGGGCTTGATATCAGCAAAACGCAAGCGTGCCGCTTGCGCTAAGTTATATAGCACATAAAAAACGGATTTAGAGGTTCTCGCAATATGAGAGCCTTTTTCCATATTTAGCATTATGAACATTTTGTATGTGCTGTGGAAAATTTATGAAAAAGCGTTGACATATTCTCAATATATGATATAATATACACATAGAAAAATAATAGAAAGGAGAAACAAAATGGCAAGTAAGAAGGATTACTTTGGTCTTAACAGACTTGTAAGTATTATCTTAGCTATTATTCCCATCACGGCATGGATTTGCGGCATTATTACCCGTATTAAGGACGGCAAGATTGTTGCTGCAATCCTCCGCATCTTCTTCGGTGCATGGATAATTTGGCTTATCGACCTTATTCTTATGATTGTAAGCGGTTCGATTTTGCGCGTCATTCCCGTGTAACAGAACAACAAGAGAAAATAAAGGCAACTCGTTATTTGGCGGGTTGCTTTTATTTTTGTCATTAAAGATAGTTGAGCGACATATAGATATATAGTCAAAATTAAAGGAGTGAAAACAAATGTCATTTGATAAATGGTTTAACAGTCAGGACAGGTTAGTGCAGATAATTCTGCTTATAATCCCGTTTGTGGGGTGGGTGGTTGAGCTGCTTGTAAGGCTCAGCGTAGCTATCAACAAGAAGGACGCTATCAGCATAATTGTGTTTATACTCTTCCTTGCAGTCGGGTGGAGTTGGATTTTATGTGTAATCGATTTAATTTACCTGTTGGTAAAGGGGCGTCTTCTTCTCGCATAATCTTTACAACGAAGGAGCGGCATAAAGCGCATTACTCATACTCAATTAAAAATATACTATTATAAAAACTCCCGTACAAAACCACGCTTCCCATAGGGAATGAATAACAAGAAAGACCTCTCGAACAAACTGTTCGAGAGGTCTTTCTGCTTGTATTTAAGTAGGCTAAATTGTAATTCATCGTATGTTTTGAAAGGTTACAAATCTGCGTTTTCTATTCTTTTGATGATTTCAAAACGATATTTTTCAGTACTATCTTCCATAAACAAATCGGCTTGCAAAGCCTCTGCTTCAAGCAATAATTCTTTATTATTTGGATAATCGCTTGTTGCAAATTGCTGAAAGTCTATTTCTATCGGCTTGGGAGTTAATGCGTAAATAACGAAACCGCAATCGGATTCATTAACTTTCAGTTGCCGTACATTTTTAATTTGCAATTTTTCAATAGCAAATTTTGCAAGCGCAACATAATTATCGGCGATAATTTCTGCATGTGAACGAGTGTCGGTACTATCGGGAAAAGACGGCACACTGAAATCGGGGTCTAATTTATGAAAGGCATCAACCAATAATGTAGGGTCTGAAACAAGTTTTTTCATCCTTTTTTTCTCGGAAGCCATAATCGAATCGGGTTCTTGTAATGCCTTTTGTATCAATTCCGTAAGTTCAGTTAATTTATCACGGCAATTCTTTTTCATTACGAATTCTCTCCGCTAAATCACTGTTTATCACTCTGTTATTATACAACAAGTAAATGAACAAGTAAAGCAAAAGCGCACTGCCCTTGCACGGCGTATCGCCGCAGCCGCGTATCTTTATTGCCGAACAGCTTAACCGACTTTACTGCACGTCAAATTGAAATTAAACTCTGTTTTTGCAATCAAAAAGGGATTTGTTTTACTTTTTATTCATTAAATTTCGGGCACTGTTAACCATTGAAAGATATTTCTTATAGTCTTCTTCGAAGCTTACGCCGTTACTAATTTTCTTTGCAGCCTCTTCGGAAATTACGGTTAAATCGTCATGGTCATGGTCAACTTGCATAAACGAAACATAAGGAATTTCCCACTGATTAGTGCATTTGTTAAATCTGTGGAAATAACCGCTTTCGTAATCATAAACATATAGTATATCTTGTTCTGCGGTGTAGTAATATGTTAACATAATCACTCCTTGATATGGATAATCTCATCACTTAACACTTTCAAAGCTCTCTACGGTCGTAGGCTTTGCCGTCCGTATCCTTGAATGTAAACGTGCCGTTTTCGTAAAGGATATAGCCGTGGGGACTGTTCTCCTTGGGCAGAGAAACCGACCCCGGATTGAGGTGAATATAGCCGTTCTCTTCGACTGCGTTAAGCGGAACGTGCGTGTGACCCGTAACGTATACGTCGTTAACGCCGAGAGGAGGTACGAGCCTGTGTCCGTGCGACAGTGTGAGCTTTACGCCGCCGTCAAATATTTCTGCATAGTCGGAGGAAACGTTGAAGTTGAGCACCATTTGGTCGACTTCGCTGTCGCAGTTGCCGCGCACGGCGATAATTTTGTTGGCAATGGAGTTGAGCATTTCGAACACGCTCATAGGCGCATATCCGTCGGGTAGGGGATTTCTCGGTCCGTGATAGAGAATATCTCCGAGTAACACAAGCTTGTCTGCGTTTTCTTCGTTAAAGCGCGCCAACAGTTTTTTGCACCAGGTTGCCGAACCGTGTATGTCGGAAGCTATTAGCAATTTCATAAAATCATCTCCTTAATTTTTTTTATTACGCCGAAGTCCGCGTTGGATTCGATCTCTTCGCCTATAAGAGCCTTTAACGGCGGATAGGCGTTAGCCGTAACGTACGGCATACCGCTCGCTTTAAGCATTTCGTAGTCGTTCATATGGTCGCCAAACGCCGCGCATTCCCCGCGCTTAACGCCGAGCTTCGCCATCAACGCTTCGAGCGCTCTGCCCTTGTTGGCGCGGCTGATACTCACGTCAATCCAGTCATAGCCCGAAATCATCGTGCGCAAGCCTTCTATTGCGGGCGGCAGGAGTATGCCTCCGTGCTCGGCGGCGGGTTGGCTGTCCCATACCGAAATTTTAAGAGCGGTAGCATTTTTCACGACATCGTCGAGGTTGTCCACAAGCTTTTCGGAAGAATAAGACCTTTTAAGTATATCCACAAAGAGGGGATTTTCGTCCTCGTAATAGGCGCAGTCCGTGCAGGACAGCACGGGGTAAAGCCCGTCGAACTCCCTTATAATTTTAAGCGCGCGCAATATATCGTCGGCGGGGGTGGGGTCGCTGAAAACGATTTTGTCGCCGTGCCACACCAATCCGCCGTTTTCGGCTATTATGGCAATTTTGTCAAGCACGGGCGCAAACATCTTTTTAAGGTTGGGGAGCTGTCTGCCGCTCGACGGCGCAAACACTATGCCCGCGCGAAAAAGATTTTCTATGAGCGGAAAGGTTTGGCTCGGCATAACCTTGTCGGGCGGCAAAAGCGTGCCGTCCAAATCGCAAGCTATCAGTTTAATCATCGGGTAAATAATACCACAAATCGCGCTTCGCCGCAACTAAACTAACGGGGCAAACAGATATAACAGTCTGCTCAATATCCTTATTATCGCGCATTTTTTCTTTTGTTTGAGTTTTTCACTGACGGCAAGACACGCTTCGAAGTCGCGAACGGCGTCCTCGGCAAGCGCGCCGCCGCCCCAGATACCGCATTCGTAGTTAAGTCGCATAGAACGGAAGTCGAAATTGTAACTGCCAAGCAGCACGCCGTCGTCGCACATAACGCCTTTGAAGTGCATAAAACCGGGGGTATAGGTGTAAATTTTCGCGCCGCGCTCTACAAGCCGTGCGCAGTAGGTGAGCGTTATCGCATAGGTAAGTTTTTTGTCGGGTATGTGCGGTATGATAATCTTTACGTCCACGCCCTGTCGGGCGGCAAATTCCAAAGCGTCGCCCAGCTTATCGCCCATACACAGATAGGGAGTGAAAATGTATACGCGCCGTTTAGCCGAATATATAGCGGCGGCAAGATAATCTTCGCAGACGCTTCCCAACAGTACGGGCTCGTCGGCGACGGGTAAAACGCGAAGCTTTGCCGTTACTTCGCGCATAGTATGGGGGTAATCGCGTTCTTTGCCGTCAAAAGCCTTTAAAAATACAGCCGAATAAACAGCGGCTATTTCACCGAAGAACAGTCCGCCGCCGTCCTTCCAATAGCCGTGCGGCGAGCATAAATTGGCGTACTCGTCGGCAATATTTACGCCGCCCAAAAACACCGCGTCGCCGTCAATGGCGGCAATCTTGCGGTGGTCGCGGAAATTGAGGCGTGAAACGGGCAACGGCAACAGCTTATTGAACACCTTAATCTGCGCTCCCGCCCGTTTCAAACGCTTAAAATCTTTAATGGGGGCGCGCAGTGCGCTGCCTAAGCCGTCGTAAATAATCTTGACTTCGACTCCGCGTGCGCGTGCGTTGAGCAGTTGACGGTAAATTGCCCCCCATATATGTCCCTTTGAGATAATATAGTACTCTAAATACACGCTCTTTTTGGCTGAGGAAATGAGCGTTTCGAGGCGTTTAAGATAGGTCGAGCCGTCGGAGAAATACTCATAGCCGTCGCAACCCGTTACGGGCATAGCGGGCTGAGCGCTGCGCTTATGTGTGCGGCTGAAATAGGATAGGAAGTACAGCGCCGCACCCGCGACGGGGAGAGCGACAATGACCGTCAGCCATGCGCACTTGAAGTCGGCGGGGCTTTCGCCCGTGAGCAGGCATACCGCGGCGATAACCGACAGCGTGTAAGCGAGCGCAACGGCGGCGGCAACGGGCAGTAACGAATGTATATAAAAGCATAAAAAAATTATTGCGGCAGCGAGCGCCGCAATAACGGTAATTGAAAAGATAAACTTAATAAGGCGCATAGCAATTTTTATGTACCAAACGCCTGCAATGCGCTCTTTACGCGGCAAACGGTCTTAAAGTATCAGCTTTAAAACGGTCATTTTGCTGTCGAGCGTAGTTTTTTCGGCAATCTCGGTGAGAAGCGTCGCGGGGTCGAAATCCTTTAAAATATCCTTTTGGAAGTGGCTCAGATCAATAGCGCCGTGCACAAGCATATTTACCGCCGTTTCGATGTAGCCGTAGCCGTCGGACACGGAGTAGATGCGCAGATTTTTCTCAAACAGCGGCGCGGTGTCAAGCGAGAAGTTGACCGTGCAGAAGCCACCGAGCACCATATCCCTCTTGCGCGCTATAACGCTTGCGGGAACGGACGGGGTAAGCTTACAGTTCGAGGTGTAAATCGCCGCGTCGCACAGACTGCCGCTCGTGGCGTCCTCTATGTTTTGTCTGAGGTTGTCGTCGGCGGCGAAGGTAAAGAAAACGCCGCTCTTTTTAAGCCTGTCCACATTCTGCGTGTAGTTGTCGATAACGATGGGCACAAGCTTATGATACAGGGCAATCTGCGCCAGAATAGAGCCGAGGAAGCCGCCGCCTACAATCGCCACGCGGCTGCCCGTCGTCAGGTTGAGCCTGTCGTATATATTCTCTGCCAAAGCGACGTTTTCTATGCACAGCGCAAGCATATCGTCCACGCTGTCGGGCAGAACGGTGACTTCTGTATAATCGCATACAACAAAGTCGCGCAAAAACCCGTCGAAATCGCGCTCAGCCACACGGGGAGAGGTACATTCGGCGCGGTTGCCGCTCTTGCAGGCATAGCATTTGCCGCAGGGACGGACGGCGTTCATATACACGCGCGCGCCCTTTTTCACGCCGTAGCAGTTGTCGCCCACGTCCGTAACAAGACCTATTGCAATTCTGCCTATCGTCTTGGGGTACGAAATTTTAGTCGCGCCCGTATAGGCGAGAGCGTCGTAGGTGGAGAGGAGTACGTAAGTAATCTTCACCTTGACCTGCGTCGAGCCGACCGCACTTTCGTACTGCGGCTGTTTTTCGAGCATCTTAGCGCCCATTAAAACCCAATTGTCCATACACACATATTATACGACTTTAACAAAACGAAATCAACCTTTTGACGGATAAAAGGCAAATTTTAATTGACGGTTGCATATATTTATTGAAAATTAGCAATTACGGCAAAAAAACGATTGACTTATTACGTTAATTTATTTATAATGATTTAGCATTAAATACAAGAATTAACAGCGAGGTGAAGATATGAAGCCCGATATACATCCCGATTATCACGAAGTAACCGTAGTGTGCGCGTGCGGAGCTACCTTTAAAACGGGAACGACCAAAAAGGTGGATACGCTCAAGGTGGATATTTGCAACAAGTGCCATCCCTTCTTTACAGGCAAGCAAAAGCTTGTAGATACGGGCGGCCGTGTTGATAAGTTCAAAAAAAGATACAACATCTAACAAAAATGCGGCTTCAATTATCATAGTTGAAGCCCTTTTAATTTAATTGCCCCGATTTTTGACGGCGCTGAGTTAATCGTCGGCGTTAAAACTCAAACGCAGGTTGATTTCAAGAGTATATTTTATGGCTGAAAAAGAGAAAAAGAAAAAGAGAATTTGTTCTTCCGTCGGCGGACAAGCCGTGATGGAGGGCGTTATGATGATGGGCAAAACGTCATACTGCACCGCCGTCCGCGACCCCGACGGGGAAATTCAGATAGAAAAAAAGCGTATAAACCGCTCTAAGGCGGCGGCGCGCGCTTCCAAAATCCCCTTTGTAAGGGGCGTCGTCAATATGGTGAGCTCGTTAATCCGCGGCACAAGCGCGCTTTCGCGCTCGGCGCAGGTATACGGCTCGGACGACGAAGAGCCGGGGCGCATAGAAAAGTGGTTCACCGAAAAATTCAACCACAATTTAATGCACTTTATAACGGGCGTGGGCGTTTTCCTCGGCGTAGTGCTTGCCGTTCTTCTCTTCGTGCTTCTGCCTCGCTATCTGATATACACTATGCAGAGGCTTTTCTGGCACAATCTGAAAGATTCCGTATGGGAGTACGTAATGCTCGGCGTGTTCAAGCTGATAATATTCCTTGCGTACCTCGGCGTAATAATGATTTTAAAGGACATACGCAGGCTGTACCGTTACCACGGCGCGGAGCACAAGACTATCAACTGCTATGAAAAGGGGTTGGAGCTGACCCGCGAAAACGTTATGAGCTGTTCGCGCATACACGACAGGTGCGGCACGTCTTTTCTGTTTATCGTTCTCATTATCAATATAGCCGTTATAGGCGTCATAAGCTGGGCGCTGAACGTCAGCTCGATAAACAATCCCGTGCTGGAAACGTTGGCGAATATAGGCATAGAAATTGTGTTGCTCCCCGTAATTACGGGTATTTCCTACGAGGTGTTAAAGCTGTTTGCGCATATCCACGGTCCGCTGTCGTACGTGTTCAAGTGGCCCGGAATGCTGTTGCAGAAGGTTTTTACCACGCGCGAGCCCGACGAGGATATGGTTGAAGTGGCAATCGCCGCGTTTAACGCCGCTATGGAAATGGACGAAAATCCCGATATGAAAGAAAAATATTTCGTGACCGAGGGCGTTCTTACCAAGATGCTCGAAGAGACCAAGAAAAAGTTTGCCGCTCACAACATCGACGAGAGCGACGCAGAATGGATTTACTCCATAGTGCTCGGCGTAAACCGCAGCAGCTTAGGTGAAAAAAGGGTAGTCAAGCCAAGCGAAACGCGCAGGATAAACGATATCGTCGAAAAGCGCCTTACGGGCAGACCGCTCTGGTATATTATAGGCGACGTCGATTTTTACGATTGTACTATAAAGGTGGACGAGAGGGCGCTCATTCCCCGACCCGAAACGGAAATTCTCGCTCAACAGGCTGTAAATACCGCCGAAGAGGGCGACAAAATACTCGATATGTGCACGGGAAGCGGCTGTATTGCAGTTGCGATAGCCAAGCACTGCAAGAGCAAGAGAGTGCAGGTTACGGCGGTGGACGTGTCGGACGCGGCGATAATGCTCGCTACCGAAAACGCCAACTATAATTCCGTCGACGTCACGTTCGTCCAGAGCGACCTCTTCTCACGCGTTCACGGCAGATTTAACCTCATCGTATGCAACCCGCCGTATATTAGGAGCAGTGAAATCGCTACGTTACAAAGCGAGGTGCGTGACTACGAGCCGCGCATAGCTCTTGACGGCGGCGACGACGGACTTGATTTTTACAGACGGCTTGCAAAGGAAATCACCCGCTATATCGTGCGCGGCGGCATACTCATCTTAGAGGTTGGCGAGGGGCAGGCGGAAGAGGTGTTAAAGCTGTTCGAGAAGCGCGATTACGCAATGGTCATCAAGGATTTTGCGGGCGTTGACAGGTTCTTGAAGATTGCATTTTGATTTTTATTATGAACAATAAAATAGTAGACATTTATAACAGATATAAGTCGCTCACGGAAAAGCTGTCCGACCCGTCCGTACCGGCGGGAAGCGAGGAGTGGACAAGGATTGCCAAGGAGCAGTCGGAGCTGACCGAAACGGCGGGTAAATACGAGGAATTTTTAGCCGAAGAGCGCAAAATGAAGCAGGCGGAGGAAGCCGTAAAGAGCGAAACCGACCCCGAAATGCGCGACCTTTTAAACGAGGAAGTCTACGATTGCCGTCACCGCATTGCGGAAATCGAGGAGGAGCTTAAAATTCTCCTTCTACCCAAGGACAAGAACGACGACAGAAACTGTATAGTTGAAATACGCGGCGGCGCGGGCGGCGAGGAAGCGGCTCTGTTCGCGGCGGAGCTGTACAGAATGTATATCTACTATTGCGAGCGACACCGTTTAAAAACCGAGATTGTCGACGAGAACTCAACCGAGCTCGGCGGCATAAAGGAAATAGTTTTCAACGTTACGGGTAAGGACGCGTATAAACAGCTCAAATTCGAGAGCGGCGTTCACCGCGTACAGCGCGTGCCCGAAACCGAATCGCAGGGCAGAGTGCACACCTCTACGGCGACCGTTGCGGTGTTGCCCGAAGCGGAGGACGTCGACGTGGAGATACGCGACGAGGACGTGCGCGTGGACGTATACCGTTCCTCGGGCGCGGGCGGACAGAAGGTAAACAAGACGGAAACGGCAATCCGACTTACGCATTTCCCCACGGGCATAGTCGTTACCTGTCAGGACGAGCGCAGTCAGCTCAAAAACAAGGACAAGGCGTTTAAGGTATTGCGCTCACGGCTGTACGACTATTACAGCGGGTTGAGCCGCAACGAGCAGGACGCGCAGAGAAAATCGCTTGTCGGGCGCGGGGACAGGTCGGAGCGTATACGCACGTATAATTTCCCGCAGGGGCGCGTAACCGACCACCGCATAGGCTTGTCGCTATTTTCAATCGAGAGCTTTATGATGGGTGAAATCGAGGAGATGACGGAGGCTCTGGCTGTCGCCGAGAGAGAAAGACTGCTTGCGGGCGACAACGATTAATCTGATTATAATAAAAGCAAGGAAAAAATACCTTGTTTTTTATTTTGATTTTAATATAATTTATGTAAGATAAACAGTAATTCAGAGGAATTAAATTATTATGAAAAAAATATTGATTTTTATCGCGGCGACAATAATACTAATTTTAAGTAGTGTGCTATGTGCCTGCACTAACACCGATGTAAACATTGAAAATAAGAATTGGAAACTACAAGTAGCAATACGAGCAAATATTGAAAATCAAGAAAGTGAAGTTATTGCCCGAAATGAATTTTGGATAGTGGAAGATACAAACATTCCGGTTGTTGACATTATTCTTGTTGCAAAAGACGGAATAATCACTATAATGGATAACACAGATACAAATAAATCATTTAGCGGTACTTATAAAAAGGTTGATGTGATAGACGTAGAAACGATAGTATATCAAGTTACCATTAGCGAATTGTCGGGAACAGCAAATGTTTCGACAACAAAATATAACGACGGGAGAAAAACTAAAACTTTGATTATTACATTATTGAAAAATGATATTCAATATACATTGAATTTTATATCAAATTAACATAAATATAATAATTAAACTAATAGAGTTATAAATTTTTATTTGACGTGCGGCGAAGTCAGTCAAGCCACTCGGCAATAAAGTTATACGGCTACGTCGACACGCCGCTAAAAAATTTAACCCGCTATACTTCGCTTGCGAAGTATAGCGGGTTGTTTATTTGTTTTTTTTAATTTCTGCGAAGCGCATTCTTTTTTATGTTTTTTGTTTTATGAATTTTTCTATGGCTTCAAATGTGGCGTCGGAAACGCAGTGCTCGAATTCGCAGGCGTCGCTGTCGGCGTCGTCCCCGTTCACGCCGAGCATAATAAAAAACTGCCTGATTGTGCAGTGCCTGTGATAGACGCTCCCGGCGTATTTTTTGCCCGTTTCGGTGAGGTGTATATGCAGTCCGTCGATATCTATATAGCCGTTGGACTTCAAAATTTTAAGCGCCTTCTGAACGGCGGGTTGCGATACGCCGAGCTTGCGCGCCACCTCTATCTGGTGTACGTTTTCAAGCTCTTCCGAAAGAAGAAGTATCGCTTCGAGGTAATCCTCGCTCGATTGATTGCGTTTCATAATAAAATTATACAATCAGAGGATAAATTTGTCAATATCAAATGCGCATTCTTAATTAATTTCGTACACGTTTGTTATCTTTCCGTTCTTCATATCCACGGCATAATATTTAACGTTGAAGAGGTTAGAGGAAACGGGATACACGAGCCCCGCCGCGCGCATATCGCCGTGCTTTTCGTAAAACCTGCCGTACGGCACGGTCACGTCGGTAAACTCCCCTAAAAAGCCGAATATGCCGTCGGCACTCTCCTTCAATTCGTCGCTTAAATATCTCTTGAAATCTCCGCGCGTAAGCACGCATTCAAAAAACGCAAAATGCAAAATACTTTCATTGGGCGGCATATATTCCGTGGTTACGCTCTTTTCAAGCGTCATTTTTTCGCCGTCGTAGGCAAATTCGCACACGGCTTTACACCCCGCGCACGTATTAAAGTTAACCGTAACGGTCAGTCTTTCTCCGCACATAAAACTCTCCGCAGGGTTGTAAAATACGCGCTTGCCGTTCTCCGAAAACACCGCTATGCAACCGTCGCCCGCCAAAATAAGAACGGGGTACGCGCCGACGGTTTCTTCCCTGAACTCCGCCTTTGAAAAGCTTTGCGGAAGCGGATACAGATTGCAACCGTCCTTTTGGCTGTTGACGTACACGCCGCCGCCGTTTAAAAACAGAGTGTACTGTCCGCCGCAAAAGGTCGTCTGCGCTATAACCTCCAATTTCTGAGCGCGCGGCGCGTAGCGGGATATATAGATTGTCGCGTCGCCCTCCGTAAGGTATACGTCGCAGAAGTCGGGCGGATCAGTAAAAAATTTATCGTCAATGAAAAAATTAACGGGCAGATATTCGCCGTCGGGCAGAACCTCGGCAAGAATTTTTGCACCCTTGTCCGCGTCTACGTATCTCTCGAATTTATCGATAATCCCCATATATGCGCCGTCCAATTTGAGCGCGGCGGTGCGCTCCGATAAAAAGTATAGCCTCATAGACCCCCTCCCCGACATTCCGCGCCAAGGCGGAAAAAGGTAATTTCCACTTTAAAACGTATTTTAATTATTTAATGTATGAATTAAAATATTTATGTCAATAACACTTGTGATAAAACTGAAAATATTTTTTAAGGAGGCGTTATGGAAAAGATTAACGGCTACACAAAGGAAGAGGCGCAGAGCCTTGTTAAGTATATATGCGAGGGCAGGGGACAGGGTAAAACGCTCACCCGCATTTTTGACGAGTACGCAAAGAACACGGGCAGAGCGCGCGGCAGTGTGCGCAACTATTACTACGCGCTGTTGAAGAGCACCGACAACGAAGAGGTAAAGAAGATGCTCTCCGGCACCGACCTCAAAGCCGAGGACGTCCGCCCCTTTACCGACGAGGAAACGGACAAAATTTTGCGCGCTATATTACAGCAGAAGAGCAAGGGCGTATCCGTGCGGCGCGCCGTTTTAAATCTTGCGGGCGGCGACGACAAGCTGATGCTGCGCTATCAGAACAAGTACCGCAACGTAATGGCAAAACAGCCCGAGAGGATAGAGCGGCTTATGCGTGAGGCGGGCTACACCGTTACCGACGAGGGCAGGCGTACAATAGAGAATAAGATAAACAGCCTGTACGACGAGCTCAACAGCAGTCTTAAAGAGGAAAACAAGCGGCTCACGGCGGTAATCAAGCGCCTTACGGACGAAAATTATCTCCTTAAATTACAGGTCAAAAATCTGATGAATTGATTTGATATATCCCTCCGCGCAAAGCGCTCGCCATATTTTTACAGTAATAAATAGTTTAACCCTCCGCATACTGATTTTAAGGCTGAAGGCGGGCGTGCGATTGGTCGGGCTTGCGCTCGGACGGCTTTGCGCCTTGATTTAGGAGGGTATTTTTACCGATGGAAAAATTTATTATTGGTCTCGCCGTAGGTATGGCGGGCGGTGCGCTCCTCGTTGCAAACAATTGCAAGCTGAGAAATCTTGTCAAGAAAAATCAGGAGGACGTAATGAAGAAGGCAGAACAGTATATCGATCAGAAGCTCGAAGAAGCAGGCTGTTCCTGCGAAGAGGGCGGACAGGCTCAATAAGGCTGTTTACCTTAAATAAAACGGGGGCGCGCGGTTGCGCGCCCTTATTTTTTTATGGCGGTATTCTTTTACATAAAGTATAAGCATTGGCAACGTGCAAATATAATAAAATACTTGTAAAATAAATTGCGGAGTGGTATAATTATTTCAAGTTAAGGCATAAGGAGCAGAAAGTGGAGAGATACGTTGCGTTCGATATAGGCGATAAGCGCATAGGCGTGGCTATTTCCGACCCGTTCAACACCTACGCTCTGCCGTCGCATACCTATCACCGCAAGGGCTTTAAGGAGGACGTAGCCGCCATTGCTCAAATCGCAAGGGAGAAGGGCGCTACGGTTATAGTGTGCGGTCTGCCCGTCAATTTCGACGGGAGCGAGGCGCTCCAAACGCAAAAGACGGAGCGGTTTATCGCGGCGTTAAAGGAGATTTGCGGCGTTCCCGTGGTGTGCGAGGACGAACGCTTTACGACGGTTATGGCGCACGAAACGCTCATTTCCGAGGGAATGCGCAGGGAAAAGCGCAAGTCGTACGTGGACGCGCTCGCCGCCGCCAACATTCTCGACGGATATTTACAGAAAATCAATAAAAAAGGAGTTTAAACAATGGCAGAAAATAACAACGTAAACGGTGAAGAGCTTGACGAAGAGGACGTTATCGAACTTATCGACGACGACAACAATATAATAAAGTTCAGACTTCTGGACGTTACGGAATACAAGGGCGAGAAGTACGCTCTGTTGCTTGCCGCCGAGCCCAACGACGCGGTTGCCGAGGACGAGGTTGCAATCTTCCGCTATAAGGAAGAGGAGCAGATTTTAGAGCCCATAGAGGACGAGAACCTCTTGCAGGAAGTGTTCGATTTCTATCAGAACGAGGACGACGGCGACGCGGAATAAAGCCGCCGAGGGGACTTTAATATTCGAGGGCGGCTGATATCAGCCGCCCGTATTTTTTTTTGCGTGACGGTATTATCTGCCGCCGTACATTTTGTTCAATACGGCGTTTAAAAATCCGACCGTAACAAGGCGGGAGATAAATACTTCCAACTTGGATACTAAGCCTACGCAAACGCGCAACGGCGGGTGTTTAGCGGCAGCCGCTCTGTAAATTACGCGGGCAACGCATTCGGGACTTTTGCCCTTGCTCTCGTCGCGCGCCATTTTTTCCACCGACTTTTTAGCGGCGGCGTTGTCGCCCTCGGTTATTCTCGCCGCGGTAAATCCCGTTTTAGTGTCGCCCGGCAATACGGCGGTCACTTTTATTTTATAGGGCTTAACCTCGTTTGCAAGCGCGCGGGAAAAGACTTCTACGCCCGCCTTTGTGGCTGAATACGCCGCCTGATATGGCAGAGGCATTATACCTCCGACCGACGAAATATTGATAATTCTTCCTCCGCGTTCCTTCATAAGAGGAATAACCTTTCCGCATAAAATCATAGCCGAAGCGAGGTTTACGCCGACGATTTTTTCAACTGACTCAGCGGAGCTCTCTTCGATTGCGCCCGCAATTCCCATTCCCGCATTGTTTACAAAGACGTCAATACCGCCTTCGGCGGCGAATATTTCATTAAAAATCCCGTCCATTGCGGCGTAATCGCATACGTCTGCGCTGAAACATTTAAAGTCGTTGCCGCCGTACGGCTTGCGCGCAACTCCGTAAACGGTATATCCCTTTTTAACGAAAAGCTTAGCCGCGGCAAGTCCTATTCCGCTTGTCGCGCCCGTAATTACGGCAACCTTACCCATATTCACCCTGCGGTTTATCATATTATAATATCGCTATTATCAAAAACCGATAAATATTTTATTAATTGCCGTCGGATTTGTCAACGGAAATGCCGAATGTGTATGAAATACGCACGAAAATCGCTTTACAAATATGAAAAATTTTGCTAAAATATCAAGGCTATAAAAATTCACACCCGTAGGGCGGGCTGTCCGTGGCGGAAAAATCTTTTCAAATTCCGCATATCAGTCCTGAAAAAAGCGCTTACGGGGAGGTTTAACGGAGGTTTTATATGGCAGTTATTACTATGAAGCAGCTCCTCGAAGCCGGCGTACACTTCGGTCATCAGACGAGAAAGTGGAATCCCAAGATGAGCAAGTACATCTATGCGGCGCGCAACGACATTCACATCATCGATTTGCAGCTCACCGTAGGACTTGTTGAGGAAGCGTACAAATTCGTATGCGAAACCGTAAAGGAAGGCAAGAGCGTTCTTTTCGTCGGCACGAAGAAGCAGGCGCAGGACGCAATCAAAGAAGAGGCTGAGCGTTGCGGTCAGTACTACATCAATTCCCGTTGGCTCGGCGGCACGCTGACCAACTTCAAGACTATCCGCTCCCGTATCGAGAGAATGGTAAAGCTTGAAAAAATGGAAGAGAACGGCGAGTTCGAGCTTCTGCCTAAGAAGGAAGTCGCTAAGCTTAAAGAGGAAATGGGCAAGTTGCAGACCAACCTCGGCGGTATAAGGGATATGACAAAGATGCCCGGCGTTATGTTTATCGTAGACCCCAATAACGAGGACATAGCCGTTGCTGAGGCAAGAAAGCTCAATATTCCCATCGTAGCAATCACCGACACCAACTGCGATCCCGATTTAATCGACTACGTAATCCCCGGCAACGACGACGCTATCCGTGCGGTTAAGCTGATTGCGGGCGTTATCGCCAACGCGGTTATAGAGGCTAATCAGGGCGAAGCTTATTCCGTAGAGGAAGAAGCCGAAGAGCCCGTTCAGGAGCCTACCTCGATCGAAGAGGTTGTTGCGGCAAGCGAAGAGTCCAAGGCTGAATAACGGTCAATCGGAAATAAGGAATGCGCGATTGGAGATTGTGCGCAATCCGCATTGCAAAAAGTGTTTAAGTAAGAGTATAAGGAGATAAATATTATGGCATTTACGGCAAAAGACGTAATGACTTTGAGAGATAAGAGCGGAGCAGGCATGCTCGATTGCAAGAAGGCTTTGACCGACGCCGACGGCGATATGGAGAAGGCGGCGGAGCTTTTGAGAGAGCGCGGCATTGCCAAGGCGGTTAAAAAGGAGAGCCGTATTGCGGCTGAGGGCGCAGTAGGCGCGTACGTTTGCGCTAAGTGCGGCGTGGGCGTTCTCCTCGAAATCAACTGCGAGAGCGATTTCGTTTCCAAGGGCGACAAGTTCCACGGCATAGTTGACGCTGTGGCTAAGGTTATAGCCGAAAACAAGCCTGCCGATATCGAAGCGCTCAACGCGTGCCCCCTCGAAGGCGCAACCGTTAAGGACTATATCACGGGCGCAACGGCGGTTATCGGCGAAAAAATCGCTATCCGCAGATTTGAAATTTACGAAACGAGCGGCAAGGTAGAAACCTATATCCATATGGGCGGTAAGGTCGGCGTTATGGTTGAAGCCGTTGACTTCACCGCAGGCAGTGAGGAAACGTTGCACGACGTAGCTTTGCAGATTGCCGCAAGCAAGCCCTCTTACGTAACTGCGGAGGAAGTTCCCGCCGAGGTTATCGAGAAGGAAAAGGAGATTATGCTCGTTCAGATGCAGAACGACGAAAAGAACGCGAAGAAGCCCAAGGAGATTTTGGAGAAAATCGTTATGGGTAAAATCGGCAAATACTATTCCGAAAACTGCCTTTTGAAGCAGGCGTTCGTAAAGGACGACAGCCAGACCGTAGAACAGGTTATCGGCAAAAAGTTCAAGGTAACGCGTTTTGTTCGTTGGGAAATGGGCGAGGGCATCGAAAAGAAGCAGGAAAACTTGCAGGACGAAGTTGCTAAGCAAGTTGAAGCAATGAAGAAGAACTAAACAATATTAAACAATAAAAAACCTTGCATTTTGTAGTTACCCATAGGGAATTTAATAAGACGCAAATAAAAAAATTAAGGCATAGCGACAGGCTATGCCTTTTCTGTATCGCCGTGCTTGTGCCTTTATTTATTGTCGGCGCGGTGTTGACAGGCGTCTATACGTTTTTATATAGCAAGGCAAAAAACAGCATAACAGTAATTATAGAGAAGAAAAGCTAAGCGTCGGGAGCGGGGAAAGCTCAACATTATAATACGCGATCCGACGTTTAGCAACAACTATTTTTTGCGTTGCCGACAGTTTGTCAACTTTTGCAATATTATAGCATTGTTAAAATTTTTTGCCGATTTATATTGCTTTACTTTTTCTCATATGGTATAATTAGGCGGTGGAAATCTAAATAAAGCGGAGGAGTTATGCAACCGAAATACAAAAGGGTGTTGATAAAGCTCTCGGGAGAGGCGCTTGCGGGCAAGGACGGGCACGGCTTAAACGAAAACGTTATAAGCGGCGTTGTCGATCAGATTGAAGCCATTAAAAAAATGGGCGTTGAGATTGCGCTCGTTATAGGCGGCGGCAACTTCTGGCGCGGCAGGCAGGGCAAAAAGATGGACCGAACGACTGCCGACCATATGGGTATGCTTGCGACGGTTATGAATTCGTTGGCTATGATGGACGCCCTCGAACAGCGCGGAATACCTACGAGAGTGCAGACGGCGCTTATAATGACCTCGGTTGCCGAGCCGTATATTCTGCGCAAGGCTCTGCATCATTTCGAGAAGGGCAGAGTTGTAATAATGGCGTGCGGCACGGGCAATCCCTATTGCTCCACGGATACGGCGGCGGCTCAGCGCGCGTGCGAAATTCAAGCCGACCTTTTGATGATGGCGAAGAATATCGACGGCATTTATGACAGCGACCCCAAAATCAACCACGCGGCTAAAAAGTACGAGCATATAAATTATATAGACATAATCAAGAACGGCATAAAGGCTATGGACGCGACAGCCGCAACTATGTGTATGGAAAACGACATTCCCGTAATAGCTTTCGGGCTTGACGAAGAAAATTCGATTGTGCGCGTCGTCTGCGGCGAAAAGCTCGGCACGGTTATAGATAACCACTGATAAATTTGCACAACATTATATAAATCAATAAAACAGGAGACAGAACCATGGAAAACGAATTGATTGAAGAAATAATACTCATTCTCGACGATAAGCTCGATAAGGCGGTGTCGGTGCTCAAAGAGGACTACGCGGCTATCCGCGCGGGGCGCGCCAATCCGCACATTCTCGACAAAGTAACCGTCGATTACTACGGCGCGATGACGCCCGTAACGCAAATGGCAAACGTCTCCGTGCAGGAGGGCAGATGCCTTGTCATCGCCCCTTGGGATATGTCGGCGTTGAAGGGCATCGAAAAGGCTATTCAGGTTTCAAATATCGGACTTACGCCCACCAACGACGGCAAGGTGATAAGGCTTGTTTTCCCCGAACTCACCGAGGAACGCCGCCGCGACCTTGTAAAGCAGATAAGGAAGATGGGCGAGGACGCAAAGGTTGCCCAGCGTAACGTGCGCCGCGAGGCTATGGACGGATTAAAGAAGCTCAAAAACGACAAGTCGATTTCCGAGGACGAGTTCTCTCTCGGCGAAAAGGAAGTCGAAAAGCTTGTTTCCGAAGCCGTTTCTAAGGTGGAAGCGGCAGTCTCCGCAAAGGAAAAAGAAATAATGACGGTTTAATTGATAATCATAATTATAAATTATTGATTATAGTAAAGGTTTTATGGCGAAAAAAGAGATAGAAAACGTGCCCGTGCACGCGGCGATTATAATGGACGGCAACAGGCGGTGGGCGAAAAAACGCTTACTGCTTACAACCGACGGACACGGCTCGGGGCTTACCCGAATGGTAGGTCTTGCCGAAAAGGCGAAGAGTATGGGCATAAAATACCTTACCGTGTACGCGCTTTCCACCGAAAATCTGCAACGCCCCGAGGAAGAGCTCGGAAAGATGTTCGACCTTATGCGAAGGCGTTTCAACGACTGCGTGGAAAAGCTTCTTGCGCTCGGCGCGGCGTTAAAGGTAATCGGCGATTTGTCGCTGTTACCCGACGACGTGAGCAGGCTCATTTCGGACGGGATAAAAAAATCGCCCGAAAGCGCCGACTTTACGTTCATAATGGCGATTGGCTACGGCGGGCGCAATGAAATTCTGCGCGCGGTTAACTCTGCGGTCAAAGACGGTTTAGCCGTCGGCGGTGAGGAGTTTTCCCGCCTTTTGGACACGCGCGGCATTCCCGACCCCGATTTTATTATCCGTACGGGCGGAGAGTTGAGGCTCTCCAACTTTTTGCTATGGCAAGCGGCTTATGCCGAACTGTATTTTACAGACGTGTTATTTCCTGATTTTACAAATGCCGAATTTGAGAGGGCAATAGCCGAATATTCAAGGCGCGTACGGCGTTTCGGCAGGAATTAAAGGAGTTTAGTTGATGAAAAAGAGGTTTATAACCGGCGTCTGCTACGTTATAGTAATAGCGGGACTGCTGGCTATGAAATTGCTCATACCCGTACAGGACGGAATGGATTACGGAGCGATTGGCGTGGACTTGCTGTTCTGGGCTATATCCGTTATCGGAGCTTACGAATTTACCCGCGCTCTCGGCGAACACAAGCGCGCCTCAGAGGGTGAACCGACGGGCGGCGCGGCGATTACGGGCGGCATATCAAAGGCTCAGCGTATAGTCGTAATAGTCACTTGCGCGTTGCTCATTCCCGCGTTTGTAATCGGCAAAATGGTCGCTATAAAGATAGGCAAGACCGATTTGCCCGGAGGAATAGCTCTCGTTCTGTTACTTGCGGTAGGCAGTCTCGGCGCAATGACGGCGGCGGCTCTTACGGTTTTCGACCACGAGAGGAGCGATTTGAAGAGTACGGCGTATGCCGAGCTGTGCATTTTGTACTGCGGCGCGCTCGCGTGCGTAGGACCTAATATCAATCATCTTATGGAAAATTCGGAGGTCGCAATACTCCTTCTGTTTATGATAGTGCCTTTTGTCGACGTCGGCGCATTCTTGCTCGGCAAGCTTTTCGGTAAATTGCTGCCGTTAAAGTTGGCTCCGTACACAAGCCCCAACAAGACTGTCATAGGCGCGGTGGGCGGCTTTTTGGGCGGCATTCTGGCGGCTGTAATTACTTGGTTAATCTGCGAATACGCGCCCTGCGTAGACTTCGTTTACGACGGCTCGTTGCCCAAAGTGGTAGTGCTCATTCTCATAGCGCTTCCCACGGGCTTGCTCGCGCAGATGGGCGATTTGCTTGAAAGCGCGATAAAGCGCGGTTGCGGCGTAAAGGATATGGGCAACATCTTGCCCGGTCACGGCGGCGTTCTGGACAGGTTTGACAGTATGCTCTTCGCCACCGTTTCGATTGTCGTTTGCTTTATGTTGATATAACGGCTGTCGGTTTTAAAATACAATTTTAACAGGCGGCTTCGCGCCGCCTTTTTCGTTAGTTTAAGACATTAATTGAAATTTAAAGGGTATAATAGATATGAAGAAGATTGCTCTTGTGGGCAGTACGGGCTCGATAGGCAGACAGGTAATCGACGTCGTTCGCCGCAACGCCGACAAATTTAAGCTCGTAGCTCTCGTTGCGCGCGGGTCTGCTAAGCTTTTTTCGGAACAGCTTCAAAACGTCAAGCCCGAGTTTGCCGCATTGACGGACGGGGGCGCGGCACAAGGTCTTGGCGAAATCCCCGCCGAAACTACGTTCTTTACGGGCGACGACGGCGCGCTGATGGCGATAGAGGAGTGCGGTGCGGACGTGGCGGTCGTTGCGTGCGGCGGCTTTGCCGGGCTTGGATACAGCTTAAAGGCGATAGAGCTCGGTCTGCCTCTCGCGCTTGCCAATAAGGAAACGCTGGTGTGCGGCGGCGAGCTCGTTATGCCTGCCGTAAAGGAGATTATGCCCGTCGACAGCGAGCACTCCGCAATATGGCAGTGCCTTGGGTTCAACCGCTCCGCGCGCTTTGAGAGACTTGTAATTACGGCGAGCGGCGGCGCGTTCCGCGGCAGAAAATGGGAGAGCCTGTCGGACGTTACGGCGGCGGAGGCTCTCGCTCATCCCACCTGGAATATGGGCGCAAAAATTACGGTGGACAGCGCAACTCTTTTAAATAAGGGCTTCGAGGTGATAGAGGCTCATCACCTGTTCAACGCTCCCTATGTAAAAATAGCCACGGTCATTCACCCGCAGAGCATAGTACATTCTATGGTGCAGTTTAAGGACGGGGCTACGCTCGCGCAACTGTCATATCCGACAATGGAGCTTCCTATACAGCTTGCGCTAACCTATCCCGGGAGATGCGATTGCAGTTTGCGGCAGTTGGATTTTGCGCAGGCGTTGAGCCTCGGATTTCAGCCGCTTATACGCAAGGATTATCCGCTTTACGATCTGGCGCTTTCCTGCGGTGAGGCGGGCGGCGTACTGCCCACGGCGCTCAATGCCGCCAGCGAAATTGCCGTCAACGAATTTTTGTGCGGCAGGATAGGCTATACGGATATATTCAAGGTTGCGGAAACGGTGGTTTCGGCTACGGCGAACGGGCGCGTCGAAAGCTACGGACAGCTATCTGAAATTGACGCGCGTTCGCGTGAGGCGGCTCTCCGAGCCTGTAAAATAATAAAGTAAAAGGTGTAAATGTCTAACTTGTTGGTAAATGGGGCGGGCGGCATAGTACTATCCGTTCTGCTTGCGATTTTAATACTTCTCGCTATGATCTGCGTGCACGAGTTCGGGCACTTCGTTGCAGGCAGAATTTTGGGCTTCAAGATAAACGAGTTTGCCATAGGCTTCGGACCCAAGCTCTTTAAGCGCAAGGGTAAAAAGCACGGCACGCTGTTTTCTTTGCGCGCCTTTCCTCTCGGCGGCTTCTGCGCGTTCGAGGGCGAGGACGAGGAGGAAAACGACCCCGACTCATTCAACAACAAAGCGCCCTGGAAAAGGATAATCGTTCTTATAAGCGGCGCTCTTATGAACTACCTTCTGGCGCTCGTCCTCATACTTATCGGCTTCTTTGCGTTCGGTCAGCCGTGCTATAAAATGGGCGCGATAGCCGAGAGCGAACAGTACGCCGTAGAATACAGCTTGGCGGAGAACGATATCATATTGGGAACGGAGGGCGTCGGAGTTTACTCCGCGGCGGACCTCATTTACGCATTAAAGGGCAAGAGCGCGGGCGATACCGTCAGCTTCGACCTCATTCGCGGCGGGGAGAGAGTAAAAGCCGACGTCGTGCTTCGCTCGGACTGCAATTTCAAAAATTCGTCGGAGATAAGCAAGCTTTGGCGCGCTCTCGGCTCTGACACGTACGAGGGCGAGGACGGCAACCTCTATTGGTGCGTAACCTCGGAAAACTGCCGCTTTTCGTTTTTTAGTACGGTCGGGCGGTCTTTCGCCTATTCGTTTAAAACGGCGGGCGCGATATTCAGAGTGCTCGGCGAACTACTTACGGGTAATCTGGGGCTGAGCGCGATGGGCGGCCCGATAACTACGATAAGGCTTACGGGGCAGATGGCGGCGCAGGGCGTACAGAGCTTTTTGCAAGTCGCGGCTTATATAGGCGTAAACCTCGCCGTGTTCAATCTGTTGCCTATACCCGCGCTGGACGGCAGTAAAGTAATTTTCTGCCTTATAGAGTGGATATTCCGCAAGCCTGTGCCGCGCAAGGTTGAGGCTGTAATTCACGCGATAGGCTTCGTGCTTATCCTCGGGTTTGCCGTTCTGGTGGATATTCTGCAATTTGCCCGTTGTTAAAATATCTTCCGTCTTTTAAAAAAATAACCCGCTCGTCTGACGACGGGCGGGTTGAATTTATAATTGTTTAAAGACTTTTGTTCAGCGGTTCGTTTGCAGCCGCCTCGTCGGTGACGGTGAGCTGCGCGGAAGTTTCTGCCGCGGCGGTCGCCTGTACCTTTACCTTTTTAAAAGAATTGAGCTTTGAGTTGAAGGCTTTTGACGAGAACAGTATGGCTCCCACGACTACGACGAGCACGAGGTCGACGAATACGAACGAGTTGTACGCCAAGCTGTAAACCCAATAGTTGGTAGCGCCGCTGTCTATGGCGTAAGCGCTGAACGCGAACACTCCCGAAAGCACGTGCGAGAAGAAGCGTAGAGCGCCCGCAAGTACAGCTCCCAAAGCAAATTTTACCTGCGGTACTTTATCAAGCGCCTTGACGTTTGCAAATACGCCCGCAAAGGCAATCATAGCAAAGGCTATCGGGTAGTCGAGCAAAAATTGCGCGGGGTGTATTATGTACGCGTCCTGTACGGCTTGAAGAATGCCGTAAACAAAGCCCGCTAACAGTCCTTTTTTCGGACCGTATATGTATGCAAACAGCATTACGGGCAGGAGTGAAGCAAGCGTTATAGAGCCTCCCTGCGGCATTTCCCAGAATTTAATATAAGACAGAGCGAACGAAAGCGCAATCGTTATGCCCGCAAAGGCAATACAACGGCTGTCGAACGGCGTCTTGTTCTTTCTGTCTACGACAAACGCCGCGGCAACCGCAACGGCAATCAGCGCCGCCGCCGAGAGGTAGAGCACGAGCTGATTTACCTTGTTGTCGAGGTGCTCGCCCGTTTCCCAATCGGTCACGTAGTCGTTGTAGTAGCCGTCGCCGTCAATGGCTCTCGAATAGTACACGATAAGGCAAACCACCGTGGCTATAAGAGCCGCCGCTATGACGGACAGGCAAACAATCAGCGTAATTTTAAACGCCTTTTTGTCGAACAGGCTTGCAACGTAGCTTGCGATTATGCCTAAGACGATTGTCGCGGCGAGTACCAAGGGAGGCACGAGCTCAATCATCTGCTCTTTCCACAGACCCTTTTCGGAAATTTTTTCAAATCCGAGCGAGAGCATTGTGATAATTACGGTGATTGCAAACGAAACCGCGATTACCGCCGCCGTCTTGACAAAAGCGGCAAAGCTGTCGGGCTTCTTTAATTTTACGAAGACGCCTATGGCGATGAGTACGACGGCAAGGGCAAGCGCGACGTATAAAAACGTCGTTGCGTGCGAGCTCTTTGCGTAGTCCGTCCATACGTCTTCGTACAGATAGTATTTCTTACCGTCGACTTCGATACGGTCGTGATAAGAAGATAAAAGGGAAGAAAGAAACATAAAACCTCCTTAACCGCCGTAAAATTAAGCGCCCCGAAAAAGAATTTTTTCGGGGCGCAAAGAAATCACATCTTTTGTGCTATCGCTCAACCATTACGTTGCCGATTCAAAGGGTATAATCTCAGCCTGCAATAAGTGGAATTTTGCAGACACCCCCGACGGTTATTTAATTTTTTTTCGGCGATTTTTCCGCCGACGTTTAAATTATATTAGCAAACGCGCGTTAAGTCAATTGAATTTTATCAAAGTTTGTATTATAATATAAAAAAATGAGTGGAGGCGCTCTATGCCCTATAATTTTTACGCTTTTATGGACAGAATGAAATATATCCGCCGCTGGTCGCTTATGCGGTCGGTTCGCGACGAAAACATAATGGAGCATTCGCAACAGGTCGCAATGCTCGCTCACGCTTTGGCTGTTATAAATAATAAGGTGTACGGGGGAACGGTAAACGCCGAAAAGTGCGTTATGTACGCGGTCTATCACGAGTGCAGCGAGGTTATGACGGGCGATTTGCCCACTCCCATAAAGTACTTCAATAACTCCATTCACGGCGCGTATAAAAGCTTGGAGGACAAGGCGTGCGAAAAGCTTATCGCTATGCTGCCCGAAGAAATGCGCGGGGAAATCGAACGTTACGTTTTGCCCGACGCTCAGAGCGCGGAATACAAAACAGTAAAGGCGGCGGACAGGCTTGCCGCATATATCAAGTGTCTGGAAGAGCACCGTTGCGGCAATACCGAGTTCGAAAAGGCGAAAAAGAGCATAGAAGCCGACTTGCACTCACGCAATATGCCCGAGGTGGAGTACTTTATGGAACACTTTATTCAGAGCTTTTATCTGACCCTCGACGAGTTGGAGGGCGGTATAACCGACTGATATAATTTATAGATAAGAAGCGCATCCGCATACGGCAGACCTTTGACGGAATACGAAAGGGCGAGGGGCAGGCGGCATTAATAAACCCCGCGCAATACGTCGCACGGGGTGAATTTTTTATTTAGTTTTAGATATGGGAATCACGTCCTGCGGGCTAATAATGCCTGTTGGGTTATGACCCGCGCAACCGCGTTTGCGCCAACGCAGTTACTGTAAATCTACCGCTTGGATTTCAGATTCCGCCCTCAAATTCGTACATCGGACCTTACCTCACTTTGCCTTCGTTAGTTCTGCAAAACAGCTTTCTCATAAGCACTCTCCTTTTGCAAGACTCGCAGTTTGGTATTTCTTTACGGGCGGTTGCCATAAGCTACCCGCTCGGGTGCAACGTAGATACTTTTTTAATTTTTACGAAAAACCTTGTCCGGCTTTCGCCGCTACTTGTATTTCATAATAGCTTACTCCTTTATTAATGTTGCTAGCTAACATTTTCTGTAAGTTATTTTCTTTTTGTACTTTAAGTATAGCACATAATTTTTTTATGTCAATACCTTTTTTAAAAATTTTTTGTGAAATTATTTTCACTTACCGTAAAAAAATTTGATTATATAATAGTGAAACGCTAACCATTTAAAAAAAATGTTGATATAATATAAACGAATTACATTTTATCGGAGAAAAACAGAAAGTTATGTGTCTAATCGAGGTTAATGACGCCGTGGGCTTCGTTGCCGTGCTGGCAATAATCTTATTTTCAACGAAATCGCTTGGGCTTATTTTCCGTCACTTCGGACTGCCGCAGGTTTTGGGATATATTATAGCGGGCATAATAGTAGGACCTGCTATATTCGGCGATTTCTGCGGCTTTTCAATCATAGGGTTCGAGGGTAACGGCTATTACTCGCTTTTCGAGATTGAAAAGGGAAACGACGGGCTTGAAATCTTTTCGAAAATAGGCGTGCTGTTCTTAATGTTCTGCGCGGGGCTTGAAACCAATATCAGGGACTTGAAAAACACGGGTATTGCAAGCGCGCTGGTGGCTCTTGCGGGAGTTGCCGTTCCGCTTTTGCTCGGTTTTCTTGTATCGCTCCCGTTCGGCAATATCGGGCTGGGCGTTGAAAATCTGTACCGCTGTCTGTTTATCGGCACAATCCTTACTGCGACGTCCGTCGCGATCACCGTGTCGGTACTCAAAGAGCTCGGCAAAATCAATACGAAGCTCGGCACGACTTTGGTTTCAGCCGCTATTATCGACGACGTTATCGGCATCGTGCTGCTGTCGCTCGTCACGGGCTTTGCAAAGAGCGGTGCGCAACAGGAGAATATGAACGCTTTCGAGGCGTTCAAGTCTACGCCCTACGGCACTATTATAATGATAGTTGCGTTCTTCGTCGTGGCGATTGCGCTCGGCTGGGTTGTGTCAAAGGCGTTCAAGTGGCTGGATAAGCGTTGGCCGAACAAGTACAGACTGTCAATATATTCGTTGGTTGTAGTGTTCGGTTACAGCTGGCTCGCTGAAAAGGTTTTCGGCGTTGCGGACATAACGGGCGCGTTCCTTGCGGGCATAGTGCTCTCGACCGACCACCGCGCAAGCGTGTACATTGATAAAAACGTCGACGTGGAGGCTTCGACGCTGTTCGCTCCCGTGTTCTTTGCCAACATAGGCATATCCTCTATTACGTTTGCCCATATCGACCCCAAAATTCTGCTGTTCGCGCTGGTTGCCGTGATAGCGGGGTTGGCGGGTAAGATTATCGGTTGCGGGCTGACCTTTAAGGCGTTCAGGTACAGCTGGCGGGAGAGCGCAATCGGCGGCGTCGGAATGATGGCGAGGGGAGAGGTTGCGCTTATAGTCACTCAGACCGTTACGGCGACGGCTCTCGGGGCGAACGCGCTCGGCAACGAATTTATGATTATGACCGTCTTGCTTATTTTAGCTTCGTCCATACTCACGCCTATACTGTTAAAGGTTCTGTATAAGGGCGTAAAGGAAGCGCCCGCGCACGCCGACTTAATCGACCCCGACGACTGACGTGTAAGCTAAATCGGCTGTTATCTATCAGTAAACGTATTGAATTTTTATTGTGTAAAAAACAATTTAAAAATAAAAAAGAGGCATAGCCTCTTTTTTTGTGTTTAATATTGATAAATCGAATAGGTTTATTTGAGATAGAAGTCGTTGCCTACCTTTATTACGTCGACCTTCTGCGCCATTTCGCCGAGGAAGATTTTAAGCGCGGGTTTTTCGTTGCTCTTGCCCTCGAACTCTACCGTAAGCGTTGCCTTCTCGACGGCGGCAATGTGCATAACGTCGCCCGTTTCCCCGTCCTCTATAAGATTTCCCGCGGCAATCTGTTCGTCGTCGTCAATGGTCAGCAAATAGTTTTCGTCGAGGTGCTCCTCAACCGCAATTTCGGGAGAGGGGGCAAGCAGGGACGTGCCCGCATAAACCGTGTACTTTTTGTGCGTCCTGTCAAATTCGCTCTGTAAACGTATATCGTAAGTAGCGTCGTCAAGCTTTTTGCCCACCTTTTTGAAGAAGCCCGAAATTTTGCCTTCCTTTTTCTCCTCGGTCTGTCCTTCCTTCTTTTCTTCATCTGCCATAATGATATTCCTCCTTATTTAGCCTTAGCGGCTTTATTTTCAATTGCTGCTTCATCGTTTCTGACGTGCACGTCGAGCTGATTGAACGGTACTTCTATGCCGTTCTCGTCAAACGCCTTTAATATAGCGTCCAGGAGCGCAAACTTAACCGTCCAATAGTCGGGGCGGTTACACCATACGCGCACCGTAAAATCAAGCGAGCTGTCGTTCATCTCCGCCATTTCTACAAAGGGAGCGGGGTCTTTGAATACGAGTTCGTTCTCCGCGCATACCTTTTTGACAAGCTCTTTAACCATAGCTACATCCGTGCCGTAAGCGACGGAAGCCGTTATATCCACGCGGCGCGTATCCTTTGCCGAGGCGTTTACGATAACGTTGTTTGCAAGACTGCCGTTGGGTATAACGACCGCCTTGTTGTCGGTAGTTACGATATGCGTATAGAACAGCTTTATGTCCTCGACCGTGCCCTCCTGACCGTTGGAAGTTATGTAATCGCCGATTTTGAAGGGGCGCATAATAATTATAATCACACCGCCCGCAAAGTTTGACAAAGTGCCCTGCACGGCAAGCGAAATGCCTACGCCTATGGAAGCGACTACCGCCGAAATGGACGCCGTTTCAATGCCTACGTAGCCGATTAAGCAGATAAGTACGAGAACTTTAAGGATAATTCTCGCCGACTGCGTGCCCACGCGCGACAGCGTTTCGTCAGCCTTTTTCTTTTGCAGACTTTTGTAAATCTTCTTAGTTACGCCGTTGATAATCGCAAACGATATAATCATTAATACGATTGCTATTAACAGCTTGATGCCCGTGTGAGTAATCCAATCTACAACCGCGTCCAACACTGCGCTCCAATTGATACCCTTCGAGCTTGCCTCTGCCGCCCCTGCCGCCGCGTCGCCCGTTGCGGGAGCGTCGGCTACTGTGTCAAGTAAGTTTAAAAACATTCTTTAACTCCTTATTAATTTTTTACATATAATATTATAATTATACGGACAAGCTTTTGCAAGAAAATAAAAAGTCCTGAACGGTTTTATGCGTAGAAATTTGTCTTTTATGCGCTTAACGAGCCCGTTTTGCCGTATTATAATACAAACGGTTGCGACCGCAACTATTTAAATCGTTGAGCCGCGTTGACTTTTAGCTTTAAGCGGGAGAGGCGGGCGGCGGGGGAGTATGCTATGGCTTCGTTTTCCAAAAACATTTCTATGCTTGCGCAGGGAGCGGCGCTGTATCGCGACGGCGATTTGTGCAGGGCGGGGGTTACGGGATATCAGGCGAAGTATCTGCTTGCCGTGTCCAACAACGAGGGGATATCGCAGGACGGGCTTGCGCGGCGCGTACTATAAACTGTACAACAGCCAATTCGAGAGCTATTAAATTTTACTTAAAATAAACGCGCCCGCGCGGAAGAATTTCCGCGCGGGCGCGTTATTAAGTTTTCGGTTTATTCGTTTGCGCTTATGAATTTGGCGAGCGTAGCCTTTACGATTTCTATGTCGATAGGCTTTGAGATATGGGCGTTCATACCCGCTTCG
The DNA here is from genome assembly GCA_910579295.1 of uncultured Christensenella sp. GTDB lineage: Bacteria > Bacillota > Clostridia > Christensenellales > Borkfalkiaceae > Coproplasma. The sequence continues at coordinate 44,473 of CAJTTC010000005.1, read as the reverse complement.
AGGCACTTCTGCACGTCCTCGGAGAATGCGTCCGCAGTCATTGCAATAATGGGTATTTCCCTGTATCCTTTCTTCAAGCCTCTTATTACCTTTGTCGCTTCGAGTCCGTTCATAACGGGCATACGAATGTCCATAAGAATGGCGTCGTACGTTCTGGGTTTGGAAGCGAGCAACATATCCACGCAGAGCTGACCGTTTTCGGCGTGCTCGACTTGCAGTCCGACGCTCGTCAAAAGCGCCTGGGCAATCTCCCAATTCAAATCGTTGTCCTCGGCAATAAGAATGCGCTTGCCTTCGAGGTTGAATTCCTTTTTGGCGGGGGTGGCGTTTGCTTCTCCCGAGGCGACAACCGAATCGGTGAATTGGTGCAATCCGTAGAACAGCGTTGACTTAAACAGCGGCTTGGAAATAAATCCGCTTATGCCCGCCTCGCGCGCTTCGTTCTCGATTTCCGACCAATCGTACGCCGAGATAAGCAGTATGGGGATATCCTTTTCAAGTCTTGCGTGCAGGCGGCGCGCCGTTTCGATACCGTCTATGCCCGGCAGCTTCCAATCCATTAAAATTACGTCGTAGTCGTTTCCGTCGTCGTGCGCCTTTACCGCCATATCTATTGCCGTTTCGCCGTCGAGCGTCGCTTCCGCCTTGACTCCGATTGCACCGAGCGAAGTTACCGTTGTGTCGCACAGCATCTGGTCGTCGTCAACGACAAGCATTTTCCAGGGCGGTAAAATCATATCGACTTCGTCCGTCACGGCAATTTCAAGGTCGACTGTGATGTGGAACTTCGTGCCCTTGCCCTGTTCGCTCTCAACCTGTATATCGCCGTGCATCGCGTCTACTATATACTTGGTTATCGACATACCGAGTCCCGTGCCCTCTGTCTTGTTAACTCTTGCGCGGTCCTCGCGGGTGAACGATTCGAAAATCTTGCTTTTAAACTCCTCGCTCATACCTATGCCGTTATCCTGAACTTCAATGTGAGTGCGGATAAATCTGTCGCCGAGGGGAGAAGCCTCCTGATAGAGCGAAAGCTCGATTGTTCCTCCGTCGGGCGTGAACTTGTAGGCGTTGGACAGAAGATTTAAAAGCACCTGATTTAAACGCACGCTGTCGCAGTAAACGTTTTCCGCGACTACGTTGTGCACGAAAATGTCGAATTTCTGCTTCTTTATCTTTATCTGCGGCTGTACGATTGTCGCAATGCTCTCTATGACTTCGCTCAGCGAAATCTGCTCCATATTCAAAGTCATTTTGCCGCTGGCTATCTTGGACATATCGAGCACGTCGTTTATAAGACCCAGAAGGTGGCGGCTCGAAAGGGAAATCTTTTTAAGGCAGTCGGCAACCTGCTGTTTGTTGTCTATGTTAGCCACGGCAATCGCCGTCATACCTACGATGGCGTTCATAGGCGTACGGATATCGTGGCTCATATTCGACAGGAATTCGCTCTTCGCCTTGTTGGCTTCCTCGGCGGTTATTCTCGCCTCTTCGAGCTGTTTCAGGTTCTGCTTGTTCATATAGTAGTAAATGCCGAATATGGCAATGACGACGGCAAGGATAACCGCGCACGCGCCTACAGTCCAGCTCGTCCAAGTGTCCGAAAGACCGACTACTATAGAGTCGAGGTCGTCGTAATTCATTATGGTTACGAGATACCATTCCGAATGCCCGAGCTGTTCGCAGTAAATATGCTTGCGCTCCGTTTTGGTGGTGATGACCGATGAGAACGTTATAAGCTCCTCGCTCTTGCTGTCGGCAGCTTCGTTCATCTGCTTCATCTTATCTTTCATCCGCGAAATCAGCGCGTCGGCGTCGGCGCTCGCCATATCCATATTCCTCAGCAGCTCGAAGTAATCGGCGTAATCGGGATGAGAATGGCTGCCCGAACGCATTACGAACGTTCCGTCCTGACGGATAATGTGCGTGTCAAACCTTTCGTTGTTGGAGTGGTCGCTGTTCTTATCTTCGAGCATTTCGACGATAGTGCTGTTGGTAAGTCCGCACAGAAGAGCGGCGCTCTCGTTACCGTTGGACATTTTATAGCCCTTGCGGTCGGGGTGCTTGTCGGTGGCAACGGTAGGCACGCCGATTAAAATAATGCCCTTTTTCCCGTCCGGCTTATCGTCGCCGACGGCAACTTTCGTGTCGGGCGGGTTATTTTTGCCTACAAGCGAATCTCGGAACGAGTCGAAATCTCTCATAGAGAGCTCGTTGCCCTTTATCATTTCGACGTTGCCCTCGCCGTCCATAAAGCCGACGTAGTTGAAATCGCGGGCTTCGGCGGCGATAATGAGCTTTTCGTTTACGTCTTCCGTTTCGGACGTGTAGACGGTGGGCAAGGCGTCGACCATTTCGGTACGCTGGTCAATTACCGCTTCGTAGCGCATAACCGACTGCCTGCCTATGCCCGACATCATCATCTCGCCGACCTCGTTCATTGTCGAGGTGCTTCTCCTGTTCATAAAAACGCCCAATATAACGAACATTGCAATGCAAATCGCCAAGCCTATCGCAATGCTTATAAGCATTACCCTCTTGGAAAGCTTTTGCCATTTTTTCGTAATTGCGCTCTGTTCCATTCCCTTACCCTCTGAATGTGTATATATTTACCCTATTATTTTAAGCGTTTATTTTTATTGTGTCAAACGCTTTCGACCGTTTATAATAAGGAATTGGCGATTTGTGCGGAAATATTGCCGTTCGGACGGTTTTTCGGACGTGAAACAGCGCGCCGCGCGCCGCCTCACGGTAACGGGCGAATGCAGGCGAATGTAATTGAAAAATTGTTTGACAAAATATATAATCGCCTTTATAATGCGTATACACAAGCATAAAAGGTAAGGTGTACGAAAGGTGAAAAAAATTATAGAAAACGTAAGGCTGGACGAGGAGAGGGCGCTATACGGCAGTAAGAATATATTGGTCAGAAACGTTTCGTTCGATGGACCTGCGGACGGAGAGAGCGCGGTGAAGGAGTGCGCCGACGTCGAGATTGAAAAGTGCTTCTGCAATCTCCGCTATCCTTTCTGGCACGTTCACGGACTTAAAATTACCGATACGGAAATGACGGAGCTGTGTCGGGCGGCTCTGTGGTATTCCGACCGTATACGCATATCGAATTGCAAAATGCACGGCATTAAGGCGCTGAGGGAGTGCGCGGACGCGGAGCTTGTCGGGTGCGATATAATTTCGCCCGAATTCGGCTGGTCGGTTGACGGCATAAAGATGACCGACTGCACGGCGGTCAGCGAATATTTTATGATGCGCTCCAAAAACATAACCTTTAAAAACGTCAATTTCAAGGGCAAATATTCCTTTCAGTACATAGAAAACGCCACGTTCGAGGGGTGCGCGTTCGACACCAAGGACGCGTTCTGGCACGGCAACAATATCACGGCTGAAAACTGCGTTATCAAGGGGGAGTACTTCGCCTGGTATTCGCACAACCTCACGCTCATTGACTGCACTATACTTGGCACTCAACCGTTCTGTTACTGCACGGGACTCAAACTCATAAACTGCAAAATGGAGGGGTGCGACCTCGCGTTCGAGAAATCGGAAGCGCAGGCTGAAATAACGACCCGTGTCGACAGTATCAAAAACCCCTACACGGGCACGATAACCGTTCCGTCGGTAGGCGAAATTATACGCGACGACCCTAAGTCCGACGGGGTTATAGTTATTAAAAAGCGATAATGAGCGGCGATTGCGTATTCCCGCACTGTTAAACTTAAATGCTTTTAGGTAAATACTTAAACAAATACTATCTCAAATATATCTGGCTGTACCTTATAGGGGTAGTCGGGCTTGTGGCGGTCGACCTGTTTCAGTTGCTCATTCCCGAATACCTCGGCAGGCTTGTCGACCTGTTCGGCGGCGGCAGCGTAGATACCTCCGCACTCAACGAAATAGTGGCGGGGGTATTGGTCGTTGCGGCGGTGCTCTTCCTCGGCAGGGTAATGTGGAGACTTTCCATATTCGCCGCGTCGCAAAAGACGGAGGCGGGTTTGCGCAGGCAGATGTTCGTCAAGAGCGAGCGTTTGCCCCTGTCATATTACGGCACTACCAAGGTCGGCACGGTTATGGCGTGGTTCACCACCGACCTCGAAACTATCGAAGAGTTTTTGGGCTGGGGCACTATTATGCTGTTCGACGCGGTATTCCTGACGGCGCTCGTAATAGTAAAAATGGTTCGCCTCGATTGGGTCTTGTCGCTCATTGTTTTCGTGCCCCTCGTGCTCATTGCCGTCTGGGGCGCTCTCGTCGAAAAATTTCAGGCGGCGAAATGGAGCGAACGGCAGGAGGAGTTCGATAAACTCTATGACTACTCGCGCGAAAGCTTTACGGGCATAAGGGTGATAAAGGCGTTCGTCGGCGAAACGCGCCGTCTGCACGAATTTGCCAAAATCGTGCGCAAAAACAAAAACGCCAACCTTTCCTACGCCCGTATAACCGTCGTGTTCGACTGTATAATTTCACTGATAATCGCGCTCATAACAGCAATAATTCTCGGCGTCGGCGGCTACTTCGTCTATTGCTCCGTTACGGGCAATCCCGCCGTAATTTTCTCGCATACGGTCGATATGTCGGCGGGCGGGCTCGTTACCTTTCTGGGCTATTTCGACACGATGATCTGGCCTATGATGGCGCTCGGGCAAATCATATCAATGCGCTCGCGCGCAAAGGCGTCGCTTAAAAGAGTGTCGGCGTTCCTCGACGAAAGGGAGGACGTAAGCCCCGCAAACGCTACCGTGCTTAAAAACGTCGGCGGAGCGGTCAGCTTCAAAGACTTTTCGTTCACCTATCCCGACTGCGAAAAGCCCGTTCTCAAAGGCGTTACCCTCGACATATGCGCGGGTGAAACGGTTGGAGTAGTGGGAAAAGTGGGCAGCGGCAAGAGCACGCTTGTAAACAGTCTGTTAAAGTTGTACCCTATGCAGAGCGGCGGAGTGTTTATCGACGGCTATGACCTGACGGCTTGCGACACCGACAGCGTACGCCGCGCGGTTGCCTGCGCCCCGCAGGATAACTTCCTTTTCAGCGATACGCTTTCGGGCAATATAGGCTTCTCGCAGGACGATTGCCCCCCTGATATGGTGCGGCGAGCGGCTGATTTTGCCTGTCTTAGCACGGATATAGACGGGTTTAAGGAGGGGTACGGAACGGTCTGCGGCGAGCGCGGCGTAACTCTTTCGGGCGGGCAGAAACAGCGCGTTGCCATTGCCCGAGCATATCTTGCCGACGCGCCCGTTCTCATTCTCGACGACAGCGTTTCGGCGGTGGACGTCAGGACGGAGGAAACAATACTCGCCAACATTGCCCGCGAACGCAAGGGCAAGACAACTATCGTCGTCGCTTCCCGCGTGAGCACGGTTGCGCGCTTCGATAAAATTATAGTTATGAACGACGGCTGCGTCGAGGCGTTCGGCTCTCCCGCACAGCTTTCGGAAATTTCGCCCACGTATCAAAAAATGGTGCGTTTGCAGGCGCTCGAAGACGAAGTAAAGGGGGCGGCAGGCAATGCGGGATAACAACCTTTTGACGGGCGAGAAGCCCATGCCGCTCAAAGTAACCTTAAAGCGCACTTTCAGATATTTAAAGCCTCAGCTTCCCCGCTTTATAGTTGCGCTGGCGCTCATAGTTTTAAACGTGGCTTTCGATATCGTTATGCCGCTGTTCGTCAGCTCGGCAACCGACAGCTTGCAGTCAAATTCGGTCAACCTTAATTTTATTATAGGGCTGGCAGTCGGCTACGTTGCAATCGGCGCGGTCAATCAGATTGTGCTGTATGTGCTCTCGATGCTGTTGCAGAAGGCGGGGCAGAGCATTGTCGCAAATATCCGTATGGAGGTGTTCGGGCACATTCAGAGCCTGTCGCACGGTCAGCTCGATAAAATGCCCGTCGGCTCGCTCGTCACAAGGGTTGCCTCATACACCGCTTCCCTCTCCGACCTCTTTTCCGAGGTCATAGTAAAGGTCATAAAAAATCTGCTGACTATCGTAGGCGTGTACGGTATGATGCTGTACATAAGCTGGCAGCTGTCGCTCGTAATGCTCGTCTTTATCGCGGCGGTTGCGGCGATATCGTTCGGGTTCGGCAAGGTGATAGGCGCGCTCTTCCGCAAGGAAAGGCAATACATATCCGAGCTCAACGCCTACCTCAACGAAAATCTGTCGGGAATGAAGATTATACATATCTTCAACCGTCAGAAGTTCAAACAGCTCGAATTTATTCTTAAAAACGAAAACCTGCGCAAGTCGCGTTACAAGGTAGTCATAGCTTTCGGCATATACCGTCCGCTCATCACCTTTATTTCAGTGCTTGCAATCGCCGTTACCTTTTACCTCGGCGTGGGCTTCGGGCTGAGCCCGGCAATGATTGTCGCGTTTTATCTCTATCTGTCGCGCTTCTTCAACCCCGTGCAAAACCTCGCGGATCAGCTCAACAATCTGCAAAAGGCGTTTACCGCCGCCGAAAGGCTGTTCTTCTTGCTCGATATTCAGCCCGCGATTTGCGACGGCGCGGACGCGGTTGACTTGCGGGAGTTCAGGGGCGATATCGAATTTAAAAACGTGTGGTTTGCCTACGAGGGCGAGGACTGGATATTAAAGGACGTGTCGTTCAGGGTCGGAGCGGGGCAGACGTGCGCGTTCGTCGGGGCTACGGGCGCGGGCAAGAGCACGATACTCTCGCTCATCGTCCGCAACTACGAGGTGCAGAAGGGGCAGATTTTAATAGACGGCATAGACGTCAAAAAGATAAAGGTCAAGAGCCTGCGCCGCGCAATCGGGCAGATGTTGCAGGACGTGTTTCTGTTCAGCGGCACAATACGGGACAACCTCACGCTCGGCGACGGTTCGTTTACCGAAGAGCAGATATGGGAGGCTTGCCGTTACGTCAACGCCGACAGCTTCGTAACAGGACAGGACGGCTTGGGGCAGGAGCTGAGCGAGCGCGGGGAAAATCTTTCGCAGGGGCAACGGCAGCTACTGTCTTTTGCACGCACGGTGTTGCATAAGCCGAGCATTTTAATTCTGGACGAAGCGACGGCTAATATCGACACCGAAACGGAGGTGCTTATAAAGGGCAGTCTGGACAGAATGCGCAGTATAGGCACAATGCTCGTGTGTGCTCACAGGCTGTCCACCATAAAGAACGCAGACAATATCATCGTTATGCAGCACGGCGAAATTACGGAGAGCGGCACGCACTCACAGCTAATCGGCAACGGCGGCTACTACGCAAAACTTTTTACGTTACAAGCCGAGCGGCAATAAACGTGGCGATTGTGAAAATATTTTTCATTTCTCGGGAAGATAAAATGATTGGGGAATGTTTTTTCAGCCGGCGGCTTATCCCGTAGACTGTTTAAGGTTTTTATATGCTCAGATTATTTGTGATAAATAACAATGTTTTCAACGACGACGGATTGTTTGAAAAATTTTTTGCGGCCGCGGACGGGGAGCGCAGGGCTAAGATATCCGCGCTTGCCTCACGCGAGGCGAAAAACCGAAGTCTTGCCGCGGGCGTAATTCTGCCGCTTGCGCTTAAAGAGTGCGGCTATAACGGAATTATAAAACAGGGGCGCGGGAAGTACGGAAAGAACTGCCTTGTCGAGCCCGACGGGCTGTACTTCAATCTCTCTCATTCCGGCGACTACACGGCGGTTGCTGTGTCCGACGGCGAGGTGGGGTGCGATATTCAGCAGATTAAACCCGCCGATTTGCGCGTCGCCCGTCGCTTCTATTCCGAGGAGGAGCGGGAGGCGGTCGAAAGCGCGGGTGAGGGTGCGGAAGAGCTCTTTTACCGCATATGGGCGGCTAAGGAGAGCTATTTAAAGGCGCTAGGTATAGGGCTCAACCGTTCGCTCGCCTCGTTCAGCGTACGCTTTTCGGGAGAGAGCGCCGAAATCGACGACCCGCAATCGGCTGAAAAATGGCACGTTTACGAATATTGCGGGTTGCATGGATACAGGATAGCCGTATGCTCCCGACAGTCCGTTTCTCTGCCCGAAGCGGAAGAGCTTTTCGTAAAGCTGTAAATCATATATATATATTAATAATGTAGTTTATAATGCAGTTTACGCAAATGGACGAACAAAATCCAAATCAGAATTAAACAGTCAAATTAAATAGAAAGTCGGGAAGCCGTTACGGAGTCCCGACTTTTTGTTATTTTCCTTGCGGCTCGTAACAAAAGTGGCGCGGAGCGACGGCAGAGATTGCTCCGAAGATGAAAAATTTAACGGTCGGTTATTGATAAATATACGTTTATGCAGTCAAATTTTGCATAAAATATGTTAGTAACGCCTTTTTAAGTAAAGTATAAGTAATTTTTATATAAAATTATTGTTGTAAGAGGGTTATATTATTTTGCATTATGCAAGCGGATATGATAAGATAGATTAGAATGAAAAAATAGGGTTACAATCTGCTTTTGTCAGGTTTCAATGTTTTTTCAGATAATTTTTCAGTAAAAAAAAGCTATTTTTGCAGGTTGTTCAACGGAGAATAAATTATGAATAAATTCAAAAAATTGTTGGTTGGCGTTATTGTTACCGCAGGCGTTTCGTGTCTTGGCGGAGCTGCCGCCTGTGCAAGCGCGCCCGATTACTACACTCTCACGTTCGAGGGCGAAGGGCTTGAATACATTATGCACGGCGATCTGGACGAGCCCGACGAAAACGGTGATTCGTTTATCAGCGGCAATAAGGTTAAGGAGGGCGTAGAGGTGCGCTTCTCCATTCTCAAAACCGACAACGCCGTGGGCGACCCCGTAATTACGGTAAACGGCGACCCTATCGCTCCCGGCGCGGACAACATATATTCCTTTACTATATCCAAGGACACTACCGTCGCGGCGAGCGGACTGAGCACGCAATACACTATAACTCTGTTAAAGACGGAGCGCGTGCTTTCTTCGGGCGGATATTACGACGAGGAACGCAGAATAGAGTATTTCGACGAGAACGGCGAGCCTCTCGGGGACGAAGTCAAAGTAACGGTGGGCGAAGACCTGAAATTCAAGCTTAAGCCCAGCGTGTACTATCTCCCCGGGTTCAGTGTTGTTATCGGCTCTCAGGTGTTAGTGCCCGACGGCGAGCCCGATGACAATAACGTCTATTCCTACACGGTTTCTGCCGAGGATATAACGGCGAACAACACGATAGGCGTTCAGGGCGTCGTTGAAGAGGACGGCTTTACCGCGGCTTCCCGCATAGAGAAATGCGGAACAGGCACGGCGGAAAATCCTTACCTCATTTCCCGCCCTATCGACCTTTTCTATATTGCGGCGCTTGTCAATTCGTCTTACAGCTCCTCCTATAACATTGCGCATTACAAGCTTATGAACGATATAGATATGAAGGGTGAGCAGCTGTACGTTATAGGCGACTCTTCGACCGATTCGTCCGTCTTTGCGGGTGAGTTCGACGGCAACGGTCATACTATTTCCAATTTCTATATAACGGACGAGGTTTACGATCAGGAAAGCTTTGCGCAAGAATATCTTCCCTACGTCGGACTTTTCGGCAGCGTTGTGCCTTCGGTCGGTACGGACGGCGCGCCTGCGGTAATTAAAAACCTCACGCTTAAAGATTACGAAGTTACGGTTCACACTGGTGAAGCGGGAGCGGCTTCTCTGGTAGGCTCGCTTGTCGGCTTCGGCATCGGCGTGCAGATTACAAACTGCCACGCTACGGACGGAGAGATTATTGCTATCGGCGATAACCGTCAATCTATTTTTATGGGCGGACTTGTCGGAATTATGCAGGCGGCTTACGGCGTCGGCGCAAATTCGCAGTCTAACTACAACGCGTTCGTCGCATCGTCGTCTACGGACGTTATTCTCGACGGTACGGGCAGCCCCCGTTCGGCGGGCGGTATTGTCGGCTATCTCATTTCCGCCGATTTAAGCTCAATCGCATACGTCGTCAACTGCCATTCTGCGGGCGATATTTCGGGCGCTATGCACGCCGGCGGTATCGTAGGTACGCTCGGCAGATTTTCCTCCGTAAGCAACTGCTATTCCACGTCGGCAATTTCAGCGTATAACGGAGTATCGTTAGCCAACGTTACCGAAAGTTATAAAGTAGCCTATGCGGGCGGCATTGCGGGCTTTGCGGAGACGGACAGCGTAATTACGGGCTGCTATGCGGCGCACGGCAGATTGACCGCGTCAAGCGTTAACGGCACGAAATATCAGAATACCGACGACTTTGTAGGCGGTAAGGACGCCGCAGGCGAGCTCGTTGTAGACTCCGCCGAGGTCATCGTCCATAACAGCGTCGTTATGGGGGCAAGCGATACGGCGGCGGTGTTCACGGGAATGGGCTGGTCGGAAAACGATTGGGATTTCAGCGCGAAATTACCTGCTATCAAGGTATCCGAAGCGGCGCGCAGGCTCACAATAAATATAAAGACGGCGAACGATGCGGACGTGGAGAGCTACGAAAGGTCTATAACGGACACGTTCTTCCCTATGTATAATTGGTATACGGCAAATAACAACGCAATGCCCGAGTACGTTACGGCGCAGAGCGGGCGCAGTTGGGGCTATTATTTCGATAAAGAACTGACGCAAAAAGTTCCCTACGGCTTTGTTCCCGTAGCGGCGCAGACGACCGTCTACGTCGGCTTTGCCGATTATTCGGAAATCGCCGGCAGATATTATCTGAAAGCAACCGAGTACTCTGTCGGCGCGTATTTCGATTTGACCGACGACGGCAGAATATTGCTAAGGGACGGAGGTATGACCTTCTCGGGCACATACTCGTATAACGGCGAAAAGATTACCGTTTATAACAGCAATTTTGCCGATTTGCTCTACACGATAGCCGAAGTTAATAACGCTTACTTCACCGTAGAGGGCGTCAAGACGGATAACGTGCTTACTCTCTCGGGCATAATACAGATTTTGGACGTTGAAAATTCGACTACGGAAAATCAGATTACGATAAACACAAGCATTACGCTCACCGCAGTTTCGGCAATAGACGGCTTTACCTACGGCGAATATTTTGCGGCAAACGGCGCGGCATACTTATTCTCGGAGGACGGCTCGGGCGTTTACATCTCTGCAACGGGCGCCAGACAGGAATTTACCTATGAAGAGGGCGATAACGGCGAGATTTTAATGGCTATCGGCGGCGGCGAATGGACAGCGACGGTCGTGAGCGGCGTTATAGATACGGTAAACGGCGTTAAAGTCAGCGCAAAGAACGTTTTCAGCGGCGTTTGGAAGAAGAGCGCAAACTCGCAAATCAGCTTTGCCTTCGACGGCAATAATAAAGTGACCTACGCAGGAAGCGGCGCGCCGCAGACCGTCGACTTCACGGTAAACGGCGACAGCGCAGTCTTTACGACGGCGGACGGCAATTACGAAGCTTCTTTCAATCAGGAGGGCTTCCTCGTCATCAACGGCGAAACGTACTATCTTGACGACGGCTTTACGGGCAGTTGGTATATGTACACCGACAGGGAGAGAATCGAAGTTACATTCGAGGGCATAGGCAAAAGCGGCTACGGCTATTCGACAATTCTCTATGCGGGCAAAAACGTATCCAACATCGACGCGCAGTACAATATATTTACCGACAACGACGGTTCGAGACTGAGAATTTACGTCAACGACAGACAATACGGCGAAATTGTATTCGACTCGAAACGCGACGTTGCAAGCGGTATGTTCTACTCGCTTTTCAACGAAGGGTACTATCAGAACGCAACGTTCTACCGCTACGACAGCTTCAAGGGAACTTGGATGAGCGTTGCGGACGGCATCGACTCTGTTACTTTCAACGGCAGAGCTGCCGACGGCACGTCCGAAGTTTCCATAACGCGCGGCAGTACGCGGCTGAGCGGCACGTATACCCTAAATGCGGACAGAATAAGCGGCAGTATGACGGTGGGCGGCAATACCTACTCCATAGCATATAACGAAAATACTAACAGAATCAGCTTCAAGCTCGGGGACGCTGCGGCTAACGAGCTTGCAAGAAGCGACAGCTGGTACGGAGTTGTGCTCTACGACGGCGAGACTTCGTATACGTTCGACGGCAAGGGCTATATCGGCGGCACGGTTGCGGTTTCAGACGGCACTAAGCTCTCTTACAGCGTGGCGGGCGACGGTACCGTAACGGTTGGCGGCGCGGTTCTCACACCCGCGGGCAACGAAGGCTTTACGCTCAACGGCGTAACGCTTGCGTTTAAGACGGGCTTAGAGGGCGAATGGCTAATTTCGGGGCAGGCTAACGGCGCAAGCGGTAAGCTCAGCACGATAACGATTGGCAACATAGGCAGTGACTTTACGGCAAGCGCGGCTTACAGTGAAGGCAGCGGCGAGTTCAAGCTTGTTTACGACCCCGCGGCGGGCACGCTCTCATATACGAGAGAGGTCAACGGCGAGAGAATTATAACCGAGTTCAGAAAGCGCGGTACGAACGAGATGGAGATAAGTCAGCGCAGTACTCTCGGCGACGAGCACTATAACTGCGTACTCACTGAAAACTGCGACGACTGGAAGGGCGTTTACGCGGCGGCAAACGGCACAAGCTGGACGTTTGACGGCTTGGGTCACGCAGTTTACGGCAGCGGCACTGCAATCTTCACGGCGGCTGACGGCACTACGACCTGGTACAGCTACAGCTTCAATACCTTGGGCGCTCCCGAAATAGCAATGGGCAGCACGGTTGTATTTGTCGAGGGCGACAACGGCTATTCAAAAGTCGGCGACGATAAGTCGTACGTTACGGCTACTCCCGACGCGCTCTATGACGAGCTTGCGTACGTAGGCACGGGCGAAAGCGTTGATTGGTACGTGTTCGACGGCTTTGGCAACCTTTGGAGAAGGGGCGCGGACAACAGCTATGTTAAGCTTTATTCGTACAAAATAGCGTCGTCGACCGAGGTTGAACTCACCGATGGAGCAGGCGCTAAATATAAGTGCACGCTTAAGGAAGCGGGCAGATATTATCAGCTCACAATCGTTGCGGCGGGCGGACAGGCTTAACGGACGACTTAAATAAAATCAGTATTTGACACATAACACACATTCGCGCCGTCTGTATCGGCAAAGGTACGGGCGGTTTGGAGGAATAAATGAAAAAATTACACAGGGCATTCAGCCGCAGAGCGGCTTGCATAGGCTTGACGGCGGTAATGTCGGCTACCTTTATTGCGGGGCAGGTACTTGCATTTGCCGACAATAAGCAGTCGGCGGACGGATCGCAGGTACAGACCGTCGGCTTTACGAACGCTAACGGCAAGTTCGATTTAACCGATATTAAGCTGTCCAATTTAAGTAAGCAGGTAACGCAGAGCGAGGTTTCTACGGAAATCGCCTCGCTTACCCGTTCCGTCATTGTCACGTTAGAGGGCAAGGCTCTTTCCGAACGCGGCGACGAGAGCCTGAGCGCGCAGAGAGAGATAGAGTGGGAACAGGAAAAATTCCTTTCGAAGCTTAAAAAATCGGGGGTCGGCTACACTTTAAAGAGCCGTTATTCCTCCGTAATCAATGCGGTTGCAATCGACGTAAAGCTGTCGGAATTGCAGAAAATAAAGAGCATAGACGGCGTTTCTACCGTCAGTGTCGGCTCTACCTATGAACGCCCGAAGGCAATCGAAACGAGCGACGGCGCGCAGATAAATTACAGCAGTATCTATGAAAACGGCATTTATAAATCCGAAGAGTATCTGAAAGATTATGCCGACGGCAGCGGAATGACGGTCGCCATTCTGGATACGGGTCTCGATTACACCCACCCTGCGTTTGCGGCTTCACAGCTCGACGACCCGTCGGCGGTTTCGTTTACCTACGATAAGGTGTCCGATTTAATGAGCGACGTGCGTTTCAGATCTACGGGGCGCAACGGCGCAACGGTGGACGACGTCTACATCAGCGAAAAAGTGCCCTACGCTTACGACTACGCCGACAGCGATTCGGACGTTTATCCCTCGTACTCACAGCACGGCACGCACGTTGCGGGCATAATCGGAGGCAAGGCTGACAGCTATACCAATAAGGACGGAGAAACGGCTACTTACGTCGACGATAACGGACAAACAGTCAATTTGCCTTTCCGCGGAGTTGCGCCCGAAGCACAGCTCGTCATATGCAAGGTATTCACGGACAACCTCGAGGACGAAAATCTCGGCGGCGCGGACGCGGTTGATATACTCGACGCGCTCGAGGACTGCTATAACCTCAACGTCGACATAGTAAATATGTCGCTCGGCACGAGCGCGGGCTTCTCGTCCAAGGCTTTGGGACTTACCGAAGGCGACGAAGAGGGCGCGCTTATGGATAGGATTTATAAAAATCTGCGCTCCAAGGGCATCACTATGATGATTGCGGCGAGCAACGATTACTCCGCAGGCTACGGCAGCGCTTTCGGTACAAATCTGACCACCAACCCCGATTCGGGCACGGTAGGCTCGCCGTCGACTTTTACTGGCGCTATGTCCGTTGCGAGCATTAACGGTCAGTATTCGCCATATTTCCTTGCAAACGCTACGATAAACGGCGACAGCGTAACGGGCGGCGACGCAATTTACTATGAAGAATCGCGCAACGAGGACTCCGACGCGTTCAATTTCCTCAACGATTTGCTCGGTTGCGATAAGGCGGGCTGTACGGACGAATACCACGAGAGTATGGGACTGCACAGACCCGAAAATATCAAGCAGAGGGCAACGTTTAAATACGTTGTCATTCCCGGCACCGGCGAGGCGGGCGATTACACCTCAAGTATAAGAAACGAGCTGGCGAACAAGGAGGGCTATGACAAGGTTATTGCCGTAGTCAGAAGAGGTAACAGCTCGTTCAAGGACAAGATTGAAACGGCTAAGGCGAACAAGGCTGACGCCGTAATTACCTATAACAACGTATCGGGTATGATAAGAATGTCGCTCGGCGATATGCAGGAACATATCCCCGCCGTATCAATATCTTTGACCGAGGGACTGTTGCTTACAGGCTCGGGCGCTACGAGAAAGACCAAGGGCACTATTACGCTCGACAGGTCGTATCTTGCGGGACCTTTTATGAACGATTACTCGTCGTGGGGTTCGACGCCCGACTTAAAGCTCAAACCCGACGTAACCTCGCACGGCGGCGAAATAACTTCGACGGTTGCGGGCGGATACGAGGAGATGAGCGGTACGTCTATGGCGTGCCCCAACCTTTCGGGCTTTACCGCGCTTCTTAAAAGCTATTTGAAGAGAGAGAAAGAAACGCTTTGGCAGGGCACGACGGACAACGACGAGTTTGCGCTCACAAAGCTTACCAATAATATATTAATGAGTACGGCGACGACCGTATACGACCAGAACAAGCTTCCCTATTCGCCCAGAAAGCAGGGCGCGGGACTTGCGACTATGGCAAACGTTTTCTCGACCAACGCGTATCTGTACACGGACGAGAGCGACGGTATGTGCGAGGACGGCAGACCCAAAGCGGAGCTTGGCGAGGACTCAAAGAAAAAGGGCGTTTATACGATGAAATTCTACGTCAGGAATTTCGGCGAGAGCGCGCTCGAATTTAAGACAAACAGCATATTTATGACCGAGACGGTCGGCGCGGACGGCAAGTCGGTTGCGGAAGTTGCGCACCTGTTCGGCGACGACGCCGAATGGACGGTGGGCGGCAAAAAGATAGCCGAGGGCGGCGCGTTTACCGTTTCCGCAGGGCAGAGCGTAAGTATAGAGGTTACGTTAACGCTCACCAATTCCGAAAAGAGATATCTCAACGATAACTTCAAGAACGGTATGTTCGTCGAGGGCTTCCTGCAATTAAAGAGCAGCAGCAACGGACAGTGCGATTTGAACTTCCCGTTTATGGGCTTCTACGGAAGCTGGAAGGACGCGCCTATGATGGACTTGACGGCTTTCGACGTTGCGGAAGACGCAAGAGACACGTCGCTCAAAGACGAAGAGCGCCGTAAACCCAGCGTTTGGGCAACTCAGGCGTTCGGTTATTACTATAACGAGCAATACAACATTCCTCTCGGTTCGTTCGTTTATCTTCAAGACGAGGCTAAGGAGCACACCGCGGACTACGTTTACACCGACGAAGAGCACATTGCCATATCGCATTTCAACGAATACTACGGCGATGGCAATACGAGCAATTACCTTACAACCACGGGTATAAGGGCGCTCTATGCGGGACTTTTAAGGAACGCGGAGATTGTCACGTATACGCTGACAAACGTCGATACGGGCGAGGTTGTAGTAGACGACAAGAGCGACGAGAACGGAGTGAGGGAGTTCTACCGCGCGAATAAGGCGTATTCGGCGGGCGGCAGCGCCGTGCCCTCTCTCGTTCAGCTGGAAATGCGTACCGCCGAAATGGGATTGACGGCAAACGGAAAGTACAGGCTCGACTTCAATTTCTATTTTGACTATGACGACTATGAAGCCTATAAAAACGGCGACGCGAACGCGTTCAAGGACGAGGACGGAAACACTTACGGCGTATATCAGAACAATACGTTCTCTATGAATTTCTACGTCGATTACGAAGCTCCCATACTTGTCGACAGCCGCGTAAGGTTTCAGGACCGTCAGGACGAGAACGGTAAGAAAACGCAGAGGGTCTATCTCGATTTCGATATATTCGACAACCATTATCCTCAGGCGCTACTTCTCTGCTATTCCGAATCCGACGAGGTGAACGACGATTCGACCAATGCGGTCAGGCTTGCGACCGAGTATATCACGCCGATAATCAATCCGAGAAGGAACACGACGAATACCGTAACGATTGATATAACCGATTATTACGAGGACTATAAGGGCAGGCTGTTTGTGGAGTTGCAGGACTACGCGCTGAACAGCAATATGTATTACCTCGACTTCAACTATTCGCAGACAAGCTCCGTTTGTCCCACCGACTTTACGGTTATGTACGACGGCAAGAACGTAAACACGCTGACGATAGACAAGAACAGTGCGGCTACGCTTTCGATAGGCAATATCGGCAATGCAAATCTGTCCAACTTTATATGGGAGTCCAACCACCCCGAAATCGTTTCTGTCAAGAACGGCGAAATTTTCGGCGTAAGAGCAGGTACGGCGCGTATAACCGTAACGGGCGGCAACAACCGCGCACAGCAGATAACCGTAACGGTCAAAGACAGCGATAAGACGCTTAAACTCCCCTCGGTGTCCTTCGGCACTATGCTTAACAGCAAGGACGTTCCCGTAAGTGCGACGGGCATCGTAACGGTAAATCCCGCGCAGAAGTTCAGACTGAATATCGTTCCCGACCCCTGGTACTATCCCATAGAACAGTTTGAGTTCGAGTACAGAAGCTCCGACCCGACTCTCGCCGTTGTAGACGAAAAGACGGGCGAAGTTACGGTTATGTACGAGGGCGATAAGATAAAGAACGTTACGATAACGGCAACGGCTAAGGGTTATCCCGCCGTACAGGCGCAGGTCGTGCTCTCCATAGTCGACCCGTATACGATAACAAACGGCGTGCTCTCGAAATACCGCGGTTGGGGAGGCGAGCTTGTTGACGGCAGGCGCATTCTCACGATACCCGGAGACAGGGCGATAACTTCGATAGGCGACGAGGCGTTCAAAGATTCGTTTAACGACCCCGAGCACCTGACTACTATAATAGTTCCCAAGGCGGTCACTTCGATAGGCGAAAGAGCTTTCATCGACTGTAAGAGCCTTGAAAAGATTTGCTTTATATCCGAAGAGGCAAAAACGCCCGCCGACTCGTCGCTGACGATAATGCACATCGACGCGTTCAGCGGCTGCGACCGCCTCAAAACGGTAGATCTCTCCAACTGTAAAGTAATTACCTTGGACAGAAACGTGTTTGCAGGCTGTACGGCTTTGGAAGAGGTCGTAAAGATGTCGGCTATCGGCACGCTTTACAACAATGCGTTCAGCGGCTGTACTTCGCTTAAAAAGGCGGATATAACCGACCTGCACGTCGCTTTCGGCTCGGCGTTCAGCGGCTGTACTTCGCTTACGGAGGTTAAGACGGGCGCGAACACCGCAATGAACAGAAATATGTTCAGCGGCTGTACAAGTTTAGAGAGCGTGGAAATAAATTGCGGCGTTATTCCCGCATATGCGTTCAACGGCTGTTCCTCGCTTAAAACCGTAAAGCTCGGCGCAGACGTTACAATCGGCGCGTACGCGTTTGCCAACTGTTCGAGGCTCAACAATTTCGACCTGAACGGGCACACGGTTAGCTCGATTGGCGATTACGCGTTCAGCAACTGCGTAAATATCAACGACCTGTTCGACGATCCCAACTTCAAGCCCACGCTCGGCGCAAATGTATTCCAGCACGTAAGCGGTATGGACGGCGTTGTCGTAAGAGATAACGTTCTCTATTCGGCGGGTAGCAGCGTAACGTCTTCGGCGCTTCCCGACGGAGTAACGGTAATCGGACCGTACGCTTTTGCCGACAGCGTATTGACGGGCGTCGACACCGTAGTACTGACGGGCGTAACCTCTATCGGCACGGGCGCGTTTTACAGGCTCTACGGGCTTACAAACATTGTGTTGCCCGACGGACTGACCGAAATACCCGACAACGCGTTCAGAGGTACGGCGCTTACTTCGATAGTCATTCCCGCAAGCGTAAAAAGCATAGGAAAATACGCGTTTGCTTCGTGTTCGAGCCTTGCCTCGGTAACTTTTGCCGACGGCTCTCAGCTCAAATCGATAGGCGCTAACGCGTTCGACGGCACGGCTATTACAGCTTTAACTTTGCCCGACGGCGTAACCACGATAGGCGACGAGGCTTTTGCAAACAACCCGGCGCTCACAAGGGCTGATATATCTTCTGTAACTTATATGGGCGAGGGCGTGTTTGCGCGCTGTCCCGTACTTGCAACCGCAACGTTTGGCGCAAACGCTACTGCAACGGGTACTTATACCTTCTTTGCAGGCAATAATTCGGACGCACCCGGCGCAAGCGCGTTGACAAGCGTTGAGTTAAGCGATAAAATATTGAGTATAGGCGAGGGCGTGTTCGCATACTGTGCAAACCTTGCGGCAATCGACCTCAAAAACGTAACGGAAATAGGCGACGACGCGTTTAACGGTTGCGTAAGACTTTCAACGGTTACGGGCATAGAAAGGGTTAAGTTGTTCGGTTCGGGCGCGTTCGTTAACTGCACTGCCATAAGTTCGCTTAATCTTGCGGCGGCGGAAGTAATAAGCTATCGCGGCTTCTTCAACAATTCCTCGCTTGCAGCGGTTACGTTCGGCGCAAAGCTCGACGGTATAGGCGACGAGGCGTTTGCAGAGAGCGCTGTGACTACCGTAACAATTCCCGCAAGCTGTAATTACGTGGGTGTGTCGGCGTTCAGCGGCGCGGCAAACCTGTACGAATACGTAGTCGACGGCGCAAGCAAATATTACTTTGCCGAACAAGGCGTACTTTACAGATATATCGACAAGGATAACGGCAAATACGAGCTGTGCGCATATCCGGCGGGCAGAACGGCTACGGCTTCCGAGGGCGTTGCAACCTATAAAATAAAGGAAGGCACGGTAAGCACTCAGGCGTTCGCGTTCTACTCCATACCGTCCGCAAAGGTCGGAAAGGTGATTTTGCCCTACACGCTCAAAACGATAGGCAACGGCACGTTCTTTAACAGCGGTATTACCACTTATCAGTTCGAGAGTATAGAGGCGCCCACGCTTTTGGAGGATATTGCGCTAAGGACTTTGGAGACAAACGCGTATTCGCACAATTCGTTCTTCTACAACAATTTCGTAACGTTCCTTGCGAATTACGCCTTAACGTATCCCGGCGAAGTAGTCGATACAAGCGAACTCCCTGTGCTTACAATACTCTATCCCGAGAACGGCACGGGTTACGATAACTTTGTTTACAGCAGTTATTTCGGTACAAAGACCAAGCTTGAGGAGATGCCCGAGGACGACGCGCGTACTCTGCGCGAGCTCCTTACAAGCGCAGAATTTTACAGCGCGGAAACGGTAAGCGGCTGGAAGAACGACGGCAGCATATCCAAGGCGCAGGTAGAGGCGTTCGCGGCAGAGGTTACGAGGGCTCACGTACTCTATAACGGCTTGTCAAGCGACGTTCAGCGGCAGTTTGTCGGACAGGAAAACCTCGATAGGCTGTTTGCGGTTGAAGCGGCTCTCAAAACCGTAAAGAAGGATTTCGGTATAACGGTACGCGTAAGCAGCGTTGCGTTGAGCGAAAACAGCACGCACAAGACGGCTTACAATGCGGGCGAGCGCTTCTCGATGAACGGTATTAAGTTGATTATAACTTACGACGACTATTCGCGCGAGGAAATTGACGCGGCAAGCGGCTTCGTTATTGCCGAAAGGTTCAACAGAGAACTCCGTAGCTATGACGAGGCTGTCGATCTCGAGGGTACGGGCGATTACGCAGGACGTACTATAAGTATCAGAATTAACGTGTCGGACGGCGGTAGCAGCGTGGACGGCAACAGCGGTCATATAAACGTCCTTACGATCGTGCTGGTAATATGCGGCGGCGTAGCTCTTCTGGCAGTAGCGGCGGTTGTAACCGTTATCGTGCTTATGAAGAAGAAGGTTATAGTCGTAAAGAGCGCTAAGTCCGAAGCAAAGGACGAAGAGGAAGCCGACAAACAAATTTCCGAGATGCTCGGCGAAGAAAACGCAAACGCTGACGGCGAAAACGCAAACGCTGACGGCGACGAAAGCGTAGTAAACAGTGAAATTACCGAAATTGCCGAGGACTCCGATAGCGGTGAACACGGCGAAGAAGGAAATACCGATGACTAAAAAACTAAAAGTTTATTTGCTTATAGTTCTGGCGGCGATATGCGCGGCGTGCGTTTTTGCCGGTTGCAGAGTGGGTAGACCCGGACGCGAGGAGCTGCTTGCGGGTTACAAGGGGCAAGTCACCTATTATTCAAACGGCGGCTTCTTCAATAAATCGACCACTATAACCGTAAGAGACGTCTATTTCCGCAACGACCCGAATATGGAGGGATATAACGTTAACGGCGTTCCCTTTTTCGACGTGACCGGCACTACGACAAGCCTTTACGTTGAGCGCGAGGGCTACGATTTGCTCGGCTGGTACGTGCCTGAGGTGTATACCGACGGCGTGCACGCCGGTCAGACGCGTTACACTTATACGTACGAGGATAACGCTAAGGTTGAGCATACCGTGGACGTGTTCCCCATATTGGACGAGAACGGCAGACAGGTAACGGATAAGCAGTACGACCGCCCTCTGTTCGCGAGGGAAAACGTCGACGAGCAAATAGAGGAAAAGGACGTAAGGGTTGTGCCCTCGGACATAAGAATAACCTCGGACAGGCTCATAGCCGATGACGATAAGCTTATCGTCTGCGCAAGGTGGGTTCCCTCGCTAAAAGTTATCTATAAGTTGGTTTGCGAGGAAGGCAAGACGTATTACGACGCGTCAGGCAATGAGTATTCGAACGGCTCTACGTTGAGGCAGGACGAGTTCGGAAGCGGCAACGTTTCTTCGCCCTCCGCACGCGCTCCCATAGTATTAAACGGCGCAACCTTTGTAAGAAGCTATCTCGACGAAGATATGCAGACCGTAGTAGGCCCTATAAACCGCCCCGAAGGCGACGAACCCGAAGCTCCCGTTGTTTACGCTCACTACATTGACGGCGACGGCTGGACGATAATAGATAACGACTCCTCGAAGGTTTCGAGTATGTTCAGCGGACTTACAAAAGCTACAAACAAGTACTACGTTATTGAGGACGTGGACTGCTCGACGAGGACTCTCAGCCTTTCATCGGCGTTTGATACGGCGCGGGCTACGATAGTCGGCAACGGACACAGGCTTTATAACCTCAACTTCGGCGTTGCGGGCGGCAACGTGGCTACGCAGGGTATGTCATACTCCATATTCGGTAATATTGACGATAGTTTCTCGCTAAGCAATTTAAAGCTTGAAAATATAAATATATCAATAAGAGCAAGAGGTAATATCTCGCTGTACGCCGTAGCGCATTCGATAGGCAATGCGAAGATTACGGGATTGGAGATTAGCGGATACAGGCAATCTGACGACGCGGAGGAAACGGCGGCGATAACGGCTAAGGTAACTATGCCCGAGGCTAACTATGTCATCAACGCGCAGAACGGCAATCGCGACACCTGGCTGTTCGGCGGAACGACTAACGACAGCGAGTTCCTTGCAGGTCTGACAGGTATTAAGATAACGGGTGTAACAACCCTTACGATAGAAAATTAACCATTTATCCCAAAAGGAGGACAATTGTGAAAAAGATTTTTAAAGGACTTATCTGCGCAGGGCTTTGCGGCGTGCTTGCGCTTGGCGCAACGGGTTGCAGCTCGTCCGAACACCGCGACCCCGAAACGACGGCGTTAAGGCTTGCGATAGGTAAATGCGACAAAAAATTCAACCCCATGTTCTACACTGCGCAGAACGACGGTGAAATAGCCAATATGACGCAGGCTTCGCTCATTACGGCTGACGCAAACGGCGTTATTGCATACGGCGACAATTTCCCCGTTGCGGCTCTCGACTATAAGGAAACGTATTACAACGAGAACGGCGATCAGACGGGCACAAGCGACGGCAAGGGCAAAATAGAGGGTACAAGCTGGGTTAACGGCTCTACAAAGTACGAATTTCTCATTAAAAACGATATGAAATTCAGCGACGGCGTAGATCTGACCGTTATGGACATACTCTTCAATCTGTACGTATATCTTGACCCTATGTATACGGGTTCGTCGACCATTTACTCCACAAAAATCAAGGGCTTACAGTCCTATATGAGACAGGTGGAGACGGACGATAACGATACTTCGGGCAACTCCAACCTCGCATATTATCCCGCGGCGTTAAACCGTCTTAATGCGCTCATCGATTGGGCTTCCGACGGCGGCGCAAATCCCAACGAGGACGACCTCACCGAGCAGGGTAAAGAGGATTTGGCAAAGGCTAAAGCGCTCTACAAAGATGAGGTTGAGTCCGACTGGAACTCCGTTGCCGGCGGTTGGGTCGAAGCCTATAAAGAGTATCGCTTTACCGAAGCCTGGCAGGTATTCTACTATATCGAAGGCATCGTTCACAATCAGACGGAAATTGACACGGGAAGTCAGTCCTCCGTTGAGCTTAAGGACAACAACGGCAAGTATATCACCACGTTAGATCCCGAGTGGGACTCTGCTGCCAATGATTTCAAGGCGGACAGCGTGCCCGTTCATCAGGAGCTCATCGACGATATGGAAGCCGAGCTTACACAAGCTAAGGTTTCCGATTATATGAATGAGCACAATGTAAGCGAGTCCGAAGCGCGGCTTGCTCTGCAAGGTAAACACGCAGTTAAGCACGTGTATGACGCCAACTCCGCAAATTCTCAGATTGACTACGTGCTCACCTATTGCAACACGAGAAGCACTATGCTCGACTACCTTATAAGGAGCGAAAAGTCGGCTAACAGAAAGGAGGGCGAGCTCGATTTCCCGACAATTTCGGGAATTACGGTTTCGCATACCGACGCCGAAGAATACGGCGGAAAATTTAACAACAAGGCATATGCTAAGGACCACGACGTATTGAGAATAGAGATAAGCGGTGTTGACCCCAAAGCTAAGTGGAATTTCGGCTTCTCGATTTCCCCTATGCACTATTATTCGGATAAGGCTCACACCGACGCTGCAATGGAGGCGTACGAAAACGGAAGCCTGTACAGAAACGAATGCACGGACTTCGGCGTTGAATGGAACGACATTAATTGGTTTAACGACGTGCTTGCCGCAAAAGAAAAGACGGCTGTGCCCGTCGGCGCGGGAGCTTATAAATGCAGTACGCGTACACATACGGGAAAACCGACGGGTACGACCTTCTTCGATAACGGCATTGCTTACTACGAGAGAAACGAGTATTTCCATACGATGGGCGCCAATATCGAAAACGCCAAGATTAAGTACGTTACGTACAAGGAATACCCCGACGATCAGATAGTCAGCGTGTTAAAGACGGGCGAAATCGACTACGGCACTCCCGTGGCGACCGCCGACAATCAGAGAGAACTGAATACGGGCAAATTAAAGCAGATAACCTATCTTGCAGGCGGCTACGGCTATGTTGGCATTAACCCCAAATACGTTCCCGATATAGAGGTAAGGCGCGCCATAATGCACGCTCTCGACACGTCGGCTTTATACGACTATTACGGACAGAGCCTTGTAAATCTTATCAACAGACCTATGTCTACGACAAGCTGGGCATACCCCAAAAATTCTACGCGTTACTATGATAGATGGACCGACGCACAGCAAATTATCGACTTGGTAGAATCTTCGGGCAATTGGCGTTACACCGACGGCAAGCTCCGCAGCAGGGCTGACAACAGCGTATTAAAGCTGACTTTCACCATTGCCGGTGAGTCGACCGATCACCCCGCATACAATATGTTCGTTGCGGCTGAAAAGTTCCTTGAACAGTGCGGCTTCGAAATTTCGGTAGAAACTAACATAAGCGCGCTTAACGCTCTTGCAACGGGCAATCTTACGGTATGGGCGGCGGCTTGGTCGTCGAGTATCGACCCCGATCCCTATCAGATATACAGCATTAACTCCAACGCAAGCAGTACAAAGAACTGGGCGAAGGACGACATAATGACAAACGAGGGCGGCAAATACGATACTGAGTACGAGCTTGCGCTTGAACTCAACAAAAGAATAGTCGATGGCAGAAATACCATAAATCAAACGGACAGAGAAAGAATATACGGCGAAACGACCAACACTTCGATAGAGAACGGCGCACAGCTTTCTGATTTGTGTGCTCTCGACATTATAATGGAGCTTGCTGTTGAATTCCCTACCTATCAGCGTTACGACCTCTGCGTATACAATTCGGCAGTTCTCGACGCAAAGACGATGCACACCAACGCAACGTATAATATGGGGCCTATCGGAGAGCTCTGGAAGGTCAACTTCAAGAAATAATTAAACCTCTTTGGTGAGATAATGGTCAAATATGTAATCAAAAGAATATTGCTTGCTATTCTAATCCTTTTCGGTGTATCCGTAATTCTGTACGTGCTTGTAAGGCTTATGCCTGTAAGCTATATTGAAGATCAGTTCATTATAAATACGTCGCAGATGGATTTACCCGAAGAGGAGAAGAAGCGGCGATTATATGAAATGTTAGCCCGCTACGGGCTTGAGGACGATTCCTTTGCCGGAATTATGAAGGGCTATTTTATGTGGATCGGCAATTTCCTCCGTGGCGATATGGGTATCTCCTTTAAGTACCGTATGGCTCCCGTACAGGACGTAATCGGTCAGTATATGTGGTTATCGTTCGGTATTTCGTTCGTTTCCCTGCTTCTGGAAATGATTATCGCCATACCTCTCGGCGTAAAGTGCGCGGTCAATCAGTACGGAAAGCTCGACTACGTTGCAACCGTACTCTGTATGGTCGGTATTGCGTTCCCGTCGTTTTTCCTGGGCAATCTGTTCATTAAATGGTTTGCCGTAGACCTCGGCTGGTTCGAGACGGGCGGTCTTAACAGCGTAGCGGGCGGCGGCGGTTTTCTCGACACTATATGGCACTTAATTCTCCCCATGTCGGTAATGGTCATTTTAAGCATAGGCGGACTTATGCGCTATACGCGTACCAACACGCTCGAGGTGCTCAATGCCGATTACATAAGGACGGCGCGCGCAAAGGGACTTTCGGAAGGTAAGGTTATATACAAGCACGTTTTCCGCAATACGCTCATTCCACTTGTAACTCAGTTGTCGTTCACGTTGCCTACGCTTTTCGGCGGCGCAATGATAACCGAGCAGGTGTTCGGCTTACCGGGTATCGGACAGATAGCGTATAACGGAATGCGCGAGGGCGATATATTCCTGGCTCTCGGCTACAATATGTTCCTGGCGGTGCTGACGGTTATAGGCGTTTTGCTTGCCGATATAATGTACGCGGTGGTCGACCCGAGAGTTAAGCTCGCGAATTGACGGAGGATGAAATTATGGAAGAGAATAAAAATATTCCTCAGAAAACTGAAGACGAAGCGGCGGCGAACGACGATTTGCACGGCGAAAACTTAAACGAAAGAGCAAAGGTACTTTCACCCGGAATGACCGTATTGAAGAGGTTTTTCCGCTCTAAACTGTCCGTTATAGGACTTGTCGTCATAGTCGTGCTATTCCTGTTCGCGTTTCTCGGCCCCGTATTTTCGCCCTGGCAGGCAGGCGGCGGCACTAAGCTGGACGAGGAGCATACCGAGCTCATAAAAGAGCTTATATCAGCTGCCCCCGTTACATATACGGTTAACGGCGTTGAGTACGACGCGCTCGCGGTGTCCGTGGGCATACCGTCGTTCGTCAAGCTCGGCGATATAAGCGTCTATCATTGGCTCGGCACCGATGATATGGGTTACGACGTCTTGACGCGCCTTATGTACGGCGGCAGAGTTTCGCTGACGATAGGCTTTGTCGTCGTCATACTCGAAACGATTATCGGCGTTATTATGGGCGGACTTGCGGGCTATTTCGGCAAGTGGGTCGACAACGTAATTATGCGTATAGTCGATATACTCAGCTGTATTCCGTCGTTGCCGATAATGCTAATACTTTCGGCGTTGTTCTCCGCGCAGGGGCTCGGCTCGAGCATTTACAAACTGTATTATATGATGATTGTGCTGTGTCTAATAGGTTGGACGGGCACGGCAAGACTTGTGCGAGGGCAGATACTGTCGCTGCGCGAGCAGGAATTTATGCTTGCCGCCAAGGCTTCGGGTCTGTCTACGTTCTCTAAGATATTCAAGCACCTTATGCCCAACGTAATCCCTCAGCTTATCGTTTCGATGACGTTGGGATTGGGCAGTATAATACTGACCGAGGCTACTCTCGGCTTCCTCGGCATAGGCGCGCCCTTGGGCACGGCTACCTGGGGCAATATGATAAATCTTGCAAATAACGCTACGTACAGGCAGTATTATCCCAACCTGTGGGTGGGCGCGGGCGTGTGCATAACGCTTGCGATACTTGCGTTCAACTTTGTGGGCGACGGTCTGCGCGACGCGTTCGACCCTAAAATGAAGAGGTAACTATGGCGACTAATAAGGATAAAAAACACTATATATCCCGTTCGGAATCGCGCGCCATAGCCAAGGAAAACTCCGCGGCAATCCGCTACTACGAAAAGCAGAAGAAGCGCAAGGTTAAGCCCGACGCTTACACCACGCGGATGCGCGACGAAAGGAATATTATAGAGTTCGAGGACCTGCATACCTATTTCTTCTCCGACGCAGGCACGGTTAAGGCGGTCAACGGCGTTTCGTTCAACATTCCCGCGGGCTCGACCGTCGGCGTCGTCGGCGAGAGCGGTTGCGGCAAGAGCGTGACTTCGCTGTCGCTTATGCAGCTTGTACAAGCCCCCAGCGGTCAGATTGTAAGCGGTTCTATAAGGTTTAAGGCAAGCCTCTTCAAACGCGACGAGAAGGGCAGAAAAATACCCGTTTACGAAACGGTTGACGACGGCTACGGCGAGCGTTTCAAGCTCGACGAAAAGGGCAGAAAAATCATAAAGAAAAACGAGCTCGGCGGCAACGTCTACGAAATGGAGGACAGGGTTGTCGATATCGCAAAGATGCCTACCGAGGCTATGCGCTCCATTCGCGGCAGAGAAATCGCAATGATTTTCCAAGAGCCTATGACCTCGCTCAACCCCGTCTTTACGATAGGAAATCAGCTTGACGAGGTGGGGTATCTGCACATAGAGGGTATCTCAAAAAAGAAGGTAAAAGAGCACAGCATAAAGATGCTTAAAATGGTCGGTATTGCCGACGCGGAGGGCGTATACAAAAAATACCCTCACGAGCTTTCGGGCGGTATGCGCCAAAGGGTTATGATTGCAATTGCGCTTCTGTGCAACCCCAAGCTCATCATCGCGGACGAGCCTACGACCGCGCTTGACGTTACCATACAGGCGCAGATACTTGACCTTTTAAGGGATATTAAGGGAAAAATCAACGGCTCTATTATGCTCATCACGCACGACCTCGGCGTCGTTGCCGAGATGGCTGACTACGTTGTCGTTATGTACGCGGGCAGAGTTATAGAGATGGGTACGGCAGAGGACATTTTCGATCACCCTATGCACCCTTACACGATAGGTCTGCAAAAGAGTAAGCCCACCGTTGACGGCGACGTTGACAAGCTTTACTGCATACCCGGCTTTGTGCCCAACCCCATAGATATGCCCAATTACTGCTATTTCCGCGACAGATGCGAAATGTGCAAGGAGGAGTGCGCGGGAGCATATCCCGATTACGTACAGGTATCGCCTACTCACAAGGTGGCTTGCTATCTGTATAAGGAAGCGAAAGAGGAGGACGGCAATGGAAATTAATGCTGAAAGCGTAACAGAGGCGCAGACAGAGGCGATTGCCGCTGAAAATTCGGATATCCTTCTCGAAGTTAAAAATTTAAAGAAATATTTCCCCGTAGCAAGAAATTTTTTCGGCAAACCGATTAAGTTTTTAAAGGCGGTGGACGGCATATCGTTTACTCTTAAAAAGGGTAAAACGCTCGGTATAGTCGGCGAAAGCGGTTGCGGCAAGTCAACAATGGGACGTTCGCTTTTGCGCCTTTACGACGGCGTTGAGGGCGAAATTCTCTTCGAGGGGCAGGACATGCTCAAACTCAAAAACAGAGAGTTCGACAAAATGCGCCCCAACCTGCAAATGATTTTTCAGGACCCTTACGCAAGCTTGTCCCCCCGTCTTACCGTCGGCGAAATCATAGGCGAGTCGGCGCGTCAGCATCATTTGGTTGACAGAGCGGGCTTCCACGACTATGTGCTCAGCGTAATGAATATGTGCGGACTTCAACCGCATTATTTCGAGCGCTATCCCCACGAATTTTCGGGCGGTCAGCGTCAGCGTATTTGTATTGCGCGAGCGCTTGCTCTTCGCCCCAAGCTTGTGGTCTGCGACGAGCCCGTATCCGCGCTTGACGTGTCAATTCAGGCTCAGGTAATAAATATGCTCATCGAGCTGAGGGAAAAGCTTGGCTTGACGTATATATTCATCTCTCACGATTTGTCGGTTGTAAAGCATATTTCCGACGACGTGGGCGTTATGTATCTCGGCAATCTTGTGGAATACGGAAGTAAAGAGAAGATTTTCGGCAACACTCTTCACCCCTACACAAAGGCGCTGTTTTCCGCAGTGCCCGTGCCCAACCCGCACGTAAAAATGAACAGAATAATGTTGAAAGGCGATATCCCCTCGCCCGTAAACCCGCCCAAGGGCTGTAAGTTCCATACCCGTTGCGAGCACTGTATGGAAATTTGCTCGCGCATTGCTCCCGAATACCGCGAGGTGGAGGAAGGGCATTTCTGCTCCTGCCACCTGTACAACAGCGCGGAGGATAACGAAAGGTTGCTCGGCGAGGCTGTCTTGCTCGAAGAAGAGGAAAAGCTGCTTGCCGAAAAGGAAGCAAAGAAGCCTTGGAACGTTGTTAAGGTAAAAGTGACGGAAACCGTTAAAAATATCTTTAAAAAGAAGGATAAGACGGAGGGAGTCGCAGATAATAAGGAAAAGAGCGCGGCTGTGACGGAAGGGGCGGCGGCTGATACGGAAGTAAATACGGCGGCGGAAGCTGTCGGAGAAGCTCAACCTCAATCGGTAAACCAAGCTCCCGTAGAAGAGAGCAAGCCCGCTATTGAAGAGAGCAAGCCCGTCGTCAAAGAGGGCAAGCTCGTCGTAGAAGAGAGCAAGCCCGCTGTCGAAGAAAAATCTGCGGAAACTTCCGAAGTAACGGCAGAGGTAAAGGCTGAGGTGAAGAAGCCTGCAAGTACTAAAAAGACTTCTTCTGCGAAGAAAACAAGTAGCGCAAAAAAGACGGATAATGGCAAAAAAGAATAAGAAAAAGGACGATTTGGACACTGAAACCACTTTCGTGGATATGAACGTGGAGGGGTTCAGGTGGTACGACCCGCATTTAAAAAAGAATAACGACACGCGCAAGCACAAGCAAAAACTCAGCCGAAAGGAGCAGTGGCAGCTTATCCGCGCGGCATATGCGGCGTATCTGCCCGTCTTTATAATTGTAATTATAGTTTTTGCTATTATGGGGCTTATTGCGTGGCTCTGGGTCGGCTAAAAATTAATTAAACAGCCCGCTATCTTCTTAAACGGAGAATGGCGGGCTATGTTATTGTAAAAATCAAACCGCATATAGAGGTTACTCAAACGGAAGTTAAAGGCTATTACGGGGGCAACTGAAACATCAAGCTAAATCCTTAATCATAAGGCGGATAATTTCTTCGTCGGTTTCCTTCATTCCGACGCGTGCAAGGTCGCAAACGTTGTCGATAGTGCTTTCTACTCCGTTGCAGAGAATGCCGTCGCCGCCGACGAACTGACTGCCGCGCTTATACATTTCGTATCCCAAAAGCCCCGCGTCAACCGCCGCCGAAATCTTTGCCGCACAGCTCGATTTAGCGCCGTCGCAAATGAGCCCGGAAGTTATCGCAAGAGCGTTTATTATCGTGTGCGCAATTTCCTCAAAACCGCCGCCGTGCAAATATGCAACGCCCGCGCCCGCGCCCGCACCCGCGCTCACCGCCCCGCAGTACGCCGAAAGTCTGCCAATTCCCGTCTTTAAATGCACTGTTATCAAGTCGGAGAGAGCAACCGCGCGTAAGAGCTTTTCACGGGGGACGTTCATTTTTTGCGCATAGACAACAATGGGCAGGGAAGCCGTCATTCCTTGATTGCCGCTGCCCGAAACGATAACAACGGGCAGGGAACAGCCGTTCATACGCGCGTCGGAGCCTGCCGCCGCGGTAGCCTTGGCAAGGTTATGCACGCCGTCGCCGTAGCTATCCAAAAGGACTTTGCCCACTCTCGCGCCGTAATCGCCCGTTAAGCCTTCCTCTGCAATCGCCGAGTTGTACTCTATTTGCCGCAAAATTACTTCCTCGATATCGCATATTTCAACGCTGTCGGCAAATTCGATAATATTTTTAACGCTCAGACAGGAGCGGTCGGTCATTCCGTCGTCGGAGTTCTCCTCAACCGCGCACTTGTCGAAAATCTTTACGCCGTCCTTTGAAATTTCAACTACGTTTGTGTGATGCCCCGTGATTCTTGCATAAGCCTGATTTTCGCCCTTGAAAACGCGTATACCTATTTCGAAAACGCAACCGTTATCGGCGGGCTTAACGCTGAATTGGGTGGAGGATATGTACGATTTAATCGAGGCTACGTCGCTTTCAGTCAAGCCGTTAAGCACTTCAAGCTTGCGCTCGTGCTTTCCCGCGGCAATTCCTGCGGCGGCGGCTGAAACAACGCCCTTTAACCCTCCCGTAGAGGGCACGACAACGCTCTTTGCGTTCTTTAAAATATTGCCCGAAACGGTTATTTCAACGCGGTCGGGCAGGCAACCGAGCGTATTCCTTGCAAGCGCGGCGGCGTAAGCTATGGCGATAGGCTCTGTACAGCCCATTGCGGGCAACAGCTCCTCTTTGAGTATGTTGACGTAGTTGCTATAAAGCGTTTTATCCATAGTGTTTCCTTAATTACGTATTCCGCATTAATTATATATGCGTTTGCCAAGCTTTGTCAAGTCGGTTGCGGGGCAATACTCTTGACTTTATAAGCCGACGTTGATATAATATATACGTATCGTTATAGGAGCGATCGACAGCCCTGTTGCGATATCAACTATATTTTTTTAAGTAGGTTAATGCCGCAAGCTTTTGTCGTGAGCGGCAGGGAAAGGATACTGACCAATGAGTGAAAAAACTTGCAAATCCGTGCGTTTGAGTTACGGAATAATATTCGGCGCGTTTACGATAGTAGTCGGCGCGCTGTTCATCTGGCAGGTTCTCACTGTGTACCTGACGGGTACTGCGGAGGGCTTTACGGGCGCGCACCCCTTCTCGCGCGAGAGGGTAGTGGAGGCGCTCTCCAAGATAGACTTATTTTTCTGGCTGTGGATTGCGGGTATAGTCGTCGGCTTTGTGCTGTGGGAAATTTTTCCCGTCAAACAACAGGCGGCTAAAATCAGCCTCGATTTACAGTTTGCGCGACTGAAAAAGCGTATGCCCGACGCCGCTCCCGAGGGACAGGAAGCCGATTTTAATTCCGTTATCCGCGCCAACAAGACGGTGTTTGCATTCAAATGTGCGGCGTGGGCGCTGTTCGGAATTGCGGCGGTGTACGGCATAGTTTACCTCTGCATACCGTCGAATTTTCCCAAGAACGACGTGACGCACGAAATGCTGAATATGGTTAAACACGTGTTTCCGTGCGTATTTGCGGGGCTGTTAGTCGTGTGTATGGCGGCAGTGTATGAAAAGTTTACGGTCAGGAAAATTATTCCCGCAGTCAGAAAGTTAACAAAGGGGCAGAAGCCCGTCGAACATACGAATAAATTGCAGGCGGCGGTTGCGTTACTCGAAAACAAGTGGGTGATTTTGGGCATACGCATTGCGCTTGCCGTCATCGCCGTGGCTCTCATTATCTGGGGAGCGCTCAACGGCAGTGCGCGGGCGGTGTTCATAAAGGCTATAAATATCTGTACGGAGTGCATAGGGCTGGGTTGATATGAAAAAGTTTTTTGCTAAGGTTAAAGATTGGTTCATTGCCCACAAGCCCTCAAAGCGCAGATTAATTCAGGTTTACGCCGCGCTGCTGTACAATGCCCAGATAAAGGGATTTTTTACGGGCAAGATTTACACGGGCGATACTAAAAAGGTATGCGTGCCCGGGTTAAACTGCTATTCCTGCCCCGGAGCGGTCGGAGCTTGTCCATTGGGCGCGTTGCAGGATTCCCTTGCGCAGAGCCGCACTACCGCCCCCGCGTACATATTCGGCATACTCATTTTATTCGGATTGTTGCTCGGCAGGATTATCTGCGGCTTCCTGTGTCCGTTCGGTCTTATTCAGGAGCTGTTGTATAAGATACGCACGCCTAAGCTGAGAAAGAGCCGCTTCACGCGCATACTTTCCTACTTCAAGTACGTGCTGTTGGTAATAGTTATCGCTATACCGATTATCTATGCGGGTATACCGTCGTTCTGTAAATATATCTGCCCCGCGGGCACTGTCGAGGGCGCGGTCAGCCTGTTGGCAAACATAAAAAATTCCGATTTCTACGATATGCTCGGCTATCTGTTCACGTGGAAATTCTGCGTGCTTGTAGCCGTCGTAGTTGCAAGCGTGTTTATTTACCGCTTTTTCTGCCGCTTTATCTGCCCGCTCGGCGCGATTTATTCGCTGTTCTGCAAGGTGTCGCTGCTCGGCGTAAAGCTGGATAAAAATAAGTGTATAGACTGCGGTCTGTGCATTCAGGGCTGTAAAATGGATATCAAACACGTGGGCGATCACGAATGTATTCAGTGTGGCGAGTGTATTTCCGTCTGCCCCGTACAGGCGATAAGCTGGAAGGGGAGCAAAATATTTTTGCGGAATACGAGCCCGCTTGCTCAACCCGCACTTGCCGAAGGCGAGAGCGAGAAGATAGCCCTTTTGGAGATTGCAAAGTCCAATGCGGAAACGACGGTTTCTGCTAAACCCGCAGACGCCGTTGAGAAAATTTCGGTTGCGGAAGAGACGGCGGAAGAGAACGTCGCTGAGGTGACTGACGGCGGCAAGGTCAAGGTCAAGGGCGAGAGGTGGCAAAAGATTAAAGCAGCGTTTAAACGCCCCCGTTTCGTCGTTGAGTTCGTCGCGTGGACGCTTGCCACGGTGTTGCTCATAACCGCTCTGATTTGCTATAATCTGCCCGATAAAGGGGTGGCTGCCGTGCCTGCATTTACCGTTACGACCTACAAGTCGGCGGTCAGTGAGGAGGGTGAGCGCTACTCAACGGGCGACGGCAATAACGTAAAAATACTGTACTTCTGGCGCACCGACCTCGAAGAGAGCGTAAACGGTATGGAAGCGCTTAATGAGCTTGCAACAAGCCATATTGGCGCGGTTGAGGTGGTGGCAATCCACTCGATTTATAAGGACCAACGCAACGTGCAGGAGTTTATCGACGAGCGCGGTTGGGACACATATAACTTAGTGTTCGCGCAGGACGATATGGATACGAACGCCTATTCGCTATTTGGCGGAGATATATCCGTGCCCAAGACTGTTACTGCGGTTATTTCGCCGAACGGCGCGCTGAAAAAGCGGTACGAGGGTACGCCCGATACGGCTGAATTGAAGCAGGATATAATTGCCGCACAGGTCGGCGCGGTGTATGGCGTGGGCGACTATTGCCCGCTGTTCACCCTCGGCGTTTACAATAAGGAAGAGGGCGCGACCTATTCGGTTGCGGATAGCCGCGGCAAGGTTGTCGTGCTCAATTTCTGGTATACGGGTTGCGATCCCTGCAAGAACGAATTGCCTGAATTTGAGAGCGTGTACGAGGAGTATGCGGGCGAAATCGATATGACCGTTATTCACAACTGGTCGGGTGTGCCTACGAACGGCGTGCAGAACTTCCTTGACAACAACGTCGATAAGAACGGCAGATTGTGGGCTTCGTACGAATTTACCTATGCGCAGGACGAGCGGGAGATTGACGTATATTCGATGCTCGGCGGCAAGGGCGCGTTCCCTATGACGGTTATTCTCGATACCGACGGCAAGATAACCTTTGTTAAGCAAGGACCTTGCAGTGATGACGAATTGCGTAGCGCAATAGAAGCCGCTAAGAACAAATAACAATATTATCAATATAAACTGCGCCTTGCTGTTGCTCAACGGTAAGGCGCAGTTATTTATTTGTGAAATGTAAACCGCAATTTAACAGTGAGTATTAAAAGGCGAGGGGGTAGGGGGCGTGCTTTTTGCCATTCACTTAGGACGGGCGAGGGTAGAGGGTCAAAAACTTACTTGCCTTCCCTCTTGATTTTAAGGGGGAAGATGGCGCGAAGCGCCGAATGAGGGATAAAAGTCTTGATAAGTTAAAGTGAAGAAGTAATAATAAAATATTCCCGCGCAGTGAACTGCGCGGGAATATAAATTGTTTAATGTTTAAGCGGCTTCAAGCGTTACGGTATAATCACCGAATCCGTTTACTTTACAGATGACTTTTTCTATACAGCCGGGGACGTTCATTACGTCGAAATCAAACTCTGTGACGTCTTCGGTAATGGTTAGCCCTGAGGTAGTAAATACATCGTTTACTTGCTGTTGAGTCAGGGAAAGCTTGCCGTTTGCATCGGCAAATATACCCTGAAGGTCGAGAGGAATGCAGTTGGTTTCGTTGTTAGTGCAGATTTGAAGCGAAACCTTGCCGCCGTTCGCGCCGTCCGTCTGTCCGTTTACCGCCGTGCCGTCGGCATATACGATTGTGAAGTTGTATTTAGCTTCTTTGTCCGTACAACCTGCGGCGAATACGCACGCAAATACTGCCGCAACAGCCAATACCGCAATGGTAAGCGCTTTAATAATCTTTTTCATAATAAGTTCTCCTATAATTTATTTTATTGACCCAAATCGCACATATATACGCCGAACGCAAGCCAACCGTTGCCGTTGCCCATACCGCCGTCTACGTACTTGTCTATATACGCGTTGATAATCTTTACTATGGTAGAATCCGCTTCAACCAATCCAAGTAACTTTTCGCCGTTGGAAAGCGTTACGCCGTTAGCCTTAGCGTCGGCAAGATACTGTCTGAGCTGCAACTGATACGTTCCCGTCGTGTCAACATTGTTGAA
Organism: uncultured Christensenella sp.; assembly: GCA_910579295.1. Classification (GTDB taxonomy): domain Bacteria; phylum Bacillota; class Clostridia; order Christensenellales; family Borkfalkiaceae; genus Coproplasma. Next base: position 8,766 of record CAJTTC010000005.1, on the reverse strand, counting down.
ATATCCCTTATTGATAATGTCCTCTAACGGGTGCAGGTTTACGTCTGTTTTTTCGCTGTATAGATAGCTGGTGTGCGTCATATCTATATAGATAGGTCGGCTCATATCGGGGTTGCCCCTTCTGTCTGCGGCGTAGTACCTGTCGGTGTCGGAGTCGTAAGCAACTCTGATTGCAAGATATTCTGACGATCCGCTCCATGCGCCGCTGGAGGTCGAGCAAACATAAAGCTTTTCGTAAGTTGCTCCCTTGTATTCTATCTCAAATTCATAATATCCCGTAGCAGCCGGAGCTTCCTGCAGATACAAATAAACGGTCTGGTTGGCTTCCAAAGACAGATAGTAGTTGAAATCGTCGTACTCAACGCCCATAAACTGGTCGAAATCGCGCGGCTCGTCCGCTATATCTATTATGTTTCCGTTTGCGCTGTAAATGGATAAGCCCGGAACGGTGCCCTTCGACGAGCAATCCTTCGTGTAGGCGCGTATCTGATAAACGCCTGTCTGATTTGCCTTAAATTCGTAGTAAGAGCCGTTTCTCTGCGTTTGCAGGGGATAGTTGATTTCCGCCTTCATTCTGCCCGTTTTGGGGTTATACTTATCGGATTTTACAATCTCGGGGTCGTTCTTTTCATAGGCTACAAAGCTGTTTTCTATGCTGAGTCCGCGCGTACGGTCGACGTTAACGAAGCAATCGCCGTCGTCGTGCTCGAAGTTTTCACTGCCGTAGTGATCGTAATAGTAGCAGAATTCAAGCCACTCTTTGTCGTGTGCGGTAAAGTTAAGCTTCTTATCGTATTCCTCGACAAATTTCTGCGCCCAATTTTTCAAATCGCGGGTGACGGGCAACAGGTAATAAGGACTAGGCATATATCCCTGAATTGACCAGTAGTTCTGTAATGTTCTGGTTATGTCCAAATCACCTATCGTAACGTTGAAATTATCGCCCGAATAAACGGCGTAGTTGTAATATGTGAGGTAGTAGAGCGTGCTGTAATAAGTCGTGTTGCCCGTGACCGTCGTACTGCTCGTATGCATATCCGTCCAAGGCGTAAGCTGGCTGAGCGAAATATAAATGAGCGCGCCGTCCTTAGTGTCCTTGTGGTAGAAGCCGTCGTCTTCGTTATATACGGCGTTTACATAATTGTCGTATTTTAAACTACCCTCGGTAATGCCGCTGGCGCAAGTGCGCATAACGTCAATGGGCTTCTTTATTCCGCTAATATCGGATAAGTGAATATTTCTTATTCTCGCCACGTCCTCGCCCGTGTATTCGTCGGGGTCGGCGTCGTCCTTACGGAATGCGAACGCAAGCTCTACCGACTTGTCGCAGTCGGCAACGTAAAGGTCTTTGGATATCCAGCCGTTGGTTGCCGAGTAGCCTTCGCCGCTCATCAGATCGCCGTCAAGCAGAACGTGCAGATAGTCGTGGTCGGCTTCGGAATCTACGTAGTAATCGAAAGACAGTACGTCGCCCTTTTCCATTTCTATATCTGCGTAGACAATCGAATAAGAGTTGTCTTTGTCCGAATTGGAGGAGTATATAAAGCTGGTGCCGTCCTCGTCCTTTCCCGCAAGCCAGGGCCATGAATATTCGTCGTTCTCCGCGCGGAACGTGCAGTTGAACCCGGGCGCGTTTGCCGCGGCTTCCAGCACGGAAGAGTCGGGCATTGCGATATCGGGCTTTTCTATTTCACTGTCTCCGGGATCGCCGGGATTGTTGCCGCTGCCGGGGTTGGCGGGTTGGCGGTATTTGTCCGAGGTATAGTTGTTGAACATACGCGTCCAAAAGCTCTCGGTTGTCTCAGTGCCCTGACGTCTGTCCGCAATCATTCCGTACCTGTCTATTATTACGGTTGTGGGGAACGCGCCTACGTTGAACGCTCTGTTTAATCCCACCGTGTCAATGCCCATAGGGAAGGTCAGCTTTAAATCTTCCTTGAATTTGCTGACAGTGGTGTTGGTATCGCCCTGATGCGTAGAGCAGATTGCAAGAATTTCTATATCGTCGCGGCTTGCGTAAGCCTTCTGTATCGCGGGGAACTCCGCACGGCAGGGATTACAGCCCGGGTACCAGAAATTGAGCACAACCGCCTTTTTCTCTTTGAGCAGCTTTGACAGAGTATAGCCCTCGCCGCCGTTACAGTCCGTGAACGTGAAATCTCTCATTATGGTGCCGAGAGTGTAGGAGCAGAGAGCCGAGTTTATTTCGGGAATAAGCTCGGAAGATAACTCTATTGTGACTTCGTCGCGCGTCGTCGCGCTGGTCTTGTACGTGTCCGTCGGCATCTTGTAGCCCGCGGGAAGAGAGGCCTCGTCAACCTGCAATTCGTACTCGCCCAAAGCGAGGGGGAAGTCGATAACGCCGTCTACGGAAATGCCGCGCCTTACGACCTGACCGTTCGAGAGCGCGTTTACTCTTACGCCGTTCAGCTTCGCGCCGCCAACCGATTGCACGTTTACGACGTACTTTTCCTTAGTTTCGGGCTTGGTTATGCCCGGCCCCGAATTATTGATGAAGTTGGGGTAAACCGTGTTTTTCTGACAGCCCGCCACGCCCAGCGTCAGGAGCGTCGCCGTAACTCCTGCAATAATTTTAATCGATTTTTTCATTTTTTCTGTTACTTCCGTTTATGCGCACATTACGCATAATAATTTTTACTTTATATTATTTTATAATATGGTCGTGTAAAAGTCAATGAATTATACGCCCGTAACCGATATTTTAGGGTATAAATAAAATTTATGCAGGATATAAGCGTATAAATGAATAAATTTTGTATGAAATGCTCCGCGGGCTATTTCAGAGGATAGGGGATTTTTTCAAAAGCCGAATTGCCGCCGAAATACGCGTCGGGTTCGAGTCGGGCTCCCAGGGCGCACATAACCTTGGCAATGGTCATCTCCACCGTGTTGTCGTAGGCGTAAATGACGTTGGAGGGTATGTCGCTCATACTCGCGTAAACGCGCGCGCGGCTCATAACGGGGGCGATTATGACGGGCACGCCGCATTTTTTGCAGTACGCCGCAAAATTTGTGAAGTTGAGCGCCGTTCCCTGCGTGCACACCGTGCCGCTGTGCGAAAGCTCTACAATTACTGCCTTGGGCTTCTGTACGGAAAAATCGTAGACCGCGAAGTTGAGTAGCGAGCGCATTGTAATAAGCAATACGTCGTCGCATAGGGCGAAAGGTACGTGCGTGCCGTAGCCCGTTTTAAGCATTTCGGGCGAGGGAAGCACGGGAGAATAGTTGAATTTTACTTTGCCGTTCTCCATTTCGGCGATGTGCGCGCCGAGCGCGCTGTGGTAAAAGCCGTTTATTTCGTCGGGATAGACCAGACGCGAGCCGAGGTGTATCTTGCAGTTTTCTCCGTCGTTGGCAAACGCGCAGTACACTCCCCCGATATCCGTATTTTCGATAAAGTCGACCGCGCCCGTAAAATTCTTTACGCCGTTGTTGCGGCTGTCGGTGAGGGGGTAGAGAGAAGAAACAAATACTATGGGTACTGCACTGTCGCAGAACAGCAGACTGAAAAGGTTTACCGTTATGCAGAGCGTGTCCGTGCCGTGCGTTATTATTATGCCGTCGTATTGCTCTGCGTCCACGCCCTTAACGCATTCGTAAAGCTTTTCGAGGTCGGTTGGCTGAACGTTCTCGCTGAGAATGTTAATGGGCGCAAGCTCGTCAAAGCTTATTTTATCGCCCTCGGCGGCGCGGTATTTTTCAAGTAACATTTTCTTGCTTCCGCCGCTCAAAGAAACGGTCGAACCGTCGCTGTCGCTGCCTATTGTACCGCCCGTAAAAATCACGCAGATTTTTTTCTTTTTCATTTTTGTGCTCACCTCGCGTCGTTATCAGTCAAGATTATAGCCTTATGCTAAAAAAATGTCAACGAGTAATTGGGGGTTGGGTATTGATTATCGACTCTCCGCGTGTTATAATTGAATGGATAACGGAGGAATTATTTATGTTTGATTTTTTTTACAACGCGCCGACGACCGTCTATTTCGGCAGAAACAGCGAGGATAAGCTGACGGAAATTATCTCCGCAAAAGGTTATAAATGCGTTTTATTGCACTACGGCGGAGGAAGCGCGGTTAAAAGCGGACTTGTCAAGCGCGTTAAATGGAGTTTGGAGCACGCGGGCGTAAGGATTGCAGAGCTGGGGGGCGTTAAACCAAATCCACGTCTTTCATTAGTTGAAGAGGGAATAGCCCTGTGCAGGGAGCAGGGGGTAGACCTCATACTTGCCGTAGGCGGCGGAAGCGTCATAGATTCGGCTAAGGCTATCGGAATGGGCGTTGCGTGCGGCGGCGACGTGTGGGATTTTTATTGCGGCAAGCGCACTCCTACGGCTTCCGTTCCCGTGGGCGCGGTGCTGACTATCGCCGCGGCGGGGAGCGAGATGAGCAAGTCGTCCGTTATTACCAACGATTACATTACGGTTAAACGCGGAGTTAACGCCGAGATATCGCGCCCCGTGTTCGCTATTATGAACCCCGAGCTGACGGTGGGCGTGCCCGCATATCCCACGGCGTGCGGCTGCGCGGACATTTTTATGCATACCTTGGAGAGATATCTTACGGGCGGCGATACGATGAAGCTGACCGACGGTCTTTCGGAGGCGCTTATGACTACCGTATTGTCGGCTTCCCGCACGGTTATGAAAAATCCGTCCGACTATCGCGCCCGCGCCGAGCTGATGTGGGCAAGCAGTCTGTCGCACAACGGTCTTATGAGTTGCGGCGGCGACGGCGGGGATTGGTGCGTTCACTCCCTCGGACACGAAATATCCGCTCTTTACGACACTGCGCACGGCGCGGCGCTCACGGCGGTGTGGGGCAGTTGGGCTGAATACGTGTACAAAAATTGCCTCGGCCGCTTTCACAAATTTGCCGTGCAGGTTATGGGCGTGCGCCCCAACGGCACTCGCGAGGAGCTTGCGTTGAAGGGCATTGAAGCGGCGGTGGAGTGGTTCGAGGCGCTCGGTCTACCCACGTCCATAAGGCAGACGGGCGCAAATCCCACGGACGGGGATTTACAGCTTATGGCAAAGAAGTGCGCGCTCAATAACGGCGGAAGCAAGGGCAGCTGCAAGGTTCTTCACGAGGAGGATATGCTCGCCATATACAGAGCGGCTTGCCATAATTGAGAATTTTCAACGCCGACGAGCAAGGTAAAACGGCGTTCGTTGGGTCATATTACGGGGGTAATTGATAAAATGCTTGATATTGACGCGCTGTTTTACGGCAGAAAGGCAGATAAAAAAGCTTTGCTCGGTTTCGGCTTCGTCGACGGCGGCGGCGCGTATACTTATTGCAAAGATATCCTCAACGGTCAGCTTAAATTGGTAATATCCGTGCGCGACGACAGGGTGAGCGCGGAGGTTATCGACAGGGAAACGGACGCTCCGTACTATCTGTTCAGAGTGGAGGATACTGAGGGCGCGTTCGTCGGCGAGGTGCGCGCGGAGTACGAGAAAACTTTAACCGCGATATCCGACGGTTGTTTTTCCCGCGCAGAGCCGTACAGGGAGAGCGTAAGTAAGGCGGTTATAAATTACGCGCGTAAGAAGTACGGAACGCCGCTCGAATTTTTGTGGCAGGACGATAACGCCGTTATGCGCAGAGCGGACAACCGCAAATGGTATATGGCGGTGTTAAAGGTCAGAGCGGATCGCATAGGCTTGGAGGGAGAGGGACTTGTTGAAATTATTGATTTGCGTGCTCCCGCCGCCGAAGTGCCGAAGCTTATTGACGGTATAAATTATCTGCCCGCGTATCATATGAATAAAAAGAGTTGGATAACAATTCCGCTCGACGGAAGGGTAAGCGCGGAAATCGTGTGCGCGTTTATCGATATCAGCTACGAACTTGCAAAGGGCAATAAATAGATGACGGGCGCGGAAAAATTTCCGCGCCCGAAGATTTTAAGCCAAACTGAAAGTTAATACAAAAAAATGCCCTCCGAACGGGAGAGCATTAAAATTAAATTGAATTAAGCGCGCTATAATTCGGCGTCCTCGGGGTTTTGATATCCCTCGCCGTAAATTTCCTTGGCGGAGGAGACGATCATAAACGCCTTTTTATCCTCCTCGTGCACGACGTCGCGCAGACGGGGGTAGAGGAAGGGCTTGACTACACACATAATCATAACCTTTTCGGCTCTTGTGTACGCTCCCTGCGCGTCGACTATAGTAGCTCCCGTATCGATATCTTTAAGTATTCGGTTTATTACGGCGTCGCATTTTTCCTTGGCGGTAATTATAAACACCGTCTTAGCCGAATTTCCGCCGTACAGCACCCAATCGAACACGAGCGCGAAAACGACTACGTGAAGCGCAGTATAAAAGAGTCTGTCAAGCCTGTTTCCGTTGCACGGAACGAACAGCGAACATCCGACGATTATCATATCGGTTACAAGCGAAATCATACCCGTTTTAAGATGGCGGAAGCGCTTGCGCAAAATTTTTACCACTACGTCCGTACCCGCGGTCGTTGCGCCCATTCTGAAAATCAGCCCCATACCGACGCCGAAGAGTACCGCTCCTATTACAGAGTTGACCAAAACGTTGTCGGTTAGCGGAACGTTGTTCAGCCAGCCCTCGACGCACACATGCTTGATGAGGCGCATAAAAAGTCCCGAAAGTAAGGTTGCGTAGCCCGTGGATAAGAGGAACTTCCAGCCGAAAAAGATTAATCCGAGTATTAGCATAGGGATATTGAGAATTATATAAAGATATCCCGTGGGGAAGTTTGTAACGGCGTTTATAATCAGCGAGATGCCCGTCATTCCGCCGGATGACAGCTTTGCGGGCTCTACGAAAAGCGATATGCCTATCGCATATAACAGACAGCCAAACGTAATGATAAGATATTGAATTATTACGCCGAGCAAGATTTTCTTCTTCGAGGGCTTTACAGCTTCGTTTTCCGTTGACGGCGTTTTGTTTAACTTATTTTTTTTCACAATTATATTATAAAAATTTATAGCCGTTGTGTCAACTGTTTTTTACTTTCTGTAAGCCCGCGGAGTAACTCCGTACTTCTTTTTAAAGGCGTCTTTAAAATAGTTGCTGTCCGAGAACCCGCAACGGTAACGCGGAGCTTCCCCTTTGATTTAAAGGAAGCCGAGAGTAAACGCATAGCTTTTGCTCTCGCTTTAAAAACCGTATTCATAATTTTGACAGGCGAGGAAATTTAATACAAAATGCGACAATTTTATCGAATTGTTGTTATAAGATAGGTTTGCAATTCAAAAGCAAGCCTATTTTTTATTACCTATAATCAATCACAATTTAATAATGGCTTGGGCTTGTCTTTTGGAGGCAAGCCCATTTTTTTATTCTCAAAAGGAGGTGTAGAGTATGCCAGACAAAAAGAACAAGGGCAAAAAACCTATTTTCGTCTATGTTTCGGAAGAACTTCACAAAACGCTTACGGAATTAGCGTCCGAGAAGGAAGGCGGAACTTTGAGTTCTCTCGTGAGAGAAGTGCTTGTCGAGTATGTCAAAAAGAAAACAAAGTAGGAGGAAGAGAAATGCTCTCGGAAAAAGAAAGGCTCGAAATGGAGCAACTACAACAAGACCCTCTTGTGAAATTCGCCCAAGCGTCATTAAGCAAGAAGGTAGACCCGGAGCGAAAGCGATTGTATCAACTTCGCTGGCTTCAAAAGCAAGGAAAGAAATTAGTCGAAGAGACAAAGGAGGTGTAAAGGTGCAATTAAGGGCAATGCGAATCCGCAAGGGTCGGCAACAAAAGGAACTCGCCAAGGCTATCGGTACGGACGAGCCTATGATGAGCAAATTCGAGAATTATAAATGCCTTCCGATTCCCCCGATGATGAAAGCATTATGCGATGAGTTGGGTTGTGAAGTTGGAGATATTTATGAGCCTCACGAAATCTTCTTAACCTCTCCCAAGGTTACGGTCAAAGTATCAAAGGGAAGCAAGAAGAAAAAAGAGTTTTATCATCTCACGGTCAACCTTCCTCCGGAAGCGAGAGAGTTCTTCAAAGAGGCTCTCGGCAAATGCGGATTCAAGGATATTACAAGTTGGGTCAATCATTGCTTCGAGAGATTGAAAGCGAAATACTCTCAAATCCTCGAAGATGAAAAAAACTCCGCTCTCGCCGCCAAGCATAAGAACGAAGTTTAATCACGAAAAGGGTTAGGTATGTTACCCTCGCAAAATAATATACCACAAAAAAAATTCATTGTCAACAAGGAGACAAGTCAAAATGACGGAATATTATTTGGAAAAAGTAAATGACACCGAAAGGCAGGTTAAATTTGCCAAGGTGGGCTACGAAGCGGAAATCAAGGCACTTGGCGCAAAACTCACGAATTGCACCCTCGAAGAATCCGCAACAATCATCAAGGAAATCGAGGCAGCCACGAAAGCGATGAAGGCGCTCGAAGAAACTCACGAATACAATCTCAAAAACTATCGGGAAAACAAAGTAAAAAATCAAAACTTTTTCGTGAGAGCCGGACACACTATCGGAGATATAGCAGCGAATGTTATTACCGGAGCGGTGAAAGGTCTCGAAGGAATTTACGACCTCGGCGCCGGCATTGTCGGCGCTGTCGGTGGTATATTCGATAAGGGCTTTCAAGATGATGTCAAGAAGCACATATCCTACGATTGGACTATGGAGACCTTCGGAAACGATTGGCAAGAAGCCCTCAAATATTCATACACAAAAAACGGCGGTATCGTAGAGAGTGCAGCGAGCGGCATAGGTCAAATGCTTCCGTCCGTAGCGGTT
>CAJTTC010000004.1 GCA_910579295.1 uncultured Christensenella sp. | reverse complement strand
TTTTTATGCGTAATTTTTATGTTACCAATGCGGCTATACCTCTGATAAGAAATGGACAGGCAACAACTATAACAGCAATTACGACCAAGCCGATTACATAATTTATAAGCATTTTTCTCGCTTTTTCTTTATCTTCGTTTTTGTGGGCAATGGCTATCATAACGCCTATAACGATACTCCATATTCCTGCGGCGGCAAGCAATACCCACCACATATAAGGACTATATTGAATAAACAAATACTCGACATAGTTACTTACTTCTTCATATTGGTCGCCAAGTTCCTGTTTATAAGTATGACCGCACGAGCTACAATGGTATGTTCTCGTTGTTATACCGTTTTTAGATTTAACATCGGTTATAGAATAGCTGTGTCCATTAGCGGCAATTACCGTATCGAACGTATCTCCGCAAGTATCACAAACGCTTCTACGCATACCTGTACTTGTACAATTTGGCTCTGTAATTATTGTGTTTGTATAGTTATGTCCTGTCGGAAAAGTTCCGTCGTTTTCGTTGTACGAATGCCCACAGAGCTGACAGGTAAAAATCGTTCTCCCGTATTCAGTACAAGTTGCCGGTTGAAAAGTCGATTCGTAATTATGCCCGTATGCGTTGGTAAAATTATCTTTGTAAGCATCTCCGCATCGAGTACAAGTATATGTTGTATAACCGCCCGTCGTACAAGTCGGGGCAATCGTTGAAGCAACATAATAATGCCCCATCTCCTCTATTGAATAATTTGTATATGTGTCGCCACATTGAATACAGTCATACTGCAAATATCCCCCGCTTATGCAAGTCGGGCTTTCCATTGATTCTATATAATAGTGATTTATTGTATAAGGATATACTGCACTTTTTGTTTTGGAAGATAATTTAATGGTATGTTCCCCTTCTTCTCTTATCCAAGTTCCTTTGGAATAAGATTTACCGTCAAGAGTTGCCGTCCACGAAGCTCTATCCCATGTAAAATACACACTATTATCCGTATCCGACTTTACAAACTCGCCATTCAATTCTGCCCCAAACTCTACCCATTTTTCTTGAGTCATATTACCGTATGCATCTTTGGCATAGAAATAATATCTTCCATCATTGGCATAATCTGAAACGGTATAACTGTTTCCATTGCAGGATTTCCAACTACCGTCGTCAACCTTATAGTAAAGTGTACAGCTTCCCGAATTATCCGAAGAATTTACAGTAAAACTTTTATTCGTATTTTGCCAAAACTCTGCGTTCGTTACCGTTATTTCTGGAAGTATATCGTCAAAATTTACATAATAATATTTCGACTTGTTTCCTGCATTATCTTCGGCATAAAACGTATAAGTACCGTTTGCACTTCCCTTATTAACTGTTACCGATGATGAGCCAACCGAATAAAACATACTCTCATTTGGCGCCCTACGATAAATAGCTTTAACCCCACTACCACTATCAGATGCCGTTACAGTAAAAGTATTGTTTTTATACACTCCCGTTTGCGATAAACTTGCGCCGTTAATTATTGGCGCACCACCGTCTATTTTAAATTCGTAATTGCCCTTAAAATTGTAGCCCCAACCTGCGCGCGAATTTATTGTTCCTCCTCCGCTACCCGAAATCGAAACTTTATATGTACCCTCAGATAAACCACTTGCCGATGCTTTTTTATTTCCCGAACCGACTTTTGTACCATTAGAATCAGTGATACTTACAGTCATACTTACACTTGATATAATTTCTACCGTAATATCTGTTGAATCTATATAAGTTCCGTTAATGAACGAACCTGTCCCTGATGCCGAACCACCGTACATAACTACTGACAAAGTATTCCTTGTTCTATTAGCCCCATATGTAAACGAAGCACTAAATACCCCCGTCCCTGAACTTGGATATTGCGTCGCACCACCACCTGTTCCATAAGTATATGATGCCGAATAATCAAAAGAAACCGTATATTTTGGTGTTGTTGCCGCACTTGCAGTTGTTGTGCTTTTAGGAATAATCGCAATAAAAAGCGCAAGCAAACTTATAAATACGGCAAACAATAATCCCGTTATAATACCTTTTGTTTTAACTCTCAATTTCCCCCTCCTCTTTCTTTTCGTCATTGAATAATTCTTTTGCATAATTTCCTGCTTGCACTCTCATACAAGCACGAAGCTCTGTCGAGCCTACAAAGAACGCTTGTCCCGTTACCGCCGAAATAATCATTCGTTGTTCTTCGTCGTTGAAGCTGTCGCCCGTTCTGTAAACGTCAAGCACGTCTTTCATATCGGGCGCACTTAATTTAAAAATAAAAGTGTATTGCGAATTTTTTAATATTGCGCTCGTCTTTCCCCTTAATTCTTCGTTGGCATTCCAATCCGCTATGTTCTGAGTTGCCGGAATAAAACTACCATTGTATTTTCTTATACGCTTTGACATCGAATAGAAAAAGTCAAGCGCAATAGGGAATTTTGCATCTATAAACAAGTGCGCTTCGTCGCAGACAATCATTGTACGAATTGCATTGCCGTTCCTGTTCTTCTCTCTTGCATTTATTACTTCCTGTTCAATAAAGCGGAAAACAAGCAACATCTGTGCGTTCGCAACTACATTGTTTTTATTTGCAAACAAGCTCTGAAAGTCAAAGTCTATAAGGTTGGAATTTACCTGTAACGTACTCGGTGCGTTCCAAATATCCGAATATCTGCCGTTTACAAATTTCTGCAAGTACAGCTCCGCCGTTCTCATATCCCTAAGCGTGAGCGAATCCATTTTATCTTTGTCTTTGCTCTGCAAGGTTTCTAACAAGTCGCTGAACAACGGAAAGTAGTCCGCAGGAAAATTTGAACAGTCCGTATTCTCGGTAATTCCCATTCTCTCATACGTTTCAACGGTCAAGTTATTGATTAGCTCTATCACATCAACGGGCGCATCCGCAAGCACGATTTTGAAAAAACTCTCCAACATTTTAAGGTGTGTATTGAACGTAACTTTGCTATCTGCCGCCGTTCCGTCCTCCGTCAGTATTTTATAGATATGAAAAGGGTTAATTCTACCCTCTCTTGCGTTACCGACGTTAATGACATTTCCATAAAGGTTTCTTGTAAGTGCAAGATATTCGGCTTCGGGGTCGAGCATAATTACTCTCGTTCCGTTCGCCCACTCATTAAGAACAAGACTTTTCAAAAAGAACGATTTGCCCGAACCGGACTTGCCGATAATCATAGCGTTACTGTTCTGATACAAGTTTCCACGTTTCCAAATATTAAAAATAAACGGATAACCGCTCTTGTTGTTCTCGCCCAAAAGAATACCGCCCTCGTCCATAACAAAAGTACGCACGAACGGGAACGCCGCCGCAAGCGACGAACTGTTAATTCCCCTTTCTTGGTTTTTTAACGTGGATATAGGACTTACATTTGCGCTCTTAAACCCTTCGATTTGCAAGCCGTAAAGCGTTGACGGTCTGAAATTTCCCATAAGCATCGAACGGCGCACGTTCTTTTTATAATTGTCGTTGTCCGTATAGTTATAAGCCGTAACGGTAAGCATAACGTCGAACAGCGTTTCGTTCTCGGTCTGTAATGCGTTAAGAAGCGTATCCATTGTTTCTCTGTGTACTTCCGCACTACTCGCTTCGCTTGCCTTGTCCGATATAATCTGTTTTGTTTCCATTTCGCCTATACACTTGTCGATACGACGGATAGCTTTCATTTTATCTACGGGCTTAACGTGCATTACAACCTTTGTATTGGGAATATTGAAAAGCTCTGCGCCCCAAGCGTTTTTTACTCTCAACGGATATTCCGATACGGCTAAAACCGCCGCTTGCGTTCCGTCCACTTTATAACTGTTGGAGTGAAAAACAATTTCGTTCGGTTTTACCCAAGAAATTAATTCCTCGTCTTTAACATTTTTAATTTCTCTCTCGTCAAAATTACGGGAATAACTATATTTTAAGAATACCGCCGTTTCTCTCATTCCGAGCAAGTGCGTATCAAGACCGCATTTTGCAATTTCGCTTGCCACGTTTACCGCCGTACTTTCAATATCAAGTTCGTTCCTACCGTAAATGATTATGTAATAGTCCGACAAATACTGTTTGCGAATATTGTTGAGCTTATCTATTCTGTCGATGCGTTCGCTCAAAATATTTTCCTTTATTGCCTTAATACTTTTCTCGTCGCCGCTTTCCTTGACTTCCTGCAACCGTTTGAACAATTCGCTTGCAAAATCGTCCAAGTTTACGGGACGGTCTATTTTCACAATATCCGCACTTTGATTTTGGTCTAACAGTTTCAAAGCATTTGCAAAGTAATTTATATCAATATTCTGCTGTACGGCATCTTCGATGCCGAAGTTCTTTTGTCCTATCTTGATTACTCTGCCATAAACGCCACCACGAAAACCGATTAAACCACTCTCCCTGATTTCTTTTAGGTCAACAAGTGCGTCTACGTTTTCCTTTGAATTTTTACTGCCCTTTTTGTATTTTTTCTTGGCGAACAGAAATCTTATATTCTCATACACGCAGGTATAGAAAATACCGTCGGGCGTTGGAATAAACATACCAACCGCCACAAGTCCGAGTATAACTGCTACCCACCATTGCCCTGCTGTAACTGCAATAAAAATAATTGCAAATACAATAAGTGCAACAATAATGTCCGCCATAGAATAGCACTTCCATACCGTATTCTTAACCTTTACCTTTTTAGGTATAATTCTCATTCTTCCCCTCCGTCTGCTGTATTTGTTGTGCCGTCATCCACATATCGTTCATCGCCACTATTATCTGCACTATCCGAACTACCACTGTCCGAACTACCGCCGTCATTATTTGAATGTTTGTTGTTTCGCACTATATGTCTAATTCCTCTTATGCCTTTTACCGCAAGTCCTACCGTCATACCGCCGATAACTCTGCCGCCATAATATGCACTTCTTAACCAACCACCGCCGGCGTGCATATCATCTGCCGCACCGAACAGTTTTGCGAATAATGTTTGTCCTGCCGGAATTACCATTGCCCCACCGACTATCATAAAAATCAAGAACAGCGCATTTCCAAAACCGCCTACGCCCGGCAAGTATATTCTCTGTATAAGCGGCAACAAAAGCACAAATATATTTACTGACAATACTGTGCCGTATGCAAGAACAATTTTCGTAACAAACTGCTCTCGCCAATTCTTGAACCTTGCCCCGTCATCGAGCGGAAGCGTTGACATAGAAACGGGCATACAGAAGTACATAAAAATGATTTCGTACACACGCTTTGCAAGGTTAAGCACCGCAACGATTAAAGCAATACCAAGCGCAATACTCGCTATCATTGCCGGCAAGTACATAAAGGTATTCGGGTTTACCATTCCGTTACACTTCCACGTTGTGGGCCATACACCGAACAATGCCGATTTATATGTACCGAATATATCTCCAACAGACAAACTTGTTACATCTATTTTGTTGATGTTATATCCGTTTATCCAATTCCCTACACAAGCATCAAAAAGCGCATTTGAAAGTTTTGTCGTATTTCCGATTTGAAAGATTTTAGCAAGCAACTGTAAAAGTGAATTAGCAATAAGTATTCCCAAGAATACCACCGCAAGCATAGCTATTGTACCGAGCAAAGCAAGGAAAAACTTTCCAACAATGCTTGATATGTTACGGTTGTTAGCTATCATATTTTTGACAAGCCCTACTATCGTGAATATACAAGTAAGTCCTACCGCCAAAATAAAGATGCACCAAAATATTGTTGCAACCGTACTATCGCCTACAAGTGCTTCTATAATGTTTACAGACTTACCGTTAAGATTTACGTTCGTTACTCCGGCTATTGCCGAAAATATCTCCATTAGTCCGTCTATCATTTTTAGAAACCATAGGAAAAGCTGTAAGCATAATTCCTGTAAAAATATAAGCATTTAATCTCCTTTTTCGTTTATAAAATAAGGCGGCTTTTTATCGCCGCCTTATCCAAAAACATTATTCTATTTATGCCCCTACCCAAGCGGATAAACCGTTGATTAAAAGCGGTGCGCCCATTGCTACTACGAATATAATCACTATGCCGATTATAAGGTTTTTTACCATATCTCTCGCATTGATTTTTTCTTCGTTGCGGTGTGCAATGGCAATTTTGATGCCGATATATGCACCCCAAATTACAACAACTGCTGCAAGCGCAATTATGATGTAAACCCAAAAACTATCCATTAAGCCTTTGAGCTTTTCAACTATTTGAGCAAGGCTTCCGTCCAAACCGTCGTTAGCCGCTAATAAATTGATATTAAACATCTATTAAGTATTCCTCCTTATTTCTGCTTCTTGTTCTTTAATTTTTTGTAAACGATAAACCCTGCTACACCGCCTACGGCAAGTACAATAAGCATTACAAACAACGCAATAGCTACACCATTACTTTTATCGTCATTTACATCCGCATCCGTATCATCCGAATTATCAGGTTCGTTCGGTTCGGTAGGTTCGTTCGTATTGTCGTCGGGTTGTTCAGGTTGTTCGGGAACGGTAGGCTCGTCGGGTTCTTCGGGTTCTTCGGGAACGGTAGGCTCGTCAGGCTGTTCGGGCTGTTCAGGCTCTACGGGAACGGTAGGCTCTACCGCCTTTTCCTGTGCTTTTACCGTAAGCGTGGTAAGCTCGTCGCCCGATTCGTTCGTAATCGTTACCGTAATTTCGCCGTAAAGCTCGGAATAATCAATTACTCTGCCCGTAACATACCCGTCCGTTATAACGCCGTCCTCGTCGGTAAACTTTACCGCAAAATATCCGCTCTTGGTATCGCCGCACTTTTCGCATACGCACATTGCAACGAGCTTCATATCTTCCGCATTGTCCTTAACGTAAAGTTCATAAGTGTGCTGATGGGGTTCGGGAATAACGGGTTCTTCGGGTTCTTCGATATAACCGTTGTCGCCGCTCGTTACATAGTCCGAAAGATAACTGTAATTACAGTCAATGCAAATATGTCTTGTATAACCCAAGCTCGTAGGCGTTGCAGGTACAAGAATATCGAGATAATTATGCCCTTTTGCCGTAATGTAGTCCGTTATAAATCTGTCATTGCAATCGTTACAAACGTGTTCGGTATAGCCGTATGTTACACAAGTTACTTCGTGTTTTATTTCGGTATATGTATGTCCGTTCGGTTCAGTATAGCTTGCGATATATTCGTCGCCGCAGTTCAGGCAAGTAAAAGTCGTAAAGCCGCCTTCCAAGCAAGTAGGCTCGGTAATCGTTTCTTCATAGTTATGTTCAAGCGCATCTACAAAACTATCTAAATATACTTTGTCGCATACGGCGCAAGTATATTTCGTATAGCCGCTTTCCGTACAAGTGGGCGCAATTTCTTCCGTTTGATAATCATGCCCCATTTCGTCTATAAATGCGTCGTTATACTCATAGCCGCATACCGTACAAAAATGCGTTGTATAACCTTTATGCGTACAAGTATTTGGTACAACTACCACCTCATAACTATGCCCCTTCGGTAATTCAGTTTGTACGGAATATGTGTGTCCGCAGTCTACACAATTATAAAGCATATAACCCGAAGTCGTACACGTTGCCGCAACCGGTGTTTCCGAATATGAATGACCCGCCGCTTCTATATAATTGTCTTTTTTCGTTTCTCCGCAGTCCGTACAAGTATAGAGAGTATAGCCCTGCTCCGTACAAGTTGCCGCAATTTCGCTTGTTTCGTAAGCGTGCGTATGTACTTCATCCGAACTTTCGGCATTTGCCGTAGTAAATCCCGTACATACAAGTCCCGATACAAATAACGCTACGCTTGCCGTGAGCGTTATAAGTGTTGCTTTAATTGTTTTTGTCATTTTTAATTACTCCTGTTTTTTATTTGTTTTTTGCTTGCTCTTGCAATGCCAAAAGTTTGGGAAGCTCATCCTCCAAATAGCTCGCCAATCTTTGCAGTCTTTGTCTTACGCTTTGGTCGTACCCGTCCATATACAAACGGATTAGCGTGAGTTTATCTTCAAGTTTTGCTTTGAGTAGAGCCGCACCTTCTTCTTCCATAAGTGCTTCGCATACTTTGAGAATTTTCGTATGCACTTCCTTTACTTTCTCATTCCATAATTTATCAAGCTCGTTTATATCCGCTACGGGCGGCTTGTCCGTTTCTGACAGCTCGTTATCCCTGCGCTCGATTTCGTCCTCTATCTTTTCACGCTCTTTGTTTAAATCTCCGCCGAGAATATCAAAGACAAACTCTTGCTTTTCAAACAACCTTGCTTCACGCTTGCTTATATCTGCTTTACCTGCTTCAAAGTACACGCCCGAAAGCTCATATGACGGCGTAAATCTCGTCCATATAGGTTCATATCCTCGAACGCTGACTATTGCATCGCCCTTTTCGTTTCCGTTCAAACGCTCTAACATACCCACCGTTATAAGCGGCTGATTACTTGCACCGGTGTTACTCGTTGCGTTACTTTCCGTACTTGTATTGACCGAAAAGTTTTTAATCTTCTTTTGTCCGCACAATTCCGAAAATTCCCGTCTTGTTTCGGGGTCGTCCGAGCCGATAAAGATTTTAATATTACAGTTCGATTTGAGTATATCCGCAATGTCTTTTCCGTACTTTGCGTTAAGCTGTGAAAAACTCTGTAAAACGAATAAGTATCTGATGCCCCTTGAACGACCTACCGTTACCATACCTTCCATGTTTTCGAGCTTCGGCAGGTTTCCGAACTCGTCCAAGATAAAGTATGCTTTACGTTTCAATATCGCCGTTTCCGTATCGCCACGCCGTAAATTCAAGTTCGCTTTTTCTACAAGTTCTTTGTACATCTGCGTAATGAATAATGTTACAAAACGGTGTCTTGTAAAACGCTCATCGGGAACGATAATAAATACGGCGTTCGGCGTTTCGTCCATATTGACAATGTTCAAATCGTCGTCGCTCGTCATTGATAAAATGCCGTCGTCCGACAGTTGCTGTATATATGCGTTGACTTCCGACAGATAGCTCGTCAAAGTTTTATCGCTCGTTATAAGCACGGTGTTTACAAGTCCTCTGACCTTGCTGTACTCGTCCCTATTCTCTAATAAATATTGCTTTAACGCCGTAGTATCTTCCGAGCAATACTTCGTAATGTTATGGTACACGTTGAAAAGCTGTAATTGCTTCTCGTCCATTTTGCCGTCAATACAATCCTCACAGAACGCAAGCACAAGCCCGAAAATAAGATTTCTCGCACCCTCCTCCCAAGTGGGTTGGTCTTTGTTCTGTATCGGGCATAGCGTATATACCAAGTCCATAGCGTTCTCGAATATCTCGTCCTTTAATTCCTGTACTCTCGTACGTGCATCCTTATGTGATAAAAATGTTTCGCCGCAAGCATAATATTTTCCGTCATTCTGCTTTAAATTATTTTTCAGTTCTCTTATCTGACGAATACGGCGGATAAGCGGTTGCATAGGGTTCCACCTTTGCGACGAATACGGCTCTCGCAAGTCAAGCGTTGAAATTGTGTAGCCCTCGCTCTTTAACTGCTCTGCGTGTTTTTCGTAAAGCTCTTTCTTCGGGTCTGCAACTACTAAACTCGGCTTACCTTTACTTCTACCTAATATGGCAATGTTTTGGTCTACAAAACCTGTCGTCTTACCGCTACCCGTCGTACCAACGATTAAAGCGTGTAATTGGCTCGTAGATATAATCTGTACCGCTTTCCCTTTATCTTCCGCACCGATAACGATTTCGTCGTCCTGTTCCTTTACTCCGTCCCATGTCGTTACGGTAAATTCGTTGAGCTTTTTCAGTTTCTTTACTGTAAGCCATTCCGTATCTTCCAAGTCGTTCTCGTTCAATGCGATATTCTGCGCATCAATTCTGTAAAGCATCAAAAAGCCTATCAGCAATAGTCCGTTTGCAACACCGTCTAACAGCCAATAATTTTTATTACCGAAAATGCCAACAAAGTCTTTCCCGAACAGCGCAAATAAAAACGCTATCAACACACTTACAAAAACTGCAACAAAACCGCCGACAACAAGCCAAGTTTTCCAAGACTTTCGCTTTTTGTGTCTGTGCGCTTCTTTTCTATTCATTCAATTTGTCTTACCTCCTTTATTTAGTTTCTCCGTCGCTACCGTTACCGTCGCCCGAACTGTTTTGTTTCTTCTTGCGTTCACGTTCGATTTCTTCTTCAATATCCTGTAACCGGTGCGAGAAGTCCCTTTCTAAAAGCTCACTCTCCATACCGAACGTGTGGAAGAATTTTTTAATCGACCTGTCAATAAATCGATTTGTTATGCCTTTGCTCTTTTTATAAGAATTATCGTCAGGCTTTATCTTGCGTTTGCGCTCGTAAAATTCGGGCTTGATAAACTTGGCAAGATTAAGCACAAGATTTCCTTGCCTACGTTTATAGTCCGCTTCGATGTCCTCTATGATATGAATATTGCTCTCGTCAATTTTGTTATGGTATTTCGGCAAGTTGCTTTCCATATCCGCAGGCTTTACGTTCTTGTTCGATAACGCATAATCTTTTCCGCAAATGTTTCTTATCTCTGCTTCCCGTATCGCAAGCGCCGTATAAAATTTGCGGTTTGCTTTTCTCGCCCGTTCTTCGGTTGCAAGTAGCATTTGGACGATTTTATCTATTCTCGGTTTAAAGACTTCCATATCCTTACTGCCGTAAGTGATTCTACCCTCTGTCGGCAAATCTTTCGCAAGCGCAATTATCTCTTTCTTTATCTGCTCGTTTGACATTGCCGCTTTCGGTCTTGCAAGTTCTTTCAGCTCGGTTATCGCCTTGTCCCTGCTCTTGTACAGCTTATCCTTTTTATCGCTTATAGACAGCCCCAACCGTACAAACATATTATCGATGCACTTCTTATCAATTTTTCCAAACCTGCGATATTTCTTTCCGCCGTTTTTCTTATCGTCGTATTTAGGTTCTTTTTCCCAAAAGACAAAATGAATATGTAAATGATGCGGTCTGTCCAAATGCAGGGCGCACATCAAATCTATGTTTTCCTTATGGAACTTGGCATCTTGCAAAAATTTCGGGAACGTGCGTTTTACAAGTTCAATACACTTTTCGGGCGTATCAATCTTGTACGATTGTTCTTCGTTCAAAGATACAAAACCGTGCCATATATGTCCCTTGTTTTCTTTGAGCCGAGCTTTCATTTCGTCTACCTGCTCTTGCGGTATCATTCCCCTATCATTGAATACACCTGTATTCTTTTGCAGGTATTCAAGTGCGGTACGCTTGCCCGTTCGCTTACCTTCCGTAGTAATGTAGTCGTACACATTTTTCTCGCCCGTCATATCGAAGAACGCTCGCTCGTCTGCGTGTTTTTCCCTTTCTTCTTGCGTAGCACCTTTCGGACATTTGTATGGTGTGTATTGCAAGTTAAATATAATCGGTTGATTACTTATCTTTTTTACCTCCTCAATTTCTTTATTCCCTCGATTTCGTAATCGTTCAAATAATCGGGTGTGTCGGCAAGCAAGCCACTATCGAAGTCGCTCTGAACGGGAAGTCCTTTTCGCTCTAACATTTTCGCATTGAACAGCGAAGAAAGTATCGACTTATTTATCGTTACGTTCAGCACCGTTTCCCGAAGCAAACGGACAATTAAAGCGTTCATTTCTTCTTCCTTGCTTCCCACATTACCCCGTTTCAATTCTTCTATTTCTTCTTGTGGAATACTCTCTCCGAACAGTTTTTCTATGAGTATAGGCAAGCCGTAAAACAGAGCTTCGTTTATCGCTCGGTTACAACTTTTCCGATAGCCCGGCAAAGTCATTATTCGGTTGATTTGCTCGTTCATAATACTGTCCGTTATGCGTATGCGCTTTTCAACGCTTCGCCCTTTTTCCTTTTCGTTCATAATAATTTCTCTCCGTAAAGGCGCAAGCCTTTCAAAAAGTGGGTTTCCCACTTTTTCTCTCGAAGTTGCGATTGCCGCAACTTCCTTATCCTGCTTACCTTTTTCTTTCCATTTGCCGCAGTATTACACTACTTCCGTCTGGGGAATTATGCCGTCTATACGCACTTTCGCCTTTTCAAGATAACGGGCATTAAGGTCTATCCCGATAAATTCTCTGCCGTATCTCTTTGCGACGGCACCGGTTGTTCCACTACCGAAGAACGGGTCTAACACAACGCCGCCTATTTTACTTCCGGCAAGAATACACGGCTCTATTAGCTTTTCGGGGAACATTGCAAAGTGTTCGCCCATACGATATGTATTTGTACTTACTTCCCACACATCTCTTTTTCTGCGGAATTGGTTGTTTAGTGTAAGCGAATTTTCCCTTGCTCTCGTTATCCCTTGACTTCCTGCATATTTATTTTTATCCGACACCCCACGCTTATAGCGTTCCCTCGTTACTTCCTTGATAGGCTCTTGTATAGCTCTGTAATCGAAATAATAGTTACGGGATTTCGCCAAAAGAAATATGTGTTCATAGCATTTTGTAGGGCGGTCTTTGGCACTTTCGGGCAAACAGTTTTTCTTGTGCCAAATTATATCCGAGCGCAGATACCACCCCTTTGAACGTAAAGCAAACGCAAGCATCCACGGTATGCCGATTAGGTCTTTCGGCTTTATCCCATCCCACTTTTTCGGCACTTCGTATATACGACTTCCGCTATTGAAAACGCATTGATTTTTAGTATTCTTTTGCAAAGTCATAGGGCCTTTACCGCTTCCGGCATAGCTATCCCCGATGTTCAGCCATAAAGTACCGTCCTTTGCAAGTACTCTGTAAACTTCGTCAAAAACTTTTACAAGACGGTCTATGTATTCATCGGGCGTTTGCTCTACACCGATTTGCTTTTCTTCTCCATAGTCCCGAAGCCCGTAATAAGGCGGACTCGTTACACACATATTCACGCTGTTGGGCGGAAGCGTTTTCAACACTTCCACCGCATCGCCGCAAAATAATTCGCTCATTATTCCGCCTTCTTTTGATTTCCCGAAGCAACTACGACGCTTTCAATAAAAACGCCGAGCGTTGATTTGTTGCGTCTTTTCTCGGCAAGTTTATCTGCGCCTTTCTTACCGTTTATACTGTTCTGTACCGATTCGTTAAAATCACGCTGAACGTACATATACAAACCTTTTAAGTAGTTATCTTTTGTAACCATAGGTTTACCGTCAAAAGCATAACCGCAAATAGCTTTTATAAATTCCGCTATCTGTTTATCCGTCATCTGCTTCATAACTTTGTAATATTCTTCTTTAATTTTTAAAATTTTCTTTTTCACTATTTCCTCCGAATTTATTAGCTTACTTGATTTCCCCAACAATCCCACCCGTTTACCTGTTCTCTCGCAAACAATTCTATTCTCGGTATATCTCCGAATAACTCTACTATTCTTTCCCGTGCTTCGTCAGGCTTCCTGCTGTGTTCACGCCTTGCAGATATTAAGCAACTCGATACTTTATTGCTTACCGCTTTCATTCTGCCTTTTATACCTAACAAGCACACTTCACAATTACTCTTTGCGTAATACCCCACTCCAAAAAACGGCTTACCGTTCTTCGGATTTGTCTTTATCCAACTAAACCCAAGCGTCTTATATGTAAAACCCCAACGTTCTATAATGCTTATCTGTTCTTTTAAATATGGAAAGGTTGTCCATAAAAACAAGGCACAATTTTTCGCTGTTATTTTCGGTATAGGCAACGTTGCTATTTCTTCGGTTGTCATTAACGGATAATGTCCACCTGCACCGCCGCCGAATTTTGTATTCTTGTTGCGTTTGTTGTACATCCACGGTGGGTCGGCGTAAATAATGCCGTACTTTTTATCTGTACTGTATATATCCGTAAGCACCGTTACACCTCGTTCCCCCAACAATCCCAACCCGTAGCATATTGTCTTGCAAAAAGTTCAATTCTTGGCACATCTCCGAATAATCTTACTATTCTGTCCCTTACTTCATCCGGCTTCTTACTGTGCCGTTCTATATGCGACAGCACAACTGAGTGTACACCATGCGATTTACGCTCTAATATTTTCCCTTTCGTTGCCAATAAGCAATATTCGGCGTTAGCTCTCGTGTAATATCCCATTCCCGTAAATAGTCCGTCGCTCTTTTTGTTCTGCTTTACCCAAGTAAATGCAACCGTTTTATATTTAAATCCCCACGCCGTTATAAGCTCAATACCTTCGATTAAACACGGTGCCGTTACCCATAAAAACAACACACAATTTTTATCCGATAATTTTTTAACGGGTACATTTTGTATTTCTTCTTTTTGCATTGTAGGATAATGTCGTTCCGCCCCGAACATTTTTCCTTTAACCGAATAAGTTTTGAAAAACCACGGGGGGTCTGCATAAATAACGGAATATTTTTTATCCGTTTTATAAATATCCGTAAACATCAGCTTTTTGCGTTCGAGAACCGATTTCGATTTCCACTCTGTGTCGCAGGCATTAATGAAGGTTTTGAACGCAAGCCCTCAACAAACTTAATTTCTTCCCTTAACATCTTTTCATAGTACGAATTTGGCTTACTTTCCCTAAATTGCCCCGATGCCTTAAAAATTCGCATAATTTGTTCAGGCTTATTCGTCTGCATGATTATTCTTGACATAAGAGAGCGTTCGTTCTGTTCTTCTGATTTAAGGGGCGATTCGCCGTTAAAAAGCGACATAAATTTTTCGCCGTGCTTTGTCCTTCCTGCTCGCTCGACTATATCTCTGTCGTCCATATTCGTAAGGCTGTCTATTCCTCTGTTTGTCATATCAACGACGGCAACCGTAGCAACGGTTTCCAACATAGTTCCCGCAACTTCGCTTGGCGGTAAAAAGACTTCGCTTTTTTCTGCTTCGATTTTGGAAAGCCGTTCTATCTTCTCTTTCTTTTCCCGTTCGGCTTCTTGTAACGAATATCTCAAAGTGCTTACATCTTGCAACTCACGCAGAGTAATTTCTTGTAAAGTTTTATCAACGTACTCGCTACGGTTTTTAAACCGCTTAATACATTCTTCCCTGCTCGAATATTCGTCGCCTACTTTTTTCACACATCCCATTTCCGCAATTCGGAATATGCTATACTTTGTTTCGTCGTCCTCGTCCGTTTCGCAATAAACGCCGTAATATTCAACTTTGGTGTTTGCCGCCATTTCTTCTATCGTAGGTTTTACTTCACGTTCTGCTTCCGTATCAAACTCGGCTTTTTCTGATACGGTTTCCATAAATTCTTCTTCCGTTTCTACCGCCGCATTATCGGCAACATTTTCTTTTGCCATAACGAACTTCGTTATCTTTTCCGCATCGGCTATTGCCGTGAAAAGCACGTTCGGATTTTCGGTTATCTTCGATTTCCAATGCTGTATGTATGCGCTATTGTTTTGGATATGGCTTTCATTTGCCGTAAGTTCCAAATCTTGCGCTATAAACATTGAAGCAATTTCCGCCCTTAATTCTTCTATGGCATAATCAGGCGTTCCTTTCCCCCCGTTCAAGTTTCTATTAAGCCGTGATTTATGTCCCGTACTATGTCCGATTTCGTGCAATGTCGTTGAGTAGAACTCTTGATTATCAAAAAACGCTTCCCTGTTCGGAACGTGTATCTCGTCCTTTTCGGGTAAATAAAACGCTTCCGTACCGCCGAAATAAATTCGGGCTTCGGTATCACTCCAAGTGCCGATAATTTTCTCCGCACGTTTACTGTAACCGCTCTCGTCCCGTTCAGCTTTAACTCGTTCGGGAATACCCTCGATAACATCGCCGTTAAAAACCCTGTAATATTTGCGGATAGGATATACGTTTTCGTCCATATATTCTTCCTGCTCGGCTCTCGTCATACCGTCTAACGTTCGTCTGTCGAACGGCTTTTTCGTTTCCTTGTCCCGAAGTTCGTAGAACTCTATTGCAACGCCTGCTCCCTTCCCAAGACTTTCGCCTTCTTCGTTTCGCTTAAAACTCCAACCCTTATCTTCCATTTGGTTAAACGTAACCCAACGGTTGTCCGAATAACCTTTTTCCATTGTAGCCGCAGACAAAAATAGCCTGTTTATACCTCTGTACGGTTTACCCGTTATGCCGGATTTAGGCGCACCGCCTAACCAACCCTGTTTCCAAAGACCTACACCTTTTTCAAGGTTTGCAAGTATTATGTCTACAAGCTGTTTTCTCTGCGGTGTAAGTTTATCGTAGATTTTATTGTTCGTTGCCGTTTCGCTCAAATCGTAACTTTACCTCCTCTATGAGAATAGGCTGTTCGTCCCCGAAGTCGCTATCGTCCATATCAAGTATGTCAGCTATGTCATATCCAACAGGAATTACGATTTCGGGTACTGTGTGTTTTTTCTTTTTCAAATTGTCCTCCTTTATTTGTTCTAACACTTGAAATTTTCTTGTTTTTCGTTTATAATAAGTTTAAGAAGTTTTTGGGCGGTATTTTATGAGTAAAGAAATCAAAAACAGAATTGAATATACCGTTATGTGCATAGGGGAATTTTCAGAAAGATATTCCCTGTCTATTCACGCCGCCTATTCCTATCTTAAAAAGTATGGTGGCATTGCACTTATGAAAGATTGCTATGATGCTATGCACTTACAGTCAATAGATGATGCCGTTGACGACCTTGCCGCCGTTTGTTTACGAAACGGGGGTAATATCGCATGATTTTATATCACGGAACTAATATCGATATTGATAATATCGATATTGATAAATGCCAACCTTATAAGGATTTCGGCAAAGGCTTTTACACAACAACCCTTTTTGACCAAGCCCAAGCTATGGCTATAAAAAAGAGCCGTATTTTCGGTGGAACGCCTTGCGTTATTACTTATGACGTTCCGGACAATATTCTCTTGCTTCCAAATTTAAAAATTAAAGTATTCGATAAAGCTACGCAAGAATGGGCAGTTTTCATAATTAATAATCGAAACCGTGATTTTAACGACCACACAAACTCTCTTTGCAATACCGATAATAAATATGAAGTAGTTTACGGACCTGTCGCTAACGATACTTTAACCACTCTTATTCAGCGTTATAAACGTGGCTATATCGATGCTAATGTTCTGTTGAAAGAAATGGAATATGTAGCACCGAATAACCAATATTCGTTCCATACAAAAGCTGCCGTCGCACTTCTTAAAAAGGTTGGTGTGCAATGGATAAAGTAAAATTTTTAACAGAGCTTAATATTCAGGATATTATCGGCTTTATTGTTGAAGATACAGGTATCGAATACGATTTAGCAATGGATGAATTTTATAACTCTATTACGTTTAAAAAACTTACAGAGCAAGGAACAGGGCTTTACCGTGATAGCGCCGCCTATGTCTATGAACTCTACAAAAACGAAAAGAAAAACGGAAAACTCATACAAGTTGAACAGTAATTTTCTCGGCTACGGCTAACAACCGTAGCCGAGTTTCTTTTTTATTTTCCGCCTTTATCGCTACCGTTGCCGTTACCGCTCGGCTTATTATTGCTTGCTTTGGGCGGTGTATAAACGGGCGTTCCTTTTACCGCCTTTATTGCCGTATGTTCGTAATAACTCTGCGGTTTATCTGCACGGAATAATCCGCTCGTTGCGTTGATGCGAAGCATCTGGTCAATATCGTGATTACACCAAAACGCAAGATAATTCATAAGGCTCATATCGCTGTTTGAATGATTATTTTGCAAATCTCTGCCGTTATACAGTTGTCTGATTTTTTCTCCGTTTTTCGATGCGAACGCTTTATCAAGAACTTCCCTGTCGTCTAATAACGAAAGCCCCTCTACGCCCGTTCCTGCGCCTTTCCACTCCGTACGCTTTTCGAGCTTACTTTCGAGAATTGCTTTCATTTCGGGCGTATCAAAACTTTTAAGTTCGGTATTGCCGTAATCGTCGCCCGTCATTGCGATAAAGTGTCCGCCTTGATAATATTCCATATCCCCGTCTTTACTGAACGCTCTTAAATCTGCGCCTTTTGTAATCCCGAAGAAATGCAAGCCCTTTCCGCTTACCGATTTTTCGCAGTATGTTCCGTCGCAGTTGTCAAATACTTTTTTAGCAAGTGGCGAAAAATCTCCGTTCTTTTCAATGCAACCGTCAAGGTCAATACAAGCTATATTGTCCTTGCCGTCAAGCGCATAGGCAAGCGCAACGCCACCGTTCTCTTTTGCATACTTGCAAGCTGTATCGAAGTCCGTCCACGTTTCGGGGTTATTGCTCTCCGCAAACTTACCCGTATGGGTGTCGATAAGGAATTTATCAAGTCTGCCCGTTTCCATATTTTCTCTTGTACGCACGATAACCCAATTCGGTTTATTACGCATAACTTCGGGAACGTTCTTACGAAGCCGTGCTTCCACCTTTTCAAACTGCTTTTTCGCTTCTTCGCTCGGTTGACGGTATTTGCTTTCGTAGTCCTCGTCCGTCTTACCCTTTAACGCTTCGATAAACTGTTCTGCCGTAAGGTCGATTTGTTCGCCGTCCGCGCCGCCTTTCAAATGAATTTCAAAATCTTCGGGAATACGCAAATATACCTCACCGTTTGCTTTTTCTTTATACATACCGTGTGGTAAGTAATAAGCCTTCCCCTCGTATTCGCCCTTAGGCATTTTGTAAAGCGCAACATTATCGTATTCAATGATAAATGCCTTTTCGCTGAACGGTACATTAAACCATTTCTTATCGCCCTCGTCGCCGTCCTGCTCACGATAATCGTCCAATGCGGTAGGCTCACGTTCATAATCTTCGGCGTTTGTGCCGCTGACCATATCGCTGAGATATTCTGCCGTAATCTCTTTCTTTTCTTCACCCTTCTTTAACGTGAATTTGAAGTTATCGCCTACACTCACGTTAATTCGCCCGTTTTCGCTTTCCTTATCTTCTTCGATTACGGAGTTAGGGACATAATAACCGTAGCCCTTGTATTTTTCGTTATTTGTGGGCATGGCGATAAATGTAGTTTTATCATATGTACCGATAATCGCTTCTCTCGGAAGGTTTATTTTTACCTTATTGAAATTACTCTCGTAATCTTTATTTGATGTACCCCCGACAAGCTCTTTAAACTCCTGCGGCGTAAACTCTCTTACATCGCCGTTACGGTTTTTTATAATAACCGTATCGTCAGATTCAAATAAAAGTTTGTAGCACAGTTCTCTGCCGTCGCTCTGCATATCTACAAGCTGTCTGCTTTCTTTGATGCGGTTGTTGAATAAATAATAGGAATATTCCTGCAATTCCTTATTTGTTGTGGGCATACGGAAATGAGAACTTCTATCGTACCTTTTTATAAGTGCATTTTTGGATACGTTAATTTCAACCCATTTACTGTTGTCCTGTCTTGCCGCATTGCCGTAATGCTCGCCCCTATACTGTTCTGCCGCTTCCACTGTGGGGAAATCGTATGTTCCCTGTCCCCATGTTCCGTCGCTTGTGTCATAGCGTGCCGCAACAACAAAATCGTTCTTCCTCTGAATAATTGCAATATTTCTGTCGTCCCTGTCTTTAATGATGCTCAAAACTTTATAGCCCTGCGGCGTTTCGGTTAAATACTTGTCTTTATCTTCCATTTCATTCTCCTCGATTTTTTTATTGTTTTCTATATTAAATTTTTCACTTAAAGTTTTCATTTCTTCCAGCGTTATACGGACAAGTTGCGTAGGCAAGAATAGAACTTCAAGATTTTTCCATCTGCTATTCAATTCTTGTCGAGTTTTTAATTTGTCCTGAAAAACAGGTTCAATAACGCCGTCGTCCCCCATAGTAAACGCTTGATAATATTCAAGTCCGTTTTCGTCTTTCAAACGGTCAAACGAATAATAAATTTTGGGTTTTTCACTATCGGCAAGAGCGTTATCTACCGTAGTAAGAAACTCTCTTATTTCCTTATCTTCTTCGTTGAACTTCTCGTTGTAAATTTGCAATTCATTTTCTGTCGGAACATAAATCTTCCCATTTTCTTTGCAAATAAACAAATCGCATTTTGAGTTGCCCGATGCACTATAAAAATCTTCTCTGTCGTAGTCATACTCTGAATAGGGAATATTGCTTTTTGCAATTCCGAGTCCACTATCGCTTGAAAGATACGGTGTCATTTCTTTTAAGCTCATTGCTTTTTCTTTATCGTTGAACTCTCTGTATGGAACAAAACGATAACCGCCGTATTCAAATTCTCCCAATTTAAGCCTCCTTAAAATGTTATTACTCATACCCAATAGTTCTGGGGGTTGCTTTTCTATAAATTGATATTCAGGATAAAGCCAATCCGCCGTTTGTTCAACGGTAGCCGCCAAAGCTATATCACTGCTGTAATTGCCGTCAAAATACTCCAATACCCCTGTTTCTCTATTCAGAATATAGGCATTGTAAGCCGGTTTTTTATCTTCGCCTATTTGTAAAACTACACTGTAATAAACCTGCTTGTCCGCACGGGTTATACTGTCAAAGTTAAATGCCTGATTAGCCGTCCTTTCCATAGTCTTTTCCATTTTTCTTATTCGGTCTGTAAACAAATCTATTAAGCCCTGATGCGTGTTCGTATTAAGCCTTCCGCTCTCTATTGCACTTTCAGATATGGGAATTGTTTTTGCCCACTCTTTGTTTTGTTTACTATAACGCCCGTCCCATTCGTGTTCTTGTATGACAGTAGCGAGAACATACTTTATCCTATCTATTCCGTGCTTCTCAATAAGCTCGTTTTCAAAGCCTTTATTTAAGGTATTATCGTGGTAATTTTCGTTAATTGCCCCCGATATATCCTTTAAACACTCAACACTTGCCCTATGTGAAGTATTAAACAAATCCAACTCGCCGTGTTCCATTGCATACTCGGAAGATTTTAAATAAACAGGTAAAAAATTCCGTGTGCTACTTTCTTTTGTAACTTCCGTTACCTTTGTCGTTTGATTCTCCGACAGTATTATTTCTTTCACACATTTCTGCATTTCTTCGTTTTTCAGCCGCCGCATTAACGCTCTCGGAATATCGCTTTCAATCCAACCGTACTCTTTAAGTTTTTCTGTCCAAATACGCTTTGAATAGTCCGTTAAAAACATCTGCGTATAAGCTATTAATTCTTTGCTATCAGGTGTTCCTTTGTCTGCGAGATAACTTTCCAAATCATATCTTTCTTCAAAATTTTGATTTATAAAATTTTCAAGATTTGAACTTTCTACATAGTCCATTTCGCCCGATGTTACAATAGCGGCGGCATCTGCGAATTCGTGTTTTGCCGCAAAGTACGCAACCGATTTTTCGTGTTCGCAAAACCTTTTCCATATAGGTTTTTCTATGCCGTATAATCCGTGTTCGTCGTCCAAATCCTCGTATTTTGCTATCTCGGTTTCGGTGTCGTTAGAGTTCAGCTTGTAAACTTGCAAACCCATACCCCAAAGCCTTAATGCCGTTTGGCGTTTTAATGGCAACATACCGTCCCATGTGTATCCGTATTCGTGCATATCGCCGCTGGACACATCATAATCAGGCAATACAATTACAGATATTTCTGCTGCTTTATCTTCTTTATCTATCATTTCAACCTCCGTTACCGCTTTTGAATATGTGGGTAATGCTCTATAATACCCGTCGTCAATATCCGAACTTTCGTCGTCTGTAATAACCTCCTCTTGCTTATCAAGATTAAGCTCGGTATTAAGTTGCGTTTGTTCAGATATAAGTTCCTGCAAATGCTCTGTATGTTCGAACGGTTTTTCCACCTGTTCTTTTGCTATCGCCAAATCATCGTTTAATTGCTTTAATCTGTTTTTCAAGCGTTCTTCACGTTTCGGGAAGTCCTCGATAAAGTTATCCAATCTCGTCAAATTTCCGCTTGCGCTGTCGCTTATTCCTATGACGTACTGTCCCTCGCCCGTAAGTGTAATTTCACGTTCGTTTGTCAGCGCACTCATAGGGTTTATACTGATTTTGAAGCCACAATACTCTGCAACAACCGTTTCGGGTTTACTTGCATATAAGGCTTCCGTAAGAGCTTTCCCACCCTCTTTCCTGTCCGTATAAACCGTACCTTGTACGCTTATTGAAAACGCTTCGGGGTCTGCGTAGTTTGTCGGTATAAGTTCCTTATCACGTTGCACTCGTTCGATTAACAATTCTTGTCTTTTAATATCTTCGGGATAGTCCTTGCGGATTTTGTCTTGCAAGCTGTAAAGGTTTTTCTTGTACTGTCCTTCCAATACCCTTAACCTTGCAATTTCCGCATCTACTTCCATTTTGCGTTTTATTTTCGGATTAGCGGCGGTAATAGCTTTTATCTCGGCATAAGTCAATGTCGTTTCGTCTATATCTTCCGCTTCTCTTACCGTCAAATCGCCCCTGTCTATTTGCGCTATAAACCGTTGCTTGTTCTCCAAAATCTGATAAGAATAGCTGTCGAATGTGCGCTCAGTTACATAAGTAAATATCTTTACCTTATCGTTAGTATTGCCCTGACGGATTATGCGCCCTTCACGTTGTGCCAAATCGCTCGGTCTGTACGGTGTATCCAAGTGATGCAACGCCACAAGTCGTTTTTGCACGTTAGTTCCTGCACCGCACTTTTCCGTACTGCCGATTAAAACTCTTATCTTACCTGCGTTTACGCTATCGAATAAGGCTTGCTTTTGTTCTTCCGTGTTGGCGTCGTGTATAAACGCTATCTCGTTGCTCGGAATACCCTTTTGCACAAGCTTGTATTTTAAGTCGTTATAAGCATCAAAGTCCGTACCGTAAACGTATTCTTCAAACCTACTTTTGGGTGTGGACAAATCACAGAATACAATTTGCGTTCCCTTGCTCTCTGCCGTATCTTCCCAAATCTCTCTTATACGCTGTGCGCACTCGTTAAGTTTGCTTTCGGCTTCGTCCTCTGAACCCTTTATATGACATCTTGGATCAAGCGCAAGTTTCTTTCCGTCCGAAGTTACTTTAAGCATATTGTCTATACGGGAATCAACGCCGCCACCGTATATCCGTTCCGCTCTTGCGGCTATTTCTTCGGCAAGTTTTATCGTTGTGTCGCTTGGTTTCAGATTTACCACTACTCGCTCGGCTTCGGGTACGTTCAGCTTTACCATATCCGCCGTCTGCACGTCCGCAAAGCTACGGTACATAGTCAAAAGTTCGGGTAAGTTCGTAAATTTTGAAAATCTCGTTCTCGCCCTGTATCCTTGTCCGCTCGGTGCAAGCTCCATACTCGTTATCGTTTCTCCAAAGTCTGCCGCCCAACCGTCAAAGTAAGTAATTCCTGCTTTTTCTAATGTGCTTGGCTGTAAGTATGTCTGCATCGTGTACATCTCGGTCATAGAATTGCTTATAGGTGTTCCCGTAGCAAATACGACTCCCTTATCGTTTTTATGAAGCTCCTGCAAATACTCGCACTTTAATTTCAAGTCGCTCGCTCTTGCGCTCGCCGCATTTGATATACCGGCTACATTGTTCATTTTCGTAAACAGAAACAAGTTCTTATAGTAGTGCGCTTCGTCAATATACAGGTAGTCCACGCCCAAGCTCTCAAAGTCAAGAACGCTGTCCTTTTTGCCGTCGTCCATTAGCTTTTTAAGCTGTGCTACACGGCTCTTTTTAATACGTTCCAAATTCTTAACCGCACCACGGGGCATACCGTTTTCCGCCCATTGCCGAGCTATCGTTTCTTCTATGCTATGTATTTCTTCACGAAGTTTTTTCTCTTGCCGTGCGTAAGAAATAGGTATTTTAGCAAAGCTCGATTGTGCGATAATAATTCCGTCCCAATCTCCCATTGCAACCTTACTGACAAACTGCCGTCTGTTGTCCTTTTCCAAATCTTCTTTGGTTGCTATAAGCAATTTTGCGTTAGGGTAGAGTTTTCTCCACTCGCTCGCCCATTGCCTTACCAAGTGATTAGGTACTGCCACCATTGCTTTTTTACAAAGTCCGAGCTGGCGCATCTTCATTATTGAAGCCGCCATTGTATAGGTTTTTCCGCTACCGACAACGTGATGCAAAAGCGTACTCTGCGGACTTGTTACAATTCGGTGTATTGCGTTCTTCTGATGTGGTTTAAGCTCTATGGCGGGATTCATTTCGGGGAATTTTAAGTAACTACCGTCATAGCTCGGAAGCCGTGTACGGTTAAATAATCTGTTATATGTTTCTTCTAATTCTTCCCTTCGTTCGGGTTTATTAAATATCCACTCTTTGAACTTTTCTTTAATAAGGTTCTGTTTTTCTCTTGCCGCTATTGTTTCGGCTTGGTTTAAAACTCGTTTTTCTTTACCGTCATCATCTAACACAGTATCGTAAATGGTAGTAGCACGTTGATTCATACTGTCCATAAAAAGTCTGTATGCCGGCGCACGGGTTGTACCGTAAACTTGCTTTTGTTTCATTTGCGTATTGTATCTAACTCCGTCCTTTTGGTCTAAACGCCAACTACTGTCATACGGATTATAGAAAAGTTCCACGTCGCTGTACTGATGCCAATACACACCTACCAAATCACAGTAAAATTGCTTATAGTATTCTTTATCTACCCAAGTCGCACCGAGCCTTACCGATATTTCACTTGCCGTAAGCGGCGCAGGTTGTACCTGTTCCAATGCGGCTACGTTCTTTTGATATTCGGGGTGTTCGGCAGCATAGTGTTTTGCACGTTGAAGTTTATCTACCACCTGCCCCGAAAGGTATTCCTCCGCCGTTTCAAAACCCGAATATTCATTTTCCGCAATTACTTTGTCGGGATTACGGAATATCGTATCGCCAAGCTCGAACAATACTTTGTCATAGTCTTTACCCGTAAGTTCTTCGATATAAGCGATGTCAACCTTGCCACGCTCGTTCTTGCTGATTTGTAGTGCTTCAAAGCAGTCGTCTGTGCTTGTAGGCACTACATAAGGTCTTATAGTGCGTTTATTAAATATATCTGCTTTCGTTATAGCTTTGGTTTCTTCGTCTATATCTTCGCAAGCAAACAGTAGCGCACTGTCCCCGTCATCACGGAATAGCCTTGTATTCGTCTGACTATTTATATTTCCATATTGTCTTACAAACCTGTCATACTGTGCGTTGAGCTTTATTTGTTCTCTTTGCAACACTTCGTCCGAACAGCCTTGTATCTGAATATCCAATATGTGGTGCAAGCTCTCACGCAGGTCTATCATTGCTTTTATGCGCTGATATGCGTCTTTCGGGAAAACCGGAATAGGTTGCTCTACCATTTCTTCTCCGACACGCATAAACAGCCTGCCGCTCTCTGTTTTGTAGCACATCGGTTTTACGTTATAGTCCACTTCAGAAGCATCATCTTCGGGCGCAATTTCGGGATTAACATAAATTCCTTGCGGCAAGTTTTGTATTGCCGTTTTAATTGCTTCGGATAAATCTCTACCGTCGTCCTTGACAGTTACATCAACGCCGCCGTATAATCCCGTTTCTTCCGCAAGCATACCGAGTACCATTTCAGGGTGCTTAATAAAATAGTTATTTATCTCAAACCCTTCTTCGGTTTTTCCTGTTGAAAGCCATTGCTCGTCCGTCAAATCGCTTTTCCTTTCGTTACGTTTACGGAAAAATAAAATATCCGCTACGGCTTCCGTCCCTGCCGTTTGTTTGAACGCTGTATTCGGAAGTCTTATAGCTCCCAACAGCTCCGCTCGTTCGGCAACGTATTTTCTTGCTGATGTATTGAGCTTGTCCATTGTGCCTTTGCTTGTTACTATCGCCACGAGCCCGTTAGGCTTTACCTTATCAATAGACTTTGCGAGAAAGTAATCGTGAACTTTGAAGTTATAGCGGTTATAGTCGCTGTCCGCAACACCGTAACCGCCGAACGGCACGTTGCCCACTACGACATCGAATTTACAATTCGGGAAGCTCGTATCTTCAAAACCTTTAATCTGCACGTTTGCTTGTGGATATAACTTTGTCGCTATCATACCCGTAAGGTTATCCAATTCAACGCCGTACAGCTTCGAGCCGTTTGCTATTTCTTGCGGCATAAACCCGAAAAAGTTACCCGTTCCCATTGACGGTTCCAAGATACGGTTGTTGCCTTTTACCCCCAAACGTTCAAGTCCTGCATAAATACCGTCTATGACCTTCTTGTCCGTATAATAAGCATTGAGCGTACTGCCTTTTGCCTGTTCGTAGTCCGCTATGGGTAATAACTCTTTTAACTCTTTATATTCTTTTTGCCAACTCTCGTTGTTCTCGTCAAACGCTTGCGACAATCCGCCCCAACCGACAAAACGGGCAAGTACTTTTTTCTCCGCATCCGTAGGGTTACGGTTTTCCGAATACAACTTATTCACGAGCTTTATTGCCGCAATATTATTATTAAAACGTTGTTTCGCTCCACCAAGCTCGGTTTGGTTGAGTATGTCGGTTAAATCTGTGTTTTTATTTTCGTTCCAATCCCTTGATTCCGCTTCAATTTCTTGACGGGTTTCTTCGTCTATGTTAGGACAATAATCTATTTCAAAATTTACACTGAAAAAATTGCCTTCCTTTTCTTCGATTATCGCAACATCTGCTACTTCTTCACGCCTTTCCAAAGCATAAGAAATTGCTTCTGCGTTATCGCTTATAAAGTCCTCTGTTTCGGGCAAATCATTGAAATATAAATAACTATTACCGTCCTCAGTGTTATGAGTTCCGTAATCCACCATATATTCAACAAGTGCTGATATTCGCTGTTCTGTTGCCGTTTTTATTCTTACGCCGTTTTGTATTAGCTCTTTTTCTGTTATGTTTTTTGTTACAGCATATTTCAAATTCCCCGTCTGCTCGTTATATTCGATTACTACATCACCCGGATATAAACTATCCAGTTCTTTTATCGTAACTTCCTTATCTTTATATAGGAATACATCTCCTACCGAAACAGTAATTTCGGATAAGCCACGCTCAGCATTATCAATTAAATAGTCCCAATCATACTCATTGGCTTCGGGAGCTTCTATGTAATTATCGTCCTCGATGCACTCACATACCTTTTCCGCAAACTCATTCCATGAAAGAGTTACTTTAAATGCCGTATTGCCCTTTGTGTCGTATTTAGTGAACCATACGCCCATTGCATCGTACTGCACCCGATAATCGTCTGTCGATTCGGTATTTGTGCCGTATTCCGCAAACAGAAATTTCCCGAATTCTGTTATCTGCGTTGTTTTGGCGTATTCGTCCAAAATGCGTTGTTTGCGCTCATCTGATGCGGATACAATTACACTTTTTACAAGATTATTCTTTTGGCGTTGTTCTTCCGCCGCTTTTTCTTTAAGCCTGTTCTGTTCTACTCTATATTCAATGTACTTCTTCTTATCCTGTTCGGTAAGATAATTGTCATCGTCTATAAGGTCGGCAATACGATTTGCGACTTCGGGCCATTTCAAAAAGGTATTTTCAAGTTCTTCGCCTTGTTTGCCAAGCAGATAAATTTTTAAACCTTTCGGGCTATGCTCTTGACAAATTCCACCCCAACCGCTATGTCCGCCCCAACCGTATTCTTTTTTCAGAAATTCCACAAATGTCTTTACCGTTGGATTTTCGTTATACTTATCGAAAATTCGGAATTTACCGTCTTGAAAACTACTGCCACGTTTTAATTCTTCTTCAATGATTTGTTCCAACCGAGATTTTTTTTGGCTGGGGTTAGCTAAATCTAACAGCGTAGGTTGCGGCTTTTCTTTACGCTTTCTGTCTTTAATTCCGTTCTCTTTTTTCTTTGTGGATTCGGCAGGTCGTTTTACCTTTTTACTTTTATCGACTTGTTGTTCTTCTCCTATCAGTTCTTCAAGCTCGGCAAGCTCGTCCTCATCCCTTGACGTTTCT
Organism: uncultured Christensenella sp.; assembly: GCA_910579295.1. Taxonomy (GTDB): domain Bacteria; phylum Bacillota; class Clostridia; order Christensenellales; family Borkfalkiaceae; genus Coproplasma. The sequence continues at coordinate 125,157 of CAJTTC010000004.1, read as the reverse complement.
TCGCTTGAGTCCTGTTCGTCCTCTTCTGAATAACCGTCGTCTATAAAGTCATTTTCTTCGCTGTCAAAAGGGTTAGGTTCGTTGTCCTCAATTTCGATAAGTTCAGGCTTATCTCTCTCGTCTTGTTTTTCTTCTTCGGACGGAAAAATATTAATAGATTTTTTTGTGTAATCTTCAATAACAACAAGCTCGTGATTTGCAAGTATCTTATTAAAATACTTTTCCGTAGCGTGAAACGGCACACCGCACATAGGTACACGTTCAGGAAGCCCCACATCTCTGCCCGTAAGCGTTAAATCCAATTCCTGCGATATGGTTTTCGCACTTTCATTCATAAACTCGTAAAAATCGCCCACACGAATCGCAATTATCCTGTTCGGATTTTCGCGCTCTTGTTTGAGATATTCCCGATAATACGGTGGAAGTTTACTTGTGTCCATTTGTTCAACGGACTTTACATCTTGTTCGGGTTGTACTTTCGTCTGTTCGACAGGTATGCTTTCGGTTAAATCGTCAATTTGTTCAGTTAAATCACTTACCTGTTCGATAAGCGGTTTTGATACAGTAGGTTCGTCCGATATAGTTTCTTCATTTATATCGTCTATGACTTTTACCGGTTGTTGTTGTCGGCTCTGATAAGCATTTTCTATTTCTTCAACAATGGTGTCTGTTAAGATATATAAATCTTTTACAAAGTCTGTATTTTCTTTAAACGAATACGGCAATCCGTGAAAAGCAATACCCGCAGTTTTTGGAAAACCCGTCTTGCAATACAGCATATAAGCTATACCTTCTATCTTGAGTCCGTCTTTTTTATCGTCCCCTGTAAGCTCTCCCTGCTCTTTCAGATAAAGTTGTACGCCCTTATGAATTTTTCTGTAATCGCTTCGTTCGTCATCGGCATAATTCGTTATATTGAGTTCGTCCAACCCAACAAGCAAGTGCTTCATTGGTAATATGGGGCGCAAATATCGTCTATCGCCGTGAGTGTCGTTCACATCGAAAACATATTGCTTATAACCGTCGTAGTCATAATAGGCAATGCCCTTTCTGCCTTTGGATATTCGACGCCCCATTGCATCCCATTCGTCAAAAGAAAAGCACACCGTAGCATTAGGGCGTTCGATTACTATTTGACAAGCATCATGCAAATTTATGTGTGGATTTTGAGCAATAAATCGATAAAAATTCTTTATATTCTCACTATCCAATAACATTGCTGATATTGCGGCATTGCGAGTGTTTAACCTATTTATTTCACTCATTTTTTTCCTCCTTATACATTCCAAACACTTTCCACCAAACATCTTTTCTCATTTTATTGGTCGGAAAAAATATCACTTCAAAAGCCGCTTCCGCTTTCATAAGTTCAACAAGCAATTCAATTTGTTTACGGTTAAATTCTTCGTGTTCACGCAGCATACGCTTGAATACTTCGGGTTCAAGGTCAAGATAATATGCAATTATCGGTTGAGAATATCCGTTGTCATATATCCATTTTTTTAATTCACGCTTTTTTAATGAATATCCTCTCGGATATAAAAATTTCTCAATAAAATTCTGTATTTCATAGTTCGCCATTTTCTACTCCTTTAAGGCTTAAAGACATAAACCCCTTCACTTTAAAGCCACAGGAAACGGCAAAAGTTGACGGTCTGATAAAAATTTTTTAATTTTTTTCTATGTATTTTTTTATTGCTGTATAAATTCGCTCCATTGCGTGAGATATTGCGCTCTTTGATACGCCGTAATATGAAGCAACTTCATCTTGTGTTTTATCTTCAAAGTAAACTAAATGAAGCATCTCCTTTTGTCGTGGAGTAAGCTGTTGTATTGCTTCAAAAAGACTATTATCTTCTATATCCGAAAACGAAAACGGTAATTGCCTACCTTGCTTATCTTCGTAGTCAATGCCATTTTCCATATCGTCGTCTAATGATTGGTGTCGTCTGGTTTCCGTTCGCTCCAACCTGCTTGTCCTATATTCTTCAAGAAGATATTGACGTAGAAGTTCCTTATCCCCCGTTTGAAGAAGCATATCCGCCACCTTATCTTCCAAGTATACATAAGACATCTTTGGTTCTCCGTTTTTCAATATCACTTTGACTTTAAATTTTTTCATAAAATCCTCCGATTTCGATTTTTTAAATCGCTATCGGCGGATTTCGCCTTATAGAAAATGCCCCGACAGCGTTGGTTAAACGTTATCAGGGCATAAAAAAAGTTCAGGCATTAGGAAAAAGCCCCTTTTAGGCTTAACCTCTGCCTGAACTCTTACACGATAAACTTGCGGTTACAATTCTATTGCAGTATTATATTAATTTGTTATTGTACATTATAATTTTATCTTTGGTACACGCACTCCCTATCCGGTCTTTCACGGGTTATGATTGCGCCGTTCCACAAGTCGCAACATTGCTTATTCACATTATATAAAATTTATAACCGTGAATTTTTAATTTTTTTGTCGTAAAACATAGAAAAATGACAAAAGAGAAGTCCCTATAAGGAACTTCTCAATTTTCTTCTTTCTGTTTACTTACAAGCACAATGGATACGCTTCCGTTTTTCACATTTATTATGTACCGACTATTACATTTACAACATTTCATTAAGCAATCATCTACTGCGACAACTTGCATCAATTCTTTATCGCATCTTGGACAACGAATATGTGATTTCTTTGCTTCGGTATTTTGGAATTTTTCCATTATTGCCGCCTTTTACTAATTAGCGTAAAAAAATATACTCTATTCCACCTCCGATTAAAGTAAATTTAGTATTAAACTTATTAGTATTTTTCTCTATTATTTCCATTTGGATTTTTGAAACTTTTTATTTTTCTACTGTATTTAGCATAATCTTCCGATAACACCCAACACCAATTATTGCCGAGTGTTGACGGTGTATTAATTCTGCTATCTTTATCTAAATGTAAATAATCTTGAATCGGTATAATAACCGTATCGGCGTTACTTTGGAAAAGACTTCTGATAAGCGCATCACAGTCATTTTCCAACAACTTTTTATTAACGCACTTTCTAAAAAATCTTTTGTCTTTCTTTGTTATACTTTTTAGCCACTCTATTGTTGTCGGGTTATCGTGAGTACCTGTGTAGGCAACACAGTTATTTATATAGTTTTTCGGGTTGTAAATACTATTACTTTCATAAAATCCGAATTGCGCTATCTTCATACCCGGAAAACCCGTTTCATTGAGTAAATCTGTTACGCTCTCATCAAGAAAACCTAAATCTTCCGCAATAATTTTTGCATTAGGAAAATGCTCTTTTATTGTACGAAACAGCTCTTTTCCCGGCGCTTCAAACCATTTGCCGTTACGGGCAGTTTCCTCTCCGTAAGGAATACTGTAATATCCGGCAAATCCCCTAAAATGGTCTATACGGACAATATTATAGAGTTCAAATGCCGCATTAAATCGTTTAATCCACCAAGCAAATTTTTCTTCCTGCATCAACGCCCAATTATACAAAGGATTTCCCCAAAGCTGTCCGTCATCACAATACTCATCGGGCGGTACTCCTGCTACTGACGTAGGATTACCACATTTATCAAGTTGAAAATACTTATGATTATTAAATACATCTGCGCTATCGTATGCGACATAAATAGGCAAATCGCCTATTATTTCTACGCCCTTATTGTTAGCATAACATTTTAGCTCTTTCCATTGCTTAAAGAATTCATATTGCAGAAAACACCAAAAGCTAACTTCCTCTTGTCTTTTTTCAAATTCAGTCCACTCGTTCCAAGCCTTACCGTCATTTAATAACTTATGGCTCATAAACTCTGAATACTGTGTCAACCATTCTGAGTTATTATCCAAAAAACAATAATAGCTTTTATCTTTTATAAACCGAGAAAAGGCTTTACGCAATACCGAATAACGCTTTTTGTATAAGGCATCGTAATTAATTGTACTACTACTATTTGTTATTTGTTCCGTACATTCTTCGTCCGTTAAAAGCCCGTCTGACTTTAAAATATCAAGGTCGATAAAATACGGATTTCCTGCAAATGCGGACGGAGATTGATATGGAGAATCGCCGTAAGTTGTAGGATTAAGCGGAAGTACTTGCCAATAGTTTTGATTTGCTTCAACAAGAAAGTCCACAAATCTATATGCTTCCTTTCCGAAACTTCCAATGCCATATTTACTCGGCAAAGAGAAAACAGGCATCAATATCCCACATTTTTTCATATCATTATTTCCCAAATATTTTTAGCATACTCTTTTATTGTTCTGTCAGATGAGAAATACGCCGAATTTGCGGTATTATTAAGTTGCTTTAATGCAAAGTCATTTTTATTTTTGTAATCAGAATTGATTTTAAGAAGCGCATCAACATAACTCTGTAAATCGTGCAATACAAAATATTGGTCAGGCTTATGCCAACTTGCTCCGATAGTTAATGAGTCGTACAAATCTTTAAAGTAACCTGTATTACCGTCATTAAACGTGCCGTCAATTAGTGTGGACATAGCAAAATTATGTAAATCGCTATTCTTTATAATTTCGGTGGGATTATATCCGTCTTTTTTAAGCCTTTCGATTTCGTCTACTTCTGCGCCGAATATATAGTTATTTTCTTTACCTGCAAGTTCCACAATTTCTATGTTTGCGCCGTCCATTGTGCCGCAAGTAACCGCACCGTTCATCATAAACTTCATATTACCCGTTCCGCTTGCTTCAAGTCCGGCAGTTGATACCTGCAAAGAAACATCAGTACCTGCAACGATTTTTTCCGCATATGAAACATTATAATTTTGAACAAATACGACTTTCAGCAAACGATTAGTCTGCTCGTCTGAATTAATTTTATCTGCTATCTCGTTAATAAACTTTATTATTGCTTTTGCTCTTTTATAGCTCGGTGCGCTCTTTGCTCCGAATATGAATACAGAAGGTTGAAACTCCTTTATTGTACCGTTCTTTAAACTTTTATAAATTTCAAGTATTGCAAGTGCTGTCATAAGCTGTCGCTTATACTCGTGCAACCTTTTTACCTGTGAATAGACAATAAAATTTTCGGTTATATCTACACCTTCGTGAATTTTGATATATTCAAAAAGTTGTCTTTTCTTTTCAGCTTTAACTTTAATAAAATCAGGAATTATGTTGTTGACTTTACTTTCAAGCTGACCTAATAGCTGTATATCATTACGCCAATCTTGTCCTATCGAATTATCGATAAGCTCTGACAATTCACGGTTACAAAGCATTAACCATCTGCGTTGTGTTATACCGTTTGTTTTATTTTGGAACTTTTCGGGATAATATTTAAACGCTGTTTTGAACAGGTTACTTTTTAAAATATCCGTATGTAATTTAGCAACACCGTTTACTTTGTTACCGACAAATAACGCAAGATTAGCCATTGAAAATTTATCGGCAGAATAAATTGCCATATCAGACGCTTCTTCCGGCGAACACTTCAACCTTGCAAACTCATCTTTTTGCTTTACATATACTTTCATTAAAATAGAATATATTTCGGGCAAAATTTTCTTTATCTGTAAAGATTGCCAACACTCTAATGCCTCAGGCAATATTGTGTGGTTTGTGTATGAAAATGTCTTTTTCGCAACTTCAAGCGCATCTGACAAACAAACTCTATGCTCTGTCGTAAGCAGTCTTATAAATTCCGCAATAGCAAGTATAGGGTGCGTATCATTCAACTGTATTGAGTTAAATTCGGAAAAATTATCAAATCGTCTGCCGTGCTTTTTAATATGCTTATCGACAAGCTCTCCGATAGCCGCCGCAGAGAAGAAATATTCTTGGCGAAGCCTTAACAATTTACCTTCTTCGGTATCGTCTGCCGGATAAAGATATTCGCTGATTTTTTGCGCTTCTTCGTTCCCTTCGGCTTGAAATAATCTCAAATTATTTACACGTTTACCGAATACGGGCATATCATAAGGCACAGCCCAAACCGACATATCGGCAAATTTTATTAAGCGTTTTTCGTTTTCCCGTCTGATAGACCACGGGTCGCCAAACTTTTGCCAATCATCAGGCAACTCAACTTGAAAGCCGTTTTTAATAGCTTGTTTGAATAATCCGTATTTATAACGGATTCCGTACCCTTGCAGGGGCAAGCCTAAACCTGCCGCAGAATCAAGGAAACAAGCAGCAAGCCTACCTAAACCGCCATTACCGAGAGCGGCATCCTCTATTTCCTCGAATACGTTTATATCTATTCCTTTTTGTGCAAGAATTTCTTTTGCCTCTTCAAGAACTCCAAGCTCCATAAGGTTGTTATAAAAGCTACGCCCTATAAGAAATTCCATTGAAAGATAGTAAGCATTTTTTGTTGCGGGCTTCTGCGTTGCTTTTAGCCCACACTTCATTGCAAGACAGGAGATTTCGTTGTATAAAGTTTGTACATCTTTATTTTTTACTTCAAGCCTTGTCAAATCCTGTAAAAATAAAGTTTTATCCATTTGCATTATCCTTGTAACTAAACTATTCTTATTTGTCTTTCACTCTCAATTACGCTAACTTTGTTTACCTCAGGTACAAGATAAATTTTACCGCTCATAACTTTATCGCATTTTACATAAAGTATTTCTTCTCCGACAGCGCATTTCAAAAATTTTTCAGCGCCGTAATCGAGCGTTTTTAAAACCTGCGCTTCAATACCGCTCTCCGAAACGGTAAAATCATAAGGTGTCCATTCGTATCTGTATGTAGAATTGTAAACCTTTCTACCCGTTGTCGCCGCAAACATTTTACTGTAAATCTGTTCGGGTGCTTCAAACTTTGTTCCGTTGATAACCAAATAATAATGCGGTGTTTTAACCTTTTTGTCTTTACCTTTTACGTTTATTGTTTCAGGTAACTTTTCCATAACGAAAGTACCGTTTAATCCGTTCGTTAGCGGCATAGGCGAAATTCCTACACTACCGACATTGATAATAAGTTTCTTAAAATCAAGCCCTATACCTATTTCGCCTTTTTCAAGAACGTTATCGGATAACGCATATATTCTGCTACCGTTTATATCCAAAGAAACAAGATTTTGACCGTTTATATTCTCGTTATCAATAACCTTTGCCTTTATGTCGCCGTCAAACTTAATCGCAGAAACCGAAATCAATAATTCGCCGCTTCCGTTCTCACATACGGCTGATTCGGGCAAATCTACGCTGTTACCGAGAAATTTAAGTTTCCCGTTTTCAACGTTACAGTCAAGGTAGTTATATTCGGGAATACGGGGCATAATACTTTCTTCGGTTTCAATATCAAACAAATGAATTGAATCGATATTTAATGCCGCTTCACATACCGTATCAGGCTTATACTCTTTAAATCCTGCCGATTTAATAATAACTCTCGTATTTGTTTCCGCAAACCCGTCGCCGTCCATATTTATATCGCCGTACACAAGGGTCTCCGTTCCCAATTCTTCCGAGTGAGATATTCTTACCTTAATCTTTGCTTCGCTTGCCCGAACTTTATCTTCTTCAAGCGAAATATCTTCCGCACGGAAACCTATATACACGGTCTTTGTTCCGTCCAAATACTGCGGAGTAGTTTTCATAAGCATCGAATACGGGACGGTTATTTTGGCTTCCGACCACTTGAATTCTATATGCACTTTATCGCCGTCTTTTTTGAGCGTTCCCTGAAAAAAGTTCATTTGGGGCGTTCCTATGAAACCGGCAACAAATTTATTTGACGGATATTTATAAAGATTTTTAGGTGTATCTATCTGCTTTACAAAGCCGTCTTTCATAACTACTATTCTCGTTCCCATAGTCATAGCTTCAACTTGGTCGTGAGTAACGTAAATAAATGTTGTGTTCAGTTTTTTATGAAGTTTAATTATTTCGCTTCTCATCTGAGTACGAAGTTTCGCATCAAGGTTTGAAAGCGGCTCGTCTAAAAGCATTACTTTCGGTTCTCTAACGATAGCTCTGCCGAGCGCAACACGTTGTCTTTGTCCTCCCGACATCTCTTTGGGTTTTCTTTTAAGATATTCCGTAATCCCGAGCGTTTCTGCCGCTTCCGTTACACGCTTATCTATTTCCTCTTTCGGAACTTTACGGGTACGAAGTCCAAACGCTATATTTTCATAAATAGTCATATGCGGATAAAGAGCATAGTTCTGGAATACCATTGCTATATCCCTGTCCTTCGGTTCCATACCGTTTACGACAACATCTCCGATTTTCAATTCGCCTGCCGTAATTTCTTCAAGTCCTGCTATCATACGAAGCGTAGTTGATTTACCGCAACCCGACGGGCCTACAAATACGATAAATTCCTTATCGTCAATTTGCATATTGAAATCATTAACGGCTTTCGCTCCGTTAGGATAAACTTTATAAATATGTTTTAAACTTAAATTAGCCATTTTTAAATTCCCCCCAAATTATTCTTTTACCGCACCGGCAGACATACCGTTAATCATATACTTAACCAAGCAGAAATACAAAATAATTATCGGTATAGCTATTATAATCGAACCTGCCGCAAACCGAGCAAATTCAGTTTCGCCCAACGACATAAGCCCTACCGCAACCGTCCATAAATCTCTGTTCTGCAATAACATCTTCGGAAGAATAAAGTCTGACCACGGCCAAGTAAAAGATGTTAATGCCGTATAGACAAGTATAGGTTTCGATAACGGCAAAATAAATTTAACAAATACTGTAAAATTAGATGCACCGTCTATTCTTGCCGCTTCGTCTATCGAATAAGGTATTGTGTCAAAGAAGCCTTTTTGTACCATATATCCCATAGGCGCAGTTCCCGAATAAATCAGTATCAAACCCCATTGCTGATTAATAAGGTTAAATTGTGTCATTAACAAATATACGGCTATCGTTCCCATAAAGGACGGGAACATTCCCAAAACAAGCGTTGCCTTCATTAGCTTTTTTCTGCTTTTGAAACGGAATCTCGACATACAGTAAGCCGTCAAAATCGTCAACAGCGTTCCGAATATACAACTCATTACGGATATAAACAAAGTATTCAAAAACCATTTGGGATAGTTGTACATTACCGTATCGGTAAACAAAGTTTTAAAGGCATCAATTCCATATTCCTTAGGGAAAAACCCGTCAAATGAATATATTGAACCCGACTTTGAGAACGATGCCAATATAAGCCACAGACAAGGGAAAAAGAATATAAACGCAACCACAATAAGTATGCAGTATGTAATAAGCACGTTAAGTACTTTTTTTGATTTCGATTTAACAACTTTTGCTTTTGCTTTATTCATCTGAACGTTTCCTCCTGTTTATATGACGGGGATAAAATATACACCGTTAGAGATATTATCGAAGTTACAATAAATATAATTAAACTTATCGCCGCACCTATCGAATAATAGTTATTATCAATAGATATTCGATACAACCAATTTATAAGAAGGTCTGTATTATTTGCAAGGAAATAGCTGTCTGAAATAACGCCATCACGAAGGAAGTAGAAAATACCGAAGTTATTAAAGTTATTTATGAATTGCGTAATAAGTACGGGCGTTGTAGCAAACAAAACATAAGGTAAAGTAATTTTTATGAATTGCCTCCATGCGCTTGCGCCGTCTACCCTTGCCGCTTCATATAAATCGTTATTCAGATTAGACAGAATACCGGTTGCAAGCAACATTATCGAAGGTACGCTTATCCAAGCATTTACTCCAAGACCGATAAGCCTTGCCGTCCATTTTGAATTAACCGCTAAAAAGCCTATCGCATCCCCTCCGCCTTGTTGGATATAGTAATTTATCGGGCCACCATAAGAGAACATAAATTTGAAGCCAAGAAGCGTTATGAAGCCCGGTATCGCATAAGCAAGTATCGGGAAAGCTCTCCAAATTGCTTTGCACTTTACACACGCCTTATTTAAGAGTAAAGCAAGTCCTATTCCTGCAAAAAAGTTTATCGCTGTGGAAAGTACTGCCCACATTAAGTTCCAACCGAATATCTTAAAGAACGTAGGCGCAAACTGTCCGAGCGTGAGTATCTTTCCGAAATTTTCAAACCCTACCCAATCTACAAGTTCAGGGGGTACGGTTGTTCCGCCATAATTGGTAAACGCTATCAGTATCATAAAGACAATGGGTAAAATACTGAAAATGCAAACACCTATTATCGGTAACGTTAAAGCGGTTTTATGGAAATTTTTATCAAGCAATGACGCCGCCTGACTTTTAAACGACAGCGGTTCTTTTAAAGTATCTTCTGCACATTGGGTTGCGTATACATCTTTTACATTGACAATATAAATTGCAATATAAAACATTATCATTATTACGGCGAATATTCCCATTAGCATCATAACAACCGAATTGTCGCCTGCTATACCAAACCATGCATCGCCTTTTACCTGACCCAAAGTGAATAATCCGAATAAGTCTGCGCCGCCCGTAAATACAAAATAGAGTATAAACGCTACTTGTAATAAAATGAACATACTGCCTTTTGTCCATTGTTTATACAGAAGCTGACCAAGCCCCATACAACAAATGGATGCGCCTACTTTTGAATTGCCTTGCGTTATAATTTCTTTTGCACCTGCAAATTTTTTCTTTAATCTGTCGGGTATGCTTTTAAAATAATTCTTAACTTTTGTAGGAATACCGACAAAAAAACTTTTAACTTTATTTAAAACTTTCGTCATAATTCCCTCCTTATCCTGCCAAAGTATGAATTGCATCATATATATTTTTTGATACGCCTTCAAGTCCTTTCTTTAAAGACTCGTCCGTAGCATATGCCGATTTACCTTCAAGTATATCTCCTGCTATAAGCGAGAAAAATGTTTCCATTGGCGACCATATTTGAGAAGTCGCACGAACGCTCGGCATTACATATATCGAACCGCTATCGAGATTTTCGTTTATTATCTTATCCAAGCCACCTATTTCTTCTATAATGTCCTTACGGGCAGGAGAAATACCCAATATTTGATTTCTCTTTTTAACCATATCATAGCTTGTAGCGAAGTTTACAAATTCAAGTGAAGCGTTCGGATATTTTGTATAAGAGCTTATTGCATAACCGTTTACACCACCCATAACAGTCATATCCATAAAACCTTGACTTTCATCTTCCAAATCACCGCTTACAGGAAGTTTGGGAACGTTTACCATTTTAACGTGTTCTTTCGCATATTCTTCTGTATATCCTGCATTTACCATTTCTCTGATAAACATAGTGTAAACGTCAGGCGTAGTCATAGTCGCAAAATAAGTTCCGGAAGCAAGTCGGGTATATCTGTTATCGCTAATCGTAAATTCCGTACACTCCATATTCATAACGGAAGCGAGCTGTCTGATTATCTTTGCTCCTTTATAGCTATCCCCGTTTGCTAAACCTATATCATATGTATCCGTTCCATCTTCCCCACCGAACAAATAACCGCCGAAGGAAAATAAATAACCCGAAGAAAAATAGCTATCAAGTAAGGATTGCATATAACCGTATTTTTTACCGTTACTTTGTTGTTTAACTTGTTTTGAATACCGATATAACGCAGACCAGTTTTCTATCATATCAGGCACACCGTTCTTATCGTCATCCCATTCGGTTTCCCAATTATCAGGCAACAAGTCATCACGATAAAACAATAACGGCTGCTGAATATTTACAGGAACTCCAAAAACATACTCTTGCTCTGATATAGTGGTTGTATAAGCATCCCAAGCATTTTCACTTATATGTTCGTAGCAATCAAGCTGTTCAATAGGTAATGGTAATATGTGGTGTCCGTCAACATATTTCATTACGGCGTCGTTTGCCTGATACAAGACATCGGGACCATATCCGAACGGACCACTTTGTTCAAGGTCGTTGAATTGGTCAACGTTTGCATCCACAGCTTTAATACCGTATTCTTTATACTTCTCGTTAAAAGCATTTAAAAGTTCTTCAAGATACCCCTGTTCCTTTGCAGTGTTATTTTCAAGAATATGCAAAGTAACATTTCTTTCTAATTCGCCGGTAAATTTTTCTGCGCCGCCTGCATACGTTTTACGGACAACACTCATAACGCCAAAAGCAATTATCACTGCAAGAATAATCGCAATATGCGCTATTAAAGCCGGTAATATTTTTTTCATCTTTTCCTCCTTTAAACATTATCTATGCGTTTGTTTACAAACGCATAAGGGATATATCCCTTACATTGTACCGAATTTTATATTTTCTCTATTACGAACCCCCAACCGTCAAGTTCGCCATTAGCATATTTATAGGCAAAACTTTTATTCAAAGGGGTATATTTAATTTTAAATTCGTTACCGTTAAGAATAAGTTTGTATTTTTCTCTTACTACTTCTATAATCCCGTTATGTTCAGTTATAACTATATTATTATCGGCAAGCTCTCCGTTAGCTTTCAATGAACATAAATACTTGATAAGTTGAGTTAGAGTTGAACTTGAATCTACTTTATCCCATTCAAATGTGCGCCTTGAGTCAGGGTCGTGATAGCCTTGCAAGGCTATTTCCGTTCCGTAATAAATACAAGGAACCCCGTCGAAAAAATACAGCATTGAAAGTGCATTTAATAATTTATCTTTATCGCAGTTGACTTGTGTAAAAAACCTATGCGTATCATGACTATCTAACAAATTGAGCAGCATACTGTTCGCCGCATTACAATTTCGCATTAACAGCTCGTTAAGTTTCTCTACAAACCGTTTCGGCGTAAAGCGTTTAAACGCATAAAAGTCTAAGCACGCTTTTGTGAAAGCATAATTCATTATGCTATCGTATTGGTCGCCTTGAAGATAAACGTTTGCATCGTGCCAATTTTCGCCTATTAAAACGCAGTCAGGCTTTGCTTCTTTAACAGCTCTCCTGAACTGTCGCCAAAACTCGTGAGATATTTCATCTGAAACATCAAGCCGCCAACCGTCTATATCAAATTCTTTTATCCAATACGTTGCAATATCAATAAGATACTCACAAACTTCTTTTTTGGATGTATTGAATTTAGGCATATATTTGCAGGAAGCAAAACATTCGTATTGTAACGGATTATCGTTAGTTATAATAAACCAGTCATAAAATTTCGACTTCCTGCCGTTTTTCAATACATCTTGGAACTGACTTATTTGGTCGCTACAATGATTGAATACCGCATCTAAAACAATTTTCATTCCCATTGCGTGAGCTTTATCTATCAGTTCTTTTAAATCGTCTTTGCTTCCAAAATTTTTGTCTACATTATAATAATCGCTTATGTCGTACTTATGGTTTGATATTGAGCTGAAAACAGGAGTTAAATACAAAGCGTTTATACCTAAATCGTTTATGTAGTTTAGCTTCTCCGTAATTCCTTTAATATCTCCTCCGGCAAAACTTTTCGGCTTAGGAAGCTCTCCCCATTTTAAATTGATATAGCTTTTGTCTTTATCCTTTAAACCGATATTAAACCGTTCGACAAAAATTTGATAAAAGGTTGCGGTTTTCAACCACTCTATCGGCTTCATAACGTCTATATCGTTTACATAAGCTAACTGAAAACAATTATAATAATTTAACGTATAATCATAGTGTTCAGTAAGCCCATCTTCCGAAAAATAATATTCCTTGCCGTTTTCTGTTATCGCAAAAATATATACCAAGCGCACGTCGGCTAAATGCAATGTTGCTGTGTAATAAGCAAATAATTTATCTTCACAGTAACGCTTCATTATAGCTCTTAATTGCACTGTGGCATAATCATATTTACCGCCGTAAACCACCTCTACTTTTTCGGGCATATCATACTTACTTACCCTTAATCGAAGCGTAACGGTATTCTTATCTTCGGCAAAACAATATTTTGATTCGGGTATATGTTCAATGGCAAATTCATTCATTTTCTATTTCCTTATATGTATTGACATTTTTTATCCGCATCTATATAATAAAGAGTATGGATAAGAAAATCACAATACACGATATCGCAAGAGAAGCGGGAGTTTCCTCTGCAACCGTTTCTTATATAATAAACGGGCTTCACACAGAAAAATATACAGAAGAAACCAAGCAAAAAGTTTTACAAATTGTAAACCTTTATAATTATAAGCCAAATACCTTCGCAAAAACTTTGAGAGCTACCCCGAATTCCAAGCTAATATCCTTATATTCAGGAAATTCGGGTAATTCTTTATATGACGGAGAATTTGGTTATTTCATAGAGAATTTAAGAAAAGTATTCCCTTCTGATAAATACGGACTCGTTTTAAATGGATTACCTTATCGCCAACTTGATAATAACGTTGATGCCATTATCGCTTTTAACATTGACAGAGAATCATTTAAAACAATAGGTAATTTGAATTATGCACCTTTAATTGCAGTTGATTGTGTTGTCAAAGACTCACTCTTTTTTCAAATAACAACTGACTATGCAAAATTGAAATACGAAGCAGACAACTATTTCAACGGCACTTATGAGTATATCACACTTTTACCCGCAGACGAAAGTATTAAGAAAACCATTCAGTCAATATTTAGTAATGTAACATTTATATCGACTTTAAGCGATTTGCGTATAATTAACGATAAAAAGAATATTCTTTCCGATAGTAAAGTAATAGCAGATTATCTGTTAAATACAAGCACAGATGTATATTTCCCTAAAAACCTTGTTGCCGATAAGTGCAAGCATATCCTATCTTGCCTTAATGAAGCCACACAACGCATCTCTTTCACTGTACACAATTTTGAAGTTTAAAAATAACGGGCGTTCAGTTATGAACGCCCGTTATCTTTTGGAGAAAAAAATGATTTCAAGCGTTTATTTTTATGCGTTTACAACATAGAAATCTATTTTTTCGGTTGCGATAGTATATACGATTTTGTATGTTCCCGCCTCAGTACAGTTAAAATTACCGCTTGCACCGAATTTATCGTTTGCGTCGCCGGCAGTACCTAAGCTGGCGGTGTTAAGGAAATCTCCGTTACCGGACGATGCGCCTTCATCATATTTTGCCAAACCAAAAGTTGCTCCAACTGTGGCATCAAAAGTCAGCTCATACGCAGTTTTATCACTGTTAAGTTTCAGCTTCCATACTTCGTTAAATCCATGTTCCCACGAACTTGTGTTATCTCCGATAGTAATATTAAGTCCTTTAATATAAATATCGTAACCTGCATCTGCCGATTTGATATTTACTATCTTGGAATAGCTGTCGAAAGTAATATTGTAAGTTCCTGCGGTAACTACTTTGAAGTTATAGTTATTGCCTTCGGGTGCAGGTTTTGCCGCTTCTACCAAATTAGCCGCACCGATATAATAACGGTAGTTATAATTTCCTACCTGATTTACCCACTTGTCGCCCGGCTCGGTAGAACCTGCTTTGAACGCCTGAATACAGAACTCCGTACCTGCTTTAAGCTCAAAATCTTTTATTTCGTAAACACCCGAACCTGCCGCAGTTTCCGTAAGTTTATAATCGGTATTGAAACAGTTATTTGACCAGTTATGCCCTTCCCCGAAAGTACCGTCAAGGTAGTAATCAGCCGCTACTAAACCTTTGCTTGCATCGAACGTTACAGACAGCTTCGTTGTTTCGGCATTGTAAGTAAACGTGTAAGTTCCGCTTGCTTTTGCCGTCATATTTCCGGTAGTGCCGTCTAAATATGCTTTGCTTGCTTCGTCAAGGTTACTTGCTTTAATATAAACAGTACCCGGCTTTGTTTCAGTTCCTGTGGTCGCCGTTGAAGCGAACATAAATTGGTCGCCCTCTTTAATATAAGCACTCAAAGTATATACGTTAGGGTTATCGGTTTGTTTCATTTCCGTATGGGTTGTAAAAATATCCTGCCATGCGGTAATTTTTTCGCCCTTAATATAATAAGTCATAACGGTTTCCAATTCGCCCTGAACATCGCCGTTGCGTACCCAAGTAATGGTATCCGATGCGCTCAATTCGGTAGGATGCCCTAAATCGTCCGCAGGGTGAGTTGTAAGCGTGAAAGTATAGTTACCGTCTTTTTTGCAAACTATATCTTCCATTTTTGTGGGTTTGCTACCGTCTATACTGCCGTTTGAAGCAAAGTACACAACGTTATCAAGCGTACCCGTATTCATGTAGCCCCAACCACGCTGATAATCCCAAGAAGTATTGGTTACAAATTGGAACCAGTCGTTTTCGTATAAATCAACGGTAAGAGTATATTCATTCTTATCCGTTGCTTTTGTCATTTTAGCACTATCTTTTAAAGCCGCAGAACCGCCGAGCGCACTACTGCTTCCTTGACCGCAAATATAGAATTCACGGGTATCTTCAACGACAAGCGATGATGTGAACTTTGCAAATGCGGACTTATTTTCCGTAATAGGCGCATCGAAGTCAAACAAATGAGCATAATTCGGAGTAGCATACCAATTGTCAAACGTATAATTCGTTTTTGTCGGCGTCCACTTTGTTGCCTTTTCTCCTTCTTTAACTTTTTGTGTGTCCAACACTGTGTCGCCGTCATAATACGTTACCGTATATTCCGTTTTTGTTGCATCGTCATCTTTACAAGCTGCAAGCATAGCGACAGAAGTTACACATACAGCCGAAGCGACAATTAAACCTACCCATTTGGTTGTTTTCTTCATTATTTCCACCTCGAAATTATTTTGTCGATTAATTTTAGTTAATCGATTAACTAAATTATAATACACACAATCTCGCTTGTCAATACCTTTTTAAAAAAATTTCCCATTTCACAAAAAATGTTAAACTTTACCAAAATATCAATTTATAGACCTGAATAAAATAAAGCGACTTTCGGATATTTCTATCCAAAAGCCGCTTTCTCAATTATACTGTCAATTATATTGGTCTTATTGATAAATCCTATTACTAATCCTTTTTTAAAATAGTCTTACCAATTCCTATATCGTTATAAAATTCTTGCAAATCTTCTTTTGATAGCGCACCCATTAACTTGCTAAATCTTTCAGCACGCCGTTTAGCGCATAAACAAAAATTTGAATTCTCCGTACCGTATATTTCATCTATTTGTTTAAAACGTTTTTGTTGTTCCAAAACGGGATAATTAAGCGAAACGTCTAACCTAAAATACTCGTCAAATTTATAATCAATTTCATTCAAATAACTTTCTACAACATTTTGAATATTGTATCCTGTTTCTATTTTTATATTATTATTTGTACAGACAGATGCCGAAAAGCATCTCTCATTCTCTGCGTAAAGATTAAGGTTAACGCCACAAAAATAATTAAATATACGATCCACTGAGCCTTTAAGTCCCAAATGATTATAGCTATGAATTCCGATTACTTTATTATCATAATAGTAAGCCACCATTAGTTGCGAAGAATATAAGCCGCAAAGCATCCTGCTCTTTGCACCGCAGTAGCGCTCATAGAAGTTTTCACCGACTGCATTTGTCAAACGTTTTTTTGTTTCTAAATCATACAAGTCCAGTTTATTTGGAAAATATATCGAAAGCGTTTCTATCGATTTGCGCCCGTCAGAAAATGCAATATATCCGTCTTGCCTGTCATTATAGAAGCAAACAGCACCAAAGACATCAGAGAAAAATTGTCTAGCCGCCAATAAGTTTTTCATTTAAATCTCCAAACTACGCGTATTGATAAGTATTCCATATGCTAAAATTAAACTCCCAAAAGAAAGCATGATGCCTAAATGTTTTAGTTCCATTTCCTTTATTTACTTGTAAGTCATAAATATTTGCCGGATGATAATGCGGCAATCCATTTACGCTTCCATTCTCAATTAAATGCCATTCTGGCTTTAATCTTGGCGTATCTGTATGATATCCTATCATATCCATAACATCCAGTATATCGCTTTCATAATAAGTATATATACTGGGAATAAATGAATAAGTTACCCCATCTCTTACTACTGTAGCTACTTGCGATGTCGTCATAACCCCAATAGCCTGTTCATATGTAATTTGGTTTGAAATATATAAGCCCCCCGCAGGAATCACCGTATCGGTAATTCCATTTCTATTTGATATACCGGAAGCAAAAGCTAAATAATAAATAGGCGGATCATTGTCTTTATTTTTTCGCGGCAATGCTTGAACTTCTGCTTTGCTTTTTGCTTTAGCTTCATATCTTATCCCATCAATTGCAATTGCTGGAATCGCATAGGTTGTACTTTGATAAGTTGTCCTGTTTTCATATCTATAATTAGTTATAGCTCTTTTTATCCAAGGGAAAAGCCACGAAAGGACAAAATAGACTACAACTGCGACCAAAACAACTACAACAACTTGCAACAAGACCGTCATTGTTCCTGCGGCTGCGGCCGCTATAACAACACAGTTGTCTAATGTTTCATCACCTAAATAGTCCTTTGAGTTAACAACCGTTCCATCTTCAAAATATATTATAGCACTTTCGCTATCTTCTTGGTATTCTATTTTAGAAATATTTACATAATCTACATTTAATACTTCATCTTTTTGCTCATATGTTATCTCCATGCTTACACTCGTGGTATTTGTATCGCAAGATAAATCATATGTAACATTTACCTCCTCATCAGTCATTGCGACATAATCGCAATCTGAAAATTCTTCGGCTGCATACGAACGAGTACCAACAAACTTTATAACACCATTTTTCTCTTGGTGTTCATAAACCTCGTATTCATCGAATTTATCAAGCTCTTGTTGTGCTTTTTCATCATACGATAACGTAGCGATAGCATCAGTATCTATCGTTCTAACTTTTGCTTTACTTATTATGGGTTTTCCACCCAAAGTAAAGACTACCAGCATAAAAACAGCTAAAACAATAGCTGCTATGCTTAATTTTTTTATTGTTTTCATACGAAAACACCTCCTAAAATTTTATTCATTTATATATTCAAGTACCGTATTTATTGGAATACAATAAACTATTCCATAAATAACATTGCCTGACATATCCTTAGTCCTAAATGTTGTTACACCTATCATCTCCCCACTTTTATCCAATAACGCACCCCCACTGTTACCCGCAGCAATAGTTAAATCACATTGAATAACAGCCCTTGTCAATCCATCAAGTTCAATATTTACAAGTGGAATACTTACAATACCTTGAAATATACCTATACCATAATTGGATGCATTTCCGACAGCATATACATTGTCGCCCGACTCTATAATACTTGAATTCCCACACTTTATCGGTTTTATATTTAAACCCTTTATATCTTCAAAATATAAAACCGCCAAATCTAATTCCGTATTATATTTTTCAAGTCTTACCTCACGATATTCATCTTCATAAGCAAACCTAATATAGTATTTTTCAAATTCATTTACTACACCTAAACGTGTATATGTAACGACATGCGAATTAGTAATTATTCTACCATTAGAAGATAAAATTTCACCTGTGCCAAAACTCTCCCCAATACCATCGGTTTTAGCTTTAACTTCTACAATGTTATATAAACATTCATTAAATATACTTGTTGCATCTTTTTCGTTATCAAACGAAATAAAATGCAAACAAATCGAAAGCACAGAAAGCGCAACACTTAATAATACACAACAAACAAAAGCTATATTTTTATTTTTCATTAAATTTTACCGCTGACTTCAATAATCTCAAGAAAGTAAAGGCGTGGCATTAATACGCCACGCCCATCCTTTCTTTAAGTGTAACGCACTCAAATATTTAGACTTTAATAAGTTAACAGTTTCGCAAATTTATTGCCAGTTTACCGTAGCTTCGCCGGTATTACTTGAAGGAGAAATATAAGTATGGTTCATACCGCTTTCCCAAGTAACATTTCCTGCGCCGTCTATCTTAACGAATTTGTATTCGATTTTGGTATCTGCCGGAACGCTGATGTCAAAGAACCATGTCGGATAAACACCGATTGTCGGAGTGTCATTGAACAACGGGCCTATTGCCTTTGAAACATCCCACGCACCCAATTCGGGAACATTACCTACAATGTAGACATTTACTCCGTAATTTGTTGTTGCGTTATTGACCTTGAAGCGTACCGATACCTGTGAACCGGATAAAACCTTAAAGCCGCTGAATGCCGCACTTTCTACTCCTGTGGAAGTAGTAACTACAACATCAACATCGCCCACAACGCCCGTAGGAACGACTACCTTTATAAGGCTGTCAGACCACGAAACGATTTGAGCATTTTCAACGCCGAAAGCAACACTACCTACATTAGAGCCAAATCCACGACCCGTAATAGTTATAGTATTACCTGCCTTGCTCATCTTCGGGTTTATATTACCGATTATAGGCGAATCGTTATCGTCTGCCGTATATTCCCATACAGCAACTTGACCTGCGCCAAGATAGTAGTCAGATACTTTTCCCTTTGTTACGGAAATATTGCCGCCGCCGAGCAAGTTGCCAAGCACGTCGTTATATGTTCCGTTGGGAAGGCTTGAAAGTAATCCTTCTAACTGATAACCTGTACTCTGATTTCTGTTAATTGCCGTCATAACTACGTTATTGCCGAAAACTCTTTCATATACATAAACGTCGTCATTGAGCCATCTTTCCTGTGTCGAGCCATAAGCAAGAGCCGGATTAGACTTACGCAAAGGAGCAAGTTTGGAAATAATCTGATAAGCTCTTGAAGTCTGGTCGAAACTTGTCATATCTGCACGGTTATAAGGGTCACTCTTACCGCCTGCGGCATCGCTCATATATTGTTCAGTTCCGTAATAAACGCAAGGAATACCACGGGAAGTCATCTGCAACGCAAATGCGATGTCCAAAGTTAATTTGTTGTTTCCTGCTTCCGTCATAAAACGAGATTGGTCATGGTTGTCCAAGAAAGTAACTTGGTCGTTGATACAGTCATAATCCTGTTCCATATCCATCATCGTATTATGAAAATCTTTCATTGTGTAACCGCTTGTTAAAGCGTTAGCCAACGCACTGCGAACTGCGGTGTTATATCTGAAATCCAAAAGGCTCATACCGCTTTCGTTCGCAAAGTTCTCCATATTAGGTTCGGAAGTCGTAGCGCTGTGCGACCACTCGCCAAAGATGAATACGGGCTTATAGTCATAAATGCTATTTACCCAGTTTTTCTGCCAACCCAATGACATATGTTTTACTGCATCAACACGGATGCCGTCTACACCTGCATCAAGCCAAACTTTTATTGCATCTTTTAAGTATTGGTCTGTTATTGCGTTTTGCTGATTTAAATCGGCTAAACCGAATAACGGCGCATAAACCGTATGTTCCCAAGTATCAAATTCCGCCCATTGGTCAGATACATGATTAAATACGCCTTTCGTATCGTCGCTGTATGTACTTACCAATTCTCCGTTTTTATAGAGCGCACCGTCGTTCGGCTGTTTAATTCCGTCATAAACCGCAAACGAAGTATGGTTAGGCGCAAAGTCTATAATTACTTTTATATCTTTGCTGTGGGCAGTAGATACAAGAGTTGTAAATTCTTCCATAGTTCCGAAATACTGATTCGGCAAGAAGAAATCACGACCCCAATATCCGTGATAAGGAGCGCAACCGTTTGAAGGGTCAATGTAATCGCTGTTCTGAACGGGAGAAGAAATCCAAATTGCGCTTACGCCCATATTTGTGAAATATCCCTCGTTAATCTTTTGTGTAATGCCTACCCAATCTCCGCCGTGATACTTTTTCAAATTGTTTTTATCATAAATTTCTCCCGACGGATTGTTCGATGAGTCGCCGTCAACAAAACGGTCAGTAACAATTTGATAAATTACATCCGTTGACATACTTGAATTGTTTTCAACGCTTGCATCGTCTATCGCCTTGCTTGCCGCAAATGCTGATAAAGGCATCATTGTTACCAACGTAATAATTGCAAACAACAATGCAATAATGGCACCCACCACAGAGTACAACAACTTTCTTTGCTTTAAATGCATACTTACCCCCAAAAATTTTAATTTTTATTTTCACGCAGACTAATAATTTCTTGTACAAATAAACCGGCTGAAATTAAGTCATCTGCGAAGAAAATCGAATTATAATTATGAAACCCGTTAGGTCGAACTCGCAATTTATTATTGTGGTCATCAAACATTTCAATTTCTTTTTGCTCACGAGATGCTTGCTCGAACACCTCTATCGGACAATAGAAATTTCTCTCTGCTTTAAAATCTTTCATAAAATGCAAACAAGCGATGTCGCCGTGCCGATTACAAAATACAGCAACTTGTCCACCGTTAGCTGATTTTAATTGTTCGCTATTTAACCACTCAAATTCATTTTCAAGTATCATACATCGCAATTAGTTAATCGATTAACTACACTTATATTGTACCCCATTTCCAAAACTTGTCAATACTTTTTTTAAAAACAATTTTGGTAAAATACACAAAAAATTTGTCGAATTTTGACCAAAAAAAAGCGATATAATTTTAAATATAGCATAATCTTTTATAATATTTAATAAATGCTAAACATAGCAGTATTTTTATTTTTTTAAAGATTATACTTCAATTAGTGGTTGGAGATAATAATGAAACTTGAAGATGCTGTTATATTGCGAATAGAGCAGTTATGTCTTGAAAGAAATATGACAAAATATGACTTATTTAAAGCAAGCGGTGTTCCGCAAAGCACTTTAACATCGATAAAAAAGAAACGAAGCGGGTCAGTTAAAGTCAGTACACTTTACGGCATTTGCGAAGGTTTTAATATTTCTCTTGAAGAGTTTTTCCATTCTCCATTATTTAAACGTGAAAACATTATAGACTAATCATAAAAATAGCGCAACGGCAAATTGTCGTTGCGCTATCTATATTAGGTCTGCACCAAAGAATTATTACGACGTGGCTGAAACTCATACGGCTTACTATCGTACTCGGATTAACTCGGAGCCTTCTTCGACCATTGTATGTGTTGCTCACGATAAATTATAAGGTTCTTATAACGGTGCGCCTTAATAACGAATTACTTATTTGAACATTAAATCTTTAAATCTGTAAGTTAAATAATGAAATTCCTCAACCATTGTATTATCTTCTTTTGTCATAAGTAAGAAGTGTAACTCGTAATCCTGCTCTGTTTTGTGTAATTCAAATAATTCTATATAGGTATTCAACGGATTAATTTCTTCTTCCAATATTTCCACATCGGTCAAAATAATCGTTTCTTCTCCGTCCAATTCAAGGTAAATGGCGTTACCTTTTTTATCTACCTCTGTAATATATGTTTCAGAAAATAAATCTTCTAACGAATCAATATAATCATGCTTTTTGAACTGTTCCGAAATAGTTAATCCGGCAGTGGCATTTAATGAATCTTCAAGACTTTTTTCTAATACTTTAATCGCCGCCTCAGTTTTCGCATCCGCATACTCAATGATTGCTTTTTTCACTTTCGGTTCTGCGTATCCCATAGCAAGTAACCGTTTGTCTTTTACTTGCTCTAAAATTTCTTGTGGCAGATGAGATATTACTCTTAACCTATTTATATATTGAGATAAAAAATCGTTTTCGGGAGAGTGTGTTTCTTTTTCCAACGAATACTCGCAATAGTCATTATAAAAATTAAACGTAGCCGGCAATATCATAAATCTCAATTCATTTTCTTTATCCGACAAATTAAACTTTGTTTTTACAGTTAAAATGTCAGACTTATAAACACCCTCACAGCTATCGTTCAAAAAAAATATTGGTAATGTTCTTTTTGCTCTTGAATCAACCGAAAATCGAACTTCATTAAGGTCAAGGTCATTTTTAAGTTCCTTTGTTAATATTTTCATAAACTTTACCTCTTTTTTAATTTTATATTTCCCAACCGTCAATCACACTTACGATTGGCTTTTTCTTTTTAAAAGCATATTCGCAAGCCGTATATGCACCACCATAATGAGTCATAACTCCTGCAACAATAAAATCAACTTTATCTACTAAACATTTATTGGTTTCAATAATAGCTAAACGTTTTGGTACACTTCTTTCTAACAAATAAATACTATCGTCAAAATATTTAGGAAGAATAAACGTATTGTCGTTTTCAACAGATGCTTCGGGGATATACGAAAGCACCATTGTATTCCTAATTTGCGGATAACAGCCTTTTAATTCAAATATCAAAGAGCTACAAAAAGCATCAAAGTCGCCACGAAAACCTGAATAGAATTGCGTAACCCCCTTGTCCTCTATTAGGTCTAAAATTGTTTTTAACAGTTTTTCCCTATACGGTTCTACACTCATATTTCGATGTCCGAAAAAAGCACAAGATTTCATTTAATAACCCTTTAATTGCATACACTAATAGCACATACACATTGCGTATTGTCGTTTTGGCGTTATCAATATTATAGAATAAAAATAGCGACAATGCAAACTGCTTATTGTCTAATAGAGCAAAGGGTTATCAAGGTGGCAATTTCAAAAGAGTTTCAAAACAGATTTATCGAATTGATTAGCGATATTGAAGTTAAAAGTAAAGATAAAAAAGCTGAAATTATTGGTATAAATCGTTCAACTTTTTCTAATGCCTTTAACTACGGTATCGTTCCCAAGACGCCCTCTTTAATCCGTATTGCAGATTATTTCAATATTTCGGTTGAGTTCCTAATTGCCATAACAGACGACGAATACTTCGACCACTCCAAATCCCCCAAAAGTTTTATAGAGCGTTTGGAAGAATTACGAATTGAAAGAAACATCAAAACTAAATACGAATTATCACAAAAAATACTTATACACCGAAACAATATCGCACAATGGTATAAATTAAATTGCTTACCATTAATTGATGATTTAATTATAATTGCAAAACATTTCAATGTTTCAGTTGACTACTTGCTCGGAAGAACTGACGATAGAACGCCGTATAAATAAAAAGATGTCGCTCCCTTGCGAGAACGACACCGTAGAATATACCGTTCGTCGCCAAGTTGTCAGACTAATTTACATTTCTCGTTGAGATTTGTAAGCGATTATTAGAGTATAGTTCTACCATTACTATACTCAACGAGATAAAAATTATTAAATTAGTCTGACGGTTTGTATTTTAGCAAATAATAGATTTTTTGTCAATAAAAAGTAGCTCTCACAAAAATGTGAGAGCTTTATTTTACTCATTAATATTATATCGATATAATTCATTTAAACTGCCGTCCAAAATAATAACTTCCATTTCCGTTATCAATTTTGGTATTTCTTTTTCATATCTTTGGAGATTACATTTTTGTAAAAGTTCATTCCAATTAGAAATATATGTATTCTTCATTACTACTTCCGCAAGACAACATATTTCCGGATTACGCATACGGTTAAATTCTTCTTTTGAAATAGGTTTAATCCTTTCGTATTCTTCGGCAAATTCTTTAAGGTAATCTCTTACGGGTTTTATCCTACTTTCATTTTTTATAAACAAATCATTACAATAAGTTTCGTACCACTCACGCAAGCCACACTTGTATTTATAAAGCAGATGTCCGTAATCGGGTAAATGGTTAGCCTTAATAAATTCCCTTTCATACGGCAACCTGTCATTCTGCCTGAAAAATTCTTCAACCGCATCAAGAATATTTGTTGACGACCACCGACAAACGGGATATTCGTCAAGCAGTTCACCTATTTTTGCCCGTGCATCGGGTAATTTCTCTAATACTTTATACGCAAACTCTAATGCTTGTTTCCTTGTGGGCTTCGGCTTGTAATATGTAGGAAAATTTTTATTGAGCCACTCATGCAAGTTAATTTTGTAGCGTTGTTTAATTACAGGATGAGAAGGTAAACCATTCTCTTTTTTAAAATCAGTTACCGTAGGGACTCTGCCGTTCACGGACATAAAGTACTCAACGGCATCTTTTACAGTAGCATCATCCCATTCCGTAAAGGGCATCACGTTTGCAACTTCTTTCAGTTTTGCAATTTCTTCTAAATGGCTGTTTTTACCCTCAAACATAGCAAAAACAGACAAAAGTGCTTGATTTCTTGTCATTTTAAGCTCCTTTTGTCTGTTTCGCAGTACTAACATTATTGGAACGGCGTAGGTGGAAAATCTGACTCCCACCGTAACGTCGAAATTGTCGATAGCCTTGATAAGACCTACGCAACCAACCTGAAACACGTCGTCGGCGTTTGCCTTTTTAGACCAGAAACGCTTTACCAGAGACAGCACAAGGCGCATATTGCCGACAATGAATTTTTCCCTCGCGTCATTGTCCCCCGCCTTAATTCTGCGCATAAGCTCCTCCTGCTCCTTGTTGGAAAGCTTGGGCAAGCCCGACGTTTCCACGCCGCAAATAACAACTTTATCGTACATATTATATTACCTCCGATATGTACGATAAAAGGCGTTAGTTGAGCCATATGTGCGGGGTAATTTGTTTTATATCTGCTTTGAAATGTCCTTTTTCAGCTTTGCTATAATCTTCTTTTCAAGGCGCGATATGTAGCTTTGCGAAATGCCGAGTTTATCGGCTACGTCCTTTTGTGTCATTTCCTCGCCGCCGTCAAGCCCGAAACGCATACGCATAATCCTCTGCTCCCTTAACGAAAGCCGCGAGAGAGAATTTTTCAGAAGCTCCCTTTCAACGCCTCCCTCCACGTCCGAATAAACGGCGTCCGCGTCCGTACCCATAACGTCGGACAGCAGAAGCTCGTTGCCCTCCCAATCGGTATTGAGAGGCGCGTCGATAGGCACTTCCTGTTTGGTGCGAGCAAGCCGCCTGAGATACATTAAAATCTCGTTTTCGATACAGCGCGAGGCGTATGTCGCAAGCTTGATATTCTTGTCCGTGCGGAATGAGTCGATAGCCTTTATCAGTCCGATAGTGCCCACCGACACAAGGTCGTCGCCATCCGCGCCCGTGCCCTCGAACTTTTTGGCTATGTACACGACAAGGCGCAGATTATGCTCTACGAGCTCGGCTTTCGCCCTCTCGTCGCCGCCCTTCAAAAGCTCTAACTTGGTCTTTTCCTCCTCGCTGGACAGCGGCAGAGGCAGCGCCTCCGTACCGCATATGTAGTCGAGTGTGTTGAGCCCGAATATCGAGCGCAACAGGCTTTTGATTTTTTCAAACATTCAGTTTACCTCCGATAAATCGGGGTGTAGCACAATCTTGTTTATGTGCTGCGGCGAAACCCCGAGAATAACGTTATGCCGCTCATACTTATTTTTCCCGTCGTCTATGACGATTTTTTCGGCTGTAAACACGGCGATTTTACTTTTCCCTGCAACAGTATGTATATCGACGAAAGATTTTATACCTTTGTTTTTGGCTAATTTTTTTGCGACGCGGGCGGGAATTATGCTGACGGGCGCTCCCTTGAAATAGACCTTGTTGCCGCTGTCGTAGAACGCGGGGCACGCGGCTTCGAGCCCGCCGCTGTAAATCCTGCAATCGGCTTCCACGTTCCTGACCGAAACGATTTTGTTTCGCACCTTACGTATTATCAATACGAGAGCGAGCACGCAAAACAGCGGTATTCCCACGGGCACGGACGACAGCAGATATCCTCCACCCTCGGCGTATTTCACCCCCGCGAGAGAAAAAACGGCAATGAGCAGTCCGCCCGTCAAAAAAGTAGCCGCCGTGAACAGCGCGGTGAACTTTACGTAACCCTTAACGCTTTGGTATTTGCCCGCCAGCGCGCACATCGCTCCGCCCGCAAACAGCTTTATGGCTATGCCCGCCGCGCCGCCGACTCCGAACAGCGGATATACGACTGCGAAGCAAGCGCCCAAAACCGAAGCAAGCGCAATGCGCCAATACTTCGCGGGATTTTTTGACGCATACTTAGCCGCGACAAGCAACGTAAAATCCATACAAAAATTTTCAAGTAGAGCGTATTCCGCGTAAACCTGCATCGTGCAAGCATTATAGCGCGCTTTTGCCTGTCGAAAAATGTAAAAAATCGACGCAATTGCACGAATTGCGTCGATTGATATTAAAGTATTAATTTTATTTTAATGCGTCCCCTTTTTGTCAGTTTATTTATTAATTAAAAGACACGCCGCTAAGTATATCCTCTATCTCCTCTTTGCTGTCGGCGACCATAAGCTTTACCCGCAGAGCCGCGGCGTTTTTCTGTCCCTTGACGTAAAAGCTTATCATCTTGCGCATATACACGGTTGCAAAGCGGCTGTCATACAGAGCGAAAGTGCGGTTGAGTTGATCGGCTATCACGGCTTTTTTGTCGGGTACGCCTGCGCCCGTTATTTCGGCAAAGACAAACGGATTGTACATTGCTCCACGCGCCAACATAACGCCGTCCGTGCCCGTTTCGTCCATAAGCCTGTCCGCGTCGGCAAGGCAGAACACTCCGCCGTTTGCAATTACGGGGATATCCACCGCCGACTTTGCCTTTGCAATTTCGCCATAGTCGACTTCGCCCGAGTACATTTTATTGCGCGTGCGCCCGTGTACGGTTATCATATCCGCGCCCGCGTCCCGCATCGCCACCGCAAAATCCCGCGTGACGATATGCTCCCCGTCTATGCCTATGCGGAATTTGACAGACACGGGTTTGCCGCTCGCCTTTGCCGCCCTGACAAGGCTTTGAGCAAGCGGGATATCCGATAGCAGAGCGCTGCCCTCGCCGTTTTTAAAAATTTTAGGCACGGGACAGCCCATATTTATATCAATTAAATCAAACGGCGCAAGGTATTCGCCGCAAGCCGCCCGCCGCATATATTCGGGCTCGCTTCCGAACAGCTGACAGGCGTTAATCGCGCCATATTCGGGGGTCAATTGCAACAGCTCGCGCGTATTTTCGCTGTTATAGCAAAGCCCCTTTGCGCTGACCATTTCGGTAAAAGTAAGCCCCGCGCCCAGCCGTATACACATACTTCTGAACACCGCGTTCGTGTACCCCGCAAGCGGCGCTAAAAACACGTTGTTCGGCGTTTCCAAGCCGCCGATTTTTACTTTATGCAAGTGCATTTTTTGCCTTCACCCAATAATAGTCAAGCTCCAATTCGTCAAGCTCGGTTATGTTTTTGCCGTCGGCGATTATGAGTTTTTCACACTCCACAAAGCGTTTGGCGAATTTATCGGTAGCGGCGCGCAGAGCCTCCTCGCAGTCTACGCCCGCAAGGCGACATGTGTTGACGGCGGCAAAGAGCACGTCGCCCGCCTCGTCGAACACCCTGTCTTTATCGCCCGACTGCATTGCCTCTACCATTTCTTTCACCTCTTCCCACAGTTTTTCGGAAGCCGACACGGGAGAAAGAAAATCCATACCGCTCTTCGCGGCGCGCTTGCCCACCTTCTGAGCGCGCATACAGGCGGGAAAGTTTTTTGGAACTGCCAGAACGCTCTCGCCGAAAGTCGTCATATGTTTTTCCTCGAGCTTGTTCTTATCCCAAACGCCCAGCGCCTCGCTCTCGCTTGCCGCCTTGTCGCCGCCGAAGATGTGCGAATGTCGGAAGATTAGTTTTTTAACGTTGCCCGTTATGGCGTCAGTCGCATTGAACACGCCCTGCTCGCCTTTAAGTACGGAGTGAAACGCCGCCTGCAACAGTATATCGCCCGTTTCCTCCAAAATGCCGTCGTCGTCCCGCCGCTCTATCGCGTCGGCAAGCTCGTACGCCTCTTCAACGACGTTACCCTTGATACTCTCGTTGGTCTGCGCTCTGTCCCAGGGGCAACCGCCGGGGGCGCGGAGAAGCCCGACAAGGTGCACAAGGTCGTCGTAGTCGTACCTGTCCTTTTTCAAAAAATCGCCCTCTTCCACAGCAACCGCGCAGTCGAGCCCGTAATTTTTCTGACGGTCTAACTCATAAATCTTTATATTTTTAACGCTGTCGCCGCGCACAAATGCGCACGTTTTTTCCTCGCCGAACAGGTCGGACAGTACAAGCTTTACTTCGGAAGCAGCGTAATAGTCGTCTATATCGTATACAACGGCGGCGCGGCAACTTTTGAGCGAGCGCACCTCGTACGCCGAGAGCGACGTAACCTGCGAGCACTTCAAGCCCGCCAGATCCTTTACGAGCGAAACGCGGGAAACGCCCTCGCAAACGACGGCGTTTTTATCTTTCTTCAATATTATTTTGCACGCCTCGTCCTCGCTGACAGCTCCGTCCACACAATAGCATACGTTTGCCGTCTTTCCCGCCTGCAACACGGTATTTGCAAGGTTTTTATTCAGCGTGTCGAAGTTGCGCGACGCGGCGAACACGCTGTCGAGCGTTTCAACCGCGTAACCCTCCAATCCTTTAAAGCTATCGGTCTGCGACGTACGCGCAAAAATTTTTTCCGCCGCTTCAAGCGCGCGTTCAGCCGACCGCGTTAAGTCCCCTGCCTTTATTCCCAAGCCTATCAACGTTATTGACATTGTTCTGCCCCTTTTTATTATTTACCATTATAATATAGCAGAAATTGAGAATAACCGCAACCAAATAACAACAATTTGCCGAAACGGCTACGCCGACAATCGACAGCGGGGTGAACGCTACGAGGAGCGCGGACAGCGCAACCCTTATAACGCCCGTTACCCACTGCGTAACCGTGCCGAGCAGAGGTCTGCCGAGCGAGGTTATGCACGCCGAAGAGGTTTGTACGAGCGAGGACGTGACGGCGTTTACCGACATTATGCGCACGAGAGTTATCAAGAGCCCCTTTTCTTCGCCTGTCAGCGACGGGAAAATGATACGCGCGGCAAGCGGCGCGAAGACGTACAGAGCGACGGCGAAGGGAACGGATATTGCGGCGGTATACAACAGCGCCTTTTTCACCTCGCGCTTTGCCCCCTTAAAATCGCCGTTTGCCGCCAACGGGGAGATATTGGGCACGCTTGCCGCCGCCAGCCCGTACGTTACCGACACGGGAAGATTGATAATTGTTACCGCGCAACCCGAGAAAATGCCGTAAAGCGCGGTGGCGTTTTCAGCCGAGGAGCGCAGTATATTGACTACCGCTATGCTTTCCAGAAGCTGACTTACGGGCATTGCTATCGCCGTAAATGTGAGCGGCACGGTGTAGGCAAGTATGCTCTTTACCGACGCGCCGCCCGTCTGACGGTAGAGCGGCTTCTGCTTCGTGCGTTCGCCGAGATACAGAGCGGCGGCAAAAACGCAGGTGACAATTTCGCTTATTGTTACGGCGAGCACTGCCGCGGCGGTTGCTTTGGCTATGTTACCGCGGTACAGCCCCGCCAACGAAATGCCCGCTCCCACCTTGATTAACTGCTCGGCAACCTCTGTAAACGCCGTGGGATACATATTGCCTCTGCCCTGAAAATAGCCGCGAACGACCGAGATGAGAGCGACAAAGAACACCGACGGCGAAAGCAGACGGCAACAGAGAGCCACCTCCGTTTCGCCCTGCGCCGCGGCGAGAGGCACGGAGAGCGCAAACATTATAAGCGAGCCTATAAGCCCTATGCCGCCGTACAGGTAGAAAGCTTTTTTCTCCGCTCCGTTAGCTCCCCCCGACGAAATGAGCCGCGCAATGCCCGTAGGTATGCCGCTCGCCGATACGGTTAATAGAATGCAGTACAGCGGATATACCATTTGGTAAATACCCATACCCTCGCCGCCGAGATAGGCAACGAGGGGTATGCGGTAGATTGCGCCGAGAAGCTTGGACAAAAAGCCGCCCACAGATATTATTATCGCGCCCTTTATATAGCTTTGCTTTTTCATTTATTTATTCGAATTGGTTTGCAAGAATTGTCGCCGATAACTGCGCTAACTTGCACGCGCCCGCCTCTATTTTTGCGCCCTGCTCCGTGGATACAAGCGCAACCGCGCCCAGACAGTCGCCGTTAGAAACTATCGGCACTATTATCTGCGCGGTTATCGCACTGCCGTCGCCCTCGCATATGGGAACGATATCGCCGCCCTCGGCAAGATTGGCAACGTAGCTTCTGCGCTCCTGCATAATCTTATCCAGCTTTTGGGAAACGGCTCTGCCGGCAACCTCGCGCTTGCCGCTGCCCGCCGCGTGCAGCACCTCGTCGGTGTCGCAGACGATCGCAAGATGTCCCGAGAGTTCGGAAAGGCTCTTTGCCGTGCCCTCCGAAAATTTTTCGAGCGAGGCTATCGGCGAGTACTTTTTGAGCATCAGCTCGTCACGGTCGGTAAATATTTCCAACGGGTCGCCGCTCTTTAAACGCAGGGTAGAACGGATTTCCTTGGGGATTACCACTCTGCCGAGTTCGTCTATTCTTCTAACTATTCCTGTTGCTTTCATATTTTCTCCTTTTTACAACAAAAACAGTTTGTACGTTTACAAATAAAAAAATACCCGCAATCTTGCGATTGCAGGCTTTGATTGTATGATTGAGTTTACTGCGGTCGGTTTTCCCCTTCCGAATTACCGTCGCCCGTCTGTTGCAAACCGTTTTCGGCGCTTTCACCGACATCGACTTCGGCGTTTTCTTCGGCGCTTTCACCGACATCGACTTCGGCGTTTTCCTCGACTTTTCCCTCGGCGCTGACAATTTCAAGCGTTTGGGCATTTTTTGCCTTTTTGCCCTTGGGTTGACGTACGGGAGATTGAAGCTCGGGGTGCTTTTCGAAGCGCGACAAGAAGTACTTTACAAGGAAGAAATAGCCTATTCCGACGATGACCATTATTATCGACCAGAACTGCGAGGGCGTTAAGCCGCCGACAAAGTTGCCGCGGTGGTCGTCCCTTACGAACTCTATGATAAAGCGCCATACGCCGTACGCGATTGCGTAGAGCCCGAAATTGTACTTGAACTTAAACCTGAAAAAGAGTAACGCCATTACTCCCGTGAGCGCAACGAGGAACAGGCACTCGAAGAGCTGAGTAGGCACAACCTTTGCATAGCCGAACTCCGCCGTATACATCCATATTCCGTACCACGCGTCGGTCTGCGCTCCGTGACAGCAACCGGCGAACGTACAGCCCAGACGACCGAATGCGTGCGCAATGGTTATACCGATTGGAATTATGGGTAGCGCGTCGCTGATAGCCGCGTTCATATTGTTCTGTAAAAACTTGATTTTTGTGCGGGGCGCAATGACGAAGACGTACAAATTCCACACGAGAAGAAAGCTTGCAACGCCGCCGATAAGCCCGCCCTGAAACGTCATAGAACCGCCCAGATCGAACCCGCCCGACGGGTTTTCGATATAGTCGTACAGCGCCTGAAAGACCATTGCCATAAACACGCCGAACGCCGTAGCGAAGACGCCTATGAACAGAATTTTATCTATCGCCTCGTCGTTGAAGTTGCGCTTTGTAAACGCGAACATCAGAAAAGCGAAACACAGGATTATGCCCAGCGCCATACACATACCGTACGGATAAAAATGCAGGCTTCCTATTGAAAAAAGAGGTCCGTCTATCATAATTTTTGCCTTTTACAGAATTTATTTTTTTCAGCCCCGAGCACACCCCGCTATACGGCGCAACGCCTCGCGACGGCGCGACGTTTAGGTCGGGGATTTTAATTGCAGAGCAGGTTGTTTACGGCGGCGGCGAGAGCCTTGTACGAGCTGTTGATAATATCGTCGTCTATGCCCGCGCCCCAAAAGGTTTTACCATTGCACTCCACTCCGACGTACGAAATCGCCTGCGAACGCGAGCCGTCGGTCAGCGCGTGCTGTTCGTAGCCCGTCACCACGTATTCGAGACCGAACAGAGCTTTGAGCGCGTTGGATACAGCGTCTAACCTGCCGTTACCCGCCGCATTGACTGTCGCTTTATCCTCGCCGTAATCGACGGTAAGGGTAGCTTCTATGCCGTCCGTCTGACGGAAATGACATTCGGTTATCGTAAAGCGACGTTCGGGCGAGAGGTAATTGCGCTCAAATACCGCATACACCTCGGCGGGCTTTAATTCCTTATGCTCCCTGTCCGAAACAGCCTTAACCTTATAGCCGAAATGCTCCTTCATTCTGGCGGGCATCTCTATCCCGTAGCCCGTGAGCATAACGTAGCCCACGCCGCCCTTGCCCGACTGTGAGTTTATGCGGATAACGTCCGTCTGATACTCTCTGCCGACGTCCTCGGGGTCAATCGGAAGATAGGGAACGTCCCACACCTCGCGCCCCGTTTTTTTGCGGAACGCCATACCCTTAGCGATAGCGTCCTGATGACTGCCCGAAAAGGCGGCGAAAACCAACTCGCCCGCATACGGGTGGCGCGGACTTACGGGCATTGCCGTAAAGCTTTTATACAGAGCGGTTATGCGCGGCATATCCGAAAAATTCAACTTAGGGTCGACGCCCTGCGAAAACATATTGCCCGCAAGCGTAATAATATCGACGTTGCCCGTGCGCTCGCCGTTGCCGAAGAGCGTGCCTTCTATCCTGTCCGCGCCCGCAAGCAAGCCGAACTCCGCGCTTGCCACGCCGCACCCTCTGTCGTTGTGCGGGTGAAGCGACAGCACTACGCCGTCACGGTATTTCATATTCTTTGATATGTACTCAACCTGACTTGCGTATACGTGCGGCATAGCGTTTTCCACCGTGGCGGGCAGATTTATTATAGCCTTGTTGTCCTTCGAGGGTTGCCATACGTCGAGCACGGCGTTGACGACCTCCAACGCGTACTCCGGCTCCGTACCCGTGAACGATTCGGGGGAATACTCGAAGCGGTAATTGCCGCCGTTCTCCGCCGCAAGCTTCTTCAAAAGGAGCGCGCCGTCCACGGCAATCTTTTTAATCTGCTCTTTATCCTTGGCGAACACCTGCTCGCGCTGAGCAACCGAAGTTGAATTGTAGACATGCACTATCGCGCTCTTTACGCCTTTAAGCGCCTCGAACGTCTTTTTGATTATATGCTCCCGCGCCTGCGTAAGCACCTGCACGGTTACGCCGTC
The DNA here is from genome assembly GCA_910579295.1 of uncultured Christensenella sp. GTDB lineage: Bacteria > Bacillota > Clostridia > Christensenellales > Borkfalkiaceae > Coproplasma. The sequence goes on along the minus strand of CAJTTC010000004.1, from coordinate 90,445 downwards.
GGGGATAAGGTCGTCCTCGATTAGCCTGCGCAGAAAGTCGTACTCCGTTTGGCTCGCCGCAGGGAAGCCGACTTCTATCTCCTTGAAGCCTATTTCAACGAGCAACTTGAAAAATTCGAGCTTGGTTTCGAGCGACATAGGCTCGATTAAGCTTTGATTGCCGTCGCGCAGGTCTACCGAGCACCACACGGGCGCGCGCTCCACGCTGAATTTTTTCGACCAACCCGAGCACTCGACGGGCGGCAGTATGAATTGTTTTTTATATTTTGTATAATTATTCATAGTATTCCTTAATATATAAGGAATTTTACCATAAATACGAATATAAATCAAGTATTTTGCCCTGCTGTTTTGGGCTTGCGCAGACACGGCGTGCCGATAAAGAAGCCGAGCGCTATGAACATACTCGTAGACCAGCCTATCGCCCACGACCAGCACACGCCCGAAAAGCCCATACCCGCGCCGACTAAAATATAAACAAACGCCACTCTTAAAATGAGGTCGGTAAAGGTTGATATGGTAAACCCGAGGTTGCCGCCGCATCCCCTCACCGCGCCGTCGGACACAATTTTAACGCACACGACTGGCAGGAACGCCGAAACGACGCGCAAAAACTCAATAGAGGAATTGACCGCCTCTTCAGTGGGGTTTTCGATAAATACCATTGTGAGCGCACGGGGAAAGCACTCGCAGAGAACTAAGAATATGAGGCTTGTGCACATTGCGTAGGCGAGCACGGCTAAATATCCCTGCTTTATGCGCCTTATCTGCCCCGCCGCCTTGTTCTGCGAGCAGAAATTTGCAAGTCCGTTAGTCATAGTGCCCACGCCGACGTTGGCTATCTGCACGAGCTTAAAGCCCGTTGTAAAGCCCGCCGCCGCGTCAAGGCTTATCAGATTTATGCGCTTCTGCACGAAGAAATTACCCACCGAAACAAAGCTGTTCTGTAAAATAATGGGTATCGAAGTGACGGTTAAGTCCTTGCAAATACTCTTGTTGAAGCGCGCGGGACGCTCCTCGCACTTAATTGCTTTAAGCTTTTTTAAGAGTACAACCACCGTGAGGACGGTTGCCGCAACCTGTGAAATGAAGGTTGCCCACGCCGCTCCGCCTACGTCCCAATGAAAGACCCACACGAAAAGCAGGTCGAGCCCGACGTTAACCACCGACGAAAAGACGAGAAAGAGAAAGGGCGTTTTGCTGTCGCCGAGAGCAGAGCAAATTCCGCAACCGATATTGTACAGAAAGACGAACGGCAACGAGCCGAGGTAGATATAGAGATATGTAAGACTGCCGTCCATAACGACGGGGTCGGTGACGTCGAGCACGTACATTGACGGTTTGGCAAGTCCGAAGCCCAACGCCATAACGGCAACGCAGAGTACGGAGAAGGATATGAGCGCGGTGTTGACCGTTTCCCTTACCTTTAAATTATTTCTTGCGCCGAAATACTTAGCTACGATTACCGAACAGCCGCCGTTACAGCCGAGCGCAAAGGCAAGCAGAATGTTGACCATTGTTGACGCCTCGCCGACAGCCGTAAGCGAAGTTTGTCCGTCCGCGGCGAAGTTGCCGACAATCAACAGGTCGGCAAGCGAATACGCCTGCTGAACAAGCGCGCTGCCGAGCAACGGCAATGTATATAAGAGTAACGTTTTCCACACGTTGCCCTGCGTTAAATCGAACGTCTTTTGTTCTTTCATAGCATTATTTTTCCCGCAAGATTGACTTTTTCACTTGTATTATAACACTTCGCCCGCCGATTGCAACCGACGGGCGAATATTATTAATAATGTTTATAAGTTACAAATAGTTAAAGTCGCGCTTGTGATTATCTGACAAACCTCACTCTTCGCTGTGCTTGGGCGCGCCGACGGCGGGAACGGAATACAAATCGAACTCCTCGTCGATATCGAAATCGCTGTCGTCGTCGAACGCCGCGAGCTTGGACACGGACACCTCGTACGCCGTCATAGTGACGAACGTCTCGTCCGCCTGCTTCTTCTGATACTCGCGCGACTGTATTCTGCCCGAAAGCGCAACTTTGTCGCCTACTTCCAGATTTTTGACGAACCGCGCGTTTCTGCCCCACGCTATGGCGGGGATATAATCGCTCTTGTTATACGAACGGTTGACGGCAATTAAAAGGTCGGCAATTTCGCGGTTGAACGGCGTTGTGCGATAGACGGGCGGCTTGCATATATAGCCCGAGAGCACTATGCTGTTGGGGTTTTTGCCGGGATGAAAGTCGAGCACTTCGCGCACGAACACCGTAAGCATAAGCCGTGACCTGCCGTTTTCGAGCTTGTTATAGGAGCGGAATTGCCCCAACGCGCACAGCTCGTCCCCCACTTTCATACCGCCGCCCATAAGCCTTTCGGATATGGTTACGGGGAGAATATCTGCCTGACCCGACAATCTGTTCACCTCTACGAAAAATTCATAAAAGCCCTCGCCGAACACCTCGTGCGAGAATACCGCCTCCGTAGTTATCGTACCGCAGACGTATACTCTGTTGTTCTTTTCTGTTAAGTAGTTCATAATTATTTACCTCTATTATTTGTATTTCTTCAATCGGGATTTTGTAATGCGGACTTTGGCGCAGCCTCTGCGGAAATCAACGGACGTTTAGCCCTCGTTCGTCGCTTCGCGCCCTTTCATCGTCGGCGGCGAGGGATTAAGCGCTCTGTACGGGCTTTTGTCTGCCCGTGACGTCAACCGTGTAATTTTCGCGGTAGATGAGCTCGCCTATGGGAACGAATGTAAAGCCCTTGTTTTTGAGCGTTTCGATTATTATGGGAACAGCCTCCGCCGTGTGCAGACCGTTATTATGCATTAGGATTATAGAGCCGCTTTTCGCGCCGTTTATTACGCGCATTGCTATGTCGGTTGCCGAAAGGTCGCGCCAATCAAGGGAATCGACGTCCCACTGTATGGTATAAACGCCCTCTTCCGAAGCCGTCTTTATCAGCTCGTCGTCGTAATCGCCGTAGGGCGGGCGGAAAAGCTCCACCTCCTTGCCCGTCACGTCGGTTATCGCCTGCGAAGAAGTCTTTAATTCCAGACGGATTTCCTCGGCGTTCTGTTTGGACATATAGGAATGAGTTGCCGAGTGGGTGCCGATTTCGTGCCCCGCCGCGTCGATTTTCTTTACGTACTCGGGATACTTCTCAGTCCAGAACTCCACCATAAACCAAGTGGCTTTAACGTCGCTTACGCGGAGCGCGTTTAAAATTTTGTCGGTGTACTCCACTCCCCAGGCGCAGTCGAACGAAATGGATATCGCCTTATCCTCGCGCTCGACGGAATAAATAGGCAACAGGCGCGGAGTATTGCCGTACCACACGGCGTACGCCCCCGTATAATGCGCTCCGAGCGACAGCCCCGTAAACGCAACGGCAGTAAATGCGCAAGCTAAAATACTTTTTAATTTTATGACAGCCAAGTGCTCACCTATATTATCAAAATCATAATAGCTATTTTTGTTTTATTATGACTTTCTAAGACGAATTTTGCAAAAAGCCAACGCGCTTTGATTGCGACGCGGCTTGTACCTATCCTTAATTTATTTTTAACGCCTCCATAATAGAACATAGCGGGCGCAAATTCTTGCGCCCGCCGTTGTTTTGTATTTGTTATTGTACGTTATATAAATTGATTATTGGCTTATTTTGTTTTTTAGCATACTCGAACGCCAATTTTGTGCCGCTGTTTGTTTGCAATCTGTTCCTGTTTATATAGGGCGGAATATTTTCATTATAGTACATTATTGCGAGGTCGCACCTGTCAATCATTGCTCTGTTGCGCTGTATGTACGACCTGTATCCCGCATTGCGAACGCGCTTGGGAAATTCCGTTTCTTCGTAATCCGATAAAATAAGGTCTATATACATTTTGTCAAGATTTTCGTATTCCGACCTTACGTACACTCTTCTAATTTGCGGATATCTGGCTTTTAGCTTGGTGACGGCTTTGTAACATAAATCGTCAAAAGCGCTTCTACTGCCGAACAAAAAAGTTGTTGCGCTTTTTTCCAATATAAGGCGCTCTATAAGTTCAATGAGTTGCTTTTTTAATTCGGGAGTTTCATTAATTTTTCTGTGACCGATAAAAGCAACCGTATAATTTTCCATTAAAATATCCTTTTAAATTATGTACTAACGTAATTATATCTATTTTAAATAGATATGTCAAATCTTATATATTATAAATAGACATTTTAAATCTTTGTATAGAGTATAATAATACCAGATTATGAGTGTCGAGAAGTTATTTCAAAATAGATTATCCGAACTTCGCGGTCAAAAAGGCGTATCAGCAAGAGATATGAGCTTGACTTTGGGACAAAGTCCAGGATATATAAACGGGATTGAGAATGGAAGATTATTTCCCTCTATGACGCAATTTTTTGCTATATGCGATTATCTTGGAGTGTCTCCCTCGGTGTATTTTGACTTCGACAATCACGACCCGAAAAAGAGTAAAGCAACTAATGATAAGCTAAGAGGGCTTACCAGCGAACAGCTTTCTATAATTTCCTCAATTATTGACCAAATGAAATCTTAACAATATGAATATCCCTCTATCTGCGCTTACGCGGAGCTTCCCCCTTTGGAAGGGGGAAGCCGAGGGGTTGTGCGCGCTTTCTTGCCTTCCCCCTTGCATCTAAGGGGGAAGGTGTCACGAAGTGACGAATGAGGGATATAATAACAAATAACCGCGGGCGCAAATTTTTGCGCCCGTGGTTGTTTGGTTTTAATTAGCCTTTAATTGCTTTTGCTGTTTTTTGAATTGGTCGCAGGTCTGATCGATCATCTGCTTCTGCGCGGGAGCCGGTTCCACGTAGCCGCGGGTCGACATCTGATTGTACAGACAGTACTGATTTTCCGCCACTGAATTTAAATGGGTTGAAAAGCCCTTCCTTATGCTCTTGGAGCTTCCCTCGAACAGCGCCGTCGTGTAAAACGACATAAGCTGTTTTTCGCTCTCCAACATATCCAAAATAGCGTCTTTTTCGTTCAACTGAGTATCGCTCTTTGTCAACTTCATATATCTTTAACCTCCTATTACCGCAAGTAATTCGTTGTATCTTCTCTCGTGCTCGTCGGCAATGCGCGTCATACATTCGGAAAGGTCGGTGTCGGTGAGCGACTTGGAATACGCGCGCGCCTTTTTGCAAATCAGCCCCTCGAAGGTGAGGGCATCGGTTATCATAGTAAGTTCTTTTGACGTAAGCTTAGTCATAAAAAAATACCTCCGTAACGGTTATTGCCATTTAACGGAGGTTTATACGGTTTAGTTTTATTTTTACACCGACGTTGCGATTACACCCGCCGACTCCCGCCGAACGCCGCTTCGCGGAGCTTTTATTGCGGTTTTTTGGGGAGCTCGCCGAAGATGTCAAGTTCGCCCGCGCTGTGCGCCTTTACCGCTTGATAGTAAGGGTCGTTTGAAAAATCCCGCTCCTTTTCATAGCTTCCGCCGAGGCTCTCTACGGCGTACTTCAATTCCTGATACTCCACAAAAGAAATACCCTCTTCGTCTATCTTATCGAGAAGATAGGGCAACGCTCGTTCGTCGCCGTACGCCGCGAGAAAGCTTGCGTGCATAGGCACGTTGTCCGCGTCCGCTCTGAATTCCTTTATCAATATATCGAATATTCTGTCGTCCTTTAACACGCAACGCGACAGTATCTCCAACATATACTCCCTCTCCACGCCCTTTTCATAGTAAGAGAGAGCCTCTTCCGTCACGTCGTCGGCGTACTCCTTTATGTTGTCCACGCAAGTGTTCTGCACGTCCTCGCTCTTGCTCTCTATCAAAAGGCGCATAAGCTCGCGCACGGCTTTTCTGTCGGCGCCGATAAGGTTGAGAGCGTAGGCGGTTTCGTCTTCCGTGCCGTGCAACAGCGGCAAAAGAAGCTCGGTCATATTCCTGCTCTCTATCGCGTTGCATAAAAATTCGCTTACCGCAACGCCCTGCTTCAAGTGGGCGCGCAACTGCGCAACGAGCTGACCGTCGTCCATTTCGGCATAGTATTGGTTGGGCGATTTGCCGAGCGATTTTATCTGAGTATCGCCGAAGCGCGCGTACATCTTGGGTATTATGTCCTCCCACTCGCGCTCGCGGTATTTGTCGGCGTTCTTCTTTACGTACTCCGCCAACTTTTCGTCGAACATTCCGTCAAAGTCGTACAGTTTCATCAGTCGCACCCCAAAATATCATTTACTTTTTTTATATCCGCGCCGAAGAACGAGCATATCTGTTCGTCGTTCAGCCCGCTTTCCTTTACCTCCGAATACTTGAAAACGGCGGCGGCAAGCGCGGGAACGGAGCGGCACGCATCGAGCCTGCCCTCCCCGGCTAACTTAGCGTAGAGCTTTTCAGCGGCGGCGGCGAGCATAAACGGATACTCGCTCTCCAACATTGCGAACCGCGAAAACACAAGCCCGTACGCGCGCAGGAAAGTCTTTTTTTTGTTTCTGCCCAATTCGAGCGGCACTAACGTCACGCGCTTATAGAGATTGCACACGACTACGCCGTACACGCCCTCGCGGTTTTGCTGAACAAGCGCGGAGAGCACCTCCAACTTTACTCCGTCCTGCAAAAACGCGTCGAGAAGAATGTCGCGCACCAAATCGTCAAGCCCCGCCTTTACAGCGCTGAGCGCGCCTAAAAGTTTGAGCTCGTACGAAGCTCCGCTGTCGCCCTCGTCCAGACACCAATGTATTGCGCCGCCGATGTCCAGCTCGTCGCTCAGAACGCGTGCCTCCTTGTCCGCAAGCCTGTTGAACGCCGTCAGAAAGCCTATGTTGGACTCGCACTCGTCCTTGGGCAGACGGTAAAAATAGTCGAGAGTGCGCCGCTCCCCGACAGGCTTTGCGCCCTCCTCCGCAGCTACGCGCTGCCAATAATCGGCGGCGACGGCGTTGGGATAGATTGTCAGAAGCTCGTCGAACGCCTCCCTGCTGCGCTCCGTCATTCCGCTGTTAAATGCCGCTATTGCCCTGAAAAAGAGCAACGAGCTGTCGTAACAGCAACGCTCGTCAAGGCGCGACAGAATGTTGTAAGCCTGAGCGTGCAGCCCGTTTTCACAGCAAACCGTAGCTATTTTATACAGCTCCTCACCGTCCTCGGGGTCGATTGCGATAAGGCGGTAGGCAAGCTCGCGCGCCTCCTCGCTCTTGTGTTGCAGGCTCTTAACCGCGGCAAGCGTGGACAGCGCCTGTATGTTCTGCGGGTCGCGCCGTAAAATTGCGTTGCACTCCTCTTCCGCCTGGTCGTTGCGGTCGCAGATTACGTTGCACATTGCTATATAGTTGCGGGCGGCGAGGTACTTATCGCTCCCCTCGTCCACCTTTTCGAACTCGGCAAGCGCGCTTTCATAGTCGTTCTTGCGCATAAGCTCCATTCCGCTCTCCAACACCTCGGAATAGTCGACAAGGCGCGGCGGATAGGCAAATCTGAGCGCGGGCTTCTCCGTCTTTAAAAACGCGTCGATTATCTCCTGTCTGTTTTCGGCGGTCAGCTCGCTGTCCGTTTCCATTAACAGCTTATTATAGTAAAACGCGGCGAAGCTGTCCATACCCATATTCATAAAGCTTATGGCTATGCCCTCGTACGCTTCGGCTAAATCCGCCGCCTCGCCCGCATAGTCGATATATTTGAACCAACCGTTTATGCACTTCTCGTACAGTCCCATATCGTCGAACGCCTCGGCGTACAGCATATAGGAGTCCTCGTCGTTGCCGTTGAGAACGGCGTTTTTGTTTAACATTTTCAGCGCGGATATATAGTCGTGTGCGTCGATACTGTCCGACGCTATCGATATCAACCTGTCTGCGCTTAAATCTATTGCGTCCGTCTTGTTCACTTAAATGCGCCCTCTATCGTCTCTTTATCGTATATGTAGTCCCTGTTGCAGTAGTGACAGTGCACTCTGACCTCGCCCTGCTCCTCGCAGATTTTAATGAGCTCCGCCTTCCCCACCGAGGCAAGTACCTGCGGCATTTTGCGCGCGCAATTGCACTTGTACTGCGGATAAATTTCCGTAACGTCGCCGCTTGCAAAGGACGCAAAAACGCTCTTGTAAATCCTGCGCGCGTCATCGGCACGGGACTTTGCACCACTGTTTTTATATCTCTCGAATAAGTCGCCCGCCGTCTGTATAGACTGCTCGTCAGCGTCGGGTAAAAGCTGCATTACCACGCCGCCCGCCCATACGCAAGCGCCCGAGCCGTCGAACTCCGTATATATCGCCGCGGCGGTGGGAATTTGCTCGCTCTGCCCGTAATAAGTTTCAAGAATATCCGAAATATTATCCGATTCTATTTCGCACGTGCCGTTGAAGGGTGTTGAATATCCGTCCTCCCGCACGACCGTCAGAGAGCCGCCGACTAACGTGCTCCCGCAACTTCCGTCGGCATAGCCGCGCACGTTTAACTGACTGTCGGAGGAAACGGACGCCGCGCCGTCGCCGTCCTTAGCCTTTACGGTTATCGAAATACCGCCGCTTTCCTCCTTTAAAGATGAAGCGACATACGCGCCGCAGGTCAAAAGCCCCCCGAGTATGCGGGAAGCGCCGACGTTAGTCTTATGAATGCGTATCGCCTCGTTGACAAGCTCCGTTGTTTGGAGAACGGTCAGCGAAACACGGTCGTTGCATATGAGCGTGCGTATTATTTTATCCATATTTTTTATCTCCGTACAATCAGCGCTTGAACGCGGCGAACTGAATGCGCTCGCTCTTATCCCCGCCGAGATGCCCCTCTGCTTCCACCCGTGCAAATCCCGCCGAATACAGCGCGTCCGTAATTTCTCTTTCGGTATGCGCGTACTGAACGTGTCTTTCGTCGAAGCGCTCGTAAAGTCCGTTTTTACCCTTGACGAAAAACGTCAGATCCATTATCACGCCGTCGTCCGTCTGACTGTTGAACCACAGATACGTGATACCGTCGCCGTCCTCTCCGAAGAGATTTTCACCGAGAACGTTTCTCAGTTTGTTCTCGCTGCTGATATCGAAAAAGAACGCGCCGTTTGCGTTAGTTGCGGCATATATGCGGGTGAATGCGCTTTTAAGCTTATCCTTGGGCACGTAATTTATGCAATCGTTGACCGCCGTGCAGAAGTCTACCTTAGCGCACACTTTCAGTTTGGTTATATCGCCGACTAAAAATTCACAGCGCACGCCTTCTTTTGCCGCTTTTTGTTTTGCAACCGACAGCATTGCGGGCGAAATATCCACTCCGTCCACACTGTAACCCGCCTTGTTGAGCACGCGCGTAAAATAGCCGTTGCCGCAACCGATATCCAATCCGCTTTGAAAATCGCCCGCCTTTTTTATTTTATTTAACAAATACTGCGACCATGTTAAATAGTCGCAGTCTGCGTTCAGATATTCGAACCATGCGCCCAAAGCGGCGTAGGAGTCAGCCATAGTCTACTCCTCATTTCGAAAGTAAATTGTTGCGGTTGAGCTTCTTCTTTTTGCCCTTTTTATCGGACGTGGAGAGCGCCTTCTCACGCTCTGCGAAGAGCTTTTCGTACTCTACGTAGCGGGCGTCGTTCTTGTGCTCTTCAACGTAGGCGTCAACCTCGCCCCGTATAGCCTTTCTGTCCTCGGCGACGCGCGCGATATCGGCTCTGCCGTACGCCGCGCCCACCTCTTTGACCTGCGTTGCTCCCTCGATGGGGCGCATAGGTCTGCCGACGAGCTCGCTCTTGCCCGCCGCAAGAATTTCGCGGGCGACAGCTTTTTCGTTCTCTTCCTTTTCGGCGGCAAGCTGTTTGGGCGTGAGCTTAGCCTTTCTCGCCTCCTCCTCGGACTTGACCGCGGGGGTAATATACAAATCGAATACCCACTGAGTATATGCAAGCCAGCAGAGAATTATGAACGAGAAGCCGAAGAAGATGAAAATGATGTACGCAAGATACATAAACAGCGTAACCTGCGTACCGATAAGCAACAGCCACACGGGGATAAGCGAGAAGCCTATCATAAACAGAGTCTGAATGATTGTGCCGAAAAGAAGTACGAACGAGTTCTTGAACAGATACTTCAATTTAACCTTATAGCTTATGCCCACGGCAAGTACCCACATTGCGATTATCCCGACGATTACGGTGGCGATAATCGAAAACACGACAGCCGTTACGGGACCGCCACTCGAAGCGCCCATAGCTATCTTCGCCGCCGACCAGTCCGAAATGCTGAGAGAGGCGTACATAAACAGCATAAACACGGTTACGGGGAACACTACGTTGAAATAGCATACCTTAACGCCGTGGAAATAGCCCTTTATAGTGAACTTACCGTGCGTGTTGATAAGCTTTTTAATCGAATAGCAAGCTCCCGCAAGACCTATCGAGGCGATAAAGCCCGCCACTATCAAAAGCGCGTTGAAGCGCAAGTCCCAGGTAAGATAAATCCTCTCCTGCAAGCCCTGCATATTGGGCATAAGCGGATAGGTAAACAGCGGATTGGACGATAAAGGATACACCGTGCCCATCTGCGTAATTATCATATCCTTGAAATAGACTATGGCTATTCCGGGAGCAAAGAACAACAGCGTAAATACGTTTATTATAACCAACTTGAAGAAATTCGATTTGAACAAATCCCACGTATCCGCCCAACGCCCCTTGGGAAGATGGGTGCGTACGTAGTCGTCGGCAAGCTCGTTTCCTATAAGCGACGCAACTTTAGATTCAGCCATTTATATTTTCACCTTTAAACATAGCGCGACCGTCTGCGCGTATTTTAACCAAGCGCGGCAAAATTTACCGCCTTAACATACCTATTATACAGCATATAAAAAATTATTTCAATTGTTTTGCTTTAAAGATTGAAAAAAAGAATATAAAATTCTTTGACTTTTACCCCGCCGTATGCTATTATCAGTATGCAAAATAGAGGAGCGGGCGAGCATTATTACCCGCGGGTTTAAGCTTTAATGACGGCTTTGCACACCTGCGGTTAAAGGGCATCACCGCCGAAGCCGCATTTTCAGTCATTGCGTGCGGCTGGGCTCACGGGATAATACCCGTGTGACTGACACATTAAAGTGTTGCGCTTTTTGCGGGCGGATTGCTTAAAACAAAAGTCTGTGCGGCGCGATTTCTTTCGCGGCGCTTTTTTTGTAAATCAAAAGATAACCTTTCGCAGACTTTGAGGAGTATAATATTATGAGAAAGTATAAAGTTGGAATTATCGGCGCGACGGGTATGGTCGGGCAAAGGTTTGCTCTCCTGCTCGCAAATCACCCTTGGTTCGAGCCCGTTTGCCTTGCGGCGAGCGCGAACTCTGCGGGAAAGAAGTACAGAGAAGCGGTTAAAAGATGGCTTATGCCCTCGCCTATGCCCGCCTCTCTTGCCGATTTAACCGTTCTGGACGCAACGGCGGATATGGAGCAAATAGCTTCTTCCGTCGACTTCTGCTTCTGCGCGGTAAATATGAAAAAGGACGAAATACGCGCGTTAGAGGAAGCTTACGCAAAATCGGAGTGCCCCATTGTTTCTAACAATTCCGCTCACCGCTTTACGGACGACGTGCCTATGATTATCCCCGAGGTTAACGCCGCCCAGCTTGAAATTATTCCCGCGCAGAGAAAGCGTCTGGGAACTAAGCGCGGCTTTATCGCGGTCAAGAGCAATTGCTCGCTTCAATCGTACGTACCGCTCTTACACCCTCTGAAAAAGTACGGGATAAAGAGCGCGGCTGTCACGACCTATCAGGCAATCTCGGGCGCGGGCAAGGTATTCGATACTATGCCCGAAATCTGCGACAACGTTATTCCCTATATCGGCGGCGAGGAAGAAAAGAGCGAGAAAGAGCCGCTTAAAATATGGGGCGAATTGAAGGGCGGCAAGATTGTTCCCGCCTCCTCCCCCGTAATTACTGCGCAGTGCCTGCGAGTGCCCGTATCCGACGGTCACACTGCGGCGTGCTTTGTCAGCTTTGAAAACAAGCCCGCAAAGGAAGAAATTTTAAAGGCGTGGGCGGAATTTTCTGGAGAGCCGCAAAAGCTCGGTCTGCCCTCCGCTCCCAAACAGTTCATACACTATTTCGAAGAGGACAACAGACCTCAACCCAAGCTCGACAGAAACACCGAAAACGGTATGGCTGTGTGCGCCGGCAGACTGCGCGAGGACAATTTGTTCGACTATAAATTCGTCGGCTTTTCGCACAACACTTTGCGCGGAGCGGCGGGCGGAGCTGTTCTGCTTGCCGAATTGCTTGCCGCAAAGGGCTACTTTGATTAATGGCGCGACGCGGCAAACGAGGGATATGTTCTCCGCTATTCCGCATTACGCATACAAATTAAGCATTAAAAAAGAGGTATTATGAAAGGGTTTATTAAAGGCACTGCAACCGCTATGATTACGCCGTTCCTAAAAGAGGGCGGAGTTAATTTCGACGCGTTCGGAAAAATGATTGAATATCAGATTGCGGGCGGCACGGACGCTCTTGTAATTCTGGGCACTACGGGCGAGCCCTCCACTATGACGGACGAGGAAAAGGTCGCTGTAATGGAATACGCGGTAAAGAAAATCGCGGGACGCGCCAAAATTATTTTCGGCACGGGAAGCAACTGCACGGACGGCGCAGTTAAGGCAAGCGTGCGCGCGGAGAAAATGGGCGCGGACGGTCTGCTATGCGTTACCCCCTACTACAACAAGTGCACTCAAAAGGGCATTGTGGAATACTACAAGGCGATTTGCTCGGCGGTAAGCATACCCGTAATCGCTTATAACGTACCCGCGCGTACGGGCGTAAACATTCTGCCCCCCACTGCCGGGGAGCTTGCCAAAATCCCCAACCTGGCGGGCATAAAGGAAGCGTGCGGCAATATGGAACAGATTTGCGAAACAATGCGCCGCGTACGCCCCTTCTGCGACGTATATTCGGGCGACGACAATTTAAACGTTCCCATTCTTGCAATCGGCGGCGCAGGGCTCATTTCGGTGGCGAGCAATCTTGCCCCCAAGGAAGTCAAAGCCGTTTATACATACGTTGCCGACGGCAATCTCGCAAAAGCCAACGAGCTGCAGGACAGACTGTTGCCGCTGATTGACGCTTGCTTTACCGAGGTCAACCCCATTCCCGTAAAGGCGGGGTGTGATATGCTGGGGCTTGACGCGGGCGTTCCCAGAGCGCCTTTGACCGAGCTTGAAGAAGCGCACAAGGCAATAATGAAAAAATGTATTGATGAGTTGGGGTTAAAGCTGTGATTAAGGTTGCTGTTTGCGGTGCGCTCGGCAAGATGGGCGCAAACATTGCTGAGCTTTTGGAAAACGACGGACAGGCGCGTATTTTATGCGGAGTTGACCGTGCGGCGGGCGTCGTGTGCGGCGCAACCGTCTACCCCTCTTTTGCTAAGATCGACGGCAAACCCGACGTAATAATAGATTTTTCTTCCCCCGCCGCTCTCGACGGTGAATTGGAATACGCGGTTAAAAACGGAGTGCCCGTGGTCATAGGTTCTACGGGGTATACTACGGAACAGCTCGACAAGATTAAAGCCTCTTCCGAAAAAATCGCCGTGTTCAAGACAGCCAACTTTTCGCTCGGCGTCAATCTTTTATGCGAGCTTGTCAGGCGCGCGGCAGAAACCTTAGGCGAGAAGTTCGACATAGAGATTGTCGAAAAACATCACAACAAAAAGGTCGACGCGCCTAGCGGCACGGCGTTGATGCTTGCCGACAGCGCAAGACAGGCTTTTGAGGGCGGCAAGGACTACCTTTACGGGCGCGAAGGACAGTGCGGAAAGCGCGGCAACGAAATAGGCATTCACGCAGTGCGCGGCGGCACTATCGTCGGCGAACACGAGGTATTGTTCTGCGGCGAGGACGAAATTATTACCCTTTCGCACTCGGCGAGGAGCAAAAAGGTGTTTGCGGCAGGCGCGATTAAGGCGGCTAAATGGCTTGCGGGAAAGCCCGCAGGTATGTACGATATGAGCGACCTTTTGAAAGATTGACCCGCACATATCCCTTAACTAAACTAAAAAAACAGTTTTGTGCAAAAGCGCGCTTCTCATAAAAAACGTTTAGTAATTAAGATACTCGGCTGCGGCGACACGCCGCCAAAAAGCTCTCGAACGAAATGTCCGAGAGTTTTTTGTCTCGCTTGAAAGTGCAACTCCTAAAAATTTAATTTTTTATTTACCTATGGGAAGTGCGCTTTTGTCAGAGAGCTTTTATATTTTTTATAAGAGTTTAAAACATTGAAATAAATTCTTTTAAGGCAAATTGCAAGGGCACGTTTTTGGGAAGCGCTATTCCCACTCCGCGCACGGGCAGGCTGGGCATTACGTCCACCTCGAACAGCTCGCCGCTCTCTAAATAGCCTGTCGCATATTCCCGCGGAACGCAACCGATACCCATTCCGCAACTCGCAAATTTGAGCATTAAATCCCAATTTTCCACCTCGATATCGGGGTGAAGCTGTATGCCGAGCGTCTGCGTGTATTCGGTGAGCGCGCGGCGGGCGACGGTGTTGCTCTCTATCATAAGCAAGGGAAATCGGTGCAAATCCGAAAGATTGACTTTCGTACCCTTTAAATGAGCGAATTTCTCGCCTGCGACGAATATGTCCGAGAGGTGCGCAACCGTTCCCGTAAACTTTACGTCCTTGTCCTCTATGGGCAGATTGATGAAGCCCACGTCGCACTTATTGTCCTTTAACTGCTCTATCGTTTCGGGAGTCGTGCCCGTTATGAGCTCTATCTTGACCGCGGGATATTTGGCGTTGTATTTTACTATTTTGTCGGCGAGAACGTACGAAAAAATCGCGTCCGTTGCGCCTATTCTTATTGTGCCCGTCGCCGTTGTTTTAAGCTCTAACAGCTTGCTTTCGGCATCGTCCAACAGTTTTAACGCCTGCTCGACCTGTCCGAAAATGAGCTTGCCCCCCTGCGACGACAATTCCATTCCCATATGCGTACGGTTAAACAGCGTAGTGCCGAGTTGGCTTTCGAGTTGCTTTACCGCCTGAGAAACGGCGGGTTGCGATATGAACAGCTCCTCCGCCGCACGCGTCGAACTGCCGAGCTTCGCAACGGTATAAAACACCCTGTATAATTCGAGATTTACCATTTAACGCCTCCTGTTTACGTATTTTATATCACCGCTTAAAGGGTAATCTATTTACCCACGCAGAATTTTGCAAAGACTGTGTTGATTATTTCCTCGTCGGCGGTTTCCCCCGTGATTTCGCCGAGCACCGACCACCCCTCTCTTATATCGAGAGAAATTATATCCAAAGGAAAACTTTTAATTCCGTCGATTGCCGCCTTTAACTTTTCGTTTGCGCGCTTCAAAGCCGAATAGTGCCGCTCCTCAATTACGAACGCACTGTCGAGCGAGCGACCGCCCGTAGCCTTTTTTTCGAGCATTTCTTTCAGTGCGTCAAGCCCCTCGCCCGTCTTTGACGATATCGCAATATCGCAACCGCCGTCCGCCGCACTCTCGTCTATCTTAGTGCTAACCTTGATAAGCCGCTCCATCTCAACGCCGCCCGCCGCCGAAAAATCGCCGCAATCTGACAGACACAAAACGACGTCCGCCGTATCCGAGGCGCGCCGAGCACGCTCGATACCTATGTTTTCGATATCGCCCGCATTCTCGCGTATGCCCGCCGTATCGCTCAGATTGTACTTGACGCCACCGCAGATAATTGTGCCCTCCACGACGTCGCGCGTAGTGCCCGCCACGGGTGAAACTATGGCTTTATCGTAACCCAGAAGCGCGTTTAACAGGGAAGATTTGCCCGCGTTAGGCGCTCCGCAAATAGCGACGGAAACGCCGCTCTTTATCAATTTGCCCCCCGAATATGCCGCAACCAAGCCGTCGAGCCGTTTGCAGACGCGCTTTAAATCCTCGCTTACCGAGGCGAGCTCTGTCTGCTCTATCCCCTCTTCGGGATAATCGGTATCGGCGGCTATCCACGCAAGAATATCGGTGAGCGTAGACTGAATTTCACGCACCTCGCGAGTAAGTCTTTCGCCGTACAGCAATCCGCCCGCGCGCAACTCGGCAAGGCTCTCGGCGTTTATCATATCTATCATTCCCTCGGCAGACGACAGCGACTGCTTGCCGTTTATAAAGGCGCGCTTGGTAAATTCGCCACGCTCCGCCGCACGCGCACCCGCATTGAACGTAGCCTTTAAAACTCCCCTCGCAAGCTCCGCGCCGCCGTGACAGTGGAATTCCACCACGTCCTCGCCCGTAAAGCTTTTGGGCGCTTTAAAGAAAACGCACATTCCGAAGTCGTAAAATCCGTCGCAGAGAATTTTACCCGTATACATACGATTGGGCTGAAAGTCGCTCACGCACATATTGCCCGCAGGCGCAAACATCTTCGCCGCAAGTTCGAGAGCGCCCTCGCCGCTCACCCTTATTATCGCCACGCCGCCCGTTCCCGACGGTGTGCTTATTGCCGATATCAATTTCTCATTCATATATCAAAACTGCTTTTCCATAACGCTGACTTATACTTTGATTATAACACATAAAAAACTTATTTGCAATACAAAAGCGGGAATTTACATTCCCGCCTGATATTATTTATCAATTTTTAAATTCGTCGAAGGGGTCTCCACCCGCATTGCCGTCCGAGCCTCTGCCGTCCGCGCCCAAACCGCCGAATGGGTCTTCGGGAGGCGTGGCATTCTGCTGTCCCGCATAGGGGTCGTTCTGATAGCCGCCGTAATAATTCTGACCGTTGCCGCGCATATTGCCGCGCATATACTCCTGATACATACGGTACTGCCTCTGCTGCTGTTCGCGAACGTAATCGAGATAGTTGGTGGCTCTGTTATTTCTCACAGCGAACATAAACACCGCCGATATGGGGAAAAGCATTCCGAGAATGGAAAACAGGAGATATCTCGACGGCGAATAGGTGCGGAAAAACGCAATGAGAATAAACACGTTTAAAATGATAAACGCAACCTCTATCAGATACAGAAGGTAGTTTTGCGCGTTCATTGCAAACCACCAAACCCAATTGAGCTCGACGGGCAGATTGACGGGGTTATAGCCGACAAGCTGTTCGACCGTCACGCCGAAGAGCACTACCGTATCGTACACGGGCTCGGCATAGCCGCCGTTGAAGATTATAAATTTTGATACGGTTGCG
Organism: uncultured Christensenella sp.; assembly: GCA_910579295.1. Taxonomy (GTDB): domain Bacteria; phylum Bacillota; class Clostridia; order Christensenellales; family Borkfalkiaceae; genus Coproplasma. Next base: position 73,305 of record CAJTTC010000004.1, on the reverse strand, counting down.
GCAATCGACAGTGCTACGAACACAAGCTCGACCAACGCCGCGGCGAACGAAATGTTTTTCGCCTTAGTCCTGACGATAGTGTTCTTTTCGGAAACGACTCCGATATAGTAAGTGCTGAAAATAGGCACGAACGCCATCCACTTACGCCCGAACCCCTCGCGGCGGGCGATAGTGTACAGCGCGATACTCTTAAAAACGTAAAGCGCGGCGTAACAGCATGCGGCTATGAGCAGACACACCCACATATAACGCTTATTTACGTCGTAGACAAATGCCGCATCAACAATGTCGGCTATTTCAAAAAATTCCATTTCAGCCCCTATGTCTGTTATTTTATACGCAAAATATATAAAATATAAAAAAATCCAGTGAAATCTTTGTAAAATTTTCAGTCGAAGAGTGAAGAGCCGTACTGCACGCTCTTTAAAAGCAACCCCTTTGCGGGCATTGTTTTGCCGACGAGCGAGCGGTTGCCCGTTTTAAGCGAAGCCGAAATATCCCCAAGGCTGAGTTTGCCGAGCGAATACCACAGCATTGTGCCGACGAGCGTTCTGACCATATTATATAGAAAGCCGTTGCCGCACACCTCCACCGCAACAGCGCCGCCATCTTCAACGACGTCGACCGAGTAAATCTCTCTCACCGTCGTTTTTACCTGCGAACCGCTTGCGCAATAGGCGGCGAAGTCGTGCTCACCCACAAAAATTTCAGCCGCTTCGCGCAGTTTGTCAGCCCTTAGCTCGCCCTTAATCCACACCGCGTACCTATCGGAAAGCGGGTTGCGGCGGGGCGCGAAGTACATATTGTAGCGGTAGGTTTTGCGCTTTGCCGAACGGTTGGCGTCGAAGCCCTCGGGAGCGACCGCCGAACGCAGAACGCTTACGTCGTCGGGCAGTCGGGCGTTGAGCGCGTCTGCTAACTTTTTTCCGTCAATCTCTGCGTTCAAGTCGACGTGACAGACCTGCATCAGGGCGTGCACGCCCGCGTCCGTCCTGCCGCTTGCCGTAACGCTTGTACTCTCGCCGAAAGCCCTGTAAACGGCGGCGTTGAGCTCAGCCTGTACCGTTCTTCCGTTCGGCTGAACCTGCCAGCCGCAAAAACCGGTGCCGTCGTAGGCAACCCACAGAGCGTACCTCACGATATCACCACATACTGATAGATTGACGGGCAGATTTGATAGCCGTAGACGTTTAAAAGGATAACGCCCGCAATGAGAACGGCGGCGAACAGCGTTGCCACCAAGTCGCGCAAGGTAAGGCGCAGTTTTTTGTATTTCGTCCTCTTCTTGCCGCAACCGTAACAGCGCACGTCCATTGCGTCGCCCAGCTCTGCGGCACGGTGAAGCGCGCTGATAAGAAGCGGTACGAGCACGGGTATAATCGCCTTTACCCTCTTGAAAATATTGCCCGAATCGAAGCTTGCCCCCCTCGCCTTCTGCGCCGAGATAATGCGGTTGGTTTCGTCCATAAGCGTGGGAATAAACCGCAGGGCTATCGACATTACAAGCGCGAGGGCGTGAACGGGTATTTTAATGAGCGTGAGCGGGAACAGCAGGCTCTCTATGCCGTCGGTCAGAGTGACGGGCGTTGTAGTCAGCGTCAAAAGAGCCGAGCCCATTACGATGAGCGTGAGGCGCAGCATAAGGAATACCGAAAAAATTATTCCCTCTAAATATATATTTATAGCCCCCCAGTGCCACAACAGATTTTCGCCCTTATGGAAAAATATGTTGAGCACCGAAGTAAAAATCAGAATAAAAATTATCCCCTTTATCGAGCGCAATACCGAGCCTATCGGCACGCGCGAAGCTATCGTTCCTATTATAAGAATAACAGCGCACAGCGCAAGTCCGTAAAAGGACTCGGAGATAAAAAGCATAACGATATAGGCTATTAAAAAGAGCAGTTTTACACGCGGGTCAAGCTTATGCACGAACGACTGCGCGGGGTAATACTGACCGAACGTTACGTCGTTAAGCATCGGCGTCACCCCCTTTCAATGCGGAAATTACCGCGGAAGCAAAGCCGTCGGAAGTAAAATCGCACTCCAAATTCAGTCCCAGAGAGGCAAGCTCGGCGCAGATTTTTGCAGTTACGGGCACGTCCAATCCCAAAGAACGCAACTGCTCGGCGCGTTTGAAGAGCTCCGCAGTAGTTTCGCAAGCAACGATATCGCCGTCGGACACTACGCACGCACGCGTACAGTTTTCCGCAACCTCGTCCATATCGTGGGAAACGATTATGACCGTCTTGCACCAATCGCCGTGCAGGGAATGCAGAAGGCGCATCATCTCGCGCTTGCCCATAGGGTCGAGCCCCGCGGCGGGTTCGTCAAGCACCAATATGCGCGGCTTTGTAACTATTACGCCGGCGATTGCCACGCGCCGCTTCTGACCGCCCGATAAATCGAAAGGCGATTTTTCGCGGATTTCCTCGTAATCGAGCCCGACTGCAGTCAGACTGTCGCGCACGGCGCTCTTGATCTCCTCCTCCGTTAGCCCCTTGCGGAAATTTTTCAAGCCGAACGCTACGTCCGCCTCCACCGTTTCGGCAAACAGCTGATATTCGGGATACTGAAAAACCATACCCAAATCGGCGCGCAGAGCCTGCCAATCGCACTTTTTCTGCGACAGGTCGTACTTGCCCACCGTGATTATGCTTTCGGGCGGCGGCGTCCGACCCTTCTTCGCCCTGGGTTTTTTGTAACGCTTTTGCGCCTTGGGGAGCTTTATCAGCGCGTTTAAATGCTGAACAAGCGTTGACTTGCCGCTTCCCGTGTGACCTATTATTCCGAAAAATTCCCCCTCGGATATGTGCAGATTAACGCCTTTTAACGCCTTTGTCGCAAAGGGGGATTTTGGCGAATACGTGTACGTCAAATCGCGCACGTCGATATCCCACTCTCTTACTACGGAATTGTCGATTGGTGCGGGAATATGCCCCGACGAACGGGGATTGAAGCCGTAAATATCAGCCTGAGCCTTGATGCTGTCTGCAAGATAGGCGGGGGTGAGGCTGTCGGGAATATCTATGCCCGCCGCCTTTATTTTGTTGCATATTTCGCCTATCTCGGGCAAGCAAAGTCCGCACTCTTCCAACCGCTTACCCATAGCGAAGACGTTGCGCGGAGTATCGTCGGCGACAATCGCGCCCTTGTTCATAACCACGGCGCGGTCGGCAAGCAAAGCCTCTTCCATAAAGTGCGTGATGAGTATAACCGTCATACCCTCCTCGCGGTTGAGGCGGGCGGCGACCTCTGTTACCTCCCTCCTGCCCTTGGGGTCGAGCATAGCTGTGCTTTCGTCCAAAATCAAAACGTCGGGCTTGATTGCAAGCACGCCCGCAACGGCTATTCTCTGTTTCTGTCCGCCCGAAAGGCGCGTCGGCGTGGAGTGCCTGTATTTTTCCATTCCGACCGCGTTGAGAGCCCAGCTTATGCGCTCGCCTATTTCCTCGCGCGGGACGCCTAAATTTTCAGGGCCGAACGCGACGTCGTCCTCAACGATCGAGGCGACCATCTGATTGTCGGGGTTCTGAAAGACTACGCCCGCATGAGTGCGCACTTGGTTGATTTCGTCCTTGTCGGCAGGGTTCAAGCCCCAGACGCTCACATTACCCGCGTCGGCGTAAATAAGTCCGCAGATTAATTTTGCAAGCGTTGATTTGCCGCTTCCGTTGTGACCGAGGACGGCTAAAAATTCCCCGCGCTTTACGCAGAGCGACACGCCGTTCAAAGCCTTGGGTTGATCGTCGGCATATGAAAAGCTGACCCCGTCCATTTTAACGGCAAACTCGGGGAGCGCCTTCTCTGCGCTCTCCGCATTGCTTTCGTTATGAAGTTGTTCTTTTTCGAGCTCTTCCATATTTACCCAAAAATTATAACAAAGCAAGCGCGAATTAACAACAAATTTAAAGTGAAATTACCGAGAAATTTTTAAGGCGCAACGTTTTACGCTGCGCCTTATAATGAGTTTTAATTATCTTCCGCCGATTTGCGCCCAACGAATTTGGTCGGCGATATATTTAGTATCGCTTGCGCACTCCTTTGCGTAGGTTATAAGCTGCGAACTGCTTTCGTTCCTCTGAGAGTTAAGCGCTTTGGACAAATTGACTTCGCTCGCAAGTGAAGAAAGCTGTGCGTTTTGGCTGGCTATTGCGCTTTCTACGGAGCTAATTCTGCCGTTTATAGAGCTTACCGCGCTGCCCACGCTTTCAATCTGCTCCGACAAAACGTTGAAGCACCTGCGCATATCGTTTTGCAAAACGCGTAATCCGTTATTAACCGTACGGCAGACGGCTCCCGCAGCCTCGTTTACGGCTCTGACTATCTGGTCGGTCTGTTTCTGACGGTCGAGCAGTTGCAAGCTCTCTTTAACGGTGTCGGCGCGCCCCGTTTCTATGTAATAAGTTAACAGGTCGAGATTATCCCAATCGCGCTCGTCGAGAAAGGTCGAAAAAGTAGCTCTGAGAGCCTTGTAAAACGCGGCGGTATTAGCGGCGAGGGGTTGAAGCGAAGCGCAGGCATTCGCCACTTCTTTCTTGCCGTTGTTCTGTACGGCTTTGAGGTCGTTTTCGTATAAGGGAATTATGGCGGAAGCGTTTTCAACGGCTTGAGAATACAATTTTATGTCGGCTTTGTACTGCTTTACGCTCTTCATTCCTTTGGTTCTTTTATCCCGCCTGAATCTTGTGCCCCAAAACGGATGTCCGATTAAAGCCATACCCAAAAGAGCCAAACAGCCGACTGCCGCCACTGCGCCCACGCATATCATAACCCACGTTATAATACTGATTAAAAGCCCCATAGCCAACGAACCTTCTCCCGTCCAAAGGCTTCCCAGCATCCAGCCGTAAATTTTTCTGATAAACTCGCTGTGCGGAGGTTCGCCGAGCCAGCCCTGCATAATAGAGCCTATTAAGCTGACGTAAGCGCAGGCTACCGCGCCTATAAGCAACAGTATGGTTTTAAAAACGCCTTTTACGATATCGTCGGCAAAATTTTGGGCAAGCCTGTCGTTTTCCTTGGACTGCTCTTTACCGGCTTTTTTACGGTTTTCCTCGCCGGCGTAAGATTCCGCCAACAGAGCCCGATTGTTTGCAAGGTCGTCCTGCGCGTTTTTAAGCTTATCTCTTGCCGCTTTCTCGTCCTTTTTAGCCTTGCTCTTTGCTGTGTTTATCGTTCCTCTGATATGCTTGGCGTTTACCGCAACAAAAGAAAGCCCCGCGCGCAAAACGTACATATTTGCAAGAATTTCGTTTTTATCCATAATCTTCCTCCGATTTAGCTTTACCAAAAACTATGTTTGAATGTGGCGTTTGAAAACTGTTGTACGCAAATATTCTTTTTTGACATTATATCATTTAAGCAACGCCGTTGCAACGTTTTACGTTAAAATTTTTTATTAAATAACCGAAGATTTGATTACATTATAATTTATACAATAATTTATACAAAATTCCCGCCGTAAAAAATCAAAACGCGTATTGACATTTCAAAAGGCTTGTCTTATAATAATTTAGGTGTATTTTTACACTGCAAGTTCAAAAATTATTAAAAACATTTACGGAGGTTTTTTTGATGAAAAAATTGACTATCGACGGTAATACCGCCGCAAGCCACGTTGCCTATGCTTTTTCGGAAGTAGCGGCGATTTACCCCATTACTCCCTCTTCCCCTATGGCGGAAGTTGCGGACGAATGGGCAACCGCAGGCAGGACAAACATGTGGGGTCAGAAGGTTAAGATTGCCGAGATGCAGTCTGAAGGCGGCGCCGCGGGCGCTGTTCACGGTTCGCTTTGCGCAGGCGCGCTTACGACCACCTACACCGCTTCTCAGGGTCTTCTTCTGATGATTCCCAATATGTACAAGATATCGGGCGAGCTTATGCCTATGGTTATGCACGTTTCGGCGCGCGCATTGGCTGCTCACTCGCTCAACATCTTCGGTGACCACGCCGACGTAATGGCTTGCCGTCAGACGGGCTTCGCAATGCTCTGCGACGGCTCGGTTCAGGAAGTTATGGACCTTGCTCTTGTCGCTCACCTCTCCACTCTTAAAGCAAAAGTTCCCTTCATCAATTTCTTCGACGGTTTCAGAACATCGCACGAGGTTGCAAAAATCGACGTTTGGGACGACGCGGACGACTATGCAGAAATCCGCGCTATCTGCGACAGAGCAGGCATTGCCGCCGACATAGCAGACTTTAAGAGCCGCTCGCTCAACCCCGAGCACCCCATTCAAAAGGGCACGGCGCAGAACGGCGATACTTACTTCCAGAACAGAGAGACGGCTAACAGCTACTACGCCGCTGCTCCCGCTATCGTTCAGAAGATGATGGATATAGTTTCCGCTAAATGCGGCAGAAGCTATCACCTCTTCGACTACGTGGGACACCCCGACGCTCAACAGGTTATCGTTTGTATGGGTTCGGGTTGCGAAACTATCGAGGAGAGCATCAACAAGCTCAACACGATGGGCAAGAAATACGGTCTTATCAAAGTCCGTCTGTACAGACCTTTCGTTGCGGACGCGTTCGTTGCGGCTATTCCCAAGTCCTGTAAGAAGATTGCGGTACTCGACAGAACGAAAGAGCCCGGCTCGCTCGGCGAACCTCTCTATCTCGACGTTTGCTCGGCTATCTTCGAAAAAGGCATAAGCGGAGTAAAGGTTGTCGGCGGCAGATACGGCTTGGGTTCTAAGGAATTCACCCCCTCGATGGTCAAGGCGGTTTACAAAAATCTCGAACAGAAAGAGCCCAAAAACCACTTCACTATCGGTATTTACGAGGACGTTACCAACTCTTCGCTCGACTTCTCCGAGAAATTCGACGCCGCTCCCGCAGGCTCTACCTCGTGTAAGTTCTACGGTCTCGGCTCTGACGGCACTGTCGGCGCAAACAAGAACTCCATAAAGATTATAGGCGATCACACGGACAAGCACGCTCAGGCTTATTTCTTCTATGATTCCAAGAAATCGGGCGGCATCACCGTATCCCACCTCCGTTTCGGCGATACGCCTATTCAGAGCGAATACTTAATCGACAGCGCGGACTTCGTTCAGTGCTCCAACCCCTCGTACATCACGCGTTACGATATGACGAGCGACATTAAAGAGGGCGGCACGTTCTTAATCAACACCGAAGCAACCACAATTAAGGCTCTCGAAAGCTTCCTTCCCGCAAGAGTTAAGCAGGACATTGCAAAGAAGCACATCAACCTCTACGTTATCGACGCTATCAAGATTGCGGGCGAGCTTGGATTGAAGGGCAGAACAAACACCATTTTGCAGTCGGCGTTCTTCCGCGTTAACCCTCAGATTATGCCCTACGAGCAAGCCATAGATTATATGAAGTATATGGCTAAGAAATCGTTCGGCAGAAAGGGCGACGCCGTCGTTCAGATGAATTACAACGCTATCGACGCCGCGGCGGGCGATCAGCTTATCAAAATCGAAGTTCCCGAAACCTGGGCAACCGCAACCGACGGTGCTAAGATGGTTAAGGGTCACTCCGACAAATACTATCAGGAAATCATTAAACCTATCCTCTACCTTGAAGGCGACAAGTTAAAGAGCTCGCAGTTTAACGCCGACGGACACGTTCCCACGGGCACGACCAAATTCGAGAAGCGCGGCGTTGCCGTTACCGTTCCCGAAATCGACCTTGCAAAGTGTATTCAGTGCGGTACCTGCTCGTTCGTTTGCCCTCACGCTTGTTTAAGACCCGCCCTCGTCAAGGAAGGCGAAAACAAGCCCGCTTCCCTCGAAACAAAGGCGGCTATCGGCTTGCCCGGTTACGAGTACAGAATGCAGGTATCTCCCCTCGACTGTATGGGTTGCGGCGTGTGTGCTACGGTTTGCCCCGTAAAGGACGGCGGAGCTATCACGATGGTTCCTCTTGCCGCGTCGCTTAAAAAGCACGAGGACAAGAATTGGGAATACACCGTTAACCTTCCCGCAGCCGATACGTCTAAGTTCAAGAAAGAAACGGTTAAGGGTTGCCAATTCTGCACGCCTTTGTTCGAGTTCTCGGGCGCGTGCGCAGGTTGCGGCGAAACTCCTTACGTTAAGGTTATCACTCAGCTCTTCGGCGAAGATATGGTTATAGCAAACGCTACGGGCTGCTCCTCCATTTACGGCGGCTCGTCGCCCACATGCCCCTACACCACCACTAAGGAAGGCAGAGGTCCTGCATGGGCTAACAGCTTGTTCGAGGACAACGCGGAGTTCGGCTACGGCATGAATCTCGCTTACACGGCAAGAAGAAATCACGTTAAATCCAAGGTTCAGAAGCTTATCGAGATCTGGGACAACGAAGAAGGCAAGGTTGCTTGCGAAGAATATCTGAAAGCATTCGAGGACAGAGAAGCTTCCAAAGCTGCGGCGGCTACCCTCGTTAAGGTGCTCGAAGACAACCTCGACAGCGACAACGAAACCGCCGCTCTGCTCAGAGATATAGTTGCGGTTAAGGCGAAGGTTGCAAAGCTTGCTACGACGTGGACCAACTACGCAGACGGACAGGAAGCGAGCCAATCCTTCGTTAAGGCTATCGAAACTTATTCGCTTATCAAAGAAATTCTCGACGCTAAGGACTGCCTTGCCAAGAAGTCCATTTGGATATTCGGCGGCGACGGCTGGGCTTACGATATCGGTTACGGCGGACTTGACCACGTGCTTGCAAGCGGCGAGGACGTAAACGTGCTCGTTCTCGATACCGAGGTTTACTCCAACACGGGCGGACAGGCTTCCAAGTCGACCAACATCGGCGCGGTTGCTAAGTTTGCTTCGGCAGGCAAGAGAGTTAAGAAGAAGGACCTCGGCATGATTGCCAAGTCGTACGGCTACGTATACGTTGCACAGTGCGCTATGGGCAGCAATCCCGCTCAGCTCCTTAAAGCGTTGACCGAGGCTGAAGCTTACCACGGGCCTTCGCTCATTATCTGCTATGCTCCCTGTATCAACCACGGCATCAATATGACCAAGAGCCAGCTCGAAGAGAAGGCGGCTGTTGATTGCGGTTATTGGCAGCTTTACAGATACAATCCCGAAGGCGAGGTATTCACGCTTGACAGCAAAGAACCCACGGGCGATTATCAGGCGTTCCTTGCAGGCGAAACACGCTACTCTTCCCTTGTTAAGACGCAGGGCGCGGAAGTCGCAACAGAGTTGTTCAAACAGACCGAAGCTTCGGCTAAGGAAAGGTTTGAGGGCTATAAGAAGCTCGCAGGCAAGAAAGACGAGTAACAAGCGCGTCGCTAGGCTAAGCCATTAATTGCTTGACAATGCGACAAACTTAAAATCATCAAAACTTAACCGCCCCGAGAATGAAGTGAACCCCAAAGTTTGGACAAAAAATTAAATAAATTAGAATTGGTAATGAGTTCTGTATTGTACAGGGCTCATTCCTTTTAGTTTGAGAGAAATTCTCTCATTGTTGTAGTAATAAATATAAGAATGAAGCTTGTCAATGAAATCTTCAAATCCAATGAAATATTTTTTATGTGATTTTTATATACTATACTTATACACCGTCTATTATATTTTAGGCAACACCTAAATATCGAGTTATTTTAGGTTTTACCTAATAGTATGGTAATATGAAAGATATAGAAAATCTTGACAAAATTATTTCGCGTAATTTGAAATATGAAATCGAGCATTCGGGCAGGAGCAAGTCTGACATTGCGCGCGCGATTGGCGTTTCTACGCCCACCATTTCGCAATACTGTTCGGGCAGAATACAGCCGTCCCTCTCCACCCTCTCTCGGCTTTGCAGATATCTGGATTGCTCGGCGGACGACATATTATTCATAAACAGCAAATGCGGTCTTGACGATAATTCCAACGATAAATAAAATTAACGAATGAAAAAGCGTTGACAAACGCCGCCGCTCAATGATAAAATATATTCACTTAGTCGACAGTTTACTGTGGCGAGGGGGCATAGCTCAGTTGGTTAGAGCGCTTGCTTGACATGCAAGAGGTCACAGGTTCAAGTCCTGTTGTTCCCACCACTTTACAACAGAGCATTGCACGGCAAAACATATAAATGGGGATATAGCACAGTTGGTAGCGCGATACGTTCGCAACGTATAGGTCAGGGGTTCGAATCCCCTTATCTCCACCAATGTCGTTAAAGTTTGAACACCTAAAAACGGAATACATTTTCGTGAACGGTGTCGCGGGCTTTATCGCATACAACTAACGAAAAAGCACAGGGCAAACGCCTGTGCTTTTTCTATTGCCCCACCCGAGAGTAAACCCACCCATTAAGCCGTTAAAACGGTATTTCGCCGTCGTCGTCAATAGATAAAATACAAGCACCCGCCACAGTGCCATTTTGTTGATTTTTCGATTGAAATTTCCGCGTATTTGTGTTAATATATATATTGTATAACAACGATTGGAGATTGCATATGGAAAATTACGATGAGTTTTTGACTCGAATAAATTCGTTTGAAAAAAGCAAAATTGACTTTGGCAGTACATATTTCACGGGTAATAAGTCAATTGAGCATAAGGTAAATAGAGACAATACATTTAAGAAATTTTACGGCGACACGGTAGTGTTCGATTTGGATGAAGCGACCAAAGCTGCCATTTCACAGCTTGTTGATTTTTTGTACGAAGCAACACCTCAGTGTTTTTGTGAAAGATTGGTTCCCGATACGTTTCATATGACATTGCACGATTTAAGCAATTCGGAAGTCTTGCAAAATATATCCGACGAGATGTTTTATAATGAACTCAAAATTATAAAAGCTAAAAATCAAATAGAAAAACTGGGGAACCACCGAATTAAAATGAAAAGCAACGCCATTTTTAATATGGTCAATACAAGTTTGGTTTTAGGCTTATATCCTATTGACAGAAACAACTATATCAAGCTAATGGAATTGTATTCGATTATCAACGATATTAAACCGTTAAACTATCCGTTAACACCGCATATTACATTGGCATATTACAATGTAAATGGATTTGACTTATCTTCCGCATCGATATTGATAAGTACCGTAGAAAAGCTTAATAACAATTCCGACATTGAAATAGATTTAGGCGACTTATATTATCAAAAATTCACAAATATGAACAACTATATTGATATTGTTAAATTAAACCTTTAACTTGCTATTTAATATTAATTATTCGTTTTAGGTTATTCCCGCTCCACCAATAGCGTTAAAGTTTGAACACCTAAAAACGGAATACATTTTTGTAAAAGGTGTTGCAGGTTTTATCGCATACAACTAACGAAAAAGCACAGGGCAAACAGCCTTGTGCTTTTTCTATGTCCCCCACCCAGAGAAACCCACCCAGCGGAGCATTAAAACGGTATTTTGCCGTCGTCGTCAATAGATAAAATACAAGCACCCGCCACAGTGCCATTGTTCTTTTTTACGCTGTTATATAGTTGAAATTTAGGTGCGTTTGTAGTATAATTAAATTGAAAACATTAAAAGGATTTTTAAGATGAGCGATATTTTAAGATTTAATAATAGAGCCGAATTTAGAAAATGGCTATATATGAATTGTCTATCAAATGACGGTGTTTGGCTTTTATTTGATAAATCTAAAAAAACGACCACAATCACGGCTGCGGAAGCATTGGAAGAAGCGTTGTGCTTCGGGTGGATAGACGGGCAAATGCAAAGCATTGACGATAAAACTTATAAAAAATACTTTTCTATGCGCCGAGCAAACAGCAAGTGGTCTGAAAAAAATAAGGCGTTAGTCAAAAATCTTGAAGAATGCGGACTTATGACCGATTTCGGTAGAAAGAAAATCGAGGAAGCGAAGCAAAACGGTCAATGGAACGCCCCGAAACCTGCAACGATTACGGAAGAACAAATTACTTGTTTGTGCGATATACTTAAAGAATACGAGCCTGCATTTACGAATTTTCAAGCGATGTCGTTATCGGTTAAGAAAACATATACAAAGGCATATTTGGATGCAAAAACAGAAACGGGGCGTATTAAGCGAATTGCTTGGATAGTAGATAGATTAAATAAAAATCTCAAACCTATGTAAATAAAATTCGTTTTAGGTTACTACTGCTCCACCATTAGATGACTGATAAGAACCACTATCTTATCGGTCATTTTTCTTTGTGATTTGAGATGAGTCTCAAAGAGCCTATGCCATTTGCTTGAATAATTAACTTCACTTTGATATAATAATTGTGCGATAAACAATAATTTAGGAAGGTTAATAAAATGAAAGATATGGTTGTTATGTTGGTTGTTTCCGATATAGAAAAATCAGTCGAATTTTACAATAAACTATTTGGGTTACAGATTGTAGCGGATTTCGGCGCAAACAAAACATTAACAGGCGGTTTGGCTTTGCAAACGCAAGAAACATATAAAAAGTTTATTGAAAACGATACAATTTCATATGGCGGTAATAATTTTGAATTGTATTTTGAAGTTGATGATTTTGATAATTTCGTAGACAAGTTGAGCGGCTTTGATATAGTTTATGTCCACTCAATTAAAACACATTCTTGGGGACAGCGTGTTATTCGCTTTTATGACCTTGACCGAAATATAATAGAGGTCGGAGAAAATATGAAAACTGTTTGCCAACGATTTTTAGATAGCGGAATGACACCCGAACAGGTCGCAAGTCGTATGGATGTTCCTATTCAATACATACACGACTGTATTAAATAAAGTTCAATTTAGCGTAGAATGACCGATAAGATTAACCATCTTGTCGGTCTTTTTATTTTGTAGCGGATTGACTACTTTTTGCAGGTTTAGGTGTCCTCCACAATTAAGCCTTTCGGACTTCGGTTGTAGCACAGTTCTCGCAAAAGTAAACTGCAAAAAACAGCACTTAAAATTAAATAGCATCTTTGAGCCTGACAGAAATGTCGGGTTTTTTCTTATGCCTAAAATGCACTGTTTTTTGGGTAACGCAACACGAATAAAAGCCCGTAGTTTACTTTCGCTGCCTCCCAAAATAAAAGCGTTATCACGCCCGAACAGTGCTACAAGTCGTCCTTGCCGAAAGGCTAATTTAATTGTGGAGGTATTAAAAAATGCAAAAAGTAGTTTACTCAATCTCAAAGGTAAACAAAGACGAAAAGTTGAAAGGTGTAGGTTATCTCGTTGAGGGTAACTTACTTATCCCTTCTACTTCGAGCAAAGGTAACGCTTACATACGGGTATTCGAGGACGTTACCGAAAAATGTAAAGCCGTAGCAAATTCGGACAACGAGTTCAAAGGATATGTAACGGTTGCTTACGAGAACATTCACGTTTTCAACAAAGAGAAAAACCATTACGATACTTTGGATTACGTCGAAACCACTTACTTCATTTGGTTCAAATACATAGCGTGAGGTGCTTGAAATGTTTGAATATGATTATTTCGACGGCGACCACTTCATCACTTTTGACATAATCGAAGTTGACGAAGATAACAGCAAAATCACTCTCGCAATAAGCAATCAAGGTCGAATAACGCAAGACACTTTCGACTTGTTAGAGGACGACGAAATGGACGAAGAAATGACAAACGATATTCGCTATTTTGAGTTCGGCTTATATGCAGACAAAATCTATCTCAATCAATTTGAGAGTTTATAAGGAGCAAACAAATGAAACTTACTTTAACGAATATTAAGGCTATCAAAAGGAACAGCGATAACCCCCTTACAAAGTACGTTTGCGATTACGTCATAAACGAATGGCACGATTACGACGATAAAGTCAATATATTCAAAGACGTGCTTTATATGGGCTGTCAATCGGGTGTTGTAGGTGCGCTTATATGGTATTCCCAGACGACGGCATTCTACAAAAAATACCGTGAGCAGATAAACGAATTACTGTCCGACACAATGAACGGAACGGGCATCTATAACCTTGCCGAATTATTTGGCGAGCGTTGGGACAAAGAAGATCCGCTCGCAACGGACACTTACAATCAAAACCTTTTAGCATGGTTTGGCTTTGAAGAAACTCTACGCAATATAGGACAGAACTTTGAACAATTAGAAAATTATATTTAAGGAGTTATAAACATTATGGAACTTTGGACAAAAGAATTAGAACAAAAGGCTCTCAAATACCCCCTCTATTCGCAGGACGGTAAAGGTAAACGCTCGAAAGTGCTTGTAAAATATTTCAACCCTTACGGTGCAGGCACTTGGATAATTACAGAGGCAGAAAAACAAGAAAACGGCGATTGGCTGCTATTCGGGTACTGCCACTTATTTGAGTGGGAATGGAGTTACATATTACTCTCGGAAATACAGAATACGAAAGTTAACGTATTCGGTTGTAAACTCGGACTTGAAAGAGATTTATACATAGCGGACGACGCCACCGTTGCGGACTTGGTACAGGAGGACTAAACAATGAACGGATTTAAGACGCAGGCTTACATACAGTCTTTGAACAAAGGCAAAATGCAGCCCGAAGTTATGGACGAAATTACGGTGTTGGAAAAGGTTGGCGACAATGATTATATAGTTGATTATAAGGGTGTGAAATGTCATGCCCTTTTTAATTGGTTTATATGCGCCTACTTTGCAGACGACGTTTACAGGAGGGTTGACTAATGAAAAAGAAAGAAATCACTTTATACGACAGTTATTACAGCCGTGAGAAAGAAAACGAAATACGAGCGTTCTTATTCGAGGTTTACGCCGACGAGGAAAATTGGAAATCGCCGGAAGAAATACCCGACCAGCGTGTGTATGACGAGATGACCTTTCAAGACGGTGAAACTTGGCGAGATGTCAAAGATGGCTTGAATACCATATTCGAGGACGGCTACTACCTTTTGACGGGCTATTGCGGAACGTGGCGAGGCAGACTTGACGGCGGCAACTTTATACACTTGCTTGACGACCTTATAAGAGTTATACAGCATTTGGACGATATGAAGATAACCGATTGTAACGGACATTTCATAATCGAAGGCAGCCATCACGACGGCTCGGACAGATACGAACTGAAACGACTTACGCACAAAGGTTACTTGCTTGCAAACAATAATTACTTCGCCAAAGACCGCAAACTGCATAATACGATTATGAACACAAACTTTTACTCGGCTCTACCGAAATTCGCAAAAAGGATTTACGGCTTATGAAAAACGATTACGGTTACAAAATATGCTATAAACTCAAAGGCAAAAAACGCTTGAAAGTCTATCTGATAACGAACAGATACGACGGCGCTGTTTGGGACGTTCGGTGGTATGAAACTCATTCGCCACTGGACAGAAAGACAGGCAAACCGATAGAAAATGCGACTTGGCTTATCTTACCTATAAAGACGCTGATTGAGTATAAATGGCGTTGGCGTGGCTGTCCGTTCTGATTATGAACGGGCTTCTTTCATTTACAAACAAAAATCTATAAGGAGTTAAAAACATGGAAATCTCAAACGACAAACTTTACTATCTTTGCAACAAGTATCAATGGTTTACAAACGGCGATTGCGGACAATATCAAATGTTTTTTGACCGCAACAAACAAGGTGCAAGCCTTGAAACTTTGGCAACTATCATTTGGATTTGTTCGTCCGGTTGGAACGAGCAAGACATATTGGAAATCTTAAAAAAGGAGCGTGATTTATAATGACAAACTTAAATCTTACGGCTAACGGAAAACCGCAGGAACTTATACTTGCCTATTTGCAAGAAAACGTGAGCGACGTTCTTGCGGAAAAGATAAACAACGGCGTGTATATCGAGAAAGACGGCAAGCGGTTATTGAGTAAAAAAGACCTTGACGGCTTTATGAGATTTGCAACCGACGAGGCAAAGAAACTCGCCGAAAAAAGTGCGAGGTCGGCTTGCGTTGAGGATGCCGTCGTTTACGGTTGGGCTATCCACTACTTCGAGGAAAACTCAATCGAAGGCACGCTATACAACGAGGACGGAACGGAATATAAGCCGGCTGTAAAGACCGTTACGAAAACCGAAGTCAAAAAGGTTGAAAAACCGAAACCGACGACACGGCAAGCGTCTTTATGGGATATGATTGACACCGCCGAAAAGAAAACCGTTACCGACCAGACCGACGACCACGAACCCGTTGACGTTGCGGAAGATGACGAGGACGACGGCGAAGAACTGAACGCCGATTATACGCCCGAAGAATTAGAAGAACTTGCAGACGAAGATAGTCCTACTATCGAGGAAATTGCGGATAAGTTACAGCAAGCCCTCGACGAGAAGAACGGCGTTAAGCGTGAGGCTGAAAAGCCCAAACAAGAATTGCCGATCTTCTTTGTGCAGTATATGGATATGAAAGAAAGCCACCCCGACGAAATAGTGCTTATAAGGCTCGGCGACTTTTACGAGGCATTTGATAACGACGCAACCATACTTGCCGACGAACTCAATCTTACGCTTACAGGCAGGGCTATTACTGCTGATTTGCGTGTGCCGTTGGTTGGTTTCCCTTATCACGCCGCAGACGCCTATATAGCCAAAATACGGGCTAATCACGGCGTAGTTATAATCGAAAGCAACGGCGATATAGCCACGCTCGGAAAGATAGTAAAGACGGACGGAAAGACGGTTGACACGTCGACAGGCGAAATCCTTGATGACGAGCCTATGGACGAGCCATATTCTCCGTCCTCTTTCGATAAAGAAACAATGATATATCTCTATGATTTGCTTGACGGCAAAATGGATATTGCGTGAGGTGCAAAATGATTACGGAAAAAGATATAAAGCCCATACCCAAATACATACTGAAACTTATAAAAGAACGGGACAAAAAGGACTTTCCGAACGGCGACGGACAAAGACGGTTTTATGCCTATCTCGCTAAATTCGGCGGCGAACTTGTAAAAGTTACGGTTGCCGTTAAGAACAGAAATAATAAAGCGAGAGATTGGGTACATAAGCAAGTTGCCGTCCACTGCATACACTCGGACAAATGCCTTATAAAAGATATGGTTTGCTACTATATAGCAGGCTACGTCGTGGGTTGGTTTGAGCAAGGCTTATACAGAACGCCGAAATGGTTTGAACAAGAGAATTGGTGGGAAGATTACTACACCATAGAGCCGGTTGCCCCTATCGTGAATACGGAATACGCCTTGAAATTTCCGAAATACAAGTACAGCGCAGCGGACAAATACACATACTGCGACCTTTTCAAATACTTGCGGCTTTATGAAGAATATCCACAAGCCGAATACCTTGTCAAAATGAACTTGCCGTATTTGGCAACGAGCAAAGTTATTCTCAAAAAGGTTGGCAAAGATAAGAATTTCCGCAAGTGGTTGATACAGAACAGAGAGGAACTTGCAAAGAAACCGCACTATATCAATGTTATTACTTGTTCTTACAGAGAAAGATCCTCGCTCCGCTACAATCAATACTATGCCGAATTGGAAAAAGTTTATAAGAACCACAATACGGCACACGAAGTCGCAGGACTGTTCGGCAGTAAAGACCGCTTTTTTGATTATATTATACGGCACGAAACTAACCTTGCGACATACAGCGATTATTACAAGGCTTGCGTATATCTGCACCTTGATATGACCGATACGAAGAACTTAATGCCGATAGACTTTAAGCGTTGGCACGATATACGCATAGACGAATACCGCTCGGCAAAGGCATTACAGGACGCCGAAGAACGCAAAGAAATGTATGCGAGATTTGCAAGCGTTGCCGAAAAATATATGCCTCTGCAACGGAACAAAGACAATGCGTTTATAGTTGTGATTGCAAAAAGTCCGCAAGACCTTATCCGTGAGGGTGAGGCTCTTGACCATTGTGTCGGGCGCATGGGTTACGACCAAAAATTCGCCCGTGAAGAAAGCCTTATTTTCTTTATACGGGATAAGCAAACGCCTGACATGCCTTTCGTTACGGTTGAGTATTCTCTATCTCAAAAGAAAGTATTGCAATGTTACGGCGAACACGACCACAGACCGAGCGAAAGCGTGCTTGATTTTGTCAATCACAAATGGCTACCTTTCGCTAACAGACAATTAAACAGAATACAAGCGGCGGCTTAACGCAAAGGAGTATTATTATGAACAATTATTACAGAATTACAGGTTACTGCGAAAAAGAAGATTTTTGCTTTATTATGGACTGCTACGGTATGTTCGAGAAGTTATGGCAATTCAGTTCGTATCTACTGCAAAAAGGCTTGAAAGTGTTAGAGGTCGGCAACGACGGCAAGTTTATGGACGGCAACATTGACCGCATAGATGAGAACGGCGAAAAAATGTTTTTACGAGCGAACGCCGACGGCAAGCCCGAATACGTTACCCAGACGATAAACGGCGTTACCTATAAAGCCGTAAAGGTCGCCGACAAAATCTACATACCCGATAGAACGCAAACCGTTTAACCGAATATAAAGTCAAAGCCGGGAGTCCTTACGGATTCTCGGCTTTGTTTGTGTTGGCTAAATTTTAATAGCGCCTACGCATTACTTGAAAAACGGTTGAATTCGTGCTATAATTTATAAATACAAAAGGAGCAATTATGATTGGTATAAAAACTTGGTTAGAGAACAATCGCAAAATTATTAAGATAGTGAGCCTATTGGTTATTAGTGTTTTGGCTATATTGACATTTGCGCTTATTCCTATAAACATATTTTGCATAAATTTTCCCGAATGGATTGTAGTGCTGTTGAGCGTACTTTTTTGTAGCGGCTTGGTTTCATACTTTATCTTTTTCAAGACAAAACTTGTTACAAAGATAATATTACCCATAGTATTCGCAATAGTTGCTACCGGCTGTTCGCTCTTTGTTTATGCTTTTCCGTATTGGAACTCGTACGCTTTCAAAGAATACGACGGCGTATGGTTGAACTATGACGAAGTAATAACTTACAAAGCCGCCGAAGAAGATATTAACGAACTGAAACGCTATCTTAAACGCACGCACCCTATGTTCAAAAACGGTCTTTCGCAAGAAGTCGAAAATGAATTTTCTATGTCTTTGAATAGATTAAAAAGCGAAAATAAAATAACCGTCAACGACTTGCGGCGAGAAATTCAAACGGTTTTGCACCTTATGGGCGACGCTCATACAACAACGTACAATAATTATCCTAACGACGCTTACTTAAAAGTTATTCCGCAAAAGAACTTTGACGGGTACAGTATAACGGCAATAAACGGCAAATCGGTAAAGCAAATTATCGACGACGTAAAACCGTATTATTGTTACGAAACGGAAGATTGGATAAACGTCGATTTAGGCAGCCTTGCAACTCTTGACTTTTTGGGCTATTCCGAGCCGTTTACGTATACGTGGTCTAACGGCGAAAACACGATTGAGCAAACTTATACGGCAGACGATTTTGTTAGTTGGAACGACTTTGTGGAAATCCGCAACGGATATTATGTTCCGAGCGAACCGAAAGAATTTGTATATTATGATATTGATGAGCAAAAGAGCCTTGCGGTGCTTACGCTCACGCAATGCACTTATAATCAGACATACATTAACTGCGTAAAGGAAATGTTTGCCGAAGTTAAGCAAAAGAATATACAAAATGTAGCGGTTGATTTGCGTGGCAATGGCGGCGGCAATTCTCTTGTGGGGAACGAGTTTGTAAAATACTTGCCTATCGACAGTTACTATGACGGTTCGTTCGATTGGCGGTGGAATTATATTACAATTCACGGCAATAACGGAAAAATAAAAAACGAACGTAGCAAAAATCTTGCATTTGAAGGCAACGTTTATATTTTAACGGATAGCGGTTCGTTTTCGGCGGCAAAAGATTTCGCTATGCTAATTCAAGACAATAACTTTGGCAAGATTGTGGGCGAACCGCCCGCAAATTCCGTAAACGGCTATGGGGATATAACGAATTTTCGCTTGCGGAACACGGGACTTTTTGTACAAATATCCACAAAAAAATGGTATAGAATAGACCAAACAAAAACCGATGACTACGTTATGCCCGACTACCCCTGTAATGGGAATGACTGTTTTGCTAAACTATATGAAATTATAGGGTAATTTATATGAATAATTGGTTTACTATTGACAAAATAGACGACACGACGTATATCATAAGCGAATACCGCCATTGGGAAGAAACTCACTGCTATCTTTTAATCGGGAGTGAACGCTGTCTTTTGATTGATACGGGGCTTGGCATTTGTAACATTTATGACGAAGTTCGCAAACTGACAGATAAACACGTCATAGCCGTTGCAACCCATATACATTGGGATCACATAGGCGGACATAAATATTTCCCCGATTTCTATGCGCACAAAGCCGAGTTGGATTGGCTGAACGGCAAGTTTCCGCTTTCTATTCAAACCGTTCGTGATATGGTTGTTGACCGTTGCGATTTGCCCGAAGGCTTTGACGTAAGCACTTACGAGATGTTTCAAGGAACGCCTGCAAGGGTATTAAACGGCGGCGAGATAATTGATATTGGCGATAGAAAAATCGAAGTCTTGCATACGCCCGGACATTCGCCCGGACATATTTGCTTTTGGGAACAAGAACGAGGTTACATATTTACAGGCGACTTGATTTACAAAGATACTTTATTCGCTTATTATCCGTCCACAGACCCCGTAGCTTATCTTAATTCTCTCGAAGTGATTGCGGCGTTGCCGTCAAAACGATTGTTTCCCGCCCATCACTCATTAGATATTCAACCCGAAATTGCAATTAGAATGAGAGATGCTTTCCGTGAACTAAAAGCACAAGGTAAGTTGCATCACGGCGCAGGCACTTTCGATTACGGCGATTGGGCGGTTTGGTTATAATATATAGGAGTAAATACAATGAATAAAATGATTGCATATTGCGGACTTGATTGTGAAAAATGCGAAGCGTATATTGCCACGCAAAACAACGATAATGCACTGCGCAAAAAGGTGGCAAAGGAATGGTCGGAACTCAACGGCTTCGAGATAACGTCCAAAATGATTAACTGCGACGGTTGTCGCATGGACGGGGTTAAAACTCCTTTTTGCGACAAGTATTGTCAGATACGACAGTGCGCGCTCGGAAAATCTTTTGAAACCTGCGGAAACTGCTCCGAAATGGAACACTGCCAAACCGTCGGTATGGTAATATCCAATAACGCCGAAGCATTAAGCAATCTTAATAAGGGAAATTAGGTACATGCAATGAAGAAAATACTATACGTTATCTTGGAACAATGGGCGGATTGGGAACTTGCTTATATTTCGTCCGCAGTCAATATGCTCGGCGGCGGAAAATTCGAGAATAACACCGTATCGCTTACGAAAAATGCAGTAACTTCTATCGGCGGCATTAAATGTTTGCCCGATTACGATTTACAGAGCGTTCCGTCCGATTATGACGCTTTAATTCTTATAGGCGGTATGTCGTGGCATAACGAAAAGACTATGCAAATTAAACCGCTTATAGACGATTGTATAAAGAGAGGCAAGGTTTTGGGCGCGATTTGCGACGCTTGCAGATTTTTAGGCTCTGTCGGTGCATTGAACAACGCAAAACATACGGCAAACGATTTGAATGAATTAAAACAGTATTCGACTTACACAAACGAGCAAGGCTTTATCCATAGACAAGCCGTTTCGGATAATAACGTCATTACTGCGAACGGAACGGCAACGCTTGAATTTGCGCAAGAAGTTTTGCGGGCATTGACCGTAGCAACCGAAGAACAAATCAAAAGTTGGTATGACTTTCACAAACTCGGTTTTTATAATGCGCCTATGCCTAAAATGTAACCGGAGATTTAGTTATGGAGCAGTTGAAATTTACTTTACCCGATTTTACAAACGGCGATAAATTTCCTATTGAATATACAGGCAGAGGAAAAGATTTATCGCCCGAAATAATCATTGAAAATTTATCCGAAAAAGCAAAAACGCTTGCCGTTACTTTGGAAGATATAAGCCACCCTATAAAGAACTTTACGCATTGGGTAATTTGGAATATTCCGGCGTCGGGCAAAATCATAAAAGCAATTCCAACAGGCAAATGCGTTTCGGATATCGGCGCAACTCAAGGCGTAGCATACGGCATGCACCGATATGCCGGACCGAAACCGCCGCATGGTAAAACGCATACATATCGCATAACCGTTTATTCGTTAGACTGTTTAATAGACTTATCTGCGAATAAACGAAAAAAGCACTTTCTTAAAAAAACCGAAAGTCATATATTGCAAAAAGGCTGTCGGGAGTATAGTTTCGAGTAAAGTAAACGCCGAGAGATCTGCTGACCTCTCGGCGTTTTTGGTGTAAGATAAATTGAAATTTATCGTATCAAATAACTTTTCCATATCTCAAAATGTAGTGAGAGAAATTTTCGTCCACAACGACAAAGCCATTTCTTTCATAAAAATTCTTTGCAGGATTACTCTTAAAAGTATCCAAAAATATCGGTTTATTTAATTCATTTGCCTTTTTAATAAAGTCTTGCAAGATTAAAGAGCCTAATCCGTTGTTACGATATTCAGGCAACAATGTAAAAACATCTACTATAATTTTTGTACTTTTTTCTTTATAATAAACATATCCGGCAATTTGACTATTAACTGCAATTTTAAGAAGATTAGGTTTTAATTGTTTCAAATGATTTTCCATAATAGCCATATCGCAAACACCAAAGAACTCTAATATATACTTTTCAAAAGCGTCCATTTGGCACTTTATATAATTATCGTGGTCTGCGTCGGTATATGGCACTAATTCATAGATATTCATTATAGGTCGTTTATAATTCTCCGTTAAATTGAAATTTGTTTAATTATTTTGATATACTCTCAAGAACTGCAATATCTTGCTTATCTTTATCTCTTAACTCATATCCCGAATGGAAAATTTTTTGTCCTTTTAGGGATATGCAAGGAATTGTTTTTCCTTCAAAAATAGCATTACTAAAAAAGTCTTTTTCAAATTCATAAAATCCACCTTCTAAATTTGCTTGTTTTGAAGTTCCATCTTCATTCAAAATAAATGGATGAATATCCAAATATCCATATTTTTCGCTATATAGTTCTATCCTAACAGGTTTCCAATCTGTATCTATTT
Organism: uncultured Christensenella sp.; assembly: GCA_910579295.1. Lineage (GTDB taxonomy): Bacteria > Bacillota > Clostridia > Christensenellales > Borkfalkiaceae > Coproplasma. Next base: position 50,293 of record CAJTTC010000004.1, on the reverse strand, counting down.
TATATCCATATTCAAAAAGTAGATTTAATAATTTTTCTGTATGTTGTGCATCAAAATTTACATCAATATCTCTATGATTTCGTGTTTGTTTACCTGCTAATATATCAACACCCCATCCACCATCAATCCAATATTTTATGTTTGCATTTTCTAATAAATTGATAATAGTCATTAAATCTTCTTTTGTTGTTATCTCTTTCCTATTCATATAAGTTCTTCTCACAAATTACTGTTTATCGCTCTAAATGAGCAAATATATTATAGCACAATTTAAGGAAAAATCAAAGCAAATGGCACTCCCAATCATAGATTTATATGCTAACTGACAGCAGGGCGTGTGCTTGTCTTGATACGAGGGCGTCGCTGCGCGCCGCCAGACAAGCACACGCCCTGCACAACCCAACCCAACACAACGGAGATTGTAGCAACAAAAGCGGCGGCTAAAATACGGGGTCGCGCGCAGGCTTTCCGCGATCCCCGCATTTCTTTACGCCGCCGCGTTTTCAGTTGCATTTCCGCATTTGCGCTATGACTTCGGGGCTTACTTTACCCATAAGCACGCCTTCATCCCAGCAGTTGAAATCGTCAAATAAAAGCAGTTTTTTATCCTCTTGCCCGATAGTCGATACTATGTCCTCGTCCATAATGTCGGAAATAAAGTATTGATATAAGCCCTTGCTATACACAATCCTTTCGCCGGTTTTCTCGATATACTTCATAAGATACGCAAGCGATTCGCCCAACAGCCGTTTATCTAATTCTTTGAAGTCGTTACGTCCAAAGCGTTCCTCGAAATAGGTATTGAGGTTTATCGTCTGCATGGTATGAGTTACCGTGCTGTAATCGGTCTTTTCCACAATTTCACCGACCATAGCGTTATCGGGTACATTGAAAAGCCCGTGAAAGTGCAAGCGTTTCTTTTCGGGCGAACGCTCCCAGACGCCCATATACCGCCAATCTTGTCTATACGCGAGCAAAGACAGTTTGTTTTTGAGTTTTTTCTTAAACGTATCTTCCGTGTGTTTTTTGTCGTCGTAGGTAAATGTGCAAAAATAATTAAAGCCTGCCAAGTTCGCCTTTCTAACCATACGCACACGGCGAGCGACAATATTGCGGTACTTGCGTTCCATACCCAAATCGACATACCATTTCAGTTGTTCCACGCTGTCGAAATACGGCAGCATACCGTCCATAATTTTTAATGCCCGTTCCTTTTTCGGGAGGTCTATATATTCTCTATACAATTCGTCAAACAATTCTCTTTTCGTGAGTTTACGCTCGTTTTGAGGAGGCGTAACAGCCGTTTCAGCCTCGCATACGTCGTCCGTTATAACTTTGTCGGCAGTCGTCGTTTCGTCTGTCTTACAAGGAATTAAAGGCTCTGTCGCCTTGTCGGTGTCAGAGCCTTGTTCCTTTGTATCGACGACGGTTATTTCTTCTTCGACGAGTTGCGGGCGGTAGCGTTTCGGACGTTCCGTGTGCGGAATGGCGATATAGTGCGAGCCGTCGTAATATACTTTGGTTTCACCGAAAGCCATAACGCTTTTTCACGTCGGAGTTTAACCGTTTGACGCCTTACTTACGCCGTTTGTTGTATTCGGGCGTATTTTTGTAAAGCAAAGCGTATTCGTAATTGCCGTGAACTTTCATAGCCTGTTTAAGTGCCTTTTGGTCGCCCCTATAAGACGCCATACGCAAGGCGCTCTCGCTGTCGTGATAGCCGTTTTCGAGTTCTCTGACGGAACAGTTACGGGCAAGACGCTTTTGTTTTGCGGTAAAAAATCCCACGCTTATTTACCTCCTTTTTTAGATTTTCGCTGTTGCTTTTTAGCGAGTTTGCGCTCTCGCTCGGCTTGCCGTTTTTCGAGTTTCAAACGGCGTTTTTCTTGTTTGGATTTCGCTTGCTGCTTTTTATTTAATTGCTTTTGATAACGTCGATCTTCTTTGTCGATTTTCTTAAACGACTTTCTCATATTCTTGAAAATGTAATTGAGTATTTTGTCGTTGAATTTGTCCGGCACGAAGTCGGCGGTGTCGAGTGTGTGCGAAAAGGTTTCGTAATACTTGCAAAGGCAAGCGTTGATGAGTTTGTTTTTGTTGTAATTCAGCATACTTGTTTACCTCGCTTTTGATAGTAGCCTTCGGGTAGTTCGTCGTCGTTTTCTTCGAGATAGCGGATATAGCCTTCAAGCGTCTGCTCGGTAGGCTCTGACGGCGAGTAATCAAAATCTTCGTCGAAATGCCCTTGATAAAACTTCGGCTTGCAGCATTGGCTATCGTAACAAGCAAACACGTTGTAGTCTGCCGTAATCACTTCTGTCGTATAGCAAGACTTGTCCTGCTTGCCGCTCGCCATATACTTATCGAAAAGACTGCTGTTTTCTATGCGGCGAATATGCCAAGTAAGAGAGCAAGGCTTTCCGAAATCATTGTAGGCAATGTCTAACTTCACTATCTCTATGAATTGCGAGAGTTCCCGAATATTGACGTCGATTAGCATAGGTCGCTGCGTATCTAAATAGACGTCCAAATCGTTATGCCCGTGCTGTTCGTACCATCTTGACTGCCAATCGGGAAAGTACATTGAAAGTCTGCTGTTGAGGTATTTCTGCGCTTCCGTTATGCAGATCACCTCGTAAGGCAGATTGAAATGCGTCTTTACGAACGGATTGTCAAAGCCCAAGCGGTAAGGGTTGATACGACGGCTGAAACGGGGACTGTACCGATACCGCTTAAACGTCATATCGTAGTTTGCCGAAACGCAGTGAATCGGCACAGTCTTGATCCCGTTAAAACCGCTTTGTATTTTCCCGACAATTTCACGAGCCATAGCACGATTGCGAGCCTTGTCGAACGCATAACCATTTGCGACGTGCGTCATAAAACAGGTCTTGCCCGTGCGAGGCGGAGCGAAAATTATCGTTATCATAGGCTTACCTTAAAACCATAACGTCCCAGAACGTCATTTGTTCGAGGTAGAACCCTGCGGCGTCGTTCCATTCGATAGTCAATACGCCGTCCTTCTTGCACGAAATGGTGATAGTAAACGTGTTGTCAACTCCGTATTCCACAACGCCGAGAATGGAAGTGAACGGCGACGTACTCTTAATTTCGGCATCACCGCCACCGCCGAAGTCGAAACCGCCCGTAATATTGCCGTATTCGTCCATAGCACACCAAGTATCGCCGTAATACTGCCAACCGTAACAGCCGTTGCCGTCGGGCGAATTGTACCAATAACCGTTACTGCCCGTATCGTGAATATTTGCCTGCATAAAGTTGACGCTTATTTTGACCTTATCGCCGGCTTTCAGACCGCTGATATAAACTTCCGTAGAATTGCCGCTGTAACCGTCCGAATATGCGTGATATGCCTCGTCTCTTAACAGCGTCCACGTTCCAAACTTCGCCGTAAAGGTTGTGTTGCCGGTTATCTTATAGGTCGAAATGTTTACAATGTCCGTTCCGTTTACCGTCCAGCCCTTAAAGGTTTCGGTGTTAAATGTAGGTACTGTCGCATAACTGCCGTTCGTAACTTCCTGCGTGGAAACTGTCGTACTGCCGTTCTTGAAAGTAACCGTAAACTTATCTACACGGAAAATCGCCGTAAAGGTCGTATTGCCGACAATCATGTACTTGCTTACGTCAACGGTGTTCGTTCCGTCCACAGACCAACCTACGAAAACGTAATTTGTCTTTGTCGGATTGCTCGGCACGGTAGGTTTAGCGTGCTTTTCGACGATTTGCGAGTTATGCACTTTGCCGTCCGCCATAAACTTGACGTCGTATTTGTAGGTAATGTCCGCAACGAACACGGTGTCTGCCGTAATGCGGTATTCGCTTACGTCTTTCATTATGCCGTTGACTTTCCAACCGTTGAATACTTTGTACGCCGTACTTGATGCCGTCGGTGCGGTTGCGTAATTGCCGCTCTTGACCGTTTCGGTTTTCAAAGTCGTATCTTCATACTTGAATACAACCGAGTACAATTTTGTGAATTTCGCCGTAAAGGTTACGTTCTGCGTAACGGTGTAGGTAGTAAGGTTTACGACGTTGTTGCCGTCGAGCGTCCAGCCCTCGAACACATAGCCGTTCTTTGTCGGGTTGGCAGGGATAGTTACCTTTGCGTCTTTGAGTACGATTTGGCTGTTATGATTTTCGCCTTCGACCATAAAATTGACTTCGTACTTGTGTGTAACGTCGGCAACGATTTTCGTATTAGCCGTTATGCGGTACGTTGCAAGGTCTATCGGCTCGCCGTCCACAGTCCAACCGTTGAAAATGACATACGCCGTTGAGGTAGGCTCGGTTACGGTTAAAAGACTGTTCTTATTGACAACTTGAATGTTGTAAACGCTGCCATCGAACTCAAACGTAGCGACAACCTGTTCGCCGCTTTCGAGCGTTCCCAAATACTGCTCGTAATAACTGACCGATTTTTGCAATTCGGCAATCTTGACATTGAGTGCATTTACCACAGCCGAATTGTTTTGCGATTGCAACGTAAGGTCGGCAATCTGATTGTTCAGTCCGACGATTTGTGCGTTAAGTCCGTTTATCGTGCGAGTGTTCAATTCGTTGGTTTCCTGCAACTGATTATTGAGCGTTTGCAGATTGGCGATTTGCGAGTTAAGGCTTTCGATTTGCCTTGCGTTCTCGTCCTTATTCGCTTGCAGAGAAAGCACTTGATTATTGAACGTGGCGATCTGCCCGTTTAACTCCGTAATAGTCGTTTCGTTGCTCGCTTTGATAGTGTTGAGCGTGTCAATCTGCGTTTCGAGAGCGGTTTTCTGATCGTTCAGAGTGGCGATTTGCCCTTGATAGTCCTTGATAGAATTATTGAGGGCTGTCGCCTCGCTCGTGTACTGCGAGATAAGGTCGTTTTGCGTGGTTATCGTATCACGATAGCCGTTGATGAGTTTGTCGTATTCGTCCTTGTCTGCAAGCGCTTTGTTGTAACCGTCCTCGTAGGATTTTTGAACGTCGTCCTGCGTATATAAGCCGTTGCCGGCCATACCGTCCTTGACTTTCGACCAATTTATGATGCCCCACGTCAGAACGAACGCAAACGCAGCGATAATGAGAATACTGAAAATGATTGTTAAAACTTTTCTTGTCGTTGACATTGTTTGCCTCCTTATAAAATTTCGATTATTTGCAGCCGAATACCGTTGTCCGTAAAATACTGTTCGAGGAACGACGCATTTTCGTTTCCGGTGGTTGCAAGGGTGAGTTGTGTTTTGCCGCTTAAAAACTTGACGGATATTTTGAGCGTTGCGCTGTTTACGATTTTGCCTTCGATATTGTAAAAGTCCATGTTGACCGTTGCGAATACCGAGCCTGCGTTAATTTCCGTATTGAGCAGTACATAGTCGTTCAGCACTACCTGATAGGTCTTTTTCTGTCCGTCGAAGTCGTCCACTTTGAGCAAGTCTTTCTCAAAACTGTAAGTGTTCGTATCGTCGTAAAGGTCGTGGTAGAAGACCACGCTCGTTGACGAATAGTTAAAACTTTCTTGCGAAAAGCGGTTTGAAATATCTATCGAGCCGTTGACGTAACTTTCGGCTTTGATTTCCTTATACAGCCGTATTCCGCAGAACACGCCGACAACGATAAGCACGAAAGCGAGAAGATAGAGAATAACCAAGCCTATGATTTTCTTCATAAAATCACCTCCGCATATTCGCTGTTGATAGCGTTTTGCATACCGTCGAGCGTAATGTTCCGAGTGCGTTTGAGCGTACGCAACTGCGTATCGTTCAGCGACTTTTCGAGCAGATAAAAGGTTTGTGTGCCGCCCCGAATGATAAGCGTGTCGATTTCCAATCCGTTGAAAGCGTCGTAGTCCAGACCGACAATGCTATGTTCCAAATTCGGGTTATCCAAGTCGAGCGTTATGTTTACCTTTGCTCTCGGCATATCCGCAAATAATTTTTTGGCGTCCATAGACATCGAAAGGAAATATCCGTCGTAAACTTCGCTGTAACGGTAAATAAAGACTTCCTTGCCGTTCAGTTTGCTTGTGCTGTCGAGATTGTACGTCATACGCTCTTGCCAATAGGTAGTGTCGATTTGTTCGTCCGACGTGTCGTAACTCGGATTGCAGGCGATAGAGCCGAAAAGCGATTGTGTGCTGTTTCTTGCGCCGTTCTCGTCGTAGTGGAACTTCAACACGGCGTAGTTTTTGATAATGTCGGTTACGTCGTCCGCCTTGAATTTCTTTGTTGCCGTGTCGTATTCCCGAATGGTAAAGTATTGCGAAAGGTCGAGCGTGATATAGTAATCGCCGTAGCCGTGATCGTTGCTCTTGATAGCCGAGAATACGCAGTCGAACACGTCTCCGTAATCGAAATAAACCGTACCTTGCTTGACATTCCACAAAAAGCCCCAGAGCCTTCCGTAAACGTCGTATTGTCCGGTAAGTTGTATCGAGAACGGACGGTTGTCAATCTTGATAATAAATTGCTGTTCACGGTTGAGCGTGGTTGCCACGCTGCCGTACTGACCTTTGAAACCGCTCCACGTTATACCGTTCGTCGTATCGTAGTAGTAGAACTCGGAAAGCACTCGCTGTTGGGCTTCTTTATCGCTGTTGACCTCGTTCATGTAAGTTTCAAAGTCGCCCATATACTGCATACCCGTCGAGCGGTATTGGTCGCTTGTAAGGTTGTAGCCTGTAAAGTAGTTGTATTTGAGTTCCTGTAACTGCACGCCGTTGTTCTTTGCGTTTGAGTAGTAACTCGCTTCCATAAACCACCGTTCCTCGAACTCGTTACGTTCTTCGGGTGTCAAATCTTCGTCTTTCTTAATATCTACGGCAAGTTGGTCGTTGATATTGTTGACGCCGATAGTCGTATCTTTGACGAAATAATGGTAGTAAACGAAGGCGATAATCACGCAAACGCTGATGACGCATAAGAACACCAAGCAGCAGTTGCCGATTGTTTTTAAGACTTTCATAAAACCTCCTTTTGAAAAATTAAAGGCACTAAATAAACTTTTCCGTCTAAATAGTGCCTTCGTTGTTGTTACGTTACAGCAAGCCGTTCCAGCCGAAGAAATTGAGCATTTTGGCGAGCCAACGTAAGCCGTATGCAATCCATTCAAAGAGTTTGGCGAGAATTGATAACGGCCACGTCCCGACCAGCACCACAAGGATTATGACAAGTAGAATGAGTATCAATTTCTTCATAGGGACACCTCGCCGTTAGCGCATGAGCATTGCGAGCAAAGTTTTGTCCGAATTGCGGGCGGGCTTGATTGCGCTTTCAAAGACTTCGCCCGTTTCCTTATCCACCGTGCGGACGAGAAAGCGATTGCCCGATACAGTCTTGCCGGTTGCGTCCTGAAACTCGTAGGGAACGACGATAAAGTCCGCCTTGTCCTCGTTACCGAACACAATGTCGAGAACGGTATAACCGCCCTTGTCGTTCTTGTCGGGCGGCGCAAGTTTGATTTTTACGTCCCTGCCTCTGACGCTGCCGCAGATAAAATACTCGAAATACGATTTGCCCTTATACTCGAAAGAGCCTTTTTCGACCTTAATGCCGTTTGTTTTGTTTGCCATAAATTTGCCTCCTTGTTATGCGGACTTTTTGCCGCCTTTTTTAAGTTTCGTGCCTTTCTCACGAGAGAACTGCTTTGCGTACTTCTTATCGCCGAACGCTTCCATAGCCTGCTTGTAGCGGAACAGTCCGGCGTGGTCGCTCTGACACTGCAAGTAACCCGAACGCATACCTGCCTCGTAGTCCGACAAAGGCTGTCCTTCTTTCTGTCCGTGCTGATGCACCTTTGCCTTGCGCTCGTTTGCGTAACTTTCCGCACGCTTGTTCGGCGCAGTCCAACGTCTTTCTTTGTTGTAATCTGCCATTGTTCAAATCTCCTAATGATAAATTTTCGCCCGTTGACGCTCGCATAGCACAGCGTATATATCTGTTAAACGGCGGCTTATGTATTGTTTTCTCGATTGTTTATGCGTAGGCGGCCACCTTTACGAAAATCACGCTAAACTTAATCGCTTATTTATTGCGCCGTAAACATTCAGATAAGAGTTAGCATTTCGGCATTGTCGTTCCCGAATATGCCAACAAGTCCTGCGTTGCGTAAAAGGCGTGTTTCCTTTCGCAACGGCAATACGTTACAAGCCACATTTCCACGTCAAGGTGTTTGTTCGCCTTGCGGTCGAAATAGGCTTTTGCCTTGTCGGGATTAGTGAAATACTTACAGCCGAAGTTACACTCAACCCGAAAATACTGCTCGATATTCTTCTTCATACTGCCTCCTAAAATCGTTCTTGTGAGTGGGCGAATAACTAACCCCTTCACCTAATAGCCTCGAAAATCGCAAAAGTCCACGCCTTATTGCAAAACTTTTTTTAATTTCCGTAAAATCCGTGTCAAACGGTTGTTGATTGCCTTTTTTGTTACGCCTTGCCGTTCGGCAATTTCCACTTGCGGTATGCGCTCGAAAAAGACCTGTTTTATAAGCGTTTGCTGTTCGGGAGCGAGAGTGGAAATAGCCGCATAAAGTTGTCTGTTGCTTTCGTTTTTTTCAAAGATAGCCGCAATGTCGGCGTCCGGATCTGCAACGTCCCAGCCGTTATCTACCGAGCGTTCCAACGATTGATTTCTACGAGAGTGCTTGCGTTCGGATAGTTCGTCCGCCTTTTCCATATCTTGATAGAGCGAATAAAATTCGTCGCTTACTTCGACGGCGCTTTCCGTACCGTCGGCAAATTTATAGGTTATTGTTTCCATAGTTTTAACTCCTTGAATTTGGGGAATCCGCAGAGCCGTACTGTTTTCCGCAAACAAAAAAGACGGCGGGAAAGCGAGTGAGATTTGCTTTCCTTGCCGTCTTGCGGTCTGCGGATTTTATAATTGTGTTATACCGTTCTTTCGGTATTTTCTATTTTCATTTTGCCGTCGTCCGTAAAGCGTATCACGGTTACATTGCCTTTTACGGCTATTTCGACGGTCTTGCTGTCCTTATCTGCTCGGCAGACAAGTTTGCCTTGACTGTTTCTTATCTCCGTCATATATACACCTCGCTATATAAGACCGTCCGCAGTCAGTTTTTGCTGAAAGAACTTGACTAATTGCGTGTTGAGCCTGCAAATGTGTTCCATTGAATAGCCTAATTTTTCCGACAACGACTCCTGCGTGTTGTTGTCGAGATAGAGCGACACATAGAGGTCGTATAGGCGAGGTTTGGCATCGCATATATAACGGTTGTACAATTCTATTCTTTTTTCAATAGCGTTCTTGCCGACGCAATCCACAGATTTATCGAAAACAGTCTTACGGGACATATAATAACGAATTTCTTTCAATTCTTCTCTTATCGCATTGAGCGGTGTCATATTAAATCCTCCGAAATTCAGTATTTGTAGGATTTTGTCGATAAAGAAAATAGCCTCTACCAACAGAAACCCATAATTTGAGTTTTACTGTTCGTAGGGGCTATAACTTTGTTATGCCGGTGGCACGAACCTTATCTATACCGTAGAGGGCAGGAATTACGGGAACTTGTCCAACCTAACCGTGCAGCAAGACGTATGTATTTGATTTTGATTATTGTGCTTTGACTATTCGTATAAGTCGTTCTTTCTCCGACGGTTGTTTGGCTATGATGACCGCATTACACTTTTTGCAACAGCCTTTTGCTTCGCCGTTGTCGTTGATTGTAACCGTCATATAGTTCAGACAGTCGGGGCATTTGATCCGTTTGACCTTACTCATATATGCCTCCTTTTCCCGTGAATACGCAAAGAGTGTATTTAACTTACTGTCAATGCAGGGTTGGGAAATCCCGTGCGAAAGTAGGTTATCTTTCGTACTCTCAATATTAAAAACTTCGGGGCTATGAAGTTTGTAGTATTGCGATATTAAAACAAGTCCTTGATTACTTTGATTGCTATGCCCTGTATGTCAACTCTTTTGAAATACATATCGTCCATACCGTCGTTTTCGGGGTGTAGGCGTATGCGTTTACGCTTTTCATCGAGATAATAACGCTTTAAGGTCGTTTCGCCGTCAATAAGTGCGACGATTATCTGACCTTCTTCGGCGGTTTCCTGCTTACGGACTATTACCATATCGCCGTCGTCAATACCTGCGTTTATCATACTTTCGCCGTAGGCTTTAAGTATAAAGTAACTGCCTGCGCCCAAAAAGTCCGTCGGTATAGGTAGATACGTTTCAATGTTCTGTTCCGCAAGCATAGGCGTTCCGCAAGCGATAGAGCCGACAACGGGCAGATACTCGACACCTTGCTGTATCTTTTCCATCATCTTGGTGCGAATACCCCGACAACTGCCGTTATTTTCGAGCAAACCTTTTTCTTGCATTTCCGCTATGTAGTTACTTACACAGCCTTTTGAAATTCCGAAAGCATTTGCTATTTCCTGCATTGTCGGTGTTACGCCGTTGTCAAAATACTCTTTGTTTATAAACTCGACTATGCTTTTCATTAAATCGGAGTTCTTACTTCTCATAAGTGCCTCACTTATCGTGAACGATTGTTTACGATAGATTATAGAACATACGTTTGAGAAAGTCAACTGTTTGAAAGCCCCGTTTTCAAACTTTCGCAAAATTTTTTAAGGCGGATGCGTATCGGCTATTCTGTTACCGTCCGCTTTTTTCTTATTCCGGTATTTCTGACGAGCAAGTTTCTTTTCCACAAAAGCAACTATCTCGCTTTCCAAATCTTGCATAAGCAAATTGATTGCGCTGTCAGGAATAGAAGAAAACACGGGAGTATCTTCAAAGTAGATAGGTATTCCTAAATCATTGTCCTTGATTTTCACTTCTTGCATAGTGTTAAACTCCTTTTGCTTGATTACACGGACACTATACAAAATTCGGGGCAAGAAGTGAATGACATCACTTGCCGTTTACCTAACACTTTGCTAACATCACTTGCCGTTTTAATGATTTGGGTTGATTGTACTTGATTTTACTTGATATTGATTGACCTTTTTTTCGCCGTTGGTTGTGGCAGAAAATGCCGTTGCCGTCAATCTAAAACAACTCTTGCTTAAACCGATAAAGGAAATAACTTTTACGCAATAATTGTTTTAATTGAAAACCGAATAACAAAAAACGCCGATTGACGGCGTAGTCATTTCCTGCATTTTCGTCGGCGTCGAAAAAAAGTTCGGCAAGGAGGTAAAGAAAATGCAAGTAGCAAGGTTAGGTTGGCGAAAACGTCAAGCGAAGTCAAGTGAGGTCAACCTTTGTCGTCAGTTCGGCAAGCGTTGCCGTCAAAAGGTTATCAACTCGGCAAGTGAAGTCATTACGTTTTTTTCGCCGTTGTTGTACTCTCTCGGTGTGATTACCGATTTTGAGGAGGGTTCACTATGAAAACAGGTGTCATTTACGCTCGCTATTCGTCCGATAGACAAACAGAACAGTCTATCGAGGGACAATTAAGAGTTTGTAATGAATACGCCGTCAGAAATGAAATCGTGGTCGTTGATACTTATATAGACCGTGCTATGACGGGAACGAACGACAAACGTGCGTCTTTCCAGCGTATGCTCAAAGACAGTGCAAAACGGGCGTGGGATTACGTTATCGTTTACAAAATAGACCGTTTCGGACGAAATAAGTACGAATTGGCTATGAATAAACACACCTTGAAACTCAACGGAATACGGCTTATCTCGGCTATGGAAAATATACCCGAAACGCCGGAAGGCATAATCCTTGAAAGCCTTTTGGAAGGTATGGCGGAATACTACAGCGCAGAACTTTCTCAAAAGATACGTCGAGGCAATAACGAAAGCCGCAAGAAAGGCAATGTTACAGGCGGTAAAATGCCGTATGGCTATAAAATCGTTGATAAGAAAGCCGTTATCGTTCCCGAACAAGCCGAAGTCGTCCGCTATATTTACGAGCAGTACGCAAAAAACGTGATTGCCAAAGATATTATAAAGGCGCTTGCGGATAGAGGCGTGCTTTATCACGGAAAACCATTTGTGAGAAATACTGTCTATAAGATTTTACAGAACACAAAATATTCGGGTGTTTATACGCACGGCGACGAAGTATATACGAATATCTATCCGCAGATCGTTCCCGACGACCTTTTCAAAATCGTGCAGGCAAAGAACGTCGGAAATCGTTACGGCAGTTTAAGTCAGTATGTCAAATATCTTTTGCGGAAAAAGGTTGTTTGCGGTTATTGCGGAAATTCAATAAACGGCGTTTCGGCAACGGCGAGGTCGGGCGAACGGAAACGCTATTATAGTTGTTCGGGCAGATACGATAAAAAGATTTGCAAGAAAAAGTCCGTGCGAAAAGACGCTTTGGAAAATGTAGTCGTGCAGGCTATTATGACCTTATTTGAAAATAACGCTATGATTGACGGTTTCGCCGAAAAAATTATTGCCGTAAATCAAAAACGGTTGCAAGACCAATCCGTTCTCAAACTCTTACAGCAAGAACAAGACCAGATAGCAAAAGCAAAGCACAATCTTATCGTGGCTATCGAACAAGGCATCATCACCAATACGACGAAAGAGCGGTTGCAAGAACTCGAACGTCGGCAAGAAGAATTGTCCGAAAAGATACTCGTTGAACAGGCAAAAGTTAAAACAACGATTAAGAAAGCCGACGTTATTGCGTTCATCAAAAAGGCTTTGAATAATAACGCCGAACGCATAATAGATTTGCTCGTAAGGCAAGTTATCTTATTCGACGATAAAATAATCATTAAATGCAATTACTCGGACAGAGGAAACAGCGAATACCTTGACGTACCTATTCACTCGACCACAACGGAATTACCCGTCATAAATACTTGCAGCCCCGTGATAGGCTCTGAACAAGTGGCGTTGGAAATTAAGGCATAGATTAAGCCTCGACGGACTTAAAACGTCGGGGCTTTTTTACATTTTGTCTTTTGCGGACTTGCTTTTTTATCGGTTTTAATATATACTATGTATATATTAACGAGGTGCTGTTTGGTGCGGTTCTTATGGCACACATTGTCGCCCACCATTTCGGGGGTATACGCACACTTTAACTTGGTGTGCGTATTTGTTTTATCTTCTTCCACCAATTTCGTTAAATTTTGAACACTATGTTGTGGTCAAACTTTTCTTTTTATCAAGCACCCGATTAAGTAGCCAAAATCCTATGATTTGTCTGCTGTTCGTTTCAAATTCGCTATTTGTGGGTAATAATTTTACGCATTGGTGTGCTATAATATTGTCAAACAAAAGGAGGTATTCATTATGGATATGCAAAAAGTCGGGGCATTTTTAGCCGAATTGCGTAAAGAAAGAAATCTTACACAAGACGAATTGGGCGAACAAATAGGTGTAACAAATAAAACGGTTTCACGTTGGGAAAACGGCAATTATTTACCGCCCGCCGAAATGCTACAAATTTTAAGTGAATTATATGGTGTTAGCATTAACGAATTGCTTGCGGGCGGACGTTTGGACGAAAAACATTATAAAGAAAGAGCCGAAGAATATATTGTTACGGACTTAATGAAAAAAAGGAACGAAGCAATAAAGCGATTGACTGTTTCTTGTATTGTAGCCGCAATAACAATTCTTGCCGGTCTTTCGATAGTTCTGTTGAGTGCTCTGCTTTCTGCACCTGTTTGGTTAAAAATTGGTTGTAAACGGTTCTAATGAAATAATAGGTTCTGCTTGCATTTTCCCTGACGAAAAAAAGGAAATATTTGATATAGGATATTGTATTCATAAGAACTATTGGAGAAAAAGATTTGGTTCAGAACTGTTGACTTTAATCGTTACTTGGATACGCAACAATGGTGGCATTGAAATAACTGCGGAAGTTGCACAAGATAATATTGCATCAAATAGATTACTTACAAATAATGGCTTTAAGATAAAAAAGAAATCGCAATTCAAAAAATATAAAATGAATATTAGTTTTGATAGTTACATTTATACTTTCAGTTGTGCATATCCAACCTAATATAAATTTCAATTTGACGTGCGGCGAAGTTAGTCAAGCCACTCGGCAATAAAGATACACGGCTGCGGCGACACGCCGCTAAATTTCAATTTAGCCTAGAATGACTGATAAGACTAACTATCTTGTCAGTCATTTTTTTGTGTATATGTACAACGAGTTACAATTATCTCTTTTATCTACTTGCGTCGAGCTCCTATTTATGCTATAATAACGCTAATACACATAACGGAGTTAATATGATAAAAAAACTTAATCTGATTAAGGACAACTGTCCGCAAAACCATCCCTGTCCTGCCGTAAAAGTGTGTCCCGTCGGCGCACTGACGCAAAATGGATTTGAAGCCCCTACAATAAATCACGATAAATGCATAAGATGCGGCAAATGCTCTGATTTCTGTCCCAAGAAAGCGTTGGTTCTAAAATAATACAACTTGCGGATTTTTGTATTGGAATATCGCAGCTTGCAATGTTTAAATATTTTAATCGGCTTTACTGAAAATACTAAATGCGGCGACGGAAAAATTTTTTCTGTCGCCGCATTAAATTAATTGTGTTTTACTTCTTGGTGAAAAACTCCTCGATAGACATAATTCCCTTTGATAAAAGCAGAAACTTGTCGTTATATTCGTCAACGGTGTAGCAGGCTACTGCTATCATATAACGTTTATTTTGTCAAAAATTTACCGACTGCGTTTGCCTCTAAGTTTTTAAGGCAGAGCGGGAAAAATGCCGCTTGTAAAGGTTTTGCCGTTAAGGTACGCAAGCTCGCCCGAGATGTTGAAACGCAGGTCGTGCGCGACTAAAATCTGCCTCGTAGCCCTGTACTTTTTGTTGAGAGCGGAATTGCCGTACTTGGTATCACCGAGCACGGGACAGCCGATATAAGCAAGGTGAGCGCGTATCTGATGGGTCTTGCCCGTATGCAGGATAATTTTTACGAGGGCGTAGTCGCCGAAGCTTTTCTGAACGGCGTACTCGGTTATAATTTTAACCCTGCCCGCCGCTGGCGCGGAGTATATCTTCACTGAATTTTTAGCCGCGTCCTTTTCGAGATAATCGGTTAAAATCCCGCTTTCGCGCTTGAAATTGTTGCCCGCAAAGCACAGATAGATTTTTTCAACGGCGCGCTCTTTAAATGCCGCGATGAGTTGCTCCTGTGCCGCCGCGCTCCTTGCAAGCACTATGAGCCCGCTCGTGTTTCTATCCAACCTATGCACGGGAAAATAATCGCCGCGCGAGGCAAGCTCACAGAAAAGCCCCTCGCTCGACACGCCGCTGAATTTGTCGGCGACAATGATGTTTTCATCCTCGTAAACGACCGTATGAGAGGGCTTAGCCTCCTGCGCGGCAGTAGTATAATAAAGGATTTCGTCGCCTGCGCTTACAGGGCAGTTTGCGCGCCGCCGTTCGCCGTTGACGCGTATATCCCCCTTTTTGAGCAGGACGTTAAACGCAAAACTTCCCTGCGGGTAAGTTGCGTCGGTAAAATCCTTTAACGTTGTTTGTTGAGTTGCTGTAAATTTTTTCATATTATAGACAGTATAAAATAAATGAGGTACGACGCGAGAAACGCCGCCGCAAGCTGTGCAAGATTATACGCAAGCGTGCGCTTGAAGCCGATTTCCTTTACAGAGGAAGCAAACGCCGCGACGCATGCGGGGCAGAGCAGAAAGAACGTGCAGAGCGCCATTGACGGAGCTAATCCGAGCGAAAGCCCCTCGGGTATGAGCATAACGATTGTCGCCGCTACGTTTTCCTTGGCGGCAAACCCCGTGAGCGCGGCGTAAGCGAGCCGCCAATCGGTTATACCCATAGGATAGAACAGATATGCCACCGCGCGCGAAAGTACGCCCAGAATGCTGTCCTGCGGGGCGCAGAAGCCCTGCGTAAAGCCGACGTGCGACAACAGCCAGCTTACCGCGCAAAAGGCGAACACATACGTCGTCACTTTGATTATAAACGATTTAACCTGAAAACACAACTTTTTTAACGTCTGCTTTATCTGCGGCAGACCGACGGGCGTAACCTCGGAGATCAGTCCCTCGCCCTTCCCCTTTGCTATCGCGCAAACCAAAATGGCAAGAGCTACGCCTGCAAAGTACAGAATGCAGATGACGGGAAACGGGTTTTTGAAGAGAGGCGAAAGAAAGGTGAGAAACACGGGCATCTTCGCGCCGCACGGAATGAACGGCAGTACGGCGATTGTCTTGCGGCGGGCGTTCTCCTCGGAATAGCCTCGCGTTGTCGAAATAGCCGCGGCGGTGCAACCGAAGCCCGATATAAGCGAAAACGCCGCTCTGCCCGACAGCCCCGCCTTTTCGAAGAGCCCGTCCGTGACGAACGTAAGCGCGGAGGCAATCCCGCTCTCGTCCAATAAAATGAGCACAAGATAGAGTATTGTAATCTGCGGAATGAACGACAGCACGCCGCCGACTCCGCCTATTATGCCGTCGACGATAAACGATGACAGAAACGGATTGCTTATCGCGCCGCCGAGCCAACCGCCGAATTTGTCGACTATGAGCGTTTCGCACAGCCCTTTAAGGTACGCCCCCGGCATAGCGGGGTGAAAGGTGATAAAGAAAGTAAAGACGAGCGCGGCAATGAAGAAAAGCAGGGCGAACGCCTTGTTGTAAAACAGCCGCTCAACCTTGCCGATTTGACAATTGCCCCCGTAATATGCCTTATCTAACGGCATTTGAGCAGTTTGCTTCGGCAAATCGAACAAGCCCTCTTCAAGCCGCTTTTTAAGTTCCTTAGCCCCGCACGACAGCACGGGCAAGCCGAGATTTTGCGAAAGTTTTTCCTCGTCCACCCAGCCGCCGCGCCTCTTCAACGCGTTGAGCTTGGTCAGATACACTACGGTGTTCGGGTTGAGCTTTTTTAAGCGCTCCGTCAAATTCAGCGAGCTCTCTAACGTGGTTGCGTCGACGACGTTTATTATGAGGTCGGCGGTCTTTGCACGTTCAAACGCGCTCCCCTCCTCCATAGTGTACGAATTGAAGGAGTACATTCCGGGCACGTCGCAATAGGTTATGCCGCCGACCGCCTTTTGCGCGGGGGCCGTGGTTACTCCGTGAAAATTGCCCGTCTTTAAATGGCTCTTTGTGAGCGCGTTAAACAGCGTGGTTTTACCCGCATTGGGGTTGCCCGCAAGCACTACGGTAAAGTTTTTAGCCGCCTCCGCTCCCTTTGCCGAAGCGTTTAATTTACGCAACTTAATCACTTCGCCACCTCTATTTTCTGTGCCACCGACCGCCTTACGGCTATGCGGTTGTACCCCACCCCGATTAACACGCTGCCCGAAAAGAGCGAAAAGGCGATTACCTTTACGCTCCGTCCGCTCTTTACACCGAGAGAAGTAAGCCTTTCGCCCGCCGCGCCGTCTACCGCAACGGAAACAATTTCAGCCTCTTCCCCTTTCTTTAAATCAAAAACGCTCACAGTATAAACTATGAGCGTTTATTTAATTTAATGCCGTAACGGGTTTTCAAAATTGCACCGCGGGGCGGTTTATTTTACTTTTATCAGCGTCAGCGTTGCCTTTTCGCCGTTTATCGAAAGCTCCCTGGTAAAGCCGTCGCGCGCGCCCTCTTCCGCCTTACCGGCAAGCACGGCGGTTGCGAACGTACCCGCGCGCAAAATCTTTGCCGCTCTGCCCTCCGCAGTGAAATAGATTTCGATACGGTCGGTAACCTCGAAGCCCGCTTCCTTCCTCATATTCTGAATCTTGGAAATGAGCTCGCGCTCTACGCCCTCGTCAATAAGCGCGTCGGTGAGCGCGGTGTCGAGAGCAACGGTTATGCCCTTGTCCGCCGCCGCAACGTAGCCCTTTGCGCTCTCGGTCAATATCTGTAAGTCCTCGGCAAACAGCGATACGCCCAGATCGGGCAATTCGTACGCGCCGCCGTCCTTTACCGCCGCGACCACCTCTTCCGCATTGCACGAAGCGAGGAACGCCGAAATCGCGCCCAGCTTTTTGCCGTACTTAGGTCCTAACGTCTTTAACTGCGGCTTTAATTTATAGCTTATGAACTTGTCCGCGTCGTCCGATTTTGTAAGCTTTTTGACGTTGAGCTCATCCAAAATTACGGAGATTTCCTCGTCGGACAGCGACAGCTCGCGATTGGTGACGACTATCATTTCAGCAAGCGGCTGACGGTTTTTGAGGTTGCCCGCATTGCGCGCCGCTCTGCCTAAAACAACTATGTC
Source organism: uncultured Christensenella sp. (assembly GCA_910579295.1). Taxonomy (GTDB): domain Bacteria; phylum Bacillota; class Clostridia; order Christensenellales; family Borkfalkiaceae; genus Coproplasma. The sequence goes on along the minus strand of CAJTTC010000004.1, from coordinate 32,120 downwards.
CATAACCCCGTCCATAGCCGCTTCCAGCTTACTGTCGATAAGCGCCTTATCCGCCACGGGGAACGCGCAGAGGTGCACGGACTTGGGCTCACCCTTGAAGAAAGCGGGCACTAAATTCTGATAAATCATTTCCGATATGAACGGAGTATAGGGCGCGGAAATTTTGGCGAGAGTGACAAGCGAAACGTACAGCGTGGTATACGCCGCCGCTTTGTCGTCGGTCATCTCGCTGCCCCAATAGCGTTCGCGCCCGCGGCGAATGTACCAATTGGAAAGAACGTCGCAGAACTCGCCCATTGCGCGGGAGCTCTCGGTTATTTCGTACCTCGCCAAATGCTCGTCGACAAGCTTGACAAGCGAATTGAGCTTTGACAAAATCCACTTATCCATAAGCGTAAGCTTGCACTTACCGACGCTGTATTCCGACGGGTCGTACTTGTCGATATCGGCGTACAGCGTAAAGAATGCGTATGCGTTCCACAGCGTGCCTATATATTTACGTTGAGCCTCGGACACCGCCTCTTCGTAGAAGCGGGAGGGAAGCCAGGGAGCGGAGCCCGTGTAGAAATACCAACGAACCGCGTCCGCGCCCTGCTTGTCGAGAACGCTCCACGGGTCGACGACGTTGCCCTTGTGCTTGGACATCTTTATGCCGTTTTTGTCGTTGACGTGCCCCAGAACTATGCAATTTTTAAAGGGCGCTTTGCCGAAAAGTATAGTGTTGATTACAAGCAGCGTATAGAACCAACCGCGCGTTTGGTCGACCGCCTCCGATATAAAATCGGCGGGGAAAGTCTTTTGGAACGTTTCCGCATTTTCAAACGGGTAGTGATACTGCGCGAAAGGCATTGAACCGGAATCGAACCAACAGTCGATGACTTCGGGCGTCCTCTTCATAAGTCCGCCGCACTTCGGGCACTTGCACGTCAGGTTGTCGAGATAAGGGCGATGCAGCTCGATATCTTTTTCGGCGGATATTCCGCACTTTTCCTTTAATTCCGCCTTAGAGCCTATAACCTCGATTTCGCCGCAATCGGGACAGACCCATACGGGCAGGGGCGTGCCCCAATACCTGTCGCGCGAAAGTCCCCAATCTATAACGTTTTCAAGGAAATTGCCCATTCTGCCCTCTTTTATGGTGTCGGGCATCCAATTTACCGAACGGTTTGAGGCGATTATCTGCTCCTTAACCTTTGTAACGGCGATAAACCAACTCGAACGCGCGTAGTACAGAAGCGGCGTGTCGCACCGCCAGCAGTGGGGATAATCGTGCTCGAAGGGAAGCACCTTAAACAGAGTGCCCTCCTTTTCCAATCTGTCCAAAATGGATTTGTCGGCTTTTTTGGCGAATACGCCGTTTAAGCTTTCAAACCTCTCGTCGAAGCATCCCCTTTCGTTTACAAGCTGAACGACGGGCAGACCGTAACGCTTGCCAACCTTATAGTCGTCCTCGCCGAACGCGGGCGCAATGTGCACGACGCCCGTGCCGTCGCCCATTGTTACGTAGCTGTCGCAAACAACAAAGTGTGCCATTAACGGCGCGCTTGCGGGGGATATGCGGGCGATTTCCGCCGTCGTTTCGGGGAACAGCGGCTCGTATTCAAGCCCCTCCCACTCCTTGCCGAGCTTTCTGTCTACAACCTTATATTCCTCGAAGAAGCGGGAAACAAGCGCCTCCGCCATTATATAGTCAACCCCGTCAGCCGATATCTCGACGTAGGGTTCGTCGGGATTCATACACAGAGCCACGTTCGAGGGCAACGTCCAGGGCGTAGTCGTCCAAGCCAATATATAGCGGTTTTTACAGCCCTTTACCTTGAAGCGGGCAACCGCCGAATTTTCCTTTACCGTCTTATAGCCCTGCGCAACCTCGTGCGAGGAGAGAGCCGTGCCGCAACGTGGGCAATAGGGGACTATTTTGTGCCCCTTATAGAGCAAGCCCTTCTTGTGAATTTCTTTGAGCGCCCACCACTCGCTCTCGATATACTTGTCGTCGTAGGTGACGTAGGGATTGTCCATATCAACCCAATAGCCGACGCGGTCGCTCATTTTCTCCCACTCGCCCTTGTACTTCCATACGGACTGCTTGCACTGCTTGATAAAGGGCTCTATACCGTAGCTCTCTATCTGCGGCTTGCCGTCTATGCCGAGAAGCTTTTCAACCTCCAATTCGACGGGCAGACCGTGCGTATCCCAGCCCGCCTTTCTTAAAACGTGCTTGCCCTTCATTGTCTGATAGCGCGGGATAATATCCTTCATTACGCGCGTTAAAATGTGACCTATGTGCGGCTTACCGTTAGCCGTGGGAGGACCGTCGTAGAATGAAAACTCCTCCGCGCCCTCGTTTTTGGCTATACTCTTTTCAAATACGCCGTTGTCTTTCCAGAATTTTATGATTTCCTTTTCTCTTTCCACGAAATTCAACGACGTGTCTACCTTTTTGTACATTGACATCACCTCGAAAATAATATAAAAAAACGAAGTATCCGTTTCGGACACTCCGTAAAAAAGTGCTTATTAACCACCAAAACAAACTGACATTTGCCGTAACTTGTGACGGGTTACGAATCCGCGCGCCGCTTAATGAGCCTTAAAAAAGCCGTTCTGCGGGCGGGCTGAAAGGTGATATCCGCAAAAGCCGCCTGCGCACTTACACCTGCCGTGCGCTCTCTGTAAAGCCTGTCCGTTTGCGGCGTTGTCCTTTATAAACGCCTCTGATTTAAATTTTTACTATTCAATTATATAAAAACGCTTTAAAAAAGTAAAGCGAATTTATGCCGAATTAAAATTATATTTCCCCCGTTTCGGCACTGCCCGTCGCGCCGCCCCGCTTAATGCAAGGCGTAAGGCAAGATTAATTTTTTTATTTAAAACGCGAAAGGTTCGTTGGATTTTACTGCCGCGGAATGCGCGCAGCTCACCTTTATGCAGTACTCGGCGTTGCACACCTTTTTGCACTTGCCGTCTTTAATGGCGAATATCCTCTTGCCGTTAGTCGCAATAACCGTGCCGTCGTCGGTAATATCGAAGTCGCCTATGCCGCTCTTTATCACCTTGCCGCTATCCACTTCGATAAGCTCCCAGCTTTTGGGAATAAAGCCGTAATCGCTGTCCCTTTTCGAGGCGTTCTTTTTGAGCTGTTTGTCCACGTCGATGAGGTTGCCCGCAATCTCTATCTTTCTGCTGTCGTAGTTCTTACCCTTGGCGGGATTTGAGCCGCCCTCCGTCAGGCTTTTGCCCGTGGTTGCCGTCACGAATATATTGATAAAGCTTGCTATGCCCTGCAAAATGCGCCACGGGATAAGAATTATTTCGAGCAACGGGTTGCCTCTCTTTTCCTTTACGGGCGCTTTGATTGCGTACAGCTTGCCGCCGTGCACCACCGGCTTGTAGTAGTTGTATTTTGGCGAGGAAAGCACCTCGTCGACGGTCATTGCGTTTAAGTCGAGCTTGCAGATTGCGGACGGCGAAAACTCGACAAAACCGCCCTTTCCGTCCCTGCCCGCCCCGCGCGAGGAAAAGTAGATTATATTGCAGTCGTCGGGGCATATGCAGGGGTCAATATCCAAAGTGTCGCCGTCCGTAAGGCTCTTATAGTCGCCGCTTTCAAGGTCGAAGAGCGCAATGTCGGCGTTGTAATATCCGCGCTTCAAGGACACCGCGAGAGTGTTGTTCGTGCAGTTAATCATACCGCCGCCGAACGTGAGATTGTTGGAATTTATTACGTGCGTTTCGGGCGATTTCTCGTCGGTAAGGCACTTTTTGTATATTCCCGAAGTCGAATTGAGAATGAACGAATAGACGATCCAATCGCTGTTTGCCGTGGGATATACGCCGCTTATCGAGCAGTCGAAGGCTTCTTCCCCGCTGTTCTCATACGTGGCGTCGCCGCGAAACATTGCTCCCTCGCCGCTTCTCTTCCACTCGGTCGAACGGCGCGCGTTTTCGGCGCTCTGCTTATAGCGCTCTATGTATCCGCTATTATATTCGGTTGTCTTTTCGCCGTCGTACACGCAAATTTTTTGCCCGTCGGCATATGCAAATTTAACCATAACTCATCACGCTATTTAAGGGGAATTTGCGCTTTGGCGTTGATTGAAAGGGGCGCGAAATTTCCCGCAAGATATTGATTTAAGCCCTCGGAGGCTATCATTGCCGCATTGTCGGTGCAGTACCGCTTTTCGGGCAACACGAGCTCTAAGCCCGCGGAAAGACATTCTTTTTTAAGGCTGTCTCTCAAATAGCCGTTGGCAATTACGCCGCCGCCCGCCGTTACCGTGGACGCGCCCGTGTTCAACGCAAGCTCTACCGTCTTTTTGACAAGCGGGTCGATTGCCGCGCGCTGAAACGAAGCCGCCACGTTAGCTCTGTTTACCGCCTGTCCGCGCTGTTCGGCAGTGTGTATATAGTTGATGACAGCCGTCTTTAAGCCGCTGTAAGAAAAGGTTGATCCGCCTCCGTGCCTTGCGAGCGCCGACGGAAATTCTACGTCAGCCGTTCCGCTCTCCGCAAGCCGCTGAACGTTAGGGCCGCCGGGATAGGGAAGCCCCAAAACGCGCGCAACCTTGTCGAACGCCTCGCCCGCCGCGTCGTCGGTTGTCGAAGCCAACACCTCAGCCTCCAACTCCGTTTTCGTGTGCAGTATAGCCGTATGCCCGCCACTTGCAAGCAACGTTATAAAGGGCGGCTTTAAATCGGGCTTGTCGAGATACGCCGCCGCCATATGCCCGCGAATGTGATTGACGGCAATCAGCGGAATACCGAGAGCGTGCGCAAACGACTTTGCAAACGACAGTCCGACAAGCAACGCTCCGAGAAGCCCCGCGCCGTACGTCACTGCAACCGCGTCTATTTCGTTCGGGCGTACGCCCGCCTCTTTCAGCGCGTCAGCCACCACCTCGTCCACCGCGTCCGTATGCGCCCGACTGGCTATCTCGGGAACAACTCCGCCGTACAGAGCCTGCTCGGAAGCCGACGATATGATTTTATCGGCGATAATTTTTCGACCCATTATTACGGCGCAAGCCGTTTCGTCGCAGCTTGACTCGATGCCTAAAATAAGGGGCTCGGCTTTAATTTTGTGTTTTGATATATCGTACATAATAATTACGTTTTATCCCCGTTCTCCTCGCCGTTTCCGTCCTTGGGCGCTTCCTCGGCGGGAATTAAAAAGCCGTCGGGGTCGGGATTGACCTTGGGTTTTCCGGGCGCACGTTTGGGAGCGGGAGCAGGCGCGGCTATTACGTTGGTCGCGGGAGCTACATTATTCGCGGGAGTTGCGGGGGCAATCTGCACCGCGGGCTGAGGCTGTACGATTACGGGAATCGGCTGTTGAGCCATTGCCGCCTTTCTGTTAGCCTCTGCGCGTATATGCGAATTGGCGGTGTTCAAAAGGTCGCGCATAGCCTTGATTAAGCCCTGCAAAAACTCGTCAATCTCGACTACCTGCACGGCGGTGTAATACTTCGCTTCGCGCATTATATCTATAAGGTAATCCGCCTGATTGAGTTTTATCAATGCGTTGGTGGCAAGGTCTACCTTTACGCTACGCTCCTCGATATCGTTGAGCGCCGCAAGATATGCGCCCGCCTCTACGCCCGTCTGAAAAAGCATATCGGCAAAGACTTTGCCCTGTCGGGGGAATATCTTCTCGCCGTACAGCTTTATCAGCAATTTGCCAAGCTTCTGGCTGACCTCCTGATATGACGCAACCCGCTGAACGCTCTCTTCCATAATCTATTCTCCTTAAACGGTCTTTTTGAGATAATCTATGATGAAGCCCTGTATATCGCCGTCCATAACCGCCTGTATGTTGGAATTTTCGTACCCCGTGCGGTGGTCCTTTGCAAGCGTGTAGGGACAGAATACGTATGAACGGATCTGGCTGCCCCACTCTATTTTCTTGATTTCGCCCTTGATTTCCGCGTCCGCCGCTTCCCTCTCGGCTATCTGCCTTTCAATCAGCTTAGCGCGGAGATATTGGAAAGCCATTTCCTTGTTCTGCAACTGACTTCTCTCGTTCTGACAGGTGACTACTATGCCCGTGGGGAAATGGGTAATTCTTATCGCCGTTTCGGTCTTGTTAACCTTCTGACCGCCCGCGCCCGAAGAGCGGTACACGTCAATTCGTATATCTTCGTCGCGGATTTCCACCTCGCCCGCGTCGTCAACCTCGGGCATTACCTCCAACGAAGCAAACGACGTGTGACGGCGCTTGTTGCTGTCGAACGGCGATATGCGGACAAGCCTGTGAACGCCCTTTTCCGCCTTTAAAAAGCCGTAAGCGTTTTCGCCCTCGACGCGGAAAGAAACGGATTTTATTCCCGCCTCGTCGCCGTTTTCCAAGTCAAGCTCGGTTACCTTGAAGCCGACCTTTTCGCAATAGCGCATATACATACGGTAAAGCATCTGCGTCCAATCGCACGCCTCCGTACCGCCCGCGCCCGAATGTAAGTTGAGTATGGCGTTATTGGCGTCATACTTGCCCTTTAAGAGCGCGCGTATGCGCATATCCTCGATATCGTTCGCCGCTTCGGTTATCATCTGCTCCAATTCGGGAATAAGACTTTCGTCGTCCGCTTCCTCGATGAGGTCGACGAACGCCATAGCCTCGGCAATCGCCGTTTTGCCCTTGCCGTACGCCGCCATTTTATTTTCGATTGACGATATCGCGCGCCCGACCGTCTTTGATTTTTCCAAATCCTGCCATACCTCGGGCTTTTCCTGCTCAGCCTTGTAGTAGGCGAGCTTCTCGTCGAGGTTGTCGATATCGAGTGCATATTTAGCTTCGGCAAGCGTTTCCGAAAGCGCTTTAAGTCTTAATCTGTAATCGTCTGCTTTAAACATAAACTATCCTTTAATTTAAAAATGAGAAAAAATTGCCCTCACAACCGCTATGCGGACTTACTCCATTAAAAATCGGTAGCCGAGGATATATCATACCCCCGCTTGCCTTCCCCCTTGCGTTTAAGTAGGAATGCGTCACGTTGTGACGAATGAGGGATATATTCTCAAATTATTCTCAGTTTTTAGGGCGGTGTATCTGCGTGCCCTCGGGAACGTAATTGCCGTTTTCGTCTACGGGCTTAGGCGCGGGAGCTACGGGCTGTGCAGGCGCTTGCACACTCTTTGCGGGAGCGGCGTTCTGCTGCATTGCCCTCATCATATTTGCCGGCATTCTCACAATTCTGCCCTTTAAAAGGCGGGAAATAGTTGTCGTCTGAATGCGCTCTATCATTTCGTCGAACATCTCGTGACCCTCTTCCTTATAGGCTATTACGGGGTCTTGCTGAGCGTATCCGCGCAAGCCTATGCCTTTGCGGAGCTGATCCATTGCGTCGATATGGTCTATCCAATATCTGTCGACCGCGCGCAGAAGCTCGTCGCGCTCTATCTGTAAGAAATCGACCTGTCCGTTTGTGTCCCTTGCAATATTCTCTATCTTCTGTTCGTAAGCGGCGGTTACTTCCTTGCAAATCTTGCGTATTGCCGCGTCGTAATCCCACTTTTCAAGCATTTCGTGCGTGATGACAAATTGGCACTCGTCGGGATAAACCTTCTGCTGTAAAGCCTCGGTGAGCGCAGCGCCGTCCCACTGTTCGGGCATTACTTCGGTGTTCACGCTCTCGTTTACGACCTTTGAAACGTAGTCGGGAATATACTTTAAAATCTGCTCGTGCACGTTACCGCCGCGCAGTACGTTGAGCCTCTCCGCATAGATTAGCTTACGCTGTTCGTTCATAACCTCGTCGTATTGCAGGGTGTGCTTACGCATACCGAAGTTACGCCCCTCGATTGCCCTCTGCGCGTTTTCTATCGAGCGCGAGAGCATTTTCGATTGCAGGCACTCGTCATCGTCCATAAGCGAGGTGTAAATGGCTTTCAGCCTTTCGCCGCCGAAACGCAAAGCAAGTTCGTCTTCGAGCGATATGAAGAATACCGAAGCGCCCACGTCGCCCTGTCTGCCCGCACGTCCGCGCAACTGATTGTCGATACGGCGCGATTCGTGGCGCTCCGTGCCGAGAATGCAGAGACCGCCAGCCTCTATAACCTTTTCCTTTTCCGCGTCCGTTTCCGCCTTGTACATTGCATAGAGCTCGTTATATCTGTTTCGAGCCGTCACCTCTTCGGGCGTAAACTCTCTGTCCGCATAGGAGATTGCGACCTCTATCATATCGTGGTCGTAGCCCTCTTCGCGCATACGCTTTTTTGCGAGATACTCGGGGTTGCCTCCGAGCAGAATATCCGTACCGCGCCCCGCCATATTGGTGGCGATTGTCACAGCCCCGAAACGACCTGCCTGAGCGACTATTTCAGCCTCGCGCTCGTGGTTCTTGGCGTTGAGGATATTGTGCTTGATGCCGTTTCTTCTGAGAAGTCTTGAAATCTCCTCCGACTTATCTACCGTGACCGTACCGATGAGCACGGGCTGCCCCTTTTCGTGCCGCTCGGTAACTTCCTTTACGATTGCCTTTTTCTTGCTCTCTACCGTAGAGAAGATTGCGTCGGGCTCGTCTATTCTCTGTATGGGGCGGTTGGTGGGAATAACAACGACGTCGAGCGAATAAATCGTGCGGAATTCCGCTTCCTCCGTCTTTGCCGTACCCGTCATACCCGACAGCTTTTTGTAAAGTCTGAAATAATTCTGGAACGTTACGGTTGCGTGAGTCTTGTTTTCCTCGCGCACCTTGACGTGCTCCTTTGCCTCGATTGCCTGATGCAGACCGTCGGAATAGCGCCTGCCCACCATAAGTCGACCCGTAAACTCGTCGACTATCATTATTTCGCCCTCGGGAGTGACGATATAGTTTTCGTCGCGGGCAAACAGCTCGTGCGCCTTTAACGCCTGCTGAATGTGGTGGTTGAGCTCGGCATTTTCGATATCGCCCAAATTTTTGATATTGAAAAATCTTTCCGCCTTAGCCGCGCCGTTTTCGGTTATGGTTACGGTCTTGTCCTGACGGTCGATTATATAGTCCCACGTTTCCATATCCTTGCGGATAGCCTCTAACTTGCGGTTTACTTCCTCTTCCTCGGGTGTGAGCTGCTGATTTTTCTTTTTCTTTAAGGGAGCTTTGTTCTCCGCTTCCTTCTTGTCGTCGTCAAAGCCGCCGTGCAGAGAGCGTACAAACCTGTCCACCTGCTCGTAGAGCTTACTGCTCTCCCCGCCTCTGCCGGAAATTATGAGCGGCGTTCTCGCCTCGTCGATGAGAATGGAGTCAACCTCGTCGATTATGCAGAAGTTGAGCTCACGCTGAACCATTGCGGGAATGGACGTTTTGAGATTGTCGCGCAGATAGTCGAAGCCGAGCTCGTTATTGGTGGCGTAGAGTATGTCGCACGCGTACGCCTTTTTCTTCTCTTCGTCGTCCATACCGGGCACGTTGACGCCTACGGTCAGCCCCATAAACTTGTGCACCTTGCCCATCCATTCGGCGTCACGCTTGGCAAGATAGTCGTTGACCGTGACGATATGCACGCCCTTGCCCGTCAGCGCGTTGAGGTATGCGGGAAGCGTGGACACAAGCGTTTTGCCTTCGCCCGTTCTCATTTCGGCGATACGACCCTGATGCAGGCAGATGCCGCCGATTATCTGCACGTGGAAATGCTTCATTTTGAGCACGCGCCAGCTCGCCTCGCGCAGAGCCGCAAACGCGTCGAACAGAATGTCGTCGAGCGTTTCGCCGTTTGCAAGCCTCCCCTTCAATATTCCCGTCTGACTCTTTAATTCCTCGTCGGACATAGCGGCGTACTTAGGCTCTAAATCCTCAACCTTTTTAGCAAGTCTGTCGAGTTTTTTAACCGCCTTGCGGCTGTCTGAATTGGATAGAAAATTAAGCAATCCCATTATAAAGCTCCCCTTGTTTGAAAATACTGCCGCGCTATGGCGACAATTACTGTTTTTGATTTTTATACATCTTACATTGTACTATATTTAAGCCGTTAAGTAAAAGCATTTTTTTGAAAATTTTGCAATATTTTGCTTTTTAGTAAAAAACTTACCGTTTATTCGCCTCATATCAACGCGGATAACGCAAAACGCCCTTCACCGCGCGGCGGAGAAAGGCGCAAAACTATTTGATTTTTTTCACGCTTCTATATCCGTGGGCGCAAATTTATCGACGTCGAATAGCCCCGTGTCCAGAAGCTTTAAGTGCGGCACTACGGCAAGCGATAAAAACGCCAGCGAAAGGAAAGCGTCCAGCCCCTCGTTTACGCCCATAGACCGGGCGAGCGCATACAGCTTTTGGCTCTTCTTAATAAATTCCTGCGGCTTATCCGAAGACATCAGCCCGCCGACGTCGAGGGGAATGACGCGCGCTTCCTTACGCCCCGCCGCGTGCAGAGCCATTCCGCCGCCGACCTTTGCAAGCGCGTTTGCAACCTCCGCCATACTCCCATTGTCGTCTCCGAGCACTATCAGATTGTGCGAGTCGTGGGAAACGGTTATGCCGAGCGCTCCGCCCTTAAAACCGTAGCCCTTTAAAAGCCCCCTGCCGATATTCCCCGTGAGCTTGTGCCGCTCTATGACGGCAAGCTTCAATAAGTCCGTGCCGCCGAGAACGACGTCGCCGTCCTGCGTTTTGACGGAGCACACCTCGCAATCCGTGACGATACTGCCGCCGTTGACCTTTATCGCTTTGGCGCGTTCGCCCCTCAACGCCAGCTTAAAATCGTCTGCGGACAGCTCGGGAATATGCACGGTATTCTGCACGTAGCGCGGCATATACCGAGGCGAAACGTCGAACATTACTCTACCGTTGCGCACAATTGGCGAGCCGTTTTTGAATACGTACTTCACGTTGAAATCTTTGAGATTGTCAACCACGGCGAGGTCGGCTATATAGTTGGGAGCAACCGCTCCGCGCCATTTCAAGCCGTAACACTCCGCGGCGTTGAGCGTGGCTATCGTAACCGCAGTTACTCCGTCTAGCCCTGCCGCCACGGCTGTTCGCAGAGCGTCGTCTATGTGTCCCTTTTCGGAGAGGTCGGCGGCGTGCCTGTCGTCCGTGCACATAATAAACCTGCGCGCATTGCCTGCCGTTACGTACTTGCAGTTGCTTTGAAGATTGCGAGCCGAAGAGCCGTGCCGCAGTGCGATATACATTCCCTTCGACAGCTTTTCCTCTATCTCCGCCGCGTCCGAGCACTCGTGGTCGGTCGTAATGCCCGCGCAAAGATAGGCGTTGAGTTCGTTGCCCGTCAGCGACGGCGCGTGACCGTCGCACGGCTTGCCTGCGGAATGCGCCGCCTCCAATTTTTCAAGAGCTTCACTATCTCCCGCAATTACGGCGGGATAATTCATAAATTCGCCCAGCCCGAAAACGTAATCTTCGCCCATTGACCGCGATATATCCTCGCCCGAAATTGTTGCGCCGTTGTTTTCGAAGGGCGTTGCGGGCACGCAGGAGGGCATCATAATTCTGACGTCGAGAGGCGTGTTTTTAGAGGCGAGAAGCATATATTCGATACCGTCCGCGCCGCACACGTTGGCTATTTCGTGGGGGTCGGCTATGACCGTCGTCGTACCGCGCGGAACGACAAGCGAAGCAAAGCCCTCGGGCGTGAGCTGACTGCTCTCTATATGCACGTGCGCGTCGATAAACCCCGGCAAAACGGTGAGCCCCGACATATCGTACTCCCGCTCGCCCTTGTATTCACCGATACCGACGATACGGTTGCCCTTAATCGCAATATCGCCCTTTCTGACCGCACCGCAGAACACGTCGACGTATTGCGCATTTTTCAGCACTATATCGCATTCGTTGCGGCATATTGCCGCGTCAATTAATTTTTTAAGCATAATTTTTTTTAACGTTCAACGCAAAATTATATCTTCATCTGTTGGTTGCCGTCGTCGAAATCCGAGCGGTATTTGAGAGCGATTGCTCCCGTCACTTCGCCCGCCGCGGGCAACGGCTTACCCTTAGAGGGGCGCGGCTCTATGGAGATATCCTCGGTATCCATTTCGGTGACGGAGTTGTCGGCGCGCACAACGGCTATCTTGTAAGGCACTGTTACATAGTCGGCAAACAGCACTTTCGACTTGCCGTCGACTATCATCATACCCTTTCTGCCCCTGCCCATAGGCTGGAACAGCGAGGCTATGACCCTCTTCGCCGCGCCGTGGTCGGACACGATTATTATTTCGCCCTCGCCGTAGAATTGCGTAGCGAATATCACCTCGTCGCCGTCGTTTAACAACACGCCCCTTACGCCGCCCGTAACTCTGCCCTGTTGCGGCACGTCGTCCTTGTCGGCGTTCAGACATATACCCTCGCGGGTGACAAAGCACATTGTACAGCCGTTGTCGGGGTCGAACTCCTCTACGCTCAGCACCTCGTCGCCCGTCTTTAACTTGATTGCGGGGAATACGGGGCGGTTTATTCCGTATTCGGACCACGCCGAACGCTTGACCGTGCCCTGCCGCGTGAAGAACAGCAAATCGCCCTCGGGCAATTCCTCTCCGACTGCATATATCTTTACGGGCTTTTCGCCGCGCAGAGCCGCGTCGTAAAATTCTTTGAGCTTTATTCCCGCGCCGCCCATTCCCGCGGCGTCGTACGCGTTTAAATCCACCCTTACGCAGTTGCCGTAGTTGGTGAATATGAGCATTGCTCCGTCCGACTTACATACAACCGTCTGCTTATACAGCGCGTCGGCGCGATAGCTTGCGGCAAGCGGCTTCTTGCGCTTCTGGTCGAACTCGATCTTGTCGATAAACTTTATATTGTCGCCCGCGGTCACGGCAAGCACCCAATCGGTTGAAGCGCGCTTGACGTCCTGTCGGAATACCTTTATCTCCTCCGTACTGCCCACAATCTGCGTTTTGCGGGGGCAAGGGTACTTTTCCTTGATCTCGCGCATCTCGCTCTTGACGATATTCATCTGCTCTTCGCGGCTTGCAAGTATCGCCTTTAACCGCTCTATGCGTTTCTTTAATTCGGCAAGCTCCTTTTCGAGCTTGTACACCTCCAACTTTGCAAGGCGAGCCAAACGCAAATCGAGTATAGCCTGCGCCTGCCTCTCGGACAGTGCAAACGTTTCCATAAGGCGCGTACGGGCAATGGGCGTGCTTTCGGAGGTCTTAATAATTCTGATAACCTCGTCGATATTGTGAACGCCGATTATCAAGCCCTCCAAGATATGACAGCGCGCTTCCGCCTCCTTCAATTCATACTTGGTACGGCGGATTATTACCTGCCGCTGATAGGCTACGTAATATTTTATTATATCGAGCAATCCGAGCTGCTGCGGCTTGCCGCCCGCAATGGCAACCATATTTATGCCGAACGTGCACTCCAAATCGGTATACTTAAACAAAAAGCTGAGAATAGCGTCTACGTCCGCGTCCTTTTTGCAGTAAATAACCGCGCGCATACCCGTGCGGTCGGACTCGTCGACGATTTCGGATATGCCCGCAAGCGTCTCCTTTTTATCCTCTTTAAGTAGCATAATTTTACGCAAGAGGTCGGCTTTGTTGGTCTGATAGGGGAGCTCGGTGAAGATGATTTCTTTCTTGCCGTTATCGCCGTTCTCAACCGAATAGCGGGCGCGAAGCGTAATTCTGCCCCTCCCCGTTTCGTACGCCTGTTTGAGCTCGTTTTCTATGATAAAGCCGCCCGTAGGGAAGTCGGGTCCGGGGATAATCTTCATCATTTCTGCAAGGGATATGCGGGGGTTATCGATATAAGCGCACACGCCGTCGATTACCTCGGACAGATTGTGCGTGGGTATATTCGTCGCAAGCCCGACGGCTATGCCGTTTGCGCCGTTGACCAGCAGATTGGGATATCTGCCGGGGAGAATATCGGGTTCGAGAAGGCTGTCGTCAAAGTTGAATGAAAACGGTACGGTTTCCTTGTCGATATCCCTCAAAAGTTCGAGAGCGAGCGGTTCGAGCCTCGATTCCGTGTACCTCATAGCCGCGGCGGGGTCGCCGTCAACCGAACCGAAATTGCCGTGACCGTTGACAAGAGTCAAGCGCATATTGAAATCCTGCGCCATTCTTACCATTGCGTCGTATACGGAGCTGTCGCCGTGCGGGTGATACTTGCCCATACAGTCGCCGACAATTCTCGCCGACTTTTTATGCGGCTTATCGGGGGTTAGTCCCATTTCCGCCATGGTGTATAGAATGCGCCTTTGCACGGGCTTTAAGCCGTCCTCCACGCGGGGGAGCGCTCTGTCGAGTATTACGAACTCCGCATAGGGCAACATCGACTGAGGCATAACCTCTTCGACAGGCATTGTAAACACCTTGCCTTGCGGTATAAAGGTCTGAAACGAATCGTCCTTTTTCTTAGCCATAGTTTAATCCTCTGCGCCGCTCGCGTTTGCGTTCTTGTTGACCACGTTCACCTTTTCAATGAAGCCGTCCACCTTGTTGAAATCGGCGTTTTCGGCGAGGAACTGCTTGCGCCCCTCTACCTTGTCGCCCATAAGCATCTCTATCATCTGCGCCGCCTGCGTAATGTCCTCCAACGTTACCTGTATGAGGTTGCGCGTGGCGGGATTCATAGTCGTTTCCCAAAGCTGTTCGGCGCTCATTTCGCCCAACCCCTTGTAACGTTGAAGCGAATAGCCCTTGCCCACCTTTTTTATCTTTTCGTCCAATTCCTTATCGTCGTAGGCGTACTCAACAACGTCATTTTTGTACACCTTGTAGAGCGGCGGCATTCCTATATAGACGTAGCCCGCCGCAACCAGATCGCGCATATACTTGAAAAAGAACGTGAGTAGAATACAGCGTATGTGCATACCGTCCTGATCGGCGTCCGACAGAATAATAACCTTTTTATAGCGCGTTTTTTCCACCTCGAAGGAGCGGTTGAAGCCCGCGCCTATCGCCGATACAAGCGTTTTAATCTCCTCGTTCTGCAACGCCTGCAACGCCGTCTTTTTCTGCACGTTGAGGGGTTTTCCGCGCAGTGGCAATATGGATTGAAACTGCCTTACGCGCGCCTGCTTCGCCGTACCGCCCGCCGAGTCGCCCTCGACTATGAACAGCTCGTTCATATCGGGATTTTTGCCTGAACACGGCGCAAGCTTTCCTATGAGGTTGAGCCCGTCGTTTTCGCTCGCCGCCTTGGCTACGTCCCTCTCCGCGCGGTGCTTAATTCTGTCGTCTGCGGCAAATTTGGCTTTCTTGGCTATCTCCTCGAACGCCGCCCTGTTGCCGCGGGCGTTCATAAGCTGAGTAAGCCCCTCGATAACGGCTTTCTCTACGGGCGCTTTCGCCTCGGGGTTGCCGAGCTTCGTCTTGGTCTGCCCCTCGAACTCCACGTTATTCATCTGCACGGTGAGCACGGCGGTAAGCCCCTCCTTTACGTCGTCGATGACAAAAGCGGGGTCTTTAGCCTTTAAAACGCCGTTACCGCGCGCGTAGTCGTTGACCGCCTTTAACAGTCCGTTGCGGAAGCCTATCTCGTGATATCCGCCCTCGACGGTGGATATATTGTTTACGAACGAATACAGACTTTCGTCGTCGTTTTTAGTGTGGCAGAGCGCAAACTCTATCTTGATTTTGCCCGCGGGCGCGCCCTTGACCTGTATATCCTTAACGGCAGAGTAGTACAACGGTTGCGCATACAGAGCCGTCTTGCCGTCGTTTAAATAGTTTACAAAGTCGACAAGTCCGCCGTCGTACTTATACGAAACGGGCTCGCGCAGGGGCAGAGGTATTTTATTTACTACCTCCTCGCCCTCGTCGTTCGTTTCCGTTTCCGTCCTGAATTGCGGGCGCTCGTCGCGGAAGTTTATCTTGACTCCCTTATTTAAAAACGCAAGCTCTTTCAGGCGCTTGGATACGGTGTCGTAATGCCACTCAACGGTTTCGAACACCTCTTCGTCGGGCATAAACCGCACAAGCGTACCCTTTTTGTCCGTCTTTTTGCCCGTGTCCGTAAGGGGCGAGGTGGGAATGCCGCACAGCCATTTTTTCTGCTTTTTATCGTAAGTTGAGGTAAAGCCCATCGTGTACGTTTTTTTGCGGTACACCTCTACGTTGAGCCACCGCGAAAGCGCGTTTGTTACCGACGCGCCAACGCCATGCAGTCCGCCCGAAAACGCGTAATTGCCGCTGTCGAACTTGCCACCCGCGTGCAGCTTGGTAAATATCAGCTCCACGCCCGACATACCCGTCTTTGTGTTTATATCGGTGGGCATACCTCTGCCGTTGTCCTCTACCGAAGCCGAACCGTCGGCGTGAAGCACAACCGTGATTTCATCGGCGTATCCGTTAGCCGCCTCGTCGATTGAATTGTCGACAATCTCCCAAAGAATATGGTGCAGACCCTTAACTCCCGTAGAGCCGATATACATACCCGGACGGACGCGTACCGCCTCTAATCCCTCGAGCACTTTCAAATCGTCTGCGTTGTAGCTTTTTTCTGGCATAATTCCCTTCCCCGTAGGTTGGTTTATTGCGGTAAAAATTTACCACCATAAGCAATTATACCATATGTTGTATAAAAAAGCAAGCTCCAAACACAAGTTTTAACCTTTATAAACTGCTACTGTAAATTAATATTAGTGGCAATTCAGCTGTTTTACTTATGCGTAACCCCTATCGCTCTTTACAAGGTCAATATATCCCTCATTCGTCACTCCCCTTGCCTTCCCCCTTGAAATGGGGAAGGCAAGGGGTTGCGTTCATACTCTCGGCAAGGGGTTGCGTTCATACTCTCGGCAAGGGGTTGTGTTCCCGCTATCGGCAAGGTGTTGTGTTCATACTCTCGGCAACGGGTTGCGCGCTTACCCATACTCAATTTCAAAAACGGGGGGGGGTCTTCACCTTGCTCACATTTTAAACTTCCATATAAAAACAACCCCTCCGCGATTGCGGAGGGGTTTAATGGTTATTTAGTTGTTTTTATTTTTTCTTTTTGTTTTTTCTTTTTCGGTGACGTCGGTATAGATTGCGTCGATATCACCCTTATCCTTAGGCTTAACTATGAGAAGCACTATCAGCGCTATAAGGCACACGCCCGCAACCGACAGCAATATGATTGACGTCATATTGTTTGCAGCCCAATCGCTTTCACCCTTTAACGAAGTAGTCTGCACGGAAGCCGCAACCGTTGCATACTTTGTCTCTTGCGTCTGCGAACGGTTATCCTTTAAATTGAGCTCCACCACGTAGAAATCTTCAACCGACTGCGGCGTAAACGAAATGCTTGTCGCGTTCCAATTGAGCGCCTTATGCTCCTCGTAATTGACGTCAGATTCCAGCAACTGCGAAGAAGCCTTTACGGTCGTGAAGTACTTACGCGTGTTCACGCCCTCTTTGTACTCGTTTTTGAAGAGCTTTACGAGATTTTCGTTAAACGTATTGTAGTCGAGAACCTCTCCTATCTCGCGGTTAAACGCATTTCTGTCAAACACATAGAGCTTGTATACCGACGTGTACGTGCCCGAAACGCCCTTTATATCGAAGCTTACGCCGTTATAGGTCGTGCCCACGTACGCCAGCGAGAGGTTTTCGGGATTTTCGGCGGTCGCTTCCTTATACGATACGTCCACCTCGAAGAAAGGCAGAAGCTCCGCATAATCCTCGTTCCACACGTCTTCCTTATCAATCTCCTTCCACACGATTTCCCCGTTCTCGGTTACGGGATAGCGCATAGGATTGTCGAACGCGTCCGTTATATAAATCGTAAATCTGTACGTTACGTCGGCTTCGGAGAGGTCTATCGCAAGTTTGTTGAAATCAAGCGAGGTCTGCGAACCCGTCGTCTTTGCCTTATAATATATGGAATACTTGTAATCGCTAGCCGTGAAATAATCGTCGATGAAGTTCCATTCTATCGCGGGAAGATAGAATTTCTTGCCGCCCGCATAGAGCTTGCCGTCCTCGAGCTTTGCAATTGCCTTTTCGATTTCACCGCTGTAATAAGCTTCAAATTTTTCAACCGAGCTCTTGTAAGCTGCTTCCGCGTCCTCCGCGTTTACTTCCGTGCCGTCAGCGTAGCTTGCTCCGTCCTTGCCGTCGATAAGCTTTAAGAATTTAGAAGTCTTGTGAGCGTCGCCTTTCAGTTGGTAAACGTCGACAAGCGCGTCTTCATTTGCGTACCAATCGACAAAAATGGTATCCTTATGCGCCGAAGAACCGTTTATGTCGGATATTTCGTAATAGATTTTAACAAGTCCGTAAACGTTGCTGTTTATCATTGACGAGGGAATAAAGGTGTTGTTGTCCCTTATAATTCTCGCGCTCGAACTTGAGCTGACCTGTATAAAGGGGCTTTCCTCTTTCTCCGTATTCTCGCCCTCCGTATCGTCCGAAGAGCTGTCGTCATCGGTATCGTAATAAATCTTATCGTAGTCGAAAGTATCGGAAGCGTACTGCTCGCCCGTAAGAACGTAATAGTAAGCCGTGGAACGGGGCGAAACGGCAAGCACGTCTATAACTCTGTACTGCAAACCTATCGACTTGCCGTACTCCAGATAAGAGGGAGTACGCGTAAAGCACATTACGGGGGAAGCCGTATCCTTTATGCTGTAAGAACCGCCGCTCTGCTGATACATTTCGAACGACTGTCCGTTGATATCGTAAAGTACCATCTGCGCCGCCTTTTCGGTTGCGTCCTCCGCAAATTCCGCGCTGAACGTAAGCGGAGTTACCGAAGCGTCGCCCGAAGCAACGTAGTTTGCAAACGGCTCGTACACGTTGTTAAAAGTCGCCTTCGAAACCTTGTTGTTTATAATTATAGGGTAATTGCCGCTCGAATAAGCGCCGAACTCAATCTTAATACGGGCGTCGGTTGCAAAGCTCTCGTCTATAACCTGCTCGTCCTTAATCTTGCCGTCCTCGTCCTCTTCAATGGACTGAGCAACTTTAATTGTAAAGCTCCCGCCGTCCGCCGCGGGCGTAAAGATCAGGTAGTTGTCCGTCTTTTCGTCTTCGGTGAGCACGTACTGCTGAGATTGGAATTTGATTATATATCTCTTGAAATTGAGGTTAGCAAAGGAAATTTCCATAGAGAAGCGGTTTGAAGTATAGCCGTCCGTGTACTTCTCGTCCTCGTCCTTGTTGCCCGCCAACCAGCTGTACGCCAAATTCTGACGGTAAGCGATAGTCTCGTTCTCGCCTATCGAGAAGAGCGTGTAGTAGTGGTCCTTCGCCTCATCGCCCTCACCCTCGCGTACAGGCTCGGACTCGGTAATGTCCGCGCCGCGGATTGAAGTATAGAAAACGCTGTTGCCGTCGAGGGCCACATATCTGTCGGTCGGAGCGGCATATACCGCGGAAGCGTTTTCCGCCATAGACAACGCCGCACCGGTCAGCGTTAACGTGCACGCAAGCCCCAACGACAGCAAAGCCGTTTTTATTGCTTTCTTACTTTTCATAATAATATATACCCTGTTAAGAATAATTTTCCGTATAACAAATTGATTTTACACCAAACAATGCGGGCTTGTCAATAAGTTTCGCTCCCGCACGCGCCAAATAAGTAAATTTTATATAAAAAACTGCCGTTAATTTTCGGTCTGCGCAAAATTTTTCCACACGCCCTCGTCCATAGGCGGCTCTATTTCGAAGCGCATCTTCTCTCCCGTAGTGGGGTGCGTAAGACGCAGAGAGTACGCCCATAGCGCAAGCTTTCCCTTAACCGCCTTATCGCCGCCGTAACGCATATCGCCGTAAAGAGGACAGTTTATTGAAGCCATCTGCACGCGTATCTGATGCGTTCTGCCCGTGTGAAGCTTGATATCGGCAAGCGATAAGCCGCCCTTTTCCTGCTTGATTTCGTAATCGAGTACGGCGAGCTTTGCCCCTTCTTCCGTCTGCGTGCACACATAAACCGTGTTGTTGACCGTGCTCTTTCTAAGATAATTTTCGAGCGTAGCCTTCTTCCTTGTAGGCACTCCGCATAAAACGGCATAGTACTTCTTTTCGAACCCGCCGTTTTTTATCTGCTCCGACAGCCGCGCCGCCGCCTTGGAAGTCTTGGCGAACACCATAACTCCGCCCGTAGGTCTGTCCAGCCTGTGCACAAGCCCCAGAAAGACGTTGCCGGGCTTGTTATAGGTTTCCTTTATATACCTCTTTATGCAGTCGAACAGATTGTCGTCGCCGCTCTCGTCGGGACAGCACGCCACGTTCTGCGGTTTGAGCGCTACGATTATGTGATTGTCCTCGTGAAGAATTATCAAATCGCTTACTTCCATAAAACTCCTTTTCAGTCGCACGTTAAAGGGCTCGCCCTCCCGACTGTTTATACCCCTACAAACATTCCGCTTGCGCCGCAGGGAAGAACTATCCCTTCGTCCGTCGGCAATCCAACCTCATACGCCTCGGTACTTCCGCTCCTGCCCTTTAAAGCCAGAGTGAGAATATTTTTCAGAACGGTCGGTTGCAGACCCGTTGTATAGCTGTTAATCAGAAAGAACAGCGGGTTATCAGACAGCACCTCCGCGCACGATATCACAAAGTCGTAAAGGCTGTCCTCTATCTTCCACATTTCGCCGTTCGGGCCTCTGCCGTAGCTCGGGGGGTCCATTATTATCGCGTCGTATCTGTTGCCCCTGCGTATCTCGCGCCTGACGAACTTAGCGCAGTCGTCGATTATGTAGCGAATGCCCCTGTCTATGCCCGAAAGCCGAGCGTTTTCGCCCGCGCGCTCCACCATACCTTTGGCGGCGTCAACGTGAACGACTTCCGCCCCCGACTTAGCGCACGCAACCGTCGCGCCGCCCGTATAGGCGAACAGATTTAACACCTTGACGGGCTTTTCGGGTTGCCGGCTCTTCGCGGCTTCTACAAGCGAGCGCATAGTATCCCAGTTCGCCGCCTGCTCGGGGAACAGCCCCGTATGCTTAAACCCCATCGGTTTGACGGTAAAATTCAGATCCCTGTAACTTACGCCCCACTGTTGCGGAAATGATTTTTTTATCTGCCAGCCGCCTCCGCCCTTTTCACTGCGGTGATAAACGGCGTTTATATCGGGATAGGAGTACAGGTCGGTCTGCGAACGCCATATGACCTGAGGGTCGGGACGCAACAGCGTGACGTCTCCCCACCGTTCGAGCTTCATTCCGTCTCCCGTGGCGATTATTCGGTAATCTTTCCAACAATCGGCAATTTTCATAATACTAATTATAAAATAAAGTACGGAAAATGTAAAGCAAAAAGCGGGAAAGAAAAACGCGGACGGTAAAAATTGCCGTCCGCGCCTTCAAGCCGCCTCTAAGTAAACGATTTTAAATAATTGTACAGCGTAGTGTAATAACTGTCCAAGTATCTCAGCGCCACCTCGTCGGCGGTAAACAGCGCAAGCCTCTCGTCGGGGTCTTCTATCGTCAGATAGTAGTCGCGCACCTGCACGTACCTCTCCAGATACGACAGCTCGTAGTCAACAAGATATCCCGTATTGTCCGAGCCGCTGCCGCCCGTTTCGCCGTCGTTGGTAGGTTCTTTGAGCGACATATTGAATACGAGCTGCTCGCGCAAAATCTCCACCTGATATTCGTATTCTTCGTTGAGCGATTTTTCCATCTCCTCATACAGCGAAGAATTTTGCACGCCGTTGGTATAGCAAAGCCGCCGATATTCGCCGAGCTCCGCTTTCAGCTTGTGTTCCAGCTCGTTCTTCTTCTGTTGCGCCGTTCGCAAAAGCTTTAACTGCACGGTTTCAAGCGCCGCCACCTCTTCCTGACTGAGCGATATTATATCGAACGTCATTTGCTCACCTCCCATTCGGCGGACAGCCCCGTTACCTTTCCGTTGCCCTTTACTTCAAACGCGAAGCTTACTCCGCGCTCGCACAGACGGGTCGCGCCCTTGCCGAACGTGCCCGCCGTCCTGCCGTCGCAGTAAGCGCAAACGGTAACGTCGCCCTCGCCCGTCAAAGTTATGCGTTTAAGAGTTTTGGCTGTCGGCATTCCTAAATCAATCGCCGACGACCGCCATATACGCGAGGCGTCGCTGCCGCCTTTTACAAGCTCGGTTATCGCCGAACCGTTCAGACAGTACAGCCCGTTTTCCGCGGCGAACACCATATTACAGCCCTTTGCAAACTGAGCGCACGCGCCCGTCTGAATATCGTATTCGACAATGCGCTTTTCGGTGCCGAGCGTGCCTTCCAGATATAAATATCTTCCGCGGTATGCAGTCGCACGCGTAATTTCGAGCGTATCTCCGCACAAATCCAACTCGGCGCGTTTGGGCGTTTCGCCGCGGTAAGAATACAGCCCCTCGGACGTGTAAAACCACAATTGCCCCCCGCATATGACCGAAGTACCGACTTTAACGGGCGGCAACGCATACTCTTCCGACTGCGTTACGCGGTAGTGTCTTGCGTCGCCCAACGCGTTTAAAACCGTCAACCCGTTTTGTCTGACAAGCACAAGCTTGTCGCCGTACTCTACAATATCGAGCACGCCGCCGCGCTCGGGATTGAGCTTGATATATCCGCCGCCGTCAATTCCCTGCGTCCAGTCCGTTACGGAATAGCCCGACCACCGCACGGTAAATCTGTCCGCGTCGTCCACGGCAAAAACCCTGCCGCAATGAAACGTGCCGCGGTACAGCTTGTTGGGAATGGAGGACGACTTCATACCCGCGCTCGTTATAATGCCAACCTTCGGTCCGCTGACTGCCGCATACGCGTCCGCGCCGTCGATAACGCACGGAAAAATAAACGGCAGGTAGGTATAGACGACGCCAAGATTTTTAAGAGCCGCAAAATCGGTTGTGTTCCATTTGAAATACTGACCGTATTTTGAAACGATGACCGAAAAGCCGAGCGCAGGCAGGTATTGGGCGTGTACGGTGCTACCGACCGAAGCCGCGGGACGTACGGGCTGCGCGGCATACGAGGAAACAAGACCTTCCGCCGTTTCCGACCAACCGAACCTCTCGGCGCAGAATTTACCCTCTCCGCCAATCAGAGCACAGCTCACCGTCCCTGTATTCAGCCCCGCAGCGGCGTAGGGCGCGCGCCGCTTCATATCCATCTCCTCGGGGGTATGCGTCCCCTTACGCTACTGCGCGACAACAGCGTTTCGATTTCGTTACGGTACTTGCTCTCCCACGCGCTGTATGCAGAGCCGTCGCCCGCAACAAGAAAGTACTCCGCCGCGATACCGTACTCCACAAGCCTTGCGCCAACCGCAAAGACGGGATAGAAAAACTCGTCCTCCTCTTCCAGAGCGGGCGGCAGATACTCGTAAAAAACGGTTACCTTTTCAGCCTCCGCGTGCAAATAGTCGGGGGATATGTGCCACTCAATCGCCTTTTCACCGTCGGTTACGCGGTTGATTTTATACGGCGTTTTTAAAAATGAAGCAAAGGGATAAACGCCGTCAACCGCGCTCATTTCCTCCTCCGTATCGAGAGGGAAATACCCCCTCGCAAGCTCGTCCAGCACCGCATTGAGGTAGGTGAGCAGCGCGCGTTTTAAGCGCGCCGCTCCGTCCGTCGGCGTTCCGTTTTCCGTTTCGTCAGCCGCGTCCTCCCTGCCTATAAGGCGCATGGTTTCGCATAAAATATTGATGACCTTCATTGCGCCTCCCTCTGCCGTCAGATATTATTTAAGATTATAAGTCCCTGCGCGTAGGGCTTCTTGCACACAAGCTCCGCATACTTGACAAGCGTTGCCGAATACGCCGCCTTGCACGCAACCTGCTTCAACACTCTGCCGCCCTCGTCCTCGAGCCACGACCAATCGCAGAGCTGATTGAGCACAAAGTCGTCGGTGTTGACAAAGTAAATTCTGTCTTCGGGGCAGAACCTGTCGGCGTAGACGGG
Organism: uncultured Christensenella sp.; assembly: GCA_910579295.1. Taxonomy (GTDB): domain Bacteria; phylum Bacillota; class Clostridia; order Christensenellales; family Borkfalkiaceae; genus Coproplasma. The sequence continues at coordinate 8,368 of CAJTTC010000004.1, read as the reverse complement.
CACGTCGTTTATGATGACGCTCGAATATCCCGCGTTGATTTCCGCCGTGTTGACAATTCTGCGCGAATTGCTCATAAGCGAGGCGAGTTTTTTTCTCGTCTTGAACGAGCACAAAATCATATTGATTTTACCGTCGCTCAGCTCTTCGAGATTGTCAATCATATCGACGATATCGTCCTCTGTCAAGTCGCTCTGGCATGACCTTTTGCAGGGACGGAAGAAGGACTCGGTCTGCTTATCATATCCGTAAAGATTTTCGCCGTCGAATATTGCGGCAAGTCCCGTCAGCTCGTTTCCCTCAGAGCCCTCAATGCGGATCGTCTCGTTCACACCGAAGCTGTACCCGTTTTCGCTGTTCAGGGTTATCGTATTATTTTCGGTATCGACGTCGACAATCGTCATAGGGTTATTACTGCTGTTCGAAATGACCCTCAACCCCTTGAAATAGCTCTTGGCGCTATCAACCTTATAGACGTTTCCGCCCTCGTTGTTTTTAATAGTGCAGATAAGTCCGTTGCCGTCGCCGTAAAGCATACGCGCAAAGTTTGCCTTAGCGCCCGCAACCAAGCCTTCCATTTCGGCGTTGAGCAGGTTGACGAACGCACCCGCGGAGTTTTCCGAAGCGCGTATCGCCTTGTCGGAAATTTCTATCGTGCCGTAAATGTTTTTGAGCGGCATTGTTATACCGTAGTATCTGTTACTGCGGGGATAGGGCAAATCGCCGTCCTCCGCGACGGCAACTACGCCGTCCATTCCGCCCTTTGCGACGGCAAACTTGACGTCCTTTCCGAATACGTTTTCGCTCGTCTTGGCAATGGCGTTGAAGAAGGGCGAAACCTCGCCGTTCAACTGCGCGTTAATCGCGTCTAAGTAATAGTCCTTTAACGCCGCGTCGGCGCTTGTTATAGTTATCAATTAATTTTCCTCCTTTTTATTGAAAAGTTTTCCTGCAAGCGCGCCCGCTTCCCTCAAAGTGGCGGGTGTGCGCCTCTGTGCCGCCACCGCGCCGCCGCCCGTAACGAACGGCACGCCGCGCTTTTGGCACACGCTGTTGAGGTATTCCTCTATAACAGCCTGTTTTATCTCGTCGTCAAGGTCGGCAAGAGCGGGCTTAGCCCTCTCCGCTTCGCTCTCCGCCCCGTGCGAGGGAGCGCCGCCGTTTGCCGCTTCCGCGGTCGGCGCATTCTCCTTGTTCGCTTCAAGCTCCTTCAACCGTTGACTGCGTCGGGTGAATTCGGACTCCAAAGCCTGATAGGCGGACATAAGGGTCTTAACGTCCTTGAATTTGCCCAGCTCTGCCGCAGCGTTATCCCTTTCTGCCTCCGCAGCTTCTGCCGTAGCCGTGCACTGTTCTTTAAGATTATCCTTCATTTTTTACCTCCGAAATTTTGCTTTTATGTTTATTCAGATGTGCGCATATGCGCTTCTCTTGCTCCGCCGTCAGTTTCTCCGACAGCAGATATGCAGTATGTTCTTCGACGTGAGCGCCGTGGTCGTCGTACTCCTTGACTTCCGCCGCTCCGCCTCTTCTCATAGTATCGTTCTCCTCCGCCGCGCGCTGTCTGTGCATTTCTTTGAGGTCGCGCCCGCCCGCAAACCCGTTATAGCCGAGCGTTTCCAGAATTTTGCTCTTTACGGCGGCGGGCACCTTGCCGTTTTCATCGGAAAACAGCCCCTTGTCCAGCATATCGTATATCGCCGCTCTGCGCCGCGCGGGGGTGAGGTTGATTTCGCTGTCAGCCTCCAAAACCACGTCGTCGCCCATTATGTCGCTACCCTTAAAGCTTATTGCCGACAGCCCGTCGTTGCCCGCCGAATAGCTCATAAGCCGAACTGACGAAGCGAACTGTCGATAGAGCCTTAAAGACATTTTGCCTATAGTTTTAAGCGCCGCCTTTATCTGCTCGTAGCACACGTTAAGTCTGGCTTCGTCCTGCTCTATTATAAGTTGCAGTCCCGTTGCCGAGGTGACGGACGTAAACGAATTTGCCGCCTGCGTAATGTCGCTTGTGCCCGAGATTTTGGAAAACTCCTCTTCGAGCCGCTCCTCCTCCGTGGTAAACTCCGAGGGCACTGAGCCGAGCGTGAGCATCTGCGGCGGCGTGCCGCCCTGCCTATACACCAGAATTTTCCCCGGCATAAGTCCGTCCTCCAACAGCTCGTCCGTATCAACAGAGCCGTCCTCAACCGCAAGCATACCCATAGCAATGCGGTTTAAAAACTCGTGCTTGCGGTTCTTCACCGCGTTGTATGCGCGCTGTACGGGAATGAGCCTGTCGACTATACACGTTCCGAAAAACGCGCCCGCAAGCGGTATGCAGTACTGCGCGGCAAACGGATAAGTGCGGTTTTGGCTATCGCCGTTTATATAGGGCAATGCGCCGTCGAACAGCAGTTTATCCCCCGCCACAATGGTCAGTCTGCCGTCGGGATTTTTTGAATTGGGGCGCACATATCTTTCGATTACCACCTCATAGCCGTGCTTAACCGTGCGCGAATATCTGCCATGTCCCGTCGCGTGCGACGGCTTATTTGATGGCGACTGAGCATACTCGTCAATATCCCGCCCGTCCACCTCGACGCCGTACGCCGCGAATATATCGCCGACGGGCACGGCCCTTGCGTGAATAATACTCGGCTGATTGTACAGGTTTTCTTCGGACAGCGAATCGGGATAAATCTCGAACGGCGAAACGGCGGTTATCCTCACTTTGCCCTGACGCACGCTAGACCCGTCCGACAGTCTGCCTATCTCGTTGCCCGCATACGAATCCCACGTCACCTTATAGAACGCCGTGCCGCACGCCTCCGACCACACCGTAGCCGCGGCGATAACGCTGTCGATAGCGCAGTCCTCGCACGTTGCGGTAAGAATAGCCGAAGCCAGCTTTGCCGAGCGCCTGTCGTCATCGTCGTCCGAAGCCGCGCGCACCGCCAGCCTGGGGCGAATACCCGTCAGCTTGCAACAGCGCGTATCAACGGTGGGAGCAATGTAGTTGAATACCCTTTTCTCCTGCCAGAAATAGCCGCCGCTTTCGCCCTCCAACTCACCTATGGCGTTGACGTCGCAGTACTGATTTCCGTTGAGAAAATTCATATTGAGCTGCCACGACCGCTCTATGCCACGTCGCTCCTCCTGCCTCCGCTTAAAGTCGGTCTGCACCTCCTCTACAAGCGCCTTTTCCTCCTCTTCTCTCTTCTTTTGACTTTCGTTTTCAGTCACAGTTGTCCTCCTTTAACATTTTTATAAGTTTTTCCCGCTCCTCGGCAAGCTCCTCGTCGGTAGCCGAAGACAGCACGTCCGCGTCAAGCAACATCTTAACCGCCTTTAAATCGGGCGGAATTTCCCGCCGCGTAACCTTCTTTTTAATGAGTTTGAGCTCGCCGTTCTCCACTGCAAACTCCTCCGTCACCTCGCTTGCCGACAGCCCGACCGCACATTTCGCAAGCGCGTCCTTAACCTTTTCACGATTTTCCACTCCTCGGCTTCAACCTCCTTATCCTTCTCATTTTGTCGGCATAGACCGCGCTCTCCGCATTCTCCCTTTCGGCGGGGCGCGGGCGGTTCATAATGTAGTATCGCAGCTCGTCCATACAGTGGTCGTCGCGCTTGACGGGGCTGTCGCCGTCCGCCCAAAAATACCCCGTAAATTCGGCAATCATATTTACACACGTGTCAAACACGTAAATGTCAGGCTTGCCGTTGCCGCGTTTGAGGTACTCCTTAACCCTGCAAATCCCCGCAAACACGTCCTTGTTTACGTTGGAGTTGACGAGAATACCCTTCTCCCCGAACAGCTCGGAAACGCTCTTGACCGAAGCCAACGTGCGCTGATTTGCCGCGCTGTCTATGAGCGCGCATATCCTGCCTCTGCCGTCCGTTTTCCAGCCCAGACGCTCCGAAATCTCCTTTATGCACCGCGCGTGCCCGTCGATATCCATACCCGCCGCAAAGTGCTCCGCCACCACGTAGACGTTGCCGTCCCAATCAACCGCATACCAATGCGCCGATAACGGATTATTCAAGCCGGGGTCTATCGAAATGACGTCCTGCCACTCGCGGGGTACGGGAAAGGGCGGAATGACGTGCACCGCGCTGTCGAACTCGGGATATACAAGCCCCGCTCCGCGCGTAAATTTGCCGTACCGTCTGCTGTCAAGCGATGCAGCGTCCATTGACTGCGACAGCATTCCGATCTCCTTTTTCGACAGATACGGATTGTCCTCCCAGCTCATAAACTCGCACCACACCTCGGGGTTTTTGCGGCGGTTTAAATAGATTTCGTTATAGATAAAGGTTTCGCCCTTCAACGGAGTCATAGTGCCGAATATGTCGCCCCGCTTGTCCATAACGCGCATCAGGCACTCCTCGTACACGTCCTTGGGCGGCTCTTCGTCCAGCCACACGAAGTCGAGCGAACTGCCCTGAAATTTTTCCCGCCCTTGGTCACAGCTCTTAAAACCGAGCGTCGATATACCGCCGAACACGTTTTTTATCTTGATTTGGTCGATAATGCCCGACGCGGGAGCGTCCTTTCTGCCCGAAAGCATTGTTATATCGGCAATCCAACTCTTGGGCAGGTACTTTAAAATTTTGCTCTGAGCAACGTCGCGCTGAACCTGTTGCGACAGCGATACCGCCCAGCCGAAAACGTCCTTACGGTTTTTACGGTAGGGGTGAACGCCGCGCAAAATCCAGATTGCTTCCACCGCGCCGCACTCCGTCTTGCCCGAACGGTTGCCGCCGAATACCCAGCGGTTGCGCTTCTTGCATTTATGGAACGCGAGCTGTTTTTTGTGCTTCTTCCTGCCCTTATTGTATTTATCGAGCTCTCCGCTCTCCGCACGCCTTCTTTTCAGCTCGCCGTCGATAAGCGCAATGCGGTTTAATATCTCTTCTCTGTTCATAGACCTTTTATGACAAAATAAGTGTAAATTTTCCCCTTTCTTTATTTTATAATGTTCGGGTATGAAACGCTTTACGGTTTTGATTGTCTGCATACTGCTTACCGCGCTTGCCTGCGCCGTACAGCCCGTATACGCCGCTCCCGTCAGCTACGCGCGGGCGGCTGTGCACGACGCGTATTTCTTTACCGAAAAGAACTCAGCCTCTTCGCTTTTTGCCGTGCCGTACACCTACTGCATAGAGGTCATACGCGACGAGGGCGAGTGGTACTACGCGCGCTACGCCAATGATACGGGCATTTACAAGTCGCTCTACGGCTATTGCCGCAAGGAAGATTTCACGTCCGAAAGCGGCGTGCCGGAGGTAACGTTTCTGTACAAGACCGTAACCGTAAAATTCTCTGTGAACGGCAACAATTCTTCGCTGCCCGTACTTAACGAAATCTCGGTAGAAGCGGCATACTACGGCACGTATTACTCAGGAGCAAGCGTCTATTCGTATGTGTATTGTCAGGGTTCGTTCGGCTATATTGAGGGGGCAAACGACGATTATCCGCTCAACACCCCCGACACCGAACCCGAAAAGCCCGACGATAACGAAAGCAACGAAAAGGGCGGGGCGTCGGGTTGGAGCGTAGGACTTATCGCCTTTATTATCATTGCCGTACTGTTCGTAACGGTGATAGCAATTATTTGGCTGACCACGCGCAAACCCAACGTAAACGCTTAAAAAAGTTACCTGTCAGCCGCCGCGTCAGTCGGGCGCGGGGCGTATGAGGCATTGATACGCGCACATTAATTTATACAGATCACCGCCGCCCGCAAGCAGTCCGCCCGCCCTGCGCGTAAACTTGACCACCGCCCTGTGCGTTTCCCTCTTCTCCTCCGCGCACGTCGCCTGCCGATTAGCGGCATAGCGGAGAAGCGTAGCCCTGTCCCTGTCCGACATTGCGCTCATTATGCCGTCGAGCCTGAACCACAGCCGCCCCAGTCTCTCCTTAATGTCTATGAGAGCGCAGATTTTGTCGGCATACGGCACGCACCCCGAGTATACGTCTTCGCCCGCCGTAAGCGCGGTTTTTAATATTAAGTTGTTAAAGGCTTCGTCAAGACTCCCCGCCCAGAAATAAAACCTCATAAGCCTTTTAATCTTCACTTACCGCGCCTCCCGCCGCCCGCCCGTTCAGCGGACGAAAACATTTTTATCGAACAATCGCAAATAAACACGAACGTTTGTTTTATAACTTAATTATAACCGATAAATATGACAGAAAACATACAAATTAAAAAATAAACGAACAAATATTTAAAATAATTTTGAAAAAATAAGTGAAATTTAGTAAAATGCGCTTTTTAAAGTCAGGCTTTAAATCCTTTACAAGAAAAAACAAAGGTGATATAATTTCTATAGTGAGAGTTAAAGGTGTTTTAAAAATAGCGGTTGCGGCGCTGTGCGCGGCGACGGTAATATCTGTGGGCGGAGTTTTCGCAGCCGAGGGAACGGCAACGGTCTATCCCGAGGATTTCGAGCGGGAGCTCACCTTTTCTGCGCCCATAAAGGATTATGCCGTATGCGGCGACACGGTGGCGTTCGCTTATAACACAAGCATCTGCATTCTGTCCTACGACGAGAGCGGCGAGAGAAAGCGCAGTGAATTTATCCACGAGTCGGAAATAGCTATGCTAGACGGTGACGATGAGGGAAACCTGTACTTCCGCAACTCTTCGGGCAGCACTTACCTCTATTCGGCTAAGCCGACCGCCGTCGAAAGCCACGAATTTCAGAGTCTGACAAGCTCGCACGTAGCGCTCAGCGACAGCGTTTTCTACACGCTTGAAAGGGGCGACGGCACGCTCGATTATTGGAACGACGGCACGCGCAATACGGTAGGCGACGGCTTCTCTATAATGAAAAAATACGGCGGAGTTATTTACGCAGTCAAGGACAACGCCGTTACTTCGAAGCCCGCTCTATATAAAATCGAGGGTGGCGCGGCAACAGAGCTCGACCTCTCCTACACCGATTTCAAGGACGCCGACCATATAAAATCGGGGGACGCCGCGACGGCGCTCAAAGCCGAAAATTATCAGGTAAAGACGGCGATTATCAACAGAGGCGCATACCGTACTCAGATTGACCCCGAACAGACGGGCGAATACTTCAAGCAGATCTACACAAAAAAGACGGAGGGCGATATTCCCTGCCTTGTTTTGTGCGAAAGCGGGAACGCATCGCTGGTTGCCACGAACGAGGGGTGTTTCATTACCGCAACGGCTGATTTGACAGACTATGAATATACCCCGCCCGCCAACGATTGGCAGATAAACGAAGCGGGGATACGCGCGGCTTATGCCGTGACCTCCGTCGGCGTATACGCCTCTCCCTTTATGAGTACGGGCACGCGCATTGCAACGCTGGAAAGCGGCGCGGAGCACTACGTAACCGTCACCGAAAAATTCACGCTCGACTTTTTGGACAAGGTGTTTTACCGCGTTACGTATACCGAGGACGGAAAGACGGTGAGCGGATTTGTTGCGGCAGACTTTTTAACGCCGTACAACTTTGCCGCCGAAGATAAAAAGCCCACCGAGGGCGGCGACGAGGAATTTCAATACGACACAAACGTCACTTCCGTTATCCTCGCAGTAATAATCGTAGGGTTGGTTATAATAGCAATACTGTACCTTACGTTGGTCAGCTCCAAAAAGGACGGTAAAAAAACAAAAAAAGAAAAGACTTCCAAAAAGAAGCCCGAAGATAATAGCGACAACTAATCGCCGCCATCACAATAAACTTAATATTTTCCTATAAATAATAATTCCCGCTTAGCGCACACGTTCGCGCTAAGCGGGATATTATTTCAGTTTTGTTGCAATCCCCTCTGTCGGCACTCCTTATCTTGCTCTGCGTAAGCAGTGGTGAGGGATTTTCTTATTACTTCATTCCTCTCCCCTTGGCTTCCCCCTTCCAAAGGGGGAGGCTCCGCGTAAGCGGTGGTGAGGGATATAAATTAACCTTAATGTTTTAGTCGTCGAGCATTAATTCCTCATACGCAAGGTTAATCATATCAACGGCAACCTTCAACGAAGGCAGGTCGAGCACCTGCACAACCGTCGGCTTAACCTTTATCGTCGATTTGCCGCGCTTGTTCTTGTCGCTCAGTCTCAACTGCTTCAACTGCTCGTTTTCAAGCATAAACTCCGCCACCGTCACACCGCGCTTTATCAACAGCTTGATAAGATTTCTCTTGCCTATCTTTACCGTTATGAAGTTGCGCGATATGGACAACTCGCTGTTCGGCTTGGTCAAAGCCTCTTCGCGCAGCTCGTCGAAATAGCTCTTCTGCTCCGCGCTCAGCTCCTCGTACAGCTCGGTTATCGTCTTGCTCTCGTTAAAGACAACTCCGTCGCCCTGCACGTACACGACCTCCGCGCCTAACTCGCCAGCCGCTTCTTCCGCTTC